>NZ_JALZWP010000003.1 GCF_023336755.1 Roseinatronobacter domitianus | reverse complement strand
GCAGATCTTCAGGGCGCTCGCAGCCCTTCAGAAGTTCGTCCAGCAGTTCCTTGGAAATCGTCATCGTCCTTGCTCCTCTCAGGAAGCATGGACCAGATCCCGGTTACACAGAAGATCGGACACTCTCCAGGAACCCCGCTTGCTATTTAATTTTCAAGCCCGCGTCACAAGCGCGGGTTTTTTTTACAAAATGAGGGCCGTGCCGAACAATTCCGGTAGTTTAGCCCAAATCTTGCCAGATTTATCGACAATCTTGGTTTCAGAGAGCAGCCATATCTGTTTGCACCCACATGGTGGCACGCTGGCAGAATGAGCTTTCACAGTATTTTAGGATGAACGCCATGACCGCCGTTTCGCAGAACAAATCTGAGCTGATCCGTGCCTGCACGGTGTCTCGTGATGTGCAAAGTTTCGACCTTCTTATTGAAGATATGGAAACCGAATTTGGTGAGGACTGGGGGGATCTAACCTTTGCAGAAGCCTACGCCTACCTGTCCGAACCCGACGCCGGCGCGCTGGAAGTGATCGCCATTGCGTTGGACGATGCGGATGAATCGTCCATGCAGATCGTCCGCGGCATCATCGAGAAAGCCTCGGCTCGAAGTATCCATATTCTGTTGATAGCCGAAGCATTGTCGCCGATCTTGCTGCACCAGTTATTGCGGGCGGGGGCCGAAGATTTCGTGCCATATCCGCTACCCGAGAACGCCTTGCATGACGCGATTGAGCGGCTTCATAAAGCGGACCAGGCCAAGCTGGACACGGCAGCGGCGTTTACCACACCCGGCGGCAAGCAAGGCTCTGTTCTTGCCGTGCAGGCGCTGTGCGGCGGGGCAGGTTCCACCAATTTCGTCGTAAACATGGCTTGGGAACTTGCGCAGATTTCCAAGACTGAAGAACGGAAGGTCTGCATTCTCGATTTTGACTTTCAATCCGGTTCGGTTGCGACCTATCTTGACCTTGCGCGCACCGAAAAGGTCTATGAACTGCTGTCACAGACCGCATCGATGGACGCGGATGCATTCTTTGCTGCGTTGCAGGTGTTTCAGGAAAAACTGTATGTGCTGACTGCGCCGTCAGACATGCTGCCGCTTGATCTGCTTGCTCCGGAAGAGATTGACCGCGTGGTCTCAATGGCGCGCGAACATTTCGATTATGTCATCATCGACTTGCCGCGTGCTGTCATGCACTGGACGGAAACGGTTCTGAACAAGTCCGACGCGTTCTTTGCCATGATGGAACTGGACATGCGCTCGGCCCAGAACACGCTGCGCATGATCCGCGCCTTGAAGGCCGATAGTATCGACTTGTCGAAGCACCGCTTCGTCCTGAATCGCGCCCCGAAATTCACGGACCTTGGTGGTAAATCGCGCGCCAAGCGCATGGCCGAAAGCCTTGGGATTGACCTTCATCTTCACCTGCCAGACGGCGGTATCCAGGTACGAGATGCCAATGACCACGGGCTCCCTTTGGCTGAATTTGCGGGCAAGAACCCGCTGTTGAAGGAAATTCGCAAAACGGCAATTGAACTGCACAATACTGCCAGCGCCACAAAGCTGGCAGCAGAGTAACGAGGACCAAACATGTTTGCACGTTATCGCAAGAACGCAGAAAATTCTGCGCAGCCTGTACGCCCCTCTGCCGGGGGCACGACACGCCCGGCGCCTTCCGAGCTTCAAAAGGCACCTGTCGAGGCACAGCAAGATCCCAAACCGCGCGCGGTGACCACACCCGTCGCAGGCTCTAAGGAAGAGCAGCGCAAACTGCGCATGAACAAGATCAAGTCGGACTTGCATCGCCGCCTGCTGGACAACCTGAACCTGTCAGCACTGGAAAACGCCAGCGAATCGGAACTGCGCGAAGAGATCAACTCCATCGTGGTCGAAGCCTTGTCCGAAATGAATGTGGTGCTCAACAGTGAAGAGCGCACCACGCTGAACCGCGATCTGTTCTACGAGGTGATGGGTCTTGGGCCGCTGGAACCTCTTTTGCAGGATGATTCCGTCAACGATATTCTTGTGAACGGTCCAAAGCGGATATTTGTCGAACGCGCGGGCAAGCTGGAATTGACCGATGTCACCTTCCGCGACGAACGCCACCTGTTGCGCATTATCGACAAGATCGTGTCGGCCGTGGGCCGCCGCGTCGATGAATCGAACCCCTATGTCGACGCGCGGCTTGCCGATGGGTCGCGCTTCAACGCCATGGTGCCACCGGTTGCGGTGGATGGCTCGCTGGTTTCTATCCGTAAGTTCAAGAAAGAAAAGCTGGGCACCGCCGACCTGGTGAATTTCGGTGCGTTTTCGCCCGAGATGGCACTTTATCTGGAAGCGGCAGTATCGACCCGATTGAACGTGATCGTGTCCGGCGGCACCGGCTCGGGCAAGACCACCACGCTTAACGCATTGTCCAGCTTTATCGGCAATACTGAGCGCGTCTTGACCATCGAGGATACGGCGGAATTGCAGCTACAGCAGGAACATGTCGGCCGCATGGAAAGCCGCCCGGCCAATATGGAAGGCAAGGGCGCGGTCACCCAGCGCGACTGTTTGCGCAACGCACTGCGGATGCGTCCTGACCGCATTATCGTGGGCGAAACCCGTGGCGAGGAAGTGATCGACATGTTGCAGGCCATGAATACGGGCCATGACGGGTCTATGACCACCATCCACGCCAACTCCGCGCGTGACGGCATCAGCCGCCTTGAAAACATGGTCGCTATGGCCGGGATCGAGATGCCGCTGAAAGCTGTGCGCAGCCAGATCGGCTCGGCTGTGAACCTGATTGTCCAGGTCTCGCGGCTGCAAGACGGGTCACGCCGCATGATGTCGATCACAGAGATTACCGGCATGGAAGGCGAAATCATCACCATGCAGGAAATTTTCCGGTTTGAACGCACCGGAATGGAACCCGACGGCACCATCCTGGGCCATTTCACCGGGACCGGTTTGCGCTCGCATTACGCGGACCGATTCAAGCGTTGGGGCTATGACCTTCCGTCTGCAATTTATGACCAAGTGAAGGCGAACTGAACATGGAACTCTCACTTAGCCCATTGATCTATATTGCGATATTTGGTGCCGTCCTGTTCATTATTCAGGGGCTTTATCTGCTTCTTTACGGCAAAAGTATCGAACATGATTCGAAGCTGAACCGTCGCCTGGAGCTGATGTCCAAGGGCAAGTCCAAGCAGGATATCATAGAGCAGCTCCGCAAGGAGCGCTCGGTGCATGTCGCGCGCGATTCTATCCCTCTTTACGGCCTGCTCTCAGATCGTGCGCAGAAAGCCAATATTGCCTTTACCCCCCAAATGCTGCTGATGCTTATGGGCGGGCTCAGCCTGTTCAGCTTTGTTATGCTGACCTTTGGCACAAGCGCGCCGCTTCCCGTGCGTCTGGTCATCGCGATCGCGATGGGCGTGGGGGGCGTATTTTTCTGGGTGTCTCATAAAGCCAAAAAGCGCATCGGAGCAATCGAAGAGCAATTGGCGGAAGCGGTCGATCTTATGGTGCGCAGCCTGCGCGTGGGGCACCCGTTTAGTGCGGCCCTTGGTATTGCGGCGGATGAAATCGCGGACCCGCTTGGCACTGAGTTGGGCTTGATCTCTGACGAGGTCGCCTATGGCCGCGACGCAGGCGAAGCGCTTGCCGAATTCGGCAATCGGGTCGGCCTGCCAGATATCGGGTTCCTATCGGTTGCGGTTTCCATTCAGCAGAAATCTGGGGGCAACCTGGCCGAGATTTTGGATGGTCTGTCCAAAGTCATTCGCTCGCGCTTCAAGCTGTTCCGGCGGGTGCGGGCGATTACCGCAGAAGCGAAATGGTCTGGGATGTTCCTGTCTGGCTTCCCGATTCTGGCCATGGTCATGATTCAGGTCATCAAACCGGACTACTACGACCCCGTGAAGGGCACGCCACTTTACATCCCGTTGGCCATTATCGTCGGCCTGTTTCTGGTCATCAATGTGCTCTACATGCGCAAGATGACCGACATCAAAGTCTGACCTGCACCAGCAATAAGGAAGTTTTCCGATGTTCGATATTTTCCAAGGTGGGTTTGGCACGATCCTGATTTTGGGTCTGGTGGGCCTTGTGCTGGTTGCGATTGCAGGATTTGCCGCAGTTGGCGACAATTCCGGCGACCCGATGAACAGGCTGAAAGAGCAGATTGACGCGGCTGAAAGTGCAAAGGCCGACAAGTCTGGAAGCGCCAGCACTGCACTCCGCCTCAAGCAGAGCAGCGGCCTTAAGGCTCTGGATAAATACGCAAAATTCCTTGAGCCAGAAGACGCAAAGGAGATGTCAGAGGCGCGCCAGCGTATGATCCAGGCGGGGTATCATGGTCGACACGCGGTGCGCGACTTTCAGGCGCTGCAATTCATTCTGGCTATCGGTCTGCTGATTGTATCGCTTTTGGTAGTGTTTGTGATTGCGCCCGACACTTTTGAGAGCACACAGATGAAGGCGGGGGGGATCATTCTTCCCATGCTGATCGGTTATTATGGACCGCGCAAATGGATCGATGGGCGGGTCGAGGCACGCAAGGAAGAGATCATCTCTGGTTTCCCCGATGCGCTTGACATGCTGCTGATCTGTGTCGAGGCGGGACAGTCGCTTGACCAATCCATCCAGCGGGTCTCGATTGAGATCAAGAACGGCTATCCGGCGCTTGGTGAAGAACTGACCACCGTGGGCGAGCAGGTGAAGGCCGGTCGCGAGCGGAGCGAGGTGTTGAAGGACCTGGCCAAGCGGTGCGACATTTCCGACATTACAAGCTTCACCACAGTGATGATTCAGGCCGCCGCCTACGGCACCTCTATCACCGACGCGCTGCGGGTCTTCGCATCCGAAATGCGCGACAAGCGAATCATGCGTGCAGAGGAAAAGGCGAATATCCTGCCAACCAAAATGACGCTTGGTACCATGATGTTCACCGTCCCGCCTTTGCTGATTATCTTGATCGGGCCGTCTGTTGTCGGCATCATGACTGAATTGAGCACCAGCAACATCACGGGCATGTAATGCGGCACTTCGTCTGCCTTGTCCTCTCTCTCGCGGTCCTTGGCTGCGCGCCCTCTGCCGACAGGGCGCGCGACAGCGCATCCGCTATGGGGGCCGGGCCTGACCAGATCGCATCGCGGGGCAACGATATCGCGGAAGCGGTCGACGGGTTGGTCGTTGGTCATCGGTTAATGGCGGCAGGAGAATATGAACTTGCACTGCGGGCTTATTACCGCGCCTCTGCCGAGCGGGGCGTCAATGCCGATATCCTGTCGGCCATAGGCTCTGCCAACTTGCGTCTGGGCCGCGTTCAACAGGCCGAGCAGGTGTTGCGACGCGCGCTTGAACAGGATGAAACTTTCGTGCCCGCGCATAATAATCTGGGCGTCGCCCTCAGCGAGCAAGGCAAATGGGGTGAAGCAGGGCTACATTTTCGCAACGCTTTTGCATTTGATGGCGGAAGATCGCGGGAAATTCGTGAAAACCTGCGTTTGGCAATCGAAAAAACCGAAGAAACCGGGTATGCTGAAATTGAGGCACACCGGCTATCGCTGGTGCGGCGTGGCCAAGGCAGGTTCCTGCTGCTGGATACGCCGTTGTAACGAGCAATGAGGACGCAAAAAATGCGCCAACCCATATTGAGGACGCTGCTTGTGGGCAGCGCATTAGTGATATCCGCCTGTAGCGGCAGCAACCCGGCAAATGTCACGCGCGCGATTGACGCTGTGAATGCAGTTGACCAGAAGAATGTCGCTGAACTGATGCTCGCCTCGGGGAACCCCGAAGAAGCGGTGGCTTATTTCGCGACACAGGTAGAGCGTGACCCCGACAATGTAACCCTTCAGCGCGGGCTTGCCCGATCGTTGGTGCGCGCAGGGCGCTTGGCCGAGGCCATCCCGGCATGGCGCACCGTGGCGCAACATCCCGAAGGCACGCAGGATGACAAGGTCATGTTGGCCGAAGCCCATATGCGCGCCAATGACTGGGATTCGGCAGAAACGGTGCTTAACACCGTGCCACCCACGCATGAAACCTTCGACCGCTACCGGCTGGAGGCGATGATTGCCGATGGCAAAAAAGATTGGAAGAAGGCGGATCATTTCTACGAAACCGCGGCCGGCCTGACCACGCGCCCATCCGGCGTGTTCAATAACTGGGGGTTTTCCAAGCTGACGCGCGGTGCACCGCGCGAAGCCGAACAGCTCTTTTCTCAAGCGTTACAGCATGATCCGCACCTGTTCACGGCCAAGACCAATATGGCGCTCGCAAGGGTTGCGCAGGGCAATTACAGCCTGCCACTGGTGCGGATGACCCAACAGGAACGCGCGATGTTGCTGCACACCATGGCGATTGCCGCAATTCGTAAGGGCGACGTGAATGTCGGGCGCACCTTGTTGCAGGAAGCGATCGATACGCATCCGCAACACTTCGACGAAGCCGTGCGCGCCCTACGCGCGCTCGATGGGGGGATTGGCTGATGGCGCTGTCCGAAATCGCCGCGATCTGGTTTCTGCCATTCGTGGCCCCGATTGCGCTTTGGGTCGCGTGGAGCGACCTGAAATGGATGAAGATCCACAATTACGCCGTGATCGCGCTGGTCGCGGTCTATTCAATCATCGGCCCTTTGGCCTTGCCCTTGCAGGTCTGGGCCTGGGGCTGGGCCGGGCTGGCGCTGGTGCTGGTTGTTGGGTTCGTGCTTAGTTCGGTGGGGTTGTTGGGCGCGGGCGATGCTAAATTCGCCGCGGCCATGGCGCCGTTTATCGCGCTGGCCGACCTTGGCAGCTTCATGCTTCTGTTGTCCGCCGTTATTGTGATCAGCTTTATCGCGCATCGGCTGGCGCGCAGCTCCACGGCGATTGTCGGGTTGGCACCCGATTGGGAAAGTTGGCAGCGGCGCGAGTTTCCGCTTGGCCTGGCACTTGGCCCGGCGCTGCTGTTGTATCTGGTCGCATCGGCCCTTGGTGGCTGATCTGTTTGTGTCCCCGCGCTGCATGACGGGGTTGGAGTGTCTGCAATGAATGTCCATAGCCCCACCATCAACGCGCCGACCGTTCCGCGCAACCTTGACGATACCGGCCTGACGCTGGTGATGATGCGCGATATCCTGCTGAAAACCATGTATCGCATGAGCCTGTCGCGGATTTCCGAAATCGCGCGCACGATATGCCTGCCGATCCCGCAAACAATTGAACTGATCGACCAGTGCCGTCAGGGCAAATTGCTGGAGGCGACGGCAAGCCTGACGGCGAACACGTCAAGCGAGGCCAGCTTTCAGTTGACGGAGGCAGGCAAGGGGCGCGCCATGGACGCGCTGTCGCAGTCTGAATATTATGGTGCGATGCCAGTGCCTTTGGGCAGCTATGCTGAACAGATCAAGAAACAATCCATTCGAAATGTGCAGATCACGCGCCGCCAGTTGCAGATCGCGATGGGCGATCTGATCCTGCCGCAAAACCTATTGAGCGAGCTTGGCCCTGCGGTCAGTTCGGGGCGCTCCATTCTGATGTATGGGCCGCCGGGAAACGGGAAGTCCTCTATCTCGAACGGCATCCGCGCCGCAATGGGGGACCGCATCTATGTGCCGCGCGCGGTCACACATGCCGGTCAGATCATAAGCGTTTACGATCCGATTGTGCACACCATGGTAGAGACGTGGGAGGATGACCCGAACCTGCTGCGCCAGACCGGAAACCGCTTCGATGGACGTTACGTCTATTGCGAACGTCCAACCGTCATCACCGGGGGCGAGCTGACCTTGTCGATGCTGGACCTGACCTTTAACCCGGTGTCACGCACATATCAGGCACCGTTGCAGTTCAAGGCGACAGGTGGGGTTTTCATCATCGACGACCTTGGCCGCCAAGAGGAACCGCCACAATCCATTGTGAACCGATGGATTGTCCCGATGGAGATGAATTACGACATCTTGGCCTTGCAATCGGGCGAGAAATTCGTCGCGCCTTTCGACACGCTGGTGATTTTCTCGACCAATTTTCATCCGAATGAGATTTTCGATCAGGCTGCGCTGCGCCGGATTTTCTACAAGATCAAGATCGACGGACCAAGCCAGCAGGATTTTCTGAAGATATTCGCGCTCGTCGCCAAAAAGCGCGGCTTGCCGCTGGACGAGGATGCGATCATTCACCTGATCAAAACGAAATACCCATCGATCCACAACATTTATGCGAATTACCAGCCGATTTTCCTTGTCGACCAGATGATCGCCATCTGCGATTTCGAAGGCAAGCCGCGCCGCATGTCACCGGAATTGATTGACCGTGCCTGGAAGAACATGTTCGTCGAGACGGAGGAGATCGTGCGGTAAAGCGCGCCGGGTTCATTTGTGCGGCGCGCTATACTCGCTTTAGTCCACTTCGGCCGCGCGCGCTTCAAGAACGTCAAACGGCACACCCGGCTCCAGCTTGGCGCCGCGGATGACGAGCGAAGTCTTGACGGTGATCACGTTGTCTGCGGCAAGTAATTCTTCCGTCAGAAAGCTCTGAAAGGTGGACAGGTCGGGCGCCACGCATTTCAGAATGAAGTCGATCTCGCCGTTGAGCATATGGCATTCGCGCACCAGCGGCCAGTTGCGGCAGCGTTGCTCGAAGCGCGACAAGTCGGCCTCTGCCTGGCTGTTCAGCCCGACCATTGCAAAAACCTGCACTTCGAAGCCCAGATCGCGGCTGTTGACTTGGGCATGATACCCGCGAATGAAACCGGCCTCTTCCAGCGCGCGCACCCGTCGCAGGCACGGTGGCGCAGAGATGCCCACGCGTTTTGCAAGTTCCACATTTGTCATCCGGCCATCGGCCTGAAGTTCCGCAAGTATCTTGCGATCGATCGGATCCAGCTTCCCGCCCGACATTGGTGTTCCCCTTTATTTTGCACTTATGTAAGGTGCTGTGCCGGTTTGCGCAATAATATTTCAAGCAACGGCAATAATTATTCGCGCCCAGATCCCGGGGATTGCCCTCTTGTGTGGCGGGGCACAATGCATAGATTGCGCTGCAACAGAACCCCGAAAGGAATGACCATGACCGAAACGCGCCATACACGCTTGCTTATCATTGGCTCTGGCCCGGCAGGCTATACTGCGGCAGTTTATGGCGCGCGCGCCATGCTGGAGCCGGTTCTGGTGCAAGGCATTCAACCCGGCGGGCAATTGACCATTACAACAGAGGTCGAAAACTGGCCGGGCGACACGATGGTGACTGGACCGGAATTGATGGTGCGCATGGAAGCGCATGCGCGCGAGATGGGGACAGTGATTATCAGCGAGCATATTTCATCGCTCGATCTGTCGGCGCGACCGTTCCGCGCGGTGGGCGATAGCGGCGCCATTTATACCGCCGATGCGGTGGTGCTGGCAACCGGCGCGCAGGCCCGCTGGCTGGGCCTGCCGTCGGAGGAGAAGTTTCAGGGCATGGGCGTTTCGGCCTGTGCGACCTGCGACGGGTTCTTCTACCGTGGCAAGGAAGTCGTTGTTGTCGGTGGTGGCAATACGGCGGTGGAAGAGGCGTTGTTCCTGACCAATTTCGCCACCAAAGTCACATTGGTGCACCGTCGCGACAGCCTGCGCGCAGAGAAGATTTTGCAGCACCGGTTGTTGAAACACCCCAAGGTGCAGGTGATTTGGGACCATAGGTTGGAAGAAGTGCTGGGTGACACAAATGGCGGTGGCGTTCAGGGCGTGCGTTTGGCGCATACAACAACGGGTGAGGCGCAAGAACTTGTCTGTGACGGCGTCTTTATTGCCATTGGCCACAGCCCGGCGAGCGAATTGGTCAAGGACCAATTGAAGATGCAGCCGGGTGGCTATGTCTGGGTCGAACCGGGCAGCACGCGCACGTCTATTCCCGGTGTATTTGCGGCAGGTGATTTGACGGACCACATCTATCGTCAAGCGGTCACTAGCGCGGGTATGGGGTGCATGGCAGCGCTGGATGCCGAGAAATTCCTGGCCGAACAGGGGCTGGACGCCGAGGCCGCCTAAACGCGGCTGACCAAGCCGCCGGGATGGCGCTGCACAGCGCCATCCAGTTCCAGCGCGACAAGTGCAGGGGATATGACCGCAGCCGACAGGCCCATGTCGCGGATGACCATGTCTTCATGGATCGGGGTTGGCCCCAACAGGGACAAGATCGCGGCGTTCAGGTCAGAAGGTGCCGCAGCTTTGGGGCTTTTGGGTGCAGCGGCGGGGGTGCTACCCGGTTTGGGTATGTCATCGCGCAGATGTTGCAGCACTTCCAGCACATCTTCGACATTGCGGATGAGCGTGGCACCTTCGCGGATCAGCCGGTTGCAGCCGCCTGCACGCCCGTCAACCGGGTGGCCGGGCACCGCCATTACCTCTCGTCCCTGTTCCAGCGCGTCTTTCACCGTAATAAGCGTGCCAGATTTTTCCGCCGCTTCTACCACGATCACGGCCATCGAAAGGCCAGAGATAATGCGGTTGCGTGGGGGAAAGTGGCGCGCTTGCGGGTAAGTGCCCATGGGTTGTTCCGACAGGCGCAGGCCCTGGTCAGAGATCGCGGCAGCCAGAACGGCGTTTTCGGCAGGGTAGATCACGTCAACCCCGCCGCCCATTACCGCGATCGTGCCGGTTTTCAGGCTAGCCTGATGCGCGGCGGTGTCGATGCCGCGCGCAAGCCCAGAGACAATCGTATAGCCCGCCAGCCCCAGCCCTTCGGCCAGCATCCGTGCCATTCGGGTGCCAAGGCTGGACGCGTTGCGCGCACCGACCAGCGCGACCATGGGTTGGGCCAAGGGTTTGCGCCCGCCCATGCACCACAGCACCGGGGGCGCGTCTGCAATGGCGGCAAGGCTTTGCGGATACGCCTGTGTTCCAAAGCACAGCATGCGCGCCCCTTTGGCGCGGGCAAGCTCGATCTCGGCTTGGGCCTGGTCTGCGGTGAAGGGCGTGTAGCTGGCGACGCCCGCAGCTTGCGCCACTTTCGGCAAGGCATCCAGTGCGGCCTGTGCGCTGCCATGTTCGCGCATCAGCCGGTGAAAGGTCGTTGGCCCTACGCGCGGCGAGCGAATGAGACGAAGCCAGGATAGCCTGTCCTCTTCCGTGGTGGGTGGGGTGAAGGGTGGGTGAGAAGAAAACAAATCTTTCGCCATCCGTCCTACCTCGTCTCATTCACTTACGAATGTGACCGCTGATAGTTAAGGGCAGGTAAAGATTCGCTGGTTTGGCCAGATTTTTTCACATCGCCGCCGCAAAAAAACCTTAGTCGGCTTTGCGCGCCCGTTGTGCTGCCTTGCGCACCAGCACCTCGCGCAAATCCTGCATGGCCAACAACAGGTCATCGGTGGTGGCTGCAAGTTCCTCCGGGCTGGCCCGGAACTGCGCCCAATGCGCAAGATGGCCGATCTGTTCAAGGGCTTTCGCGCCATCGCCCTCCAGGCCATTGCCATCGGTCAGCCAGGCGTCGATCAGGGCGCGCTCGGCATCTGTCAGGTCGTGGCCGGTGCTTACGTCGACCGCACCAGAGGCCTTGTTGACCCCGGCAATCCGGTGCATTTCGGAACGACGCAACCGAGCATTATACTCAATGCGCAGCAGCATCGCCCCGCCGGGGCGCGGGCGGAAATAGTACTCGCGCCCGCCCCCCATGGTTATTTCAACCCCGCGCAGAAATCCTGAATGCGGGTGCAGGCCTCGCGCAATGCGTCATCCGATGTGGCGTAGCTCACGCGGAATGCAGGCGAGGTGCCAAAGGCTGCGCCGAAGACCACGGCCACACCTTTTTCTTCCAGCAGCGCGGTCGCAAAGGCTTCGTCATTCTCGATCTTGGCGCCGCCCGCAGAGGTCTTGCCAATGCAGCCTGCGATCGAGGGGTAGACGTAGAATGCGCCTTCCGGGACCGGGCAGGTGATGCCCTCGGCCGCGTTCAGCATCTTGACCACCAGATCGCGGCGGCGCTGAAAGGTTTTGTTGTTCTCTGCAATGTAGTCCTGCGGGCCGTTCAGCGCCTCCAGGGCCGCCCATTGGCTGATAGAGCAGGGGTTCGACGTGCTTTGCGACTGGATCTTACGCATCGCGCCGATCACCTCTTTCGGGCCAGCGGCATAGCCAATGCGCCAGCCGGTCATGGCATAGGCTTTCGACACGCCATTGACCGTCAGCGTCCGGTCATAGAGTGCGGGTTCGACCTGAGCGGGCGTGCAGAATACGAAATCATCGTAAACAAGGTGTTCATACATGTCATCCGACATGATCCAGACATGGGGGTGGCGCATAAGCACGTCGGTCAGGGCTTTCAACTCGTCCCAGGTGTAGCCCGCGCCGGTGGGGTTGGACGGCGAGTTGAAGATCAGCCACTTGGTTTTCGGCGTGATCGCCGCTTCCAGTGCTTCTGGCGTCAGCTTGTAGGCGGTGTCCGCGGTGGCTTCTGCAATGATAGGCTCGCCGCCGGCCAGCAGCACCATATCGGGGTAGCTGACCCAGTAGGGCGCAGGGATCACCACCTCGTCGCCCGCGTTCAGCGTGGCGACCAGCGCGTTATACAAAACCTGCTTGCCGCCTGTGCCGACGGTCACTTGTGCGGGCGCGTAATCCAACCCGTTGTCACGCTTGAACTTGGCGCAGATGGCGGCTTTCAGGTCCGGCAGGCCATCAACAGCGGTGTATTTCGTTTTTCCCGCATCAATGGCCGCTTTTGCCGCGTCTTTAATGTTCTGCGGCGTGTCAAAGTCGGGCTCACCGGCGCCAAGGCCAATCACGTCCTGACCGGCGGCCTTCAGCTCCGCGGCCTTGGTCGTGACGGCAATGGTCGGCGACGGTTTGACGCGGGACAGGGTGTCGGACAGGAAAGCCATGATGGGAACTCCGGTTTGTGTCTTGGGCGCCCATGTCATAAGTTGCGGCCAATGGCCGTTCAAGCACAATCAAATCCAGAAGGCAGCGACATGACAGAAAACTCAGAGCAGCAGGATTGGTATTCGGGTGACCATGCCACGTTTGGCGACCGTCTGACAGCAGCACGCGAAGCGCAAGGCATCAGCCAATCGCAAATGGCAAGACGGCTGGGTGTAAAGCTGCGCACGGTAGAGGGCTGGGAAAACGACACCTCGGAACCGCGGGCCAACAAGTTGCAAATGGCGGCCGGGTTGCTGAATGTGTCGTTGCGATGGTTGCTGACAGGCGAGGGGGACGGGGTGGCGGAACCTGCCACTCAAGAAGACCTTGCCGAAGACGCGCAGACGATCTTAAAGGATATGCGTGGATTGCGGGCCGATCTGACCCGCGTTTCGACAGAACTTGGGCGCATGGAAAAACGCCTGCGCCAGATTGTGAAGGAAACGATCTGACATGCAGATTTCCCCGGAAGAAGCGCGCTTGAAGCGGTTGAAAATGCGGTCTTGGCGGCGTGGAATGAAAGAGATGGACCTTATCCTTGGTCCATTTTCAGATACCGAACTGGCAGCGTTCAGCGCCGCCGAGCTTGACGCTTATGAGCGACTGCTCGACGAAAACGACCAAGATCTTTACCTTTGGGTGACAGGCGCGATCGAAGCGCCGCGCCAGCACGCGCCCATGCTTCAGACCATCCGTGTTATGGCCGAAAACAGGTTACGCTGATCTCTTAACGGTTTTTTCGCAAGTTTTCGCGATGCTGTGCGTCAAAAGAACATGACGGAGCATCGCGTGAGCTTGCAACAAGATATGGGCGCCCCAGTGCGCAAGCAGACATTGGTGCGCTATCTGGACAGCGTGGCGCTGCTGGAGCGGATGCACCGGCTGTTGCTGGATGTCATCAAGGACGAATTCGAGCGGTTGGGAATCGTCAACATAAACCCGGTGCAGGCGCTGTTGCTGTTCAACATCGCAGATCACGAGGTGACAGCCAGCGAATTGAAATCGCGCGGCTATTATCAGGGGTCAAACGTCTCTTACAACCTCAAGAAGCTGGTTGAATTGGGCTATATGCACCATCAGCGCTGCGCCATTGACCGCCGTTCGGTTCGCGTGCGGCTGACGCCGAAAGGTCAGGCCATCCGCGCCCGCGTGGCAGAACTGTTCGCACGCCAAGCCGACCAGTTGGACGAAGGCGGCGTAATCGCCTTTGCGACGCTGGATGAAACCGTGCGCGCCTTACGCCGGTTGGAGCGATTCTGGGGCGATCAGATACGGTATATCTACTAGCGCGGGCTGCGGATTTTGAGTGCGTCGGATCAGGCTATGATGGACGCTTTGCTGTGGCTTGAAATAGGGCGATGCCGTTCGGTCTGACGCGCCAGCCTGTGCCGATGGCTCATGGCAGGCCAGCAAGCACGGGGGCGTTGGGCCATCTGGAAACGCTGAACCAAATGCCAAGCCCGCAGCCGAGGCGCTCTCTTCAGCAGTTTCCCGCCCCTCTGTGCTGCTGGAAACCCTGTTCTGCCATAAAGCCCATGGGACAGGTCGCGTCTCAGATATGTGTCACGCAAAATCGCCTGTTCGCTCCATGCCCTTACCTCTCGTTCAGATGGTCATGGATCACCTGCGCCAAAGCATCAGATATGCCCGGCACGGCGCGCAGATCTGCAAGCCCCGCGCGCGTGACCGCCTTGGCAGAGCCGAAATGCGCCAACAGCGCTTTTTTGCGCCCCGCGCCCACGCCCGGAATATCGTCAAGCGGCGAGGCCGTGAAGGCTTTCGCACGTTTCGCGCGGTGGGTGCCGATGGCGAAGCGGTGCGCCTCGTCGCGCAGGCGTTGGACGAAATACAAAACCGGGTCATTATGGCGCAGCGCGAAGGGGCGCCCGCTGGGGCGATGGAATTCCTCTTTGCCCGCGTCGCGGTCCACGCCCTTGGCCACCCCGATCATTGGAATATCGGCCACGCCCAATTCTTCCATAATGCCCGCCACGGCAGAAACCTGTCCTGCGCCACCGTCAATCAGCAGCAGGTCTGGCCATAGGTCGGACTGGCGGTCGGGGTCTTCTTTTTGCAGCCGGGTGAAGCGACGGGTCAGAACCTCTTTCATCATGCCGAAATCGTCGCCGGGGGTGACGGTTTCATCCTTGATATCGAATTTGCGATACTGGCTTTTGATAAAGCCTTCCGGCCCCGCCACGATAAGTGCGCCGACCGCGTGGCTGCCTTGAATGTGCGAGTTGTCATAAACCTCGACCCGCTTCGGGGCGCTTTCCAGCCCGAAAGCATCGGCCAGCCCTTGCAGCAGTTTGGCTTGCGCCGTGCTATGCGCCATGCGGCGGGCAAGGCTCTCGCGGGCGTTGCGCGCGGCACTTTCCACCAGTTCCGCCTTCTCGCCCCGCTGCGGGACCAGAATCTCCACCTTGCGGCCCGCGCGTTGGCCCAGAAGCTCTGTCATCAGATCGGGCTCTTCCAACCCGTGCGACAGCAAAATCTGCCGAGGCGGTTCTTTCCCATCATAGAACTGCGCCATGAAGGCTTCCAAAATCTCTGGTTCCGCGGCCCCCGCGCCAGTCGCGGGGTAGAAATCGCGATTGCCCCAGTTCTGGTTCGCGCGGATGAAGAACACCTGCACGCAAGCCTGCCCCTTTTCCAAATGCAGCGCGATCACATCCGCCTCTGGCACGCCCTGGGGGTTGATGCCCTGTTGCTGCTGCACATTGGTCAGCGCGCGAATACGGTCGCGTAGGGCGGCGGCGCGCTCGAATTCCATCGCCTCTGATGCGGCCTGCATTTCGACCGCCAGATCCTTTTGCAAATGCGTGTCCTTGCCCGACAGGAATCGTTCGGCGTCCAGCATCAGCGCGCCATACTCTTCTTCGGAGATATAGCCCACACAAGGGGCAGAGCACCGCTTGATCTGGTATTGCAAACAGGGGCGCGTGCGGCTGTTGAACACTGCATCGGTGCAGTTGCGCAGCAGGAATACGCGCTGCAACTGGTTGAGCGTGCGGTTGACGGCCCCGGCGCTGGCGAAGGGTCCGAAATACTTGCCTTTCGTCGAACGCCGCCCACGATGCTTGCGCAGTTGCGGAAACGGATGATCGCGCGGCAGCAGGATATAGGGAAAGCTTTTGTCGTCGCGCAGCAGCACGTTGTAGCGTGGTTTGAGCTGCTTGATGAGGTTTTGCTCCAGCAGCAGCGCTTCGGTTTCCGTGCGCGTGGTCAGGAACATCATCGACCGGGTTTCATCTATCATCCGGGCAATGCGGGCGGTGTGGCCCGAGGCGCGCGCGTAATTCGACACCCGCGCCCGCAAGTTCCGCGCCTTGCCGACATAAAGCACCTCTGAGCGCTCGTTCAGCATACGGTAGACGCCCGGCGAATTGTCCAGCACCTTGAGGTAGGACTGAATGCACGCATGGCCGGCAAGCGGCGTTTCGGGGGTGGGGTCTGGCGTGTTCTGCATCTGTTTACTGGAACCTTTGAGAGTGGTCCGATTCTATGTTGCGCTGCCCTGAATTCAAACCCTCTTCAACCTGAATCCTGTCCACTGAATCTGTGGGTAAGTTTGTGGAAAAAACTTGGAGGGGGGCGTTTTTTCCTTATGGCATAGGCGCTTTGATGGTCTGCCCAAAAAATAGGCATTAATTTAAAGCATTGTTTTTGCTAGTAAATTTTTTTCCGCGTTACAAGTCTTTGATAAACCGGCAGTTTTCATTGCAAGTTTGTGACGGTTTCGTGAGCGGTGCACAACTTTTGCGATAACGCGTCACATTCGTTGTCAATGGTCGATGACATCGGCACTTTGCCAAACCAAATGCTGGCCCCCATCAATGCACAATAACTGCCCTGTTACGGCTTTTGCGTCTATGAAATAGCCCAGCGCGGCGGTGATGTCGTCGGGGTTTGCGCCGCGGCCCAGAACGGTCGCGCGGCGGCTTGCGTCGTAGATCGCGCGGGTCTGGTCATGGGCTTGCAGCGTGGGCCCCGGTCCAATGGCGTTGACGCGCACTTGCCCGCCCAAATCCTGCGCCGCCATTTGGGTGAAGGCCCAAAGCCCCATTTTGGCAATGGAATAGGTCATGTGCTGCGGTGTCAGCTTGCGCACCTTCTGGTCGATCATGTTGACGACCAGTCCCTGCGCGACCGGCTCTCCTTGCAGGTCCATGTCGGGCCGGGGCACTTGGGCTGCGAAGGCTTGGGTCAGCACAAAGGGCGCGCGCAGATTGCTCATCATGTGCCGGTCCCAGCTTTCGCGGGTGGCGGTGGCGATGCTGTCCTGCTCGAAAATAGAGGCGTTGTTGACCAACACGGATAGCGGCCCGCCAAGCGCCTCTGCGGCATTGCTCACGATCGGCGCCAGTGCGGCCTCGTCCAGCAGGTCTGCCTGCACAGAAACGGCACGGCGGCCCATTGTGCGGATCTCTTCGGCCAGTGCCTCTGCTTCTGCACCGGAACTGGCGTAGTGGATGGCAACGTCATACCCCCGCCCGGCCAGATACAGGCACATGGCGCGGCCCAAACGGCGCGCGCCACCGGTCACAAGGGCATTGGGCATGAGTCAGGCTCCGGATTGGATAAGAACCCACAGATAGCCCGCATACCCCAGAAGCAAGACCACGCCCCAGACCCGCGTGATCGGCGCGGCACGCCAGATGAAAGGCGCCAGCACCAATGATGCGCCCAGCATGACCCACAGGTCCAGACGGAACATTTCTGGCGGAAAGGTCATGGTGCCGAACAGCCCCGCCGTGCCCAAGATGAACAGCAGGTTGAACAGGTTTGACCCAACAATATTGCCCAGCGCCACGCCGCCCTCGCGGCGGATGGCGGCCATGACTGTTGCGGCCAGTTCGGGCAACGAGGTGCCGATAGCCACCAGCGTCAGCCCGATCAGCGCATCGGATACACCAAGGTCGGTGGCAATGGCGGTGGCCCCGGTGACAAGGAAATTTGCCCCAAGTGGCAGGCCGATACAGCCCAGCACAAGGAAAATCGTGATCTTGTGCCAGCCAATGCCGGGGTCCGCACCCTCCAGTTCATCTGGTTCCACGCGGGATTTCAGCCCGCGGCGGATACTGTCGGCCATGAACAGCGCAAATGCGCCCAGTAAAACCAGCGCCTGCCATGTTCCGATCTGCCCGGTGAAGGCCACGGCAATGAACAGAAGCGAAGCACCGATCATAATGGCGTAATCGCGGGTAATGTCGCGCCCGACCGCCATGGCCGATATCAGCGCGGGCGCACCCAGCACCAGCAGGATGTTGGCAATATTCGACCCCACCACATTGCCAAGTGCCAGCCCGCCGGCGTCCTCGATCGCGGCGCGCACAGAGACCAGCAATTCTGGCGCCGATGTGCCAAAGGCCACAACTGTCATCCCCACCAGAAGCGCGGGAATGCCCAGTCGCAGCGACAGGTTGACGGCCCCCTTCACCAGCAGGTCGCCCGCCAGCAGCAGCACGACAAGGCCGCCCACCACCATCCCAAGATCAAGCAGCATGACTTATCGGTCCTTGCAGGTGCAATCGTCCTGCCCCAGCAGGAAGCGACCACAGGTTTTACATTTGCGGGGTTTCGGCAGTTTGGTGCTGCGCAGCCGGTCCAGCGGGGTGCGATGTTTCGGGTTCAGCCATTTCTGGACCGCGCCCATCACGATCATGAATAGCAAAAACCCGACAACAACCTTGAACAGCATGGGCTACAGCCCGAAGCGCGCATAAAGCGCGCGTTCTTCCGAAAGGGTCAGCGCGTCCTGCATCAGCGATAGCCCGAAGCGCGACAGGAAGGGGCGGCGCGGGCCGTAGACGCGGAATTTCACCTTGTCGCCGTAGCGGTCCTTCAGGGTTGGGACCAGATGGCCAAGCCCGTCGGCCAGCCCCAAATCAACCGCTTGCGCGCCCAGCCAGAATTCGCCGGTGAACAGGTCTTGCTCGGCCAGTTTGTTGCCGCGCCGGTCCTTGACCTGCGCAATGAAATTCTGGTGTATCTGGTCCAGTAGCTTTTGCAGGCGGGCCACGTCTTCGGGCTTTTCTGCGCGGAACGGGTCCAGTTGCGATTTCGACGTGCCAGAGGTGTAGACCCTGCGCTCTACCCCGTAGCGCGCGATCAGGTCTTGCAGCCCGAACCCGGCAGAAATAACGCCAATGGACCCAAGGATCGAATTGGCATCGGCGAACACCTCATCCGCCGCCGTGGCCAGCCAATAACCGCCAGAGGCCGCGACATCTTCGACAAAGGCCAGCACGGGCAGTTTGTGCTCATCGGCCAGCCGCCGGATGCGGGCTGCGATCAGTGCGCTTTGCACCGGGCTGCCACCGGGCGAGTTGATGACCAGCGCCACGGCCTTGGGCTTGCCGCGTTTGAACGCGGTTTCAATTACAGGGGCAAGGGCCGCGTCGTTCAGACGGCCCGCGCCGGGGCCACTGGCGATCATGCCTTGCAGGCGGATGACCGCTACGCTGGGCGGCGTCTTGATGAACGGAATAAGATGTTTCATGATTTCGCAAATAGGCTGGCCGTGCGCAGGCAACAAGAGGGCGCGCCGGATTATCGGCTTGCGTGGCGAAATAGGCTCTGCCCATATACCGGGCAGGAGAATAGCCGCATGCTTGACCGTCTGGAAATGTTCATGGCCCTTGCCGCCGAACGCCATTTTGGCCGCGCTGCCGAGAAATGCGGCATCTCGCAGCCCTCGCTGTCGGCTGGGATAAAGCAGCTAGAGGGCGAATTGGGTGTGCAACTGGTCTGGCGTGGCAGCCGCTTTGAGGGGCTGACGCCCGAAGGCGCGCGGGTGCTGGACTGGGCGCGCCGTATTGTGGGCGATGCGCGCACATTGCGGCAGGAAATGCGCTCTGCCCGGCATGGGTTGTCGGGCAATTTGCGGCTGGGCGTGGTGCCCACTGCGCTGCCTATGGTGGCAGATCTGACCGGCCCGTTCATTGCCCGCCATCCCGGCGTGCAGATCGAAATCCTGTCGCGCAGCTCCATAGAGATCCTGCAACAGATTGATGATTTGCGGCTGGATGCGGGGATCAGCTATCTGGATAACGAACCCTTGGGCCGCGTCGTCACAGAGCCGCTTTACACCGAACGCTACCTGCTATTGACCGCCAAGAGCCGCCCCTGTTCGCGACAATCGTCGCTGAATTGGGCCGATCTGGCGGGGCTGCCCTTATGCCTGTTGACGGAAGACATGCAGAACCGGCGCATTATCAACCATGAACTTGTGCAAGCCGGTGTGCCGATTGCCCCGCGCATCGAATCCAACTCCATGATTGCACTGGTTGCGCATGTTCTGACCGGCGATTGGGTCAGTATCGTAAATGCCGACACGGCCATGCTGTTCGCGGCGCGACCCGAACTTTGCGCCATTCCGCTGCGCGGCGAGCAGAGCTCGAAAGAGGTCGGGCTGATCGCCCCGTGGCGCGAACCGCACACGCCGGTTTTGACGGCGCTGCTGGCACAGGCGCGGCGTTTGTTCAAAGCGCGCAAGGACAAGGCATGAAGGTTCTTTTGGCAGGTGCAACCGGCACAATCGGGCGCGCCGTTCTGGACCGTTTGCAGGCCGAGGGGCATGATGTAACTTGCCTTGCGCGGCCGGGCAGCCGCTTGCCCGAGGGCGTGACGCGTTGCCAAGCGGATCTTGCCCTGCCGGATGCGTTGTCGCCAGGGGCGCTGCGCGGGGTAGATGCGGTGCTGTCCTGTATGGCCTCGCGTTCCGGCGCGCCCGCTGATGCGTGGGCCGTGGACTACGCTGCGCATCTGGCGCTTTTGCGTGCGGCGCAGGCTGCGGGCGTGGGACAATTCGTGCTGTTATCTGCGATCTGTGTGCAAAAGCCGCTGCTGGAATTCCAGCGTGCGAAACTGGCGTTCGAGGCAGAATTGCAAGCCTCTGGCCTGCGCCATTCCATCATTCGTCCCACCGCGTTTTTCAAGTCGCTTTCGGGGCAGGTGGCGCGGGTGCAGGCTGGCAAGCCGTTCCTGCTATTCGGCGATGGTCGGTTGACGGCGTGCAAACCCATCTCGGACCGTGACTTGGCGGCGTTTATCGTGGGCTGTCTTGATGACCCTGCGCGCGAGGGTATCTTACCAATCGGAGGGCCGGGACCGGCAATTACCCCGCGCCAACAGGGGGAAATGTTGTTTCAGATGACCGGCCAAGCCCCGAAATTCCGCAGCCTGCCCGTGGGCGTTATGGACACGATTATCGGCGCGCTGTCACTTGGCGGGCGGGTGGTGCCAGCCCTGCGCGCAAAGGCCGATTTTGCCCGCATCGGGCGCTATTATGCGACTGAATCGATGCTGGTTTGGGACGGCAAATGCTATGACGCCGACGCTACACCAGAATTCGGCACCGAAACCCTGCGCGACCATTACGCAGCGCTATTGCGGGGCGAGGTGACAACCGATCTGGGCGATCACGCGATGTTTTAGGGGTCTTGCCCGGCTAGTCGCCGCGCTGGGCCGCGACGGCGCTGGCGCGGCGGGCTGCGCCCTTGATGCCGCGCTTTGGCGAGGTGACGGGCGGCCTTCGGGCCAATGCTCAGGGCGATAAAATCTGTTGCGCTGGCACATCCCCATTCAACTTGCGTACCGCGTCGCCCCGCGTCGCCGTGCATCCACCGGTTTTGACAGAACCACCGCATTATGCGCGCGTTGGTCGCAATCCGCTCTTGGGCAGGTGCGGCAATTTATGCCTATGGGCACCGGCCGTGTTTTGCTGGCCCGCAGGCTTTCAGCATAGCCGATCTGCGCGGCATGTTCGACATCGCAGCCCATTGCCACCGCCAGCCGCACGTCGGTTGCGTGTCCGGACAGACTGGGTCGATCCACCGTGCGCGAGAACACGAAAAACTGGCTGCGGTCTGCCATTTCCACGAATTGCGGCACAATCTGCCCCGGCGTGCGGAACGACGTATGCACGTCCAATCGTGGACAGGCTCCGCCATATTCCGCCAAGTGAAAATCTGTCGCGTTGAACCGCTTGGTCACGTTGCCGGCCTTGTCGATTCGTACGAAGAAGAACGGCACCCCCTGCGCGCCTGCCCGCTGCAAGGTGGTCGCCCGGTGGCAGGCCTGTTCAAAGCTGACCCCGAAACGCGTGGCCAGATGCGTGAAATCGTATTTAGACGCCAGGGCTTCGGACAAGAATGGCGCATAGGGCATCAACACGGCGGCGGCGAAATAGTTGGTCAGTTCCACACGGCAGCGGGCCAGCCCGTGCGGGTCGGTGATTCGTGATTGCGACAGAAGCTTTTCCAGCAGGTCCGCATGTTCGATCAACCCTGCGACATGAACAAGCTGGAACACCCGGTTGGGATGGTCCATCGCTTCCGACAGGCGCACCTCGCGGGCGGCTTCGTCATATTCGCGCAATGTGTCCGGCATCTCTGCGGTTGTGACCAGACGCACATGCAGGCCCAGCCGGTCGCGCAGCAGCGCTTTCAGCGTGGCATAGGTGTCGTCGGGGGCAACCGTCTTGCCGCCCCAGAACTCTGCCGCGACCGATTCGAGCACCGCGAAATGGTTGTGATTGCGCCGAAAGAAGTTATGCACGGCGGCTTCGGGCGAGCTTGGCAGCACATCGCCCGCGCCGCTGCCGCTGGTCGCCAGTGACATGAGTTGATCTGTCGCAGCCTGATACGCGCGGTGCAATGTCAGGAAAGACGCCACAAGGTCAGGACTGTGGATTTGTGCGGCCCGCAGTTGCGGTAAATCGGGGCGATCTGCGTCGAACAGGTTGTCCAGAAGCGCCGCGCGCAGGTCGGCCAGTGTGGCGGTATCATCATCTTCGGCAATGTCGCGCCATTCGACGCCATAGGTTTCGAATATCTTCAGCAAAACCGGGACCGATACTGATCTTTCGTTCTTTTCCAGTAGGTTGACGTAAGATGTCGATATCCCCAGCGCCCGCGCCATTTGGCTTTGAGTCTGGCTATGCTCCTGCCGCAGGCGCCGCAGTCGGGGGCCAATGAAGGTTTTCAGCATGCAATTGTATCCTGTAAAATTCACAGATTTACAGAAATGATAACATGTAAATCTTCGCATTTACAGCAGGACGCGGAAAGAATTCACGAACCGCTATTTGTGCCGCATGGTCTGCCCATCGCGTTTGGGAGGACGCCGCACATGACCATCGGACAATCACATCTTTTCACGCCCGGCCCAACGCCGATCCCCGAAGCCGTGCGCCGCGCCATGAACGTGGCGGCAGAGGACCATCGCGCCCCCGGTTTCGGTGCTTTGGCGCGCGACATTAGCGCTGGGCTGCGCCAGATTATGCGGATGGAGCGGGGCAATGTCTTTCTGTTCCCCGGTTCCGGGTCTGCCGCATGGGAGGCCGCGATCACCAACACGCTCAACCCCGGTGACCGCGTGCTGATGGCGCGGCATGGGCATTTTTCTGTGCTTTGGGCGCAGATGGCCGAGCGTTTGGGGCTGGATGTCGAGTTGATTGATGTCGCTTGGGGCGCGGGTTGTCCGGTCAAGGAAATTGAGCGCCGTCTGGGTGCTGACAAGGATGACCGCATCAAGGCCGTCTTCGTCACGCATAATGAAACCGCAACCGGCGTCACGTCCGATGTGGCCGCTGTGCGCCGCGCGCTGGACATGACTTTCCACGATGCGCTTTTGTTCGTGGATGGCGTCTCGTCCATCGGCTCTATCGAGTTTCGGATGGCCGATTGGGGGGTCGATCTGGCCGTGACGGGTAGCCAGAAGGGGTTTATGTGCCCTGCCGGTCTGGGCATTCTTGGCGTCAGCGACAAGGCGATGCAGGCGGCTAAAACCGCAACCATGCGCCGCGCCTATTTTGAATTTGCCGATATGGCAAATTTGCAGGACGACGGGGTCTTCCCCTACACGCCGCCTATTCCGCTGCTGCACGGGATGCGCGCTTCGGTTGGGCTGCTGCTGGAGGAAGGCATCGACACCGTCATTGCCCGTCATGCCCGCATGGCAACTGGCGTGCGCGCCGCCGTGCAGGCTTGGGGGCTGGAGATGGTCGCAGAACACCCCTCGCTTTATTCCGACACCGTGACCGCCATTCGCACGCCCATGCACATTGATGCGCGCGAGGTGATCGCCATTGCCTATGACGAACTTGGTGCATCCTTCGGCGGCGGGCTTGGCCGCTTGGCAGGGCGGGTGTTCCGCATCGGGCATCTGGACTGGGTCAATGAAGGCTCGTTGGCGGGCGCGCTGTCGATGGCCGAAATGGCCATGTGGCGCGCGGGCGTTAATATTGAACTGGGCGCGGGGCTGGCGAGCGCCCAACGCTATTGGTCGGACGGCAAGCGCCGTGACCGCCCGCGCGTGGTGGAAACCACCCCGATCGCGGCCGAATAACCCCACTCTGGAAGGGACATTTCATGTCACACACTCTTTACCCGCTTCGGCGGCAGCGTCTGCATCGGTCCGAATTGGCGGTGCCTGCCTCGAATATCGACATGGTGGTGAAGGCCGCCGACAGCGATGCCGATGTGGTGTTCCTGGACCTGGAGGATGCGGTTGCGCCGCCCGAAAAGGAACAGGCCCGCAAGAATGCGGTCAAGTTGCTGAACGAGATTGACTGGGAAGCCAAGGGCAAGACCGTGTCGGTGCGCATCAACGGGCTGGACACGCATTACATGTATCGCGACGTGGTCGATATCATGGAACAAGCGGGCGACCGGGTGCATACGCTTCTGGTGCCGAAAGTGGGTGTGCCATCGGACCTGTATATGGTCGAGGCCATGGTGAACCAGATCGAACAAGGCTGCGGTTTGAAAACCCGCGTGGGGCTGGAAGCGCTGATTGAGACCGCGCTGGGCATGGCCAATGTCGAAGCCATCGCGCAATTCGGCGGGCGTCTGGAATGTCTGCATTTCGGCGTGGCCGACTATGCCGCGTCGATGCGCGCCCGCACCACGAATATCGGCGGTCTGAACCCCGATTATCCGGGCGACCAGTGGCACGCCTCGATCACCCGCATGGTTGTGGCCTGCCGCGCCTACGGGCTTCGCGCGGTCGATGGACCGTTCGGCGATTTCTCGGACCCCGAAGGCTACAAGGCTGGCGCACGCCGTGCCGCGGCTTTGGGCTGCGAAGGCAAATGGGCCATTCACCCCAGCCAGATCGCGCTGGCGAACGAGGTGTTCAGCCCGCCGGAATCGGAAGTGACCAAGGCACACCGCATTATCGAAGAGCTGAAGAAAGCCGAAGCGCAGGGCAAGGGCGCTGCCTCGCTCGATGGCAAGATGATCGACGCGGCGTCCGAGAAGATGGCGCGCAACCTGATTGATGTGGCCGAAGCTATCGCGGCCAAAGGCTGAGAACTCCAAGGGAGGAGAGACCATGGACATTCATGAACATCAAGCCAAGGATATTCTGGCCAAATTTGGCGTGCCGGTGCCCAATGGGGGCTTGGCCTATTCGCCAGAGCAAGCCGCCTATCAGGCGCGCGAAATCGGCCTGCCGGTGGTTATCAAGGCGCAGATCCATTCGGGCGGGCGCGGCGAAGCGGGTGGCGTGAAATTCTGCCGCACGGATGAAGAAGTGCGCGAATTTGCCGCCAATATTCTGGGCCGTCAGCTTGTGACCAAGCAAAGCGGGCCAGCGGGCAAAGGCGTTTATCGCCTGTGGGTGGAAGCGGCGACCGACATTGCGCAAGAGATTTATCTGGGCTTTGTGCTGGATCGCAAATCCGAACGCATCATGATTGTCGCGTCGGGTGCAGGCGGGATGGAGATTGAGGATCTGGCCGAAAACGACCCCGACAGCCTTGTGCGCATGATTATCGATCCGGCCTCTGGCCTGTGCGACTTTGAGGCGCGCGAGCTGGCCTTTCGGCTGGGCCTGACGGGCAGCCAGATCGGCCAGATGGTCAACACGCTGCGCGCCTGTTACCGCGCGTATCGCGATCTGGACGCCACCATGGTAGAGATCAACCCGCTGGCGATTACTGGCTCTGGCGATCTGGTGGCACTGGATGCGAAGATGAGCTTTGACACCAACGCCATGTTCCGCCGCCCCGAAGTGGCCGCGCTGCGTGACCTAAGCCAGGAAGACCCGCGCGAGGCGATGGCGGCAGGCTCTGGCCTGTCCTATATTGGCCTTGATGGCGATATTGGCTGCATTATCAACGGCGCGGGCCTTGCCATGGCGACGATGGATATGATCAAGCTGGCCGGGGCTGAACCCGCCAACTTCCTTGACATCGGCGGCGGGGCGAGTGCCGAGCGCGTCGTGACCGCCTTCCGCACGGTTCTGACCGACCCGAATGTAAGCGTGATCTTGGTCAACATCTTCGCAGGCATCAACCGGTGCGACTGGATCGCGGCAGGGGTTGTGCAAGCCTATAAAGAAGTGGGCATGACCATCCCTGTAGTTGTTCGCCTGGCGGGCACCAATGTGGAAGAAGGTCGCCGCATCCTCGAAAGCGCCGATGTGCCGATCATAACCGCAGGCACCTTGGCAGAGGCCGCAGAGGCCGCCGTCAAAGCGCGCCCCAATGCCGCCGCTGCATAAGAAAGGACCACCAAAATGGCTATCCTGATTACACCAGAGACCAAGATCATCGTGCAGGGCATTTCGGGCCGCATTGGCCAGTTCCACGCGCAGGAAATGATCGAAACCGGCACCAATGTCGTGGGCGGCGTTACGCCGGGTCGCGGTGGCACCACCGTGCTGGGTCGCCCTGTGTTCAACACCGTGCGCGAAGCGGTGGAAGCAACCGGCGCCGATGCGTCCTTGATGTTCGTGCCCCCGCCCGTTGCCGCCGATGCGATGATGGAAGCGGCGGATGCGGGCATTCGCGTGGCGGTCAGCGTGGCCGACGGTATCCCGGCGCAAGATATGATGAAGGTCAAACGCTTCCTGCGCCGCTACAAGGAAACCCGCAAAATGCGCCTGATCGGGCCGAATTGCGCGGGCGTTATCAGCCCCGGCGTGGGCTTTATGGGCATCATGCCGCCGCATATCTACATGCCGGGGCGCGTGGGCATCGTGGGGCGCTCTGGCACGCTGGGCTATGAAGCGGCAAGCCAGATGAAAGAACTGGGCATCGGTGTTTCGACCTCTGTCGGCATCGGTGGCGACCCGATCAACGGCTCCAGCTTCAAGGATATTCTGGAACTGTTCGAGAACGACCCCGACACCGACGCGGTGATGATGATTGGCGAAATCGGTGGCCCGCAGGAAGCCGAAGCCGCCGAATATATCCGCGATCACATGACCAAACCGGTCGCGGCCTATATTGCCGGGCTGTCCGCGCCCAAGGGCCGCAAGATGGGCCATGCGGGCGCAATCATCTCTGCCTTTGGCGAAAGTGCGCAGGAAAAGGTTGTCATCCTGCAGGAAGCAGGCATCAAGGTCGCGCCGAATCCGTCCTCCATGGGGGTGACGGTGGCAGAAATCCTTGGCAAAAAGGCTGCTGCATGATGCACCCCAAAGGGTATGAAGATAAAGCCGTGGCCGATCCGCAAGCATGGGTCGGCCGCGTGGAAGAACATGATGGCGCGCTGACGCAGAACTTGGCGGGGATGATGGGCGCGACGCTTTCGCACGCATCATCCCCTGCGCATGACCTGCGCGTGGGCGCGCCCCTGCCGCCCCTGTGGCACTGGATCGCGTTCCCGGAATTCGTTCCGCTGTCAGAGCTTGGCACCGATGGCCATCCGGCACTGGGGGGCTTCCTGCCGCCCTTACCTTATCCGCGCCGCATGTGGGCGGGGGGCAAGCTGGAATGGTCGGGCGCGCTGGAGGTGGGCGAGGTCTTGCACCGCCGGTCCGAAATTCTGGCCGTGACCGAAAAGCAGGGCACGACAGGGTCGATGTTCTTCGTGCGGGTTGGCCATGATCTGCACGGCAAGAACGGGTCCATCCGAGAAGAACAGGACATCGTCTATCTGGACATGCCCGACACGTTTCGCCCGCCCCGTGCCATTCCTGCGCCGGACACCCCCGATTTCCACGAGGTCGTGCCGATGAACGAAGCGCGCCTATTCCGCTTTTCCGCCGTCACCTTCAACGCGCACCGCATTCATTACGACATGCCCTACGCGCGTGAGGTGGAGAAATACCCGGCCCTGATCGTGCATGGCCCGATGCAGGCCTGCCTGCTGATGGACGCCGCCTGCCGCCATACCGGGCAGGCCCCCAAACGCTTCCGCTTCAAAGGAGTGCACCCGATGTTCCACACAGAGGACACCGCCCTTGTTGGCCAGATGGACGTCGCCGCCCCGGCGGTTGACCTGTTCAGCGTCGCCGCCACAGCGAACCATCAATGCATGCAGGCCCGGATGGAGTGGTCTGCGTGAGTGGTATCCTGAACGGAATGCGCGTGGTCGAAGGCTCGGCCTTTGTCGCTGTCCCGCTTGCAGGCATGACGCTGGCGCAGATGGGGGCCGATGTCATCCGCTTTGACCGTGTCGAAGGCGGGCTTGACGCCGGGCGCTGGCCCGTCGCGCCCTCTGGCCAAAGCATGTTCTGGGCGGGGATGAACAAGGGCAAACGCTCCATCGCCATCGACATGAAACACCCCCGCGGGCGCGAGATCATTTCGGAACTGATCTGCGCGCCGGGCGACGATGCAGGCCTTTTCATCACCAATCTGCGCGTGCGCGGCTGGATGGATTATGAAACCCTGTCCACCCGCCGCCCCGACCTGTGCATGGTCACGCTGACGGGCGATCGCGCGGGCCGCCCGGCGGTGGATTATACCGTCAACCCGGCCTTGGGTTTTCCCATGGCGACCGGACCCGAAGGCTCCACCGACCCTGTCGCGCACGCGCTGCCGGCTTGGGATTGCATCGCGGGCAATATGGTTGTTTCAGCCCTTCTGGCGGCAGAGCGCAAACGCTTGCGCCACGGCCACGGCTCTGCGGTCGATCTGGCGCTGAAAGATGTCGCCGCCGCCATGCTCGGCCATCTGGGCGTGATCGGCGAAGTCGAGGTTAATGGCATTTCGCGCCCCAAATCCGGCAATGCGCTTTACGGCGCTTACGGGCAGGATTTCCTCTGCGCCGACGGCAAGCGCGTCATGGTCATCGGCCTGACCGACCGTCAATGGCGCGGCTTGCAAAAAGTCACCGCCACGACAGACGCCATCGACGCGTTGGAATCGCGCCTTGGCGTGTCTTTGCGCGATGAGGGCGCGCGCTGGGAGCATCGCCATTCCATCACAGACATTCTGCGCCCGTGGTTCAAAGCCCGCAAAGTTGCCGATTTTGCCCAAGCCTTAGAGGATGCAGGCGTCACCTGGTCGCAATTCAGGACCTTCAAGGAAGCCGTTGCCGAAGATGAGGACATGTCGCTTGATAACCCCATGTTCAGCGACCTCGATCAACCCGGAATCGGCCGTTACCGCGTGCCCGGAACGCCCATGTCCTTCAGCCACGACCCGCGCGAAGCGCCGGTGCGCGCGCCGGTGCTGGGTGAACATACCGAAGCGATCTTGGGGGATGTGATCGGCCTGCCCGATACCGAAATCGCGTCGCTTTTCGACAACGGCGTGGTCAGCCAAGGCAAACCATAGCCTTTCATTGTGCTGTAACCTACGTTTTAGCACTGATACCTGGGGTTTGATACCGGAAGTGGGCGGGGGTCCGGGGCCTATCCCGGATCGGATTGATATTTCCGTTTATAGACCCTGCGATACCAGTCGTGAATGGCAGACCGTTTGACTTGCCGTTCTGGCGGGAAGTTTTGGGCTACGTCATCCGCGATCTGGTCAAAGGTCATCCGGTTGAACCGGGCGTCCACAAAGGCGCGCAAATCAGGATCGGCGGCAAGTTTCTTGGGGCGTCCGGGGCGGTGTTCGCGCAAGTGCTGCGAGGGTTGAGCCGGGCGTTGAACGGGGACTTTAACGGCGTCTTCATGGCCATTTTCAAGGCTTGCCAGAAGGGCTTCGGCTTCGCGTTCGATCCGGGCAACATCGGCCCGAACGTCCCGGCACATGGCAAGGATACCTTGCGCGGTTGCGCGCCGGTCTGCATTGGACGGTATGTCTTGCTCTGCCATGGCACCTTCCCTTTCATGAAACAGGCGGGGGCGCGCAGCCTCGCCCCCGCCTTATCGCGGCCCCTGTTGAACCGTGTCAGGGGCCACGGAACCGGCACTGGTGATGAACTCGCTCTGGCCGGTATCTGGTGACGGCTTACACCTTTGCCAGCTTGGCCGGGTCAATCCCAAGCTGCGAACAGACGGCCATTTCCTCAGCGCTCTGCGCGCTTGTGCTGAACCGCTTTTCAGGGGCCACGCTACGCGCGCCGCTTGGTCCGAACAGGTGGCCAAAGGCCGGGGGGCTGGACGCAATGAAGCGATCAAAGCTGTCCGGGTCTTGGCGGCAAAGCGCCACGGCCCAATCCTTCATCGCAGGCGTGATGTAGCCTTCGCGCATGGCCTCTGACACGCGGCTTTGCGCCTGTTGTTCCGAGTTCAGCGCCAAGGCGCTACCGCGCTCTGCGATCAATTCGCGCACCGCTTCAATCGGCACGAATTTGGCCGGGTCCGGCGTGACTTCGGACGCGGTGGCCAGCTTCTCGCCCAGGGCGGCAAGAATGGCGTCTTCGGTCGCATCATCTGGCAGGCCAAGCGCCTTTGCGATCCGGGCAAAGGGGGTCGATGTGTCGGGCATGGGCTGCTCCTGTTCGCTGGCAAGGGCCTTGAGGTGTAGGGCTGGCCTATGGACAAGGGACGCGCCCATAAGCCGTGTGATCCGTCCATTCGCATCATGCGTGAACACGGGCGACAGATAGGGGTATTCGCGGTTCGCGATCATCTCGCGCGCGCGGGCCGTCCAGTCCACCTTGGCCCATAGGCCGGACCGGGCGTCATAGAAGAGCGACTTGATCCAACCCGCAGCCGGGACAGGCCCATTGCCGCGCCGCGCCGGATCATCCTCTTGGTGTTCGTAGTCAACCGGCTTGTCCACCGCGTCGGCCTTGAAAAGCGCGATCAGGCCATTCGGGTTGTCCAGCCGAAAGCCGCGCCCGTCGCGCGCCGTGAACGCGCCGGGGGGCAATAGCTGCACCGTGTCAGGCGCGGTTCCCCCCGGCAATTCGCTGCATGTGGCGTGAACAAGGGTCATGATCAGGCCGCGTTCAGAAAGGGCGTGACAATCGGTTTCGCCGTGCCCTTCCATTCGTTCGAGTTGCCGCCGTCCACATGTTCAGTGTTCAGCAGGCGCATGGCCGCGCCTTCCAGTTCCGGGGGCACAACCAGAACCGTGGGCTTGATCCCCAAGGGACGGCCCTTGTCAAATACCTGACGCTGCATCGCGGTGCGCGCGGCTTCATGGTTCGCCTTGTTCAGCGGCGCGCGGCTGGCATAGGCCATTTGCCGCCCGTCCGCGTCCGTCACGGGGCCGTCTTCATCGACCACCGGGTGTTCGGTATCAAAGAAGCTCTGACCGTCATAGCATTCGGTGGCAAAGCCAGCCGCCAGCAGGCCGAACACCACATGATCGGGGTGAATTGCGGCCTCATAGCCCATGCTTTGGATCACCGGGCTGAACACGCCCAAGCGATCATCTGCAATGTCGTCGCGGCCGATCGAAATGGTGCTTTCGAACTTGCGGTTCGTGATGGTGAAGCCATGCGCTTCAAGCTGCCGGATCACGCGTTCGTCGCCAACCCATTCGCGCATTTGGGGAAACTGGCCAAGCCAGTTATAGGTTTCGTCGCGCGCGGCGCTGGTCACGGTCATAGCGACTTCGCTGGCCTGCGACGGGGCGTCAAGCGCCGCCGTGGTGTAGAGCGTTTTGAAGCCCTTGAACATGGCGTCAAGTGTGGCTGCGTTGATAATCATCGGTCAAGGTCTCCGGGTGTTGGAAGGGTCGGGCGCGGGAAGCGCGCCCATGTCTTGCAGGCGTTTTTTTTGACGCCCAACTGTTCGGATTGTGGTGTTTGCCGCTTCTGCGATCTGTGCCAGCGACGCCCCGTCGCGCAGCATGGTGTAGATCAGCCATGCCACGCGGTTCTTGCGGGCCAAGGGGCCAAAGTGAACAATAATCTTGCCTGCCCCAAACCGTTTGGACATCCAGATTTTCGCTTGTCCAAGCGCATCGGTCGCGGGTTCGGGTGTGTTCTTGACGTGCATTTCGCGCCCGCCATGCGCCAAGATCACGGCTTTCAGAACGTCAAAGCCCAGATCGTCTTCAAGGTCATATTGCCAATCTGGACCGGCATAAATGCCAATGCCCGCGCATTGCGCGCAGGACGGATAGGGCAAGTCTGAGGGGCGTTCTCTGGTCATAGTCTGACCATAGTCAGCCTTGACACTTGTCCAACCTAGACACCTGTCAAGGGCCGGGTATCTGCCCCGAAACCATGCACCATTGAACCGTAGCAGAAAGCCATTTTGCGGCGCAAGCCGGGAATGCCAGATCAGGATTGCGGGCAAACGCGCCGTTAAACACCGATTAAAGGGGGCAGGACCGGCCAAGCGTGAATTTCATGGGGCGTTCTGCCAAAAGAAAGGGGCGCGGCTTTCACCGCGCCCCTTTCTGCGTTGTCCGGTCGGGTCAGGCCGCGCGCGATGTCATCGCCTTCAGCGCCGTGATCACCTTTGCCGCCGTGGCCTTGTCCAGAAACCGCAAGCTGGTCAGTTTGAAACTGCGTTCAAGCCACTTGTTCAACTCGCTCTGGCCCGCGCGGCCCCGGCTGTATTCGGTCCAAAGCGCCCGGATCAGTTCAAGCTGCGCATAGCTGGCCATGCCGGGGCGCGTGCCACAGTTCGCCCCGTTGCGGGTCATGGGCTTGAACCCACGCCATTCAAAAAACCCAGCAGCAGTTCGAACACCGCCTGGTCAAGCTCGGTCGAACTGGTCACGCCGCACAGGTTCGCCAGTATCGACCGATACAGATCATCATCGATCCCAAACTTGGATTGCGCCACATGGATCAGCGAATACTGTTTCCTACTCAAAGGCATGTCAGGCTCCTTCGCTTTTAACCGCGTCGCGGAATTTCAGGTCCAGCTTGAACAGGGCTTCCAGTTCGTCATCTTCACCCCCGCGACATGCCCGCGCAAACAGCCTCAGAACCGGCGTAATGTCCGGCGTGTCATTGTCTGAATTGCCCAGAAACTCGCAGGCGCGGCCCAAATCGCTGATCAGGTCATAGGCTTGCGGCAACGCCCGCGTGATCATGTCCAGATCGTTTTCGGACAGGTGCAGCGTGACAGGCTTGGGCGTAGTCCGGCGCTCTTTTTCTGCCGTGATGTGTTTCGATCTTGCTCATGCGTCGAACTCCCCGTTCGGCTTGCCGCCGAAATGGCGCATTAAGCCTGCGTTCGCCCGTTCGGTGCTCTTGCGCCGTTGTTCTTCAGGGCTATCGGGATTGGACGGCTGATATTCCACCACACGCGCGCGGGCTTCGTCTGGAAAGCGCCTTCCAGCCGTGCTTTGCCTTCTGGGTGATAGGGTTGGCACCGGATCACATTGAGGTTCGACAGGTCAGCCATGGCCGCGAACCGCGTCGTGCATTCCGAAATGAACCCATATTCACCGCCGTTATCGATGATGAAGGTTTCAGGCATACCGCCCCACGGGCAGGTCACAACCTCATAAAGCGAATTCGCCACGTCCCTTTGCGAGATACCTTGATTGCCTCGTGTCATGACCGGCGTTGCCCAGATATATCCGCTGGAACAGTCCATCCATGCAATCAGAAATGCCTTTTGGCCGCTGGTCAGATCGACTGTGTGCGCGTCCCCCATAAGGGCTTGCATCGGGCGTGCGGTCAGGCCGCGCTTGACATGGAATTCATGCCGGTCTGTGAACCGTTTGTTGTCCCGTTCGAAGGCATGGACAATGCGCATATCCCTGAAACGCTTTGCAAATTTTATATTCAGCTTGCAGACTTCAGCCAAGCGCGACCCCGATACAGGGCTTCCCGCGCCTTCGGTCATCCTTGTAAAAATATCCTGGGGGAGTGCGGTCCCGGCACGGGGCCGGACGGGGGCAAAGCCCCCCGAAACAAAGACCTGGGCGAAGCCCGCTATTTGGTCAGCACCAACAGCTCTGCCGTCACCAGAACCGGGTTCGCCCCGGCCACCAGCCGCCCCGCGATCATCCGGCCATCCAGCCCGATGCTCGCGGCGTGCAGCGTCACACCCTCCGGACCGACATGGCCATCGGTCAGCAATATCTCTGTCGCATAGCTGTCCAGCCGGTCCGCGTCGGTTTCGGTTCCGATCAAGCTGCCCAAACCCTTCACAAGGCCTGTCAGCCCAAGCCCTGCCAGTGCCGCGCCAATATCCTGATTGGGGCGCAGCGTGACCAGATGCGCGGGCAGGCCGCCGCTGCGCGCCGCGCGCATTTCTGGTCGGAACAGCGTAAACCCAGTTTCCGGGTCCGGCTGTGCCACAAGGCAGCCGCCTGTCAGCCCCCAGCCCGTGACCGTGCAATCGCGCGCGACCACCGCCTGATCCGGCAGGATATGCCCCATATGCCGAGCGCCCGTCGCGTCTTCCCATATGCCATGCGTATGCGTGAACCGCGCGCCATCGCGCCAGCCCATATGCACGCAGCCTTGCACAATCCGTGCGCCTGCACCCATCTGCTGCGTTGCGCTATACCATGCTGCAAACCCGTTCTGTGCGGGGCCGGGGATGACATAGGCCAGCGGGTCCATCGCCACATCGCGCAGCTCCAGAAACCCGCCCTCGAAACCCTCGAACGCGGTCGCAACTGCCTCCCCGAATGGCAAACCACCGCGCAAGACAACTTCGACCGGATGCGCCTGCACCGGCAGCACGGTCACGCGTGGTTCAACCGCTGCTCCGGGATGGACAACATGGCGCATCATGGCAGTTGTCCGCGCGCATCCAGTTCCTCGCGGATCATCTTTTTCGTGATCTTGCCATAGGCGGATTTCGGCAGTTCGTCCCAGAACACGACATGGCGCGGCAGCTTGTAGCGGGCGAGTTTGCCCGATAGCCAGTCCAGCAGGTCGGCGGGCGGATCTCCGTTGCAGACGCAAACCGCCATCCCCACCTCGCCCCAGACCGGGTCGGGCACGCCCAGCACCGCGACCTCAGAGATCGCTGGGTGCATCAGCAATTTTTCTTCAATCTCGCGCGGGTAGATGTTCGACCCGCCAGAGATATACATATCCGATGCACGGCCCGTCAGATAGACGAAGCCAGCCTTGTCCATATGCCCCAGATCGCCGGTCAGGAACCAGCCACCCCGGAAGGATTTTGCATTGGCATCGGGGTTGTTGAAATACCCGGCAAAGACGGCGGGGCCGATGACGGCTATCTCGCCGGTCTCATACGCTGCCACCTCTTGCCCCTCGGCATCCTGTATCTGCACCTGCATTCCCGTTCGGGCAAACCCGCACGTGCCGATGCGCATGGCCCCGTCGTCAGTATGGTGATGCGCTGGCGGCAGCACGGTGATGTTGCCCGTCACCTCGCCCAGCCCGAAATACTGCACCAGCACTGGCCCCAGCTTTTCCAGCGCGCGGATTTGGTCGGCGCGATACATTGGTGCGCCTGCATAGATGACATAGCGCAAGGACGCGTGGTCATGCGCGTCGACGCTTGGGTGTTCGACCAACAGTTTCACGATGGTTGGCACGGTGAACATGTTGGTCACGCGCCAGCGCGCGACCAGCGCCCACAGTTCATCGGGGTCGAATTTCGCGCCCGCGGGCAGGATGGTTTTCACCCCATGCGCGACTTGGCTCAGTTGATGAATGCCCGCGCCATGCGATAGGGGTGCCACGACGAGTGATGCATCCTGGGGCCCGGTCGCGGGCATAAGGTCGCACAGGTGGTTGGTGATGACAAAGGCCATTTGCCCATGTGTCAGAACCGCCGCCTTGGGCCGCCCGGTGGTTCCGGAAGTGAAGAAGAACCAGCACGGGTCGTCGCGGTAAACGTCGGCCACCGGCTGCGGCTGGCCGATATGGGGGGCGATCAGCGCCTCATAATCCGGGCCGAACTCCGAGTCGCCAATGGCGATGGTGGGCAGGCCGCAGGCCGCCGCGTGCTCTGCAAATTCGGCCCCGCAAAGCATCAGTTTCGCACCAGAGGATTGCGCAAGGAAGGCCACATCCTCGGGCGATTGGCGGTAATTTGCTGGCACCCACACAGCCCCCGCGCGCCAACATCCGAAAACCGCTTCGAACATCTGGTTGCAATTGGCCGATTGCACCAGCACGCGGTCGCCCTTTTGCACACCGTAATCCTGCACCAACACGCGGGCAAAGGCGGTGGCGCGGGCCTCAAGTTCGGCCCAAGTCCAGCTTTGCTCACCCCAGACCAGCCCCAAGTCATCGGGCGCACGGCGTGCGCTTTCCGTCAGCAGATGCGACAGGTTCATCACACGGGTAGATACGGGCGTCATGCCTTGCGACAGGTCCATGCTCACTTCACCCGCTCCATGATCGAAACATAGTTCGTCACAGCCGCCCCGCCCATGTTGAACACGCCTGCCATACTGGCGCCCGGTATCTGCATGTCGCCCGCGTCATGCGTCAGTTGTTGCGCGGCCATCACATGCATCGACACGCCGGTCGCGCCAATCGGGTGGCCCTTGGATTTCAGCCCACCAGAGGGGTTCACCGGCAAGCGCCCGTCCTTGGCGGTAATCCCCTCGCGGATGACGCGGCCGCCTTGGCCCGGTTCTGCCAGCCCCATGGCTTCATATTCCAGCAGTTCGGCAATCGTGAAGCAGTCATGCGATTCGACAAGCGACAGGTCATCGAGCGTGACACCCGCATCGGCCAGCGCGCGGCCCCACGCCAGCCGCGCGCCTTTGAACTCCAGCACATCGCGGCGCGACAGGGCCATGATGTCATTCGCATGGGCGCGTGCGCGAAAGGAAATCGCCCGGTTCAGGCCAGCAGCCGTGTCCGCATCCGCCAGCACCAGCACTGCCGCCCCATCGCTGACAAGCGAGCAATCGGTGCGTCGCAGCGGGCCCGCCACGCGCGGGTTCTTGTCCGATACGGTGTTGCAGAACGCCACATCAAAGGGTTTGCGCATATGGGCCAGCGGGTTGGCCATGCCGTTGGCGTGGTTCTTGGCGGCGATCATGGCCAGCTCTTCCGATTTGTCGCCGTAGCGTTGGAAATAGCTGGCCGCGATCTGCCCAAACAGGCCCGCGAACCCGCCATCAACCTCGGCTTCCTCGGCGCGGTAGCTTGCCCCCAGCAGAATGTCGCCCACCTCGGCAATAGGGGTGGCGGTCATCTTTTCAGCGCCCACCACCAGCGCAATGCGCCCGCGCCCGGATTCGATGAAATCCATCGCGCCATGCAGGGCGGCTGACCCGGTGGCGCAGGCATTTTCATAGCGCGTGGCAGGGGTATGGGCGAAACGTTCGTCCGCCATGGCGACAAGCGCGCCTTGAAAGTCTTGGCGGGAAAATCCGTTGTTGTAGACGCCCACAAAAATGCCATCGACATCTTCCGCGCCAATGCCCGCATGTTCCAGCGCAGGGGCGAGGGCTTGGGCTATCAGGGCTTCGGTGGTCTCGGCCTCTGATTTGCCGAAGGCGGTGTGGGACCAGCCCACGATCTGCGCTTGTGCCATGTCAATTCCTCCCGTTTGGATGAGAGGTTAGACCGCGACCCTGAACTTGGCCAGAGTTTGCTTGCGCGCAGGCAAAAGGCGGACCGCTTGCGCAGGCCCGCCTTTCAGATTGTCGCAGCCCTTAGCTGTTGACGGCGTCTTTCAGAGCCTTGGCGATCGTCACCTTTACGGCGCGGTCGGCTTCTTTGGTCATGGTTTCGCCCGTGGCGGGGTTCCGGACCTGACGCTCTGGGCGGGCGCGGCACATGACCTTGCCAATGCCGGGCAGCGTGACAGCACCACCGGCCGCAACCTCGCGCATGACCAGCGCGGAAATCGCGTCCAGCGCGGCATTTGCGGTTTTCTTGTCGGCGTCCATCTCTTCTGCCAGGGCGGCGACAAGCTGGGTTTTGGTCATCGGTTTCGCGGTCATTCGTCTCTCCTGCATAAGTTTGGCGGTCTCGCTCGCACCGCTGTGAACTGTTTTGCGATGCGCATCTAGCCTTGTTTTACGGGTGGTGACAATTCCTTGAACCCCGCAAAAGCACCTTTTCCAGTGGAAAAATGCCAGAAACCCGCGTGTTCCGGCGATGGGCGGGCCAAATATCGACTGATGGTTACAAAAACGCCGTTTCGCTGAAGCTGCGCAGTTTCCGGCTGTGAATACGCTCCAGCGGCATGTCACGCAGCAATTCCATGGCGCGAATCCCGATTTGCAAATGTCGCGCGACCTGTGCTTTGTAGAAGCTGGATGCCATGCCGGGCAGCTTCAACTCGCCGTGCAGAGGCTTGTCGGACACGCATAGAAGCGTGCCATAAGGCACCCGGAAGCGGAACCCATTGGCCGCAATCGTGGCGCTTTCCATGTCCAGGGCAATCGCGCGGGATTGTGACAATCGCTGCACCGGGCCGGATTGATCGCGCAATTCCCAGTTGCGGTTGTCAATGGTGGCGACAGTGCCGGTGCGCATGATCTGCTTCAGCCCGTACCCGTCCAGTTGCGTGACCTGTGCCACGGCGTCTTGCAGCGCGATCTGTATTTCGGCCAAAGCTGGGATTGGCACCCAGACGGGCAGGTCGGCATCCAGCACATTATCCTCGCGCAAATATGCATGCGCCAGTACGAAATCGCCCAAGGCCTGAGAGTTGCGCAGCCCCGCGCAATGGCCAACCATCAACCAGGCATGAGGACGCAAGACGGCAATATGATCGGTCGCGGTTTTCGCGTTCGAGGGGCCAACCCCGATATTGACCAGCGTGATGCCCGCGCCCTTGGCGCGTTTCAGATGATAGGTCGGCATTTGCGGCAGGCGGGGCAGGGGGGGGATAACGCCATCCGGCTGGGTGATGACCGCATCACCGGGGGCGACAAAGGCGGTATAGCCGCTGTCGGGGTCGCGCAGCATCTCGCGGGCGAAGGCTTCGAATTCATCGACATAGAACTGGTAGTTTGTGAACAGGATATGGTTCTGGAAATGCTCTGGCGTGGTGGCGGTGTAATGCGCCAGCCGCGCCAGCGAGTAATCGACGCGCTGCGCGGTAAACAGCGCAAGAGGCAGCGACCCATCGGCGTTGCGCACCCGGTCGCCATTGACGATGTCGTCATTCGTGGTGTCCAGATCAGGCACATCGAACACGTCCCGCAAGGACAGCGCCATCTCGCCGCCCTCTGGCAAGGCTACGTCACCGCGCCCGGCCATTGCGAAATGTAGCGGGATCGGAGTGGCAGAGGGGCCGATGCTGACGGGCATGCCATGATTTTCCATCAAAAGCGCGATCTGCTGGCGCAAGTAATGGCGAAACAGGTCGGGCCGCGTGACCGTGGTGGCATATTCGCCGGGTTCCGCGACATGGCCAAAGCTCAGGCGCGAATCCACCTTGTCAAACCGCGTCGTGACAAAACGGATCTCGGGGTAGAATGCCCGATAGCGGCCTTGCGGGCTGGCCCCCTTGGCAAGATCGTTGAACGCCGCAATCAGGAATTGCGTCGCCTCTTGATAGAGAGCCTCCAGCTTTGCCACCGCCGCATCGGGATCGGTAAAGGTGTTGTGCGGCGCAACAGGCGGGGTCTGGATATCGGCAAGGGTCATGGCATGTCCAATTCGGGCTTTGACGCAGCTTGCCCCAAGCCCACCGCTGCGACAAGCGGCGCGGGCATGGAAATTGCACTTCCCCCTCAGACCTTGATCGAATACCGTCCAAGGCATGACAACTGCATTTTATACCCATGCCGATGGTGAGGCGCACCAGACCCCGCCCGGCCATCCCGAAGCGCCCGCGCGGCTGGCCGCGATTGCAGACGCTCTGGCCGCGCGGGAATTCGACGCGCTTGATCGCCAATCCGCACCGCTTGCCACCGAAGAGCGCGTGCGCCTATGCCATCCGCAAGCCTATATCGACCGCATTCGCCGCGCGTTGCCCGCGGCGGGTATCTACCAGCTCGACGCTGACACGCATGTGTCCAACATGTCCATGCAGGCGGCCTTGCGTGCAGTGGGCGGGGCTTGCGCGGCGGTGGACCGGGTCATGGGCGCGCAGGGTGGCAATGCCTTTGTCGCCATGCGCCCGCCGGGCCACCATGCCGAAACGGAAAAACCCATGGGCTTTTGCCTGTTCGGCACGGCCGCGATTGCTGCAAAATACGCGATGCAGATGCATGGGCTGACCCGTGTCGCGGTGGTGGATTTCGACGTGCACCACGGCAACGGCACGCAAGACCTGCTGTGGGACGAAAGCCGGGCGCTGTTCATCTCCAGCCACCAGATGCCGCTTTGGCCGGGCACCGGCAATGCGGATGAAACCGGCGCGCATGGCAACGTCATGAACGTGCCACTGAAGCCGGGCACCGATGGCGCAGCTTTCCGGCGCATCTATGAAGATATTGTCTTGCCCCAACTGGACCGTTTCGCGCCGGAACTGGTCATTGTCTCTGCCGGGTTCGACGCGCATCGGGATGACCCGCTGGCACAGCTAGACCTGCTGGAAGATGATTTCGCATGGGTCACGGGCGCTTTATGCGACTTGGCGGCGAAACATGCTGATGGGCGGCTGGTTTCCGTGCTGGAAGGCGGCTATGCCCTGCCCGCGTTGGGCCGCTCGGTCGCGGCGCATGTCAAGGTTCTGATGGAGCGCAGCGCATGAGCGACACCCCGATTGACGAGATGAGCTTCGAGGCCGCCTTGGCAGAGTTGGAGCAGGTTGTCACCCGGCTGGAACGCGGCGATGTGCCCTTGGAGGACTCTATCACGTTGTATGAACGCGGCGCAAAGCTGAAAGCGCATTGCGAGGCGCGGCTGCAAGCGGCGCAGATGCGGGTTGAAGCGATCCGGCTGGCCGAAGACGGCAGCCCAAAGGGCACAGAGCCGTTCAATCCATGAGTGCCTTTCCCACTGCGTTAAGTGCCGCCGCCGACAGGGTCGAAGCGCGGTTGCAAGTTGAGATCGCGACCCTTCCGCCCAGTATGGTGCGTGATGCGATGGCTTATGCGGCAAGGGGTGGCAAGAAGCTGCGCGGATTTCTGGTGCTGGAAAGCGCGCGATTGCACGGGATCGGGCCGGAACACGCGATCGCCAGCGCTGCCGCGATCGAAGCGATCCACGCCTATTCGCTGGTGCATGATGACTTGCCCGCGATGGATGACGATGATCTGCGGCGCGGCCAGCCCACGGTGCATGTGAAATGGGACGACGCGACTGCTATCCTGACGGGCGACGCGCTTCAAACGCTGGCCTTCGGGCTGCTGGCGCGGGACGATGCCGCGCCCACCGATGCCGGTCGTCTGGCGCTGTTGGTATCGCTGGCCCATGCCTCTGGCGGGGCGGGTATGGTGCTGGGGCAGGCGCTGGATATTGCGGCCGAATCCGCCGCATCGCCGCTGGATCTGGACGCGATCACCGAGTTGCAACGCGGCAAGACAGGCGCGCTGATCGAATGGTCCGCCTGTGCTGGCGCGCGCATGGCTGGGGCCGACACCGCACCGCTTGCGGCCTATGCGCAGGCGCTGGGGCTGGCTTTCCAGATCGCTGACGACTTGCTGGACATAGAAGGTGACGCCGCGCTCGCCGGTAAACGCCTGCAAAAGGACATGGCGGCGGGTAAGGCGACATTCGTCTCTCTGCTTGGGGTCGACGGCGCCAAGGCGCGTGCGCGCCAGTTGGTCGCGCATGCACAGGATGCCCTTGCCCCCTATGGCTCGCAGGCCGATATATTGCGAGACGCCGCCCAATTCGTTATTGCCCGCAAGGCGTAACCTTCTGCGCGCATGCCAAGGACCAAAGCCCATGCCTGACACGCCCCTTCTGGACAAGGTCCGCAGCCCCGCCGATTTGCGCGGCATGACCGATGCGCAGTTGCGGCAAGTGGCCGACGAATTGCGTGCAGAAACCATCTCGACCGTGTCTGAAACCGGCGGTCACTTGGGCGCAGGGCTTGGCGTGGTGGAACTGACTGTTGCCCTGCATGCGGTGTTCGACACGCCCCGCGACCGGCTGATCTGGGATGTATCGCATCAATGCTACCCGCATAAGATTCTGACGGGCCGTCGCGACCGAATGCGCAGCTTGCGGCAAGAAAACGGACTGTCGGGTTTCACCAAACGGTCGGAATCGCCCTATGACCCGTTCGGCGCGGCGCATAGTTCGACCAGTATTTCCGCCGCCTTGGGCTTTACCATGGCGCGCGACCTTGGCGGCACGCCCGACCCGGCGCTTGGCGACGCGATTGCGGTCATCGGCGACGGTGCCATCAGCGCGGGCATGGCCTATGAGGCGCTGAACAACGCGGGCCATCTGGGCAAACGGCTGTTCGTTATCCTCAACGACAATGAAATGTCCATCGCGCCGCCCACCGGCGCCATGTCCAGCTATCTGTCGCGCATTTACGCCGACCGTCCGGTGCAAGACCTGAAACACGCGGTAAAGGGGGCTTTGTCCTTCATGCCCGGCCCGATTCAGGAAGGCGCGCGCCGCGCCAAGGATTTGCTGAAACACGCGACCGTTGGCGGCACCTTGTTCGAGGAGTTGGGCTTCAATTACATCGGCCCCATCGACGGGCATGATCTGGACCAGCTTTTGTGGGTTCTGCGGACGCTTCAGGCGCGTGCCGATGAACCTGTGCTGATCCATGTGCTGACCAAGAAGGGCAAGGGCTATGCCCCGGCCGAAGATGCCGAGGATCGCGGCCATGCCCGCGCCAAGTTCGACATGGTCACGGGCAAGCAGCAAAAAGCCGCGCCCAACGCCCCCAGCTACACCAAAGTTTTTGCGCAGGCTTTGATTGACGAGGCCGGACGCGATGACAAGATCGTGGCCGTCACGGCGGCCATGCCCGATGGCACGGGGTTGGACCTGTTCGCCAAGGCGCACCCGGACCGCATGTTCGACGTGGCGATTGCCGAGCAACATGGCGTGACTTTCTGCGCCGGGCTGGCCGCTGGCGGCATGAAACCGTTTTGCGCGATGTATTCGACATTCCTGCAACGCGGCTACGATCAGGTCGTGCATGACGTGGCCATTCAACGCCTGCCGGTGCGCTTTGCCATCGACCGGGCGGGGCTTGTCGGCGCGGATGGCGCGACCCATGCGGGCAGTTTCGATGTAGCCTATCTGGCCAACCTGCCGGGGTTCACCGTTATGGCGGCTGCGGACGAAGCGGAACTGGTCCATATGGTCGCCACCGCCGTGGCGCACGACGAAGGCCCCATCGCCTTTCGCTATCCGCGCGGCGAAGGCGAGGGCGTTGAGATGCCAGAACGTGGCATCCCGCTGGAGATTGGCAAGGGCCGGATGATCCAGCAAGGCAGCCGCGTGGCGATCCTGTCTTTTGGCACGCGTCTGGGCGAGGTGCTGAAAGCCTGCGAGGCGCTGGCCGCCAAAGGCATTACCCCAACCGTGGCCGATGCGCGCTTTGCAAAGCCGCTGGATCGCGAAATGATCCTTGGCCTTGCGCGCGACCACGAGGCGCTAATCACCATAGAGGAAGGCGCTGTCGGCGGCTTCGGCAGCCACGTTGCGCAGCTTCTGGCAGAGGAAGGCGTGTTTGACCATGGGCTGAAATTCCGCTCCATGGTGTTGCCCGACACCTTCATCGACCAAGCCAGCCCGGCGGCGATGTACGACGTGGCCGCCATGAACGCGCCGCAGATTGTCGAGAAGGTGCTGTCAGTGCTGGGCGAAAGCGCGCAGGCACTGACAGCTTGATCGATCCGCGATTGCCCGCAGATGCTTAGTCCTGTGCCCGCAGAATTCCTGCGGGCCGCGCGCCCAAGGGCCGCAGCGCGAATAGCAAACCGGCGATCAGCGTGGCAATGACGCCACCCGCGATGATGCCCAATGCCGAATACGGTTCGAACCGGTAAGTGCTTTCCATCACGAAGCGCATAACTGCCCAACTGGCCAGCGCGCCAGCCCCCAGCGCCACGATCCCTGCCGCCGCCCCCATCAGCGCAGAGCGTAGCGCAAAGCTGGTCAGGATAGCGGCGCGGCTTGCGCCAAGGGTTTTCATCACCGCCGCTTCGAACACGCGCGCGCGTTCACCCGCCGCAGCCGCGCCGATCAGCACGACAAAACCTGTAAGCAAAGTGGCCAAGGCCGCGTAGCTTGTGGCGGTGGCCATGGTCGACAGCGCCTCTGTCACCCGTTCCGCCGCTTCCCGAACACGAATGGCGGTGACATTGGGAAACAAGTTGGACAGATCGCGCAGGATCGCGCCCTCTGCGGCTTCTGCCGCGTAAACGGTGGCAATATGCGTGTGCGGCGCGGCAGAGATCGGCATGGGTGACATGACCATCACGAACCCTATGCCGCCGGTCGAAAAATCGACCTCGCGCAGGCTGGCGATGGTGGCGGTGATCTCGCGCCCCAGCACATTGACGGTGACAGTGTCGCCCAAGCTCAGGCCCAGTTCGTCGGCTTCTTCCTGCGCGAAACTTATCAGGGGCGGGCCGGCATAGTCGGGCGCCCACCATTCGCCAGCGGTCAGGGTTGCCCCCTCTGGCAGGTTGGCGGAATATGACACGCCGCGATCCCCGCGCAGCACCCAATGGCCAGAATTCGGATGCTCGCGCGCCGGGATGCCGTTCAGCGCGGTCACAACACCGCGCAGCATGGGCGCGGTTTGCACATCTTGCACATCGGGGTCTTGAGCAAGCCGGTCCAGAAACCCGTCTATCTGCGTATTCTGGATATCCAGAAAGAAATAGCTTGGCGCGCGGTCGGGCAGGTCCGTGGCAATGGCGTTGCGCAGATTGTGGTCAATCTGGCCCACGGCGGCCAGCACCGTCAGCCCCAGCCCCAGCGACAGGATAACCGCGCCCGCGCCCTCACGCGGGTTGGAAATGGCACCCATTGCCATGCGCAGCGCGGTTTTGCCGCGCAGCGCGCGCGACCGGGCCAGACGCCGTGCCAAAACACGCACCCCGATGGCCGCCAGTGCCAGCACGACCAGCGCGCCAAGCACGCCGCCAGCCGTGGCGAAGGCCAGGGCCGGGACCGACGCAAAGGCGGCAGAAATCAGCACCAGGACAACCACCAGCGCGGCGATCACCAGCAGATAGGGCAGGCGCGGCCAGCTTTGCGTGGCCTCTGCTGCGCCCCGAAAGATCGTCGCCGCGCGCACATGTTCGGTGCGCGCCAATGGCCAAAGCGTAAAGATAAGCGCGGTCAGCGCGCCGTATATGGCGGCTTCGGACAAGGCCGCGGGCGAGAGCGAAATCTGCAAGGACACCGGCAGTTGGTCCGCGACCAAGGGCGCGACAATGAAGGGCACAAGCGCCCCCAGCGCCAGCCCCACGGCAAGCCCCAGCCCGGTGAGAACGCCGATTTGCATAAGGTAAACGGTAAAGATGGTCCGGCTTTGCGCGCCCAGCGTTTTCAGCGTGGCGATGGTGTTGGTCTTGCTGTCCAGATAGGTGCGCACGGCGGCGGATACGCCCACGCCCCCCACAGCCAGCCCCGCAAGCCCCACCAGCACAAGGAAAGACGACACCCTGTCAATGACCCGGCGCACCTGTGGCGCGGCGTTGCGGCTGTCGCGCCAGCGCACGCCCGCGCCCTCCAGCCCCGCAAGGGCTATGTCGCGCGCTTGGTCCAGATCGGCACCGGGCAAAAGCAGGCGGTAGTTCACCTCATAGAGCGTGCCCGGCCCTAGTAGTTCGGCATTTTCCAAGGCTATCTTGCGCACCAGCGTGCGTGGGCCGAATCCGAAATTGCCGCCAAACCCGTCGGGTTCGCGCAGGATATGGGCCGTCAGGACAAAATCCTGCACGCCCAAGCGGAAGGTATCGCCAATCTCCAGCCCCAAACGGTCGGCCAAAATGGGTTCCATCACGCCGCCGGGCAGGCCATTTGCACCGTCCAGAGCTTGCGACAACGGCAAAGGAGGGTCGAGCCGCATCTCGCCCACCAGCGGATAGGCGCTGCCTACCGCTTTTACTTGCGTGATCGCGCGCTCTGCATCCTCGCCGCCCACGCCGCCCACGGCCATGGAGCGGAAATCATACACTTCGGACACGCTCGCTGCGAATGCGTCGATGAAGGCGCGTTCCTCTGCATTCGCCTCGCGGTAGGTGAAGCGCAATTCCGCATCACCCCCAAGAAGCGTCGCGCCCTCGCGTTCCAGCCCCGCGTCGATCGCGCTGCGAATAGACCCGATGGCCGCAATCGCGCCGACACCAAGCGCCAGACAGGCAAGGAATACCCAGAACCCGCGCAAGCCGCCGCGCAACTCGCGCCGGGCAATGTTCCACGCGACCCGGATCATTCGGCGGCCTTTGAAACGCGTGCGTTATCCTGCGCGACCCTGCCATCGGCCAGATGGATGACCCGGTCGCAGCGCGCGGCAAGGTCGGGCGCGTGTGTGACCAGCACCAGCGTTGCCCCATGGCGGTCGCGTAATCCGAACAGAAGATCCATGATCGCTTGTCCGTTTGGCCCGTCCAGATTGCCCGTCGGTTCATCCGCCAGCAAAATATCGGGGCGCGGCGCGGCGGCGCGGGCCAAGGCCACGCGCTGTTGCTCGCCGCCCGACATTTGTGCGGGGTAATGGTCCATCCGGTGGCCAAGGCCCACGGCGCGCAATTCTTCCTCGGCACGGTCGAACGCATCGGATTTTCCGGCGAGTTCCAGTGGCGTGGCCACGTTTTCCAAGGCCGTCATGGTCGGAATAAGGTGGAAAGACTGGAACACCACCCCCATATGATCCCTGCGAAAACGGGCGAGCGCATCTTCGTTCAGCGTGGTCAGATCGTTGCCAAGGGCCGTGATCTTGCCTGCTGTCGCGCGCTCCAGCCCGCCCATCAGCATCAGGAGGGATGACTTGCCCGACCCCGACGGACCCACCATGCCCACAGTCTGCCCGCGCACAATGTCGAGAGTAATGTCACGCAGAATAGTGACCGGCCCGGCATTTCCTGCAAGGGTTAGCCCGACATTCGACATAGAAAGCACGGAATCAGTCATGAAAATCGTCCTGCATCAGTTCGCTTCCTTCGCATATGGGGTGTCACGTTCCGCTGGCAACCGCGCACGCGCCGGGCTTTTGGGTTTAACGGCGTTATGTGCGCTTTCCGTCGCACCCGCCACGGCAGACACGGTGCGGCTGGTGGCGCTGGGGGATAGCTTGACCCAAGGCTACGGCTTGGCAGACGGTGAAGGCTTTGTCCCCGTGTTGCAGGACTGGCTGACACAGCAAGGCGCGGATGTAACGGTGATTAACGCAGGCGTGTCGGGCGATACAACGGCGGGCGGGCTTGCGCGCATGGATTGGACGCTGGCCGAACCCGCCGACGCGATGATCGTGGCGCTTGGCGGCAATGACCTGCTGCGCGGCCTTAGCCCGAAAACCAGCCGCGAGAATCTGGACGGTATTCTGGCCCGGCTGAAGTTGGAGCGCATCCCGGCACTGTTGGTCGGTCTGCCCGCGCCGGGGAATTATGGCCCCGAATTCAAAAATGCGTTCGAGGCCATGTATGTCGATCTGGCGGCGAAATACGATGTGCCGCTTTACCCCGATTTCCTGCGCCCGTTGTCGGAGAAGGCGGACGCTGGCATGTCGTTTCGGGATTTGATGCAGGATGACAACATCCACCCCAACGCGACCGGCGTGCAAGAGATTGTCGATGCGATGGGGCCAGAGGTCTTGCAGCTTGTGCAGTCGGTCGCGGAGGCAGAGGGCTAAGGCGCAGATTACTGGTCGCGCGCCGGCACCTTTTGCAACAGCGGCATCAGCGCGCCCATTTCTGGCCCGCGCGCTTGGCCCGTCAAAGCCATGCGCAGCGGCATGAACAGACCCTTGCCCTTGCGCCCGGTGGCCGCTTTGACCGCATCGGTCCAGTCTTTCCACGCGGTCGGGCCATAGGGGGGCGGCGGTAGCAGGGTCAGGGCTTGGGCAATGAACTCGCGGTCTTCGTCTGCAATGACCGGGCTTGCCCCGTCGCGGCAGAGCGCCCACCAGCCCGACAGATCATCCAATGTTGTGATGTTTTCGCGCGCCACGTCCCAGAACTGCGGTGCCAGATCGTCGGGCACACCAAGGCTGCGGATGGTGTCCGCAACCGCCGCATAGGGCCGCGCTTGCAGGTCGCCGCGCGTCAGGGGCCACAGATCTTCGGCATCGAATTTGGTGGGGGCGGACCCGAATTGCGACAACTCGAAGCCCTCGGCAATCTCGTCCAGCGAGGCGCGCAACTCCACCGGCTGGCTGGACCCAAGCCGCGCCATCAGCGACAACAGCGCATTCGGCGTGACACCCTGTTTGCGCAGATCGCGCAACGACAGCACGCCCAGCCGTTTCGACAATGCTTCACCCTGCAGGCCGGTCAGAAGCGAGTGATGCGCAAAGCTGGGAACGGTTCCGCCAAGCGCCTCGATGATCTGGATTTGCGTGGCCGTGTTCGTTACATGGTCGGACCCGCGCACGACATGGGTGATGCCCATATCGGTGTCATCCACCACAGAGGCCAGCGTATACAGCACCTGCCCATCGGCGCGGATCAGCACCGGGTCGGACACGCTTGCGGCATCAATCGACAGCGGCCCAAGAATGCCATCGTCCCATTCGATCCGGGCTTGGTCCAGCAAGAACCGCCAATAGCCATCACGCTCGGCCCGCAAGGCTTCGCGTTCGGCTTCGCTGAGCGTGAGCGCCGCGCGGTCATAGACCGGCGGGCGGCCCATGTTCAACTGCTTCTTGCGCTTCAGGTCCAGTTCGGTCGGGGTCTCGAAACATTCGTAAAAGCGGCCATCCGCGCGCAGCTTCTCGGCGGCGTCCTTGTAGCGGTCCAGCCGTTTCGATTGCTGCTCGACCCGGTCCCATGTCAGGCCCAGCCATTCCAGATCGAACTTGATCGCGTCGATATATTCCTGCTTGGAGCGTTCCGGGTCCGTGTCATCCAGCCGCAGCACGAAGGTGCCACCCTGCTGCCGCGCGATCAGGTAGTTGAACAGCGCCGTGCGCAGGTTACCGATATGCAGATGCCCGGTGGGCGAGGGCGCGAAGCGGGTGACGATGCTGGACATGGTGAAAACCCCTTTTTCATCCGCTTTCCTCTTTCACAAGCCCCGCGCGCATGCAAGACCGTGAGCATGAACGACACGCTCTGGACCGACCACCTGCCCCCAGATGACGCCGATTTTCTGGCGCTGGTCGCGGCTGCGATTGCGGAGCTGCCAGAGCCTTTTGCCACCCATGCCAAAGCGGTTGCCGTGCAGGTCGTCGACTTCGCGCCCGATGCCATGCTGCAAGAGCTGGATATAGATGACCCGTTCGAGTTGACGGGACTGTATGACGGCACGCCCCTGCCAGAGAAACTGGGCGAGCAGGTGCTTGGGCCGGATACGATCTGGCTGTTTCGCCGTCCGATTCTGGACGAATGGGTTGCGCGCGGTGACATTCCGCTGGGCCATCTGGTCGCGCATGTTTACCTGCACGAATTGGCGCATCATTTCGGCTGGTCAGATGGCGATATCGCGCAGGTCGCACCGTGGATGGATTAAGTGCATAGGCGCTTGTCTGTGCATTGCCATGGCCCTAACGTGGCGCGGCAGCTTCGGGAGGGCGGATGCACAAACTCTGGGTATTGATCGCGGTTCAGGCCACCGTTGCCGCCGCAAGCCTTGTGGTCGAAATTGTCGCGGGCCGAATGCTGGCACCCTATGTGGGCATGTCGCTTTATACATGGACCTCTATCATCGCGGTGGTGCTGGCGGGGTTTTCGGCGGGGCATTGGGTTGGCGGGCGGCTGGCGGAATTGCCGCCGGACCAAGCTTTGCGCGCGAATGGCTGGGCGCTGCTGGCGGCGGCGCTGACCACGGGCGGCGCGTTGTTCCTGTTGCGCGGGGTTGCGGGGCCGGTCATCACAACGGTTGACCACCCGGTCGCCGTGATCGTGGTGCTGACGACGCTGGTGTTCTTCCTGCCGTCCTTCTTCGCGGGTATCCCGGCGCCGATCCTGAGCCATGTGGCCGTGTTGCGCCACCCGGACCGCGCCGGCCGCGCTTTGGGCGCGATGTTTGCCGCAGGCGCGTGGGGGGCCATTCTGGGCACGCTGGCGGCGGGGTTCATCTTCATCTCGTGGCTCGGCAGCACCGGCACCTTGGTTGTCGTTACGGTGGTTTATGTGCTTTTGGCCTTGCACAGCCTTTGGGCCGCGCGCGGATTTGGCCGCTGGATGACGCAAGGTGCTATCGCCGCGCTTCTGCCCTTGGTGCTGGCCGGCACGACCCTGACCCGGCCTGATCCGTGTTTGGTTGAAAGCAGCTATTTCTGTATTCGAGTCGTAGACCAGCCGGGCGAGCCGCTTGTGCGCTATATGGTGTTGGACCACTTGGTGCATGGCGTTTCGGACGCAGAAGACGCGCGCGCCATGATCCCGTCACATGGGATCATGCTGGACGGTCTTTCGCGGCTGCGGATGGCAGAGCGCGACGCTTGGTCGGCTTTCCTGATCGGCGGCGGCAATTATGCCTTGCCGCGCGCATGGACCGCGCATGAAGAACCGGTTGATGTGACCGTGGCCGAAATGGACCCGGAAGTGACCCGGATTGCGGCGGAACAGTTCTGGTTCGACCGGGATACGGCAACCGTTATCCACGCCGATGCGCGGCGGGTGTTGACGCGGTCGGATGTGACTTATGACATTGTGATTGGCGATGCCTTCACCGATATCGCCGTGCCGGAACATCTTATCACGCAGGAATTCTTTAGCCTTGTAAATCGCCGGCTGAACCCCGGCGGCGCCTATATCATGAACGTGATCGACCATATGGACCGGCTGGAGGCGTTGGCCTCGGTCGTGGCCACCGCGCAGGCAGAGTTCGACGTGGTCGAGATCTGGGCCGACCCGCTGCATGACCCGTCAGAGGATCGGCGCGTGTTCATCATGGTCGCAGGCGACGCGCCAACCCCGGTCAGCCAGTTCACCCATCTGCACCCCGAACCGCGTCAGGTGGTGCGGGTGGATGCGGCGTCGATCCGCGATCTGGTCGCACGCGATACGACCGTTGTCATGACGGATGATTACGTGCCGATTGCCCGCCTGATGGGGGCGCGGAGTTAGGTGGAAGGGTGGCTATGCGGACGAAGCGGGCTTTCGCAGCGACTGCGCCAAGGTCGGCTTTTTTGTAAAGGCGGGCGGCAAAAACGGCCGTTTTTGACAGCGTTGCGCAACCGCAAAGAAAGTCAGAAAAAAGTCCGAATTTGATGAAAAGCTTTATCTGCTTAGGGCCACAGTCGGTCGATCAGCCAGCTCTTTCCATCTTCAGCTAAGCTATACCGCCGCCGCTTGTGATTGCGGTCAGTGGCACCCTGCCAAAACTCGACAACTGACGGAGCTACGGCATAGACTCGCCAGCCTGTTTCAACGTGATCTGGGTTATTTTCTAAGAATGCCTGCGCCTTAGCCATTCTTCGATTAAGCTCTTCATTGTCCGTCAACACATCGCTTTGTAGCGATGCCATAGCCGCTGTGCGCGAACCGATTGGGCGGTCCAAAAAATCTGACGCACATTCTTCTGGTGAAAGCGCCAGAGCGGGTCCGCGCAGGCGAATTTGTCTACCCAAATCAGACCAGTAAAAAGTTAGTGCCACTTGGGAGTTTGTTTTAATCTGCTCGCCTTTTGGGCTACTGGCCTTAATCGCAAAGTGCCATCCACGGCTATCGACATTCTTCAAAATCAGCACGCGTGCATCTGGTCCGCCGTTTTCGTCCACAGTTGAGAGGGTCATTGCATGTGGTTCTCGAACACCAGCGTCTAAGGCGTCCACTAGCCAAAGTTCAAAAGCTTCATGAGGGTTTTCTGGCAGAGTAGTCAGGTCTTCGTCAGGCAATGGTCCCTTTAGTGAAGGAATTTTGCGGAGAATTTCTTTCATCGACCGTTCACTCATAGAAACACCTCTTTCATCGTAGCGTTATGTAAAATCACTATTTCACAAAGAGCGCAGCTTCAAAAGGTTGGCAAAGGCACTATCCGATGGCGTTCCGAAAACGGTCGTTTTTGTCACTCACGGCATGGTAAGCCAAAACGTTTAAAAATCTTGTGCCACAAACCCTTGGCGAAACTGCCTCTGATTTTGTCACGTTTTTGGCCGTTTTCCGAGGAGCGGACGTTGGTGCGATGTGCAGCATCGGTCAAAGAAGGCTCCAAGCCGACATACACTATTTTCTGTATGATAGAGCCCCCTAAAACGGAAAAAACAGTGGAATGACCCCGACCGCCATCGCCGCGTAAAGCAGGTTCAGCGGCAGGCCCACGCGCAGGAAATCGGTGAATTTGTAGCCCCCGGCGCTATAGACAAACGTGTTCGTCTGGTAGCCGATGGGCGTGGCGAAGCTGGCAGAGGCGGCGAACATCACGGCAATGATAAACGGGCGCGGGTCGTAGCCCAGTTGCAGCGCCAGCGCGATCACGATGGGGCCGACCAGCACCGCGACAGCGTTGTTCGACACCATTTCGGTCAGCGCGTTGGTCAGCACATAGACCGCCGCCAGAATGGCCAATGGCCCGAAGCCCCCCACCAGCCCGATGAACTGCGCCACGATCAGCTCTGCCGTGCCGGTGGCGGCCATGCCCATGCTTAGCCCCAGCATGCCGAAGATCAGGAACAGGATGCGCCAGTCGATGGCGTCGAACGCCTCTTCCGGGTCGACGCAGCGGGTCAGCATGACCACCACCGCGCCCACCACCGCCAGCCCGGCGATGGGCATGATGTTCAGCGCCGCCAGCCCCACCACGGCCAGCACGGTGCCGATGGCAATCGGGGCCTTGCCGCGCCGCACGGGTTGCTCGGACGGTTCGGTCAGGTTGACGATGCCGCCATCCTCGATCATGCGCTGAATGCCCTCGGGCGGGCCTTCCAGCAGCAGCGTATCGGCGAATTGCAGGCGCAGATCCTGCACTTCGTCCGAGATGTTGCGCTCTTGGCGGTGCACCGCCATCAGGTAAACCCCGTAGCGCCGCCGCAGCTTGAGCGCCTTGATGGGTCGCCCGCGCAGGGGCGAATTGGGGCCGATACTTGCTTCCATCGTGATGGTGCGATCGGCGGTGACGGGGGCGAAGCCGCTATCGGCCATGTCGCGGAATTCGATCTCGCCGTCTTCCTTCAGGCCAAGAATTTCGCCGGTATCGGTCTTGATGACCACGCGGTCGCCCGCTTCCAGCACCACGTCGTCCATCTTGCGCCGCAAGGACACCTCGCCGCGCACCACGTCCAGCACCCGCGCGGCCCGGCTGTTGAAAGGCAGGTCTGCCAAGGTTTGCCCGATATAGGTAGAGCCCGCCGGGATCAGCAGACGTGCCATGAACTTGCGTTTGCTATCTTGCCCCAGCATCGACGCCATGGACGTGCGGTCAGGCAACAGGAACCGACCGGCAAACACCATATACAGGATGCCGACACTGGCCATCATCAACGCCGGCATGGTCATCTCGAACATCGTCAGCGGCGGTTGCCCCGCGTCCAGCGCGACCCCGCTCATCAGGATGTTGGTCGATGTGCCGACAAGTGTCAGCGTGCCGCCCATGATCGCCGCGTATGAGAGTGGGATCAACATACGGGACGGGGCGACACCCAGAGAGCTGGCGACCGAAATCATGACCGGTGTCAGCAGGATGACCACGGGCGTATTGTTCATGAAGGCCGATGCCGCCATCGCGCCACCCATCATCAGGAACATCGCCCGCAGGTAAGACCCGCGCGCATGTGTGCGCATCCAGGCGCCAAGTATGTCCAGAACGCCCGTGCGTTCCAGTGCTGCCGACAGGATGAACATCATCGCAATCGTGATCGGCGCGGGCGAGGAGAAGACTTGCAGAAAATCGTTCGTGGGTAGAATTCCCGTGACCAGCAGCGCAGCAGAAGCGCCCAGAGCGGTCACTTCGGGCGGGTAAATTTCCTTGGCGAAACTGAACAGAACAGCCGCCAGCACCAATAAAACGAAGATCTGATCGAAGCTCATTCAAGGCCTGCCGGAATCGGGTTCAGTTCTGCGCAGTTAAGTCTGAATTGTGCCTGTGTCACAATGGGAAAACCGGGCCGCACAAGCGATGCTTTGCCGACACGCCGCAAAATGCTGCAACGCACCGGCGGCTTGGCATGGTCTTGACGCACGCTCTGCATTAGGCTCGTGTCAAACACAGGGAAAGGATTGCAAGGATGACATTCAAGGCGCTCGTGGTCGACAAGCTGGAAGACGGCACCACCAAAGCCAGTGTGCAGGATATGACCGAAGACCGGCTGCCCGAAGCCGAGGTTCTGGTGCAGGTCGCCTATTCTACCGTCAACTACAAGGATGGGCTGTGCATTGGCCCCGGCGGCGGTTTGGTGCGCAAGTATCCGCATGTGCCCGGCATTGATTTCGCCGGAACGGTCGAGGCGTCGGATGACCCGCGCTACAAGCCCGGAGATGCGGTCGTTTTGACCGGCTGGCGCGTGGGTGAGGCGCATTGGGGCGGTTACGCCCAGAAGGCCCGCGTCAAGGCCGATTGGCTGGTGCCCCTGCCCGACGGGATAAGCGCGCGGCAGGCGATGGCGGTTGGCACGGCAGGGTTCACGGCGATGCTGGCAGTCATGGCGCTGGAAGATCACGGGCTGAAGCCCGGCAATGGCCCCGTGCTGGTCACGGGGGCCGCGGGTGGGGTCGGTTCCGTTGCCGTGGCGATCCTGTCGGCTTTGGGCCACGAGGTTGCTGCCGTCACCGGGCGTCCGGAAACCGAAAGCTACCTGCGCGACCTTGGCGCGACCCAGATCGTTGCACGCGAGGAGTTGAACGAAACCGTCAAACGCCCGCTGGAATCGGAAACATGGGCGGGTTGTGTCGATGCCGTGGGCGGCGCGATGTTGGCGCGTGTGCTGGGGCAGATGAAATATGGTGCCTCTGTCTCTGCCGTGGGGTTGGCGGGTGGCGCGGGTTTGCCGGCGACGGTGGTCCCGTTTCTGTTGCGCGGCGTGAATTTGCTGGGCATCGATTCGGTTCTGCAACCCTATGAAAACCGCCTGCGCGCGTGGCGGCGGATTTCGCAAGACCTGCCGATGGACAAGCTAGAGGCAATGACTCAGCTCGCCACGCTGGCTGATTTGCCGCAACTTGGCGCCGATATTCTGAAAGGGCAGGTCAAGGGGCGCGTTGTGGTAGATGTAAACGCCTGAGCGCGATTCCGCGTGCAAACGCTATTTACTTGGCGCTTTGCACGATTAGCTGGCTTTTCGAAGGCAGAGTCTATTGCAAACCCAGAGGAAGAAATGGCCCCACGTCCAAATCCTATCGATAATATGAGCCCCGCCGAAAAGCTGTTGCGGGTCGGCACTTTTGGCAGTCTGGCAGTGCTGTTGATCTTGGTCACAGTGCGCAGCTTTGGCGATGGCCCGGATCGGCAGGCGACCCCGCAGGTCGCTGAAGTCTCCGAGCCTCTCCAGGAGGAAAGCCGCGAGGAGGTTAGCGTTGCTGATATGTCGGCCCCTGTGACGGAAGACCCGGCTGAGCCGGTCGAAACCGCAGAGGCCACGCCTGCCGCAGAAGAGCCGGCCTCGACAGAGGTTGCAGAGGAGGCCGAGCCGGTTGCGGAAGAGACCGCCCAAGCGGAAGAGGCAGCAACCGAGCCTGCCCCGGCAGAAACGACAGAGGAAACCGTCGAAACCGCCGCCGAGGCGACACCCGCAGAGCCTGAACAGGCTGAAGGGTTGCAAGAGTCTGCGCTTCTGGCGCGTGCCGACATTGACGCAGGTGAAAGTGCTTTCCGCCAGTGTTCGACCTGCCACCAATATGCGACTGAACGCAACGCGGGTGGTCCGCATTTGGTCGGGATTGTCGGGCGTGAGGTGGCGGCAGTCGACTCGTGGCGCTATTCGACCGCGCTGCAAGAGGCAGGCGGCATCTGGACGCCGGAACGGCTGGAGCAGTGGCTGACCAACCCCAATGAGTATATTCCCGGTAACCGGATGGCCTATCCCGGCGTGCGCGACGAACAGGAACGCATCGACATCATTGGGTTTCTTGCGGCGCAAGGCCAATAATATCAGCCGCGCGGCAGGATCAGCCGCGCGGTCAACCCTTGGGGGCGTTGCTCGAATTCCAGCTCGCCCCCATGCTGGGCGGCAATGGTCGCCACAATGCTAAGCCCCATGCCAAAGCCTGAAATTGGCGTGCCATCCGCATCGGTCAGGTTCTCGCCACGCTGAAACGGGTCGGTCAGACGGCGCAAGCTATCCGCGTCCAGTTCGCGGCCTGCATCCTGAACTTCCAGCACTACGCGTGCAGAATCGGCACGCAAGATGATGTCGGCGCGGCGTCCGTATTTCAGTGCATTCTCGATCAGGTTCGACAAGGCGCGCTCCAGTGCCAAGGGCCGCCCGGTGAATAGAAGCCGCCGCGATTCCGGCAATGCCATGCGGCGCGGACGACCCAAGGCAAAGACGGTCTGGGCGGTGTCCATGCTGGCGGGTGCGGCCAGCGTCATGCCCACCGGGCGGCCGGTGTCGCGGTAGTCATCGACCACAGCTTCGGTCAAGGCGGCAAGGCAGAATTCGCGCGTGGATTCTGCCGCGATTTCGGCGCGAGTGAAGGTCAGGACTTCCTCGATCATCGCGCCCATACGGTCCAGATCATCCTCGAACCGGGCGCGCAATTCGGCGTCCTCTATCATCGCCGCGCGCAGACGCAGGCGTGTGGCCGGGGTTCCCAGATCATGGCTGACACCGGACAGCACCATGGCGCGCCGCGCAAGACGCGCGCGCTCATCGGCCAGATAGCCATTCACGGCGGTAATGGTGGCGCGCAACTCCTCTGGGCCGGTCAGGGCCAGGTCGGCCGTTTCGCCGGGACGCCGGCGCGTGGCCAGTCCGCGCGCGAAATCGCGAAAACTGGCGGTCAGGTCGGCGGCATGGCTAAGAAGCGCCATCAGTGCCACACCTGCCAATACAAGCGCTCCGATTCGCCAGTCGCGTGGTTGCGCGTCGCAGGACCACAGCGCGCTTTCCGCCCGCCACCAAGGCCCGTTATCAGCGCGCAAAAACAGCACCGGGTCTGAACACAGCCGCGCCAGCGTTCGCGACAGCGCGGCCATGCCCGCGTAGGCCCCCGCAGCGTTCAGGTCTGCCACGGGGTATTGCAGCCTTGCGCTGACGACCTGCACCTGCAACCGCGCGCCGCCGCCTTGGCCAGCACCATCCGGGCCGGGCTGACGAAAGGCCAGCGATGTTACGCGCGCCGAGGATCTCATCCCGGCCTCATCGGCACCGGGGGGCTGGTCTGTGCGCCCCAGCGCGACCAGCCGCGTGTCGCCGGGCAATGGCGTGCCCAGCAATACAGTTGCGGCGACGTCGCGCCCGGTTTGGGCGGCCCGATCCAGATGCTCGCGCCATGCATGGGTCGAGGACAGCCACAACCATGCCGCCAGCGCGCCCGCACCCATCGCCGACAGTATCCACAGGCTGGCCCAGCCGCGCAGGCTGCGGATCATCCCTCAACCTCGACCGGGCAAGCCAGCACATAGCCCACGCCGCGCGCGGTGCGGATCAGGACGGGGTCTTTCGGTGCGTCCTCTATCTTGCTGCGCAAGCGGCCCACCAGCATGTCGATGGCGCGGCCCTCGGCGGGGTCTGTGCTTTCGCCAAGCACATCCATGGCTTCGGCGATTTCCTCGCGCGACAGCGGGATTTCGGGGTTCGCCAAGAACACCTGCAACAACTGGCGCTCGCGGGTGGACAGAGCCACCTCGAACCCGCCCGGTGCATGGGCGCTCGCCTCTCGTGTGTCGAATCGCCATCCGGCGAAACGGTAGACCCGCGCTTGCCGCCGGTAAGCCAGCGACGCCGCGCGCCGGGTGCGGCGCAGCACCGCGCGCACGCGTGCGACCAACAATTCGGGGTTGAAAGGTTTGGCAATGTAATCATCCGCGCCAGAGCGATAGCCCGCCATGCGGTTGTCATCTGCCGATAATGCCGAAACCATGATGATCGGCACGTCATGCTCTTGCCGCAACTGTTGGCAGATGCGCAGGCCGCTTTCGTCGCCCAACATCACATCGAGCAAGATCAGGTCCACGCGCCCCGCCGCCATTTGCTGCGCCACGCCTGCGCCGTCCTGCACGCCTGCCACGGAAAAGCCGTTGCGTTGCAGCCAGCCAACCATCATGGAACACATCTCTGCGTCATCATCGACCACCAAAAGGCGGGGAATGGCCATTCCTGCTCTCCTCCAAGCCGCGGATGGTGTTGGTTTAGCACCAAGCACGCGGGTATTGTAACAGCCTGTAACAAGCGCCGCGAAATTCGGTCAATCCGGGTGCATAGGGCAGTTGCGTGGGCCACATGGCTTGCGCCATGCTTACCACGTCTGGCGGATGTCCCGCCAACCATCTGGGAGGATGATCATGAATATGAAGACGATTCTTGCGACTTCCGTCGCATCTTTTTGCATGGCCGGTGCTGCGATGGCAGAGCCTCAGGCCGAGGTTCTGCATTGGTGGACCTCTGGCGGTGAAGCCCGTGCCGTGGCCGTGTTGCAGGAAGAATTCGCCAGCCGTGGCGGTAGCTGGACCGACATGCCCGTGGCCGGTGGCGGTGGCGATGCGGCCATGACCGCGCTGCGCGCCCGTGTGCTGTCCGGCAACGCACCGACCGCCGTGCAGCTCAAAGGCCCCGCCATTCAGGAATGGTATGAAGAAGGCGTTCTGGCTGACATTTCCGCCGTGGCCGAAGCTCAGGGCTGGGCCGATGTCCTGCCCGCGTCCATCGCGGGCCACATGCAGTGCGAAGGCACTTGGTGCGCGGCACCCGTAAACGTGCACCGCGTGGATTGGGTCTGGGCAAACAAAGCGATCCTGGACGAGCACGGCATTGCCATGCCGACCACTTGGGACGAATTCAACGCCGCCGCTGACAAGCTGCAAGCTGCGGGCATCACGCCGCTGGCGCATGGCGGTCAGTCATGGCAGGACGCGACCGTGTTTGAAACCGTCGTGCTGGGTCTGGGCGGGCCGGAATTCTTCCGTTCGGCGCTCATCGATCTGGATATGGACGCGCTGACATCTGACACGATGAAAGCTGCCTTCGACCAGATGCGCACCATGCGCGGCTATGTCGACGCCAACTTCTCGGGTCGTGACTGGAACCTTGCCACCGCGATGGTCATGAATGGCGAAGCTGCCTTCCAGATCATGGGCGACTGGGCCAAGGGCGAATTCCTTGCTGCTGGTAAAGTGCCGGGCGAGGATTTCCTGTGCGCTTCGACCCCCGGTGATGGCTACCTGTATAACGTCGACAGCTTTGCGATGTTCGAAGTCGATGGCGAAGATGCGCAGGCTGGTCAGGCGCTTTTGGCAGAGCTGATCGTGGGCCAGAACTTTCAGAAAGTGTTCAACCTGAACAAAGGCTCCATCCCGGTGCGCAGCGATGTTGCGCTGGATGAGTTCGACGCTTGCGCCGTTCTGTCCTCTAACGAGATGGCGGCCACTTCGGACGCCGGGTCGCTGCTGCCGTCCTACGCGCATGGCATGGCGCTGCGCGGCGCGCAGGCGGGCGCAATCACCGATGTCGTGACCGCGCATTTCAACAGCGACATGTCCTCTGACGACGCTGTCCAAATGCTGGCCGACGCGGTCACCAACTCGATGTAATCAAAACGCGCCGGGGGCGATCCTGTCCCCGGCGTCCCTTGCGGCATTGGCCGCAACGTGGCCCCGGCGCCACCCCATTCCCCAACCGAAGGGAGGCTTCCCATGCAATGGCTTGAACGCCATGTGCCGAAGCTTGTTCTGGCACCCAGTTTTATTGCGGCCCTGTTATTCGTTTACGGCTTTATTGCGTGGACGGCGTGGGTCAGCTTCACCCGCTCGCGGCTGTTGCCCAATTATGACCTTGTCGGCACCATCCAGTATGAACGGCTTTTCGCCTCGCCCCGGTGGGAGGTCGCGCTGAACAACCTGTTCGTGTTCGGTGTGCTGTTCATTGGCATTTCCATGCTTCTGGGCCTGCTGCTGGCGATTTTTCTGGACCAGAAAATCCGCACCGAAGGTGTGTTGCGCACCATCTATCTATACCCGATGGCGCTGTCGCTGATCGTAACCGGCACCGCCTGGAAATGGATGCTCAACCCCGGTCTGGGGCTGGAAGCCATGGTGCGCGGCTGGGGGTTCGAGGATTTCCGCTTCGACTGGATCACCGACCCCGACATGGCCATTTATACCGTGGTCATCGCCGGGGTCTGGCAGGCGTCTGGTTTCGTGATGGCGCTGTTTCTGGCGGGTCTGCGGTCGGTGGATGGAGAGATCATCAAAGCCGCGCAGGTCGACGGCATCCCGACCCACCGCATCTATACCGCAATCATCATTCCCAGCATGGCCCCGATCTTTTTGTCGGCCTTCATCGTGTTGTCGCATCTGGCGATCAAAAGCTTCGATCTGGTCATTGCGCTGACCGGGGGTGGCCCCGGCTACGCCACCGACCTGCCCGCCACCTACATGTATGCCATGGCGTTTTCGCGCGGCGATATCGGGCAGGCAGCCTCGAGCGCCATGGTCATGATGATGATCGTCTTCGCCATCGTGGTCCCATACCTGTATTCAGAGCTGAGGGCGAAACATGACTGACGCAACCTTCACTGCCCCAACCCAGTCGCGCGCGCTGAAAATCGCCTTGCGCTGGGGGCTTTACCTGATGCTGACGGTGTTCGCGCTGTGGTATCTGCTGCCGTTCTTCGTGATGCTGACGACCTCGCTCAAAAGTCTGGAAGAAATCCGCACCGGAAGTCTGATCGCCCTGCCGCGCGAGGTGACCTTCGATGCCTGGCGCACCGCTTGGTCGGGGGCTTGCACCGGTATTCAATGCGAAGGCTTGCAGCCCTATTTCTGGAACTCGGTCATGCTGGCGGTGCCTGCGGTCATGATCTCGACTGTTCTTGGCGCGATGAACGGCTATGTCGTTGCGCAGTGGAACTTTCGCGGCGCCAACATCATCTTCGCGCTGATGCTGTTCGGCTGTTTCATCCCCTTTCAAGTCGTGCTGCTGCCCATGGCGCGGACCTTGGGTATTCTGAACATCGCGGGCACCATTCCGGGGCTGATCTTCGTGCATGTCATCTACGGAATCGGCTTTACCACGTTGTTTTTCCGCAACTATTACGTGACCATCCCGGCGGAACTGACCAAGGCTGCGAAAATTGACGGGGCGGGGTTCTTCCGTATCTTCTGGTCGATCTTCCTGCCGCTGTCTCTGCCCATCATCGTCGTGACGGTCATCTGGCAATTCACCCAGATCTGGAACGATTTCCTGTTCGGGGTGTCCTTCAGCCAAGCGGGCACGCAGCCGATCACGGTCGCGCTGAATAACATCGTCAACTCCACCACCGGCGTCAAAGCCTACAATGTCGATATGGCCGCCGCGATCATTGCCGCCCTGCCGACCTTGTTGGTCTATGTCGTCGCCGGAAAATACTTCATTCGCGGCCTGACCGCCGGATCGGTGAAAGGATAATCTCATGTCGCATATTCTAGAGGTCGACGGCCTGTTCAAAAGCTACGGCGCGACCGAAATCCTCAAGGACATCAATGTCAGCATTGATAAGGGCGAATTCCTTGTGCTGGTTGGCCCGTCGGGTTGCGGGAAATCCACCCTGCTGAACTGCATCGCGGGTTTGGAGCCGATCACCGGTGGCGCGATCCGCATTGCGGGGCAAGACATGACGCAGGTCAGCCCAAAGGACCGCAATATCGCCATGGTCTTCCAAAGCTACGCGCTTTACCCGACCATGAGTGTGGCCAAAAACATCACCTTCGGGATGCAGGTCCGCGGCGTGGACAAGGCCACGCAAGCTGCAAAGCTGGCAGAAGTCGCGCGGCAATTGCAGATTGAACCGCTTCTGAACCGGCGTCCGGGTCAGTTGTCGGGTGGTCAGCGCCAGCGTGTTGCCATGGGGCGCGCTTTGGTGCGCGACCCGGCGCTGTTCTTGTTCGATGAACCATTGTCAAACCTCGACGCAAAATTGCGCGTTGAAATGCGGACAGAGATCAAGCGCCTGCATCAAGACCTTGGTGCCAGTATGGTTTACGTCACCCATGACCAGATCGAGGCGATGACGCTGGCCACCAAGATCGTGGTCATGAAAGGTGGCATCATCCAGCAGATCGGCAGCCCGCACGAGATATATACCCGCCCAGCAAACACATTTGTGGCGGATTTCATGGGCAGCCCGGCCATGAACCTTATTCCGGCGCGGGCCATGCCGAATGGCACTGGTAGCGTGATCGAGATCGCGCGCGACGGCGCTGACCCGTTGCGCCTGCAAGAGCCACGCCATGCAGGGCTGACCGGCGATATCCTTTTGGGCCTGCGCCCAGAGGACATGCATGAAGCCACCGCCCGCGCCGGCGAGGCTTTGCAAGGCGGTGCCGTGCGTGTCGATGTGGTCGAGCCTGCCGGAGCCGACACGTATGTTGTTGCCAGATTGGGCGGCAAGGAAGTGACCTCGCGCTTGTCGGCCGATACTCGTGCACGTGCAGGTCAAACGCTGGATTTCGGGTTCGACCTGTCGAAAGCGTCTTATTTCGCACCTGATACCGGTGAACGCTTGATTTAGGGAGCTTGGATTTTTTCCGTCTATGAGAGCGAATGGTATGGTGCCTTATGGCCAGTCGCCGATCCGGTCGGGTAGTTGAAGGCTGTTGCGACACATTTGCCCAAACCGCAACACTGTTGCGGGGCTGCTTTCCGGCCAAGGTTTGCTATCGGTCCCTGAATGCAAACCTTGGCGCGTTCTTGCACGCGGCAAAGGCCCGTTGTTTGCGTGGTAAGGCGGTTTCACGGCGGCTGCGACCGCACCGGCAAGCTTTTATGAGCGATGCTCAACCTGCACGCGATAACAGGCTTAGCGCTATTGCCGCGCCGCTCATTCCCGTTTGACTGGCCTTGACCTGCTCCATCAGCAGAAACCGCTGCGTTATTTGGGCGATCATTTCGGGTTTTGCGAGTTCGGTCATGGCGTCGGTGCCAAAACGCTTGCGGGCTGCGGCGCGCAACCGCTCGGCCTGCTCTTCGATGTCTAAGCTGGCGAATTCCTTGGGAAGTCCAAGCGCGGTTTCAATCACCCGGCGTGTCGGCAGATCGCCGAGGACTGAAAACCACTGGGCCGCGTCCGATTGGGAAGCTGCGGCGATTTCCGGCAACTTGCGCTCGAAGGCTAAACCAAGGCGCATCGATTCGTTGCTGTCGCCAACAGCGACCTCGAAAGCCATGGTCCGAAAACGCCCGAGGAGTTGCTCGGCCAGGTCTTGCGGCGCCTGACCTGTGCCACCGGGTGCAAGATGCGCCATATCCCGCGCCAGCGCATTATAGCGCTTGTCTGCAAGTCGATTGGAAAGTGCGCGCGGGTCCGTGGCGCCGTCCGTGATGACTTTCTTGATGAAGGCACGGTTTTCCAAATCTGCCTGTAGACCGTACGCGCCCAACACCACGTCCAGAGCCTGGCGGTTCCCGACCAAATCCTCGGCGCTGCGCAGTTTGGCGAAATCTTGCGCAAACCCGCGTGTCAGGCGTGACATGCGAGGGCTGGCTGTGAAGCTGTTTTCCTGGCGTTCTCGGGTGCGTTTCAGGAATTCCCAACCGGCCAGACCACCCAGTGGAACGATCGGTTGAAAGCTCACACCCGTTGCGCGGCCATTAGCCGCGCCTCTCTCGGCAATAAGGCCCGAAGCGATTTCAAGGCTTGATAATGTTCACCATCCAAGGCGAACTCGGTCGCCTCGCGCAAATATTGGGCGCTGTCGGCATCGCGGAACACTTGGCTTAATTGCTCGATGGCGCGCAACAAGGGCGTCTGCAAATCCGTTGGGTCGGCATCACCCGACAAGATCAGTTGTGCCATATAACACGTGCGTTTGACAGGCGTCGTCGCTTCGTCCGGATGGATCGCGTCACGCAGGCGCAGAACTTTGGCGTTCGGAGTCTTGATGGACAGGCTTGTGCGCTTGTCGCCGTTTTCGATAACTGCCCCGTTCAGCAAGACGCGCTCGCGCGGGGCCAGACGTATCACGAGGCCAGTCATGTCATGCCTCCTTCTCCGTTCAGGCCGCGCATGATCGCGACATTCACGTCAATGATGGCTTCGGCTGTGCTTTCGCCCCTCAGGATAGCGTCGGTCTGTGTAACGGTGAATTGCGCCAACCCAAGCAATCCGGCCCGTATGTCGGTCGGCAACCGATTATCATCAGACGCAAGGTCAAACGCGAACTCGGTCCAAAGTTGCCTGTTGGCGTTCAGAGCGTCGGCGAGCGCCGGAAAGGCCATCGGGCCCCCCGCAATCGCGGCGCGAATGCGCGCGGTAATTTGCGCAAGTATGTCGTATTCGATGGCCCGAGGTGGCTTTTGGGCGGTGTTCGGTGTGCCATAGGCCGCAAGTGCCTGAGCATGAGCGTTCATTTCGGGTCTCCCGGAGATGGTATTGCGCAACATTTCGGTCGTTCAGGATGAAGCGGGCGACGCTGGTGCAACGCTCTACGCTATGGCTGGGCAGAGCGGCTGCTCTTGCTGATTTTCCTGTGCGCCGTGACAGTCCGTGTATGGACCCCGTGACCGGGGTCCATAGCGGTTTTTAGCGGAACAATGACAGGATGTTCTGCGGCTGCTGGTTCGCGATGGAAAGCGATTGTGTTGCCAACTGTTGCTGAACCTGAAGCGCCTGCAACCTGGCCGAAGTTGCTTCCATATCGGCATCCACCAGCGCACCGATACCGGTGTTAAGTGCATCAGTCAGGTTGGTCACGAACTCGGACTGGGTTTCGAGGCGCGACTGTGTCGCCCCGAAGGCGGCGGCTGCATCAATCGATGTAGATATCATGGTCTCGATATCGGCCAGAGCCGCGCCGGACGTGACATCCAGACGGGTGGAGACGCCATCACCCAGACCTGACAAACCGCCAGTGCCTGCCGCGCTCACCCGCACGGTGATGGCCGTATCCGAAGCATCCGTACCGGCATTGTTGAACGTTAGCACGCCATCAGACGACGGGTCATAGTCAGCCGTGAGGCCGGTGATCCCTGCGGAATTGATCTGGCTGCGGATGTTGGTCAACGCGATGTCGTTCGCATTGTTGCCCGGAGCCACGTCATCGTCTGTGACGGTGTAGCTAAAGTTTTGATCGCCAATCGTCACGCGCAGGGTTTCGCCGGTTGCAACCGTCGAGAGATCAATTGCGGCATCGCCGCCGCCAAGTGCAACCACGCTCGCTTCATCCGCGTTGGTAGACCCGATGGTGAAGGTTTGAGTGCCGCCACCATCCGCCAGGGTCGCACTCGCCGCGCCCGAAGCCCCGGTGCTGAGGTTCTGAGCGGCAACGGTGATCGTAGACGGCGTGACTGCGCCACCGCTGCGGTCAAGCGAGCCCAGAACGCTCTGGTCCGTACTGCTGCTGATAAGGTTCACGCCGTTGAACTGTGCCGCGTTTACGACCGTATTGACCTGCTGGATAAGCTGATCTGTTTCGTCCTGCAACTTGCTGGTATCGGCCGACGGGTCTTGTGCCGCGACGACCTTGGTTTTGATATTGTTCAGCAAGTCGGTGATCGATTCGGTTGCCGTGCGGGCGACCCCGACCATAGCTTGCCCCGTTGCAAGGCTGTTGGAAATAGCTTTGAAGCCCTGAACGTCGCTCTCCATAACCTTCGAGATTGCCCAAACGGCGGAGTTGTCCTTGGCCGTGGCAACGGATTTTCCGGTAGAGATTTCGGACTGTGTTTGCGCCAGACCTTTGTTAATGCCGCGCAGGGTTTGCAGCGCGACCATTGCGCTGGAGTTCGTCAGAATGCTTGACATGGTATTTACCTTCAGTGACGTGCGTTTTGCACATTGTATCAATGCGCCGGAGCGGCGCGATTTCGGTGCATTCTGCAAACGATCCGTTGCTGGTATCGATCGACGATCCTGCCGATGGACAGATCATGACGCGGAAAGAGTTGAGAAGTTGTGAACGCAATGGTGCCGGGTGTATTTTCCGGACTGCTTTTGATCTTTGAGGTTAACGCCCCCGATCATGCTTTTTGCGTAAGCTGGCCCGTTGGCGGGTGCAAGGAATGGCGCAACCCGTCTGCGCTGTAGGCTTTTGTCTCTGGGGCGTGGGGGCCAAGCCGGGTTAGGGCGCGAACGGCTTCGACCGCGTTTGAAACCACGTCCAGCAATTCGGCGTTGCGCTTGGCCAGACTTTGTAATGCGCCCAGTTCTGCTTGGGTTAACCGTGCATTTGCCAAGCGCGCGGCGGCGCGCTCCTTGCGCTCGGCGATATGCTCCAGTTTGTTCAGCTTTCCGAACATCAATGCGGCGTGTTCTGCCGCCAATACAGACTGCATCCGTGCGAAGGGTGACGGCCCAATCATGGCGCATCTGCCTTGTGGCTAGGCGCGTAATGACGAATGATCATTTCAGCAAGTCCCACCCCGCCGCTATCGGCAATGCGCTGCGCTTGCGCATCCAGCAGGAAGGATGCGAACTGCGATTCGCCTATGCCGCCGCCCTGCGTATCAGCGGGTTGTCCCGCCCCTGCGGCGGCAAGCATGTGGGACAGGAACGCGCCTTCAAACTGGCGCGCCACAGCCTTGATAGATGTTTTCGGGTGGCCAGTGGCCGCAACCGAACTTAGGGAATCCAGCATGAGGTCCTCCATTCAATGCGGTGATATTGTCTGTTGGCGGTAAAGATTCGGTAAGCACTCTGTGGCAATCTGCTTTCAGGAGGGCCTATGCCGGATTTCATGCTTCAATCGGACATCGCGATCCCAGCGCGTGTGAGCTCGCTACAGACTGCGCCTGTCCTTGCACAACGCGGCCAGGGGTTTGCGCAGTTCATGGCGGCTTCCGATTCGACGATCAAAGCGTTGGACCCGCACATGCAAGCGCCACAGTTGGCGGGCGCTGCCAGTGACGGAAATGAATTCGCGGCAGGGCAATCCGAAGCATCGGAGGACGCGCTCGCAGATAGCGCGATGGATATCATCGCATTTCAGGGTGAGCAGGCACTGTCCGTCATCCCCAGTGCAGCAGACGGGGCAATCGCAATCGCGCCCGGACCCGATACCGGAACGCAATCTGATATCGTGATGCCCGAAAAAGTCACTCACGCCAGCGGCGCAAAGTTGCAAATTGCTGAGGAGATTGCCGCGCGGGGCGAGTTCGTGCGATCCCAAAGCTCGACCATGCCGGTAGGTGTTGGGCGCATGGCCGAAGTTGCGGGAATGCCAGAGCAACAGGCGATGCGGGCCCCCTCTACGCCACGGTCCACTAGAGAGTCGCTTGGCTTTGCGTCATTAGCGCCGCGTCCTCACGACCCAGAGATTGTGGCGCAGGCCGGGCTGTCGAGGGCGGATTTGCTCGGTGATAAAACTGCGCCCCAAGCCGTTGTCCATACTGGCGCTCATCTTCTCATGTCGGCTCACGATCAGGGCAAACAAGCTCTCGCGGGCGCGGCCCTTGCGGCTTTTCCAGCGGCACAAACTGCCGCGTTCATGACCCCAGTCGCGGCGGCAACTTCCGACAAGATGCAACGCATCACGGGCATGGCCGCAGCCACACCAGGGCAACGTCTTGCCGCAGTAACGCCCATGGCGCTGGCAGAGCTTCAGCTCATACCGGGCGGCATTGTGCCCATAGCCCAGCGTGATGCGGTCCCGGAGGTTCGGCACGCCATGGCAGAGCTTGGGGACGGGGTTGCCGCGTCTTCGGTGCCGGGCGGTGGCGGGGCAGGCGTCTTGGGGCTTGCGCCCGGTGTCGCACCGTCAGCAGCAACGCCAGGGATGGTAACGCTCCAAATCGCACAGGCTTTTGCGCAGGCGCATGGCGACAGGTTCGAGGTCTCGCTGTCACCCGAAGAGCTGGGCCGCGTGCGGATTCAGATGCACTTATCGGAGACCGGGCTGCATGTGCTGATCACGACCGAGCGACCGGAAACGCTTGATTTTCTGCGCAAGAATATCGCTTTTCTGTCACGGGACTTGTCCGGGCTTGGCTTCAACAGCACAAGTTTCGAATTCGCCGGTGACAGTTCCGACCGGCACAAGGGAAAACGCTCTACGGACGGCGCGAACTTACACCCTTCGGCCTCACCATCTGCCGCAAACCTGTTGGGCGTTCAGACCACCATGCCCCTGATATCCGGGGCTGGTCTAGACTTGCGGTTCTAATACGTATTTCGGCTTCCAGAAAAGGAGTTAAACCATGTTGGACCCGGTTGCCCCAAGCGCCACGCCTGCCCAGTCGCCAGCGACCAGCCCCGGCGCTGCCACGGCAGAGGCCGGCGATTTCCATACCTTTCTGACCATGTTGACCACGCAGATGCAAAACCAGAACCCACTGGAACCGATCCAAGCGTCAGATTTCGCGGCCCAGCTTGCTACCTTCTCTGGGGTTGAGCAGCAGGTGCAAACCAATGATTTGCTGACCCGCCTTGTGGGGCGCATGGGTCTTGCAGATCTGGCCGGTTGGGTCGGGCGCGATGTTCTGAGCACAGCACCGATCCGTTTTGATGGCACCCCGATGCGTCTGGTTCCGCCGGAAGTGCAGGGGGCAAACCGGGCGGACCTTGTAGTCACGGATAGCATCGGACGCGAGATTGGGCGCTATGCGGTTGACCCGCAAAGCACCGAGATATTGTTCGAGGCGCCCGAAGGGTCGAATGTGCTTGAGTCGGGCGCGTTTTATGGGTTTTCCATGGTCAGTTACCGCGATGATATCGAATTGTCAGAAAACGCGGTTCTTGGCTATGCGCAGGTGCTTGAGGCGCGCGCCGATTCCGGGCGCACCTTGCTTGTTCTGGCTGGCGGTCAGATTATCGACAGCGATGCCGTTGTCGGCCTGCGCGACTCCGCGCTTTCGCCTGTCGGTCAGGGCTAATCACGGAACATGCCGGGTGTGATCAAGTTCCGCCAAAGCGTCGGGCAAGGCCGCAGCGAAAACGTCCAGAATTGGGTCTGGCGCGGTGCTGACACGGATGCAACGGTTTTGCGGTGCCACGAAGGGCATCCGCACGAAAACATCGCGCGCCATCAATGCGTTGACAAGCCGATGTGCGAAGGCGCCATCGTGCCCTGTATCGAGCGCGACGAAACTGGTCGCAGAGGGCAATGCATACATCCCGCAATCCGCTGCGATTTGCCCCAGTCTTTGGCGCGCCGTGGCGACATTGCTTTGCACGCGTCGCAGCCAATCCTGATCTTGCAATGCGGCCAGCGCCGCGGCTTGCGACACCCGGCCCATCCCGAAATGATTGCGGATGCGGTCGAACATCCCGATCACTGCGGGCGCGCCGATTGCGTAGCCAACGCGCATCCCCGCCAGCCCATATAGCTTCGAAAAGGTGCGTATGCGAATGACCCTTGGGTCGTCGGCGTCAATCTGCGGGGCCGTGCCGGGTGGTGCTGCGTCGATATATGCCTCGTCGAGCACCATGAGCGTGCCGTCAGGCAGACTTTTCAGCATCCGTTCGATAATCCGCCCGCTATGCCAACTGCCCATCGGATTATCCGGGTTGCAGACATACAGCAGTTTCGCGCCAACCTCCTCGGACCGGGCCAGAAGCGCGCTCGGGTCTTCGTGATCGTCACGATAGGGCACCTTGTGCAAGACGCCACCAAACCCCGCAACATGGTAGTTGAAGGTTGGGTAGGCACCGTCAGATGTTACAACAGGGTCGCCGGGGGCCACAATCATCCGCACCAGCAAGCCCAAAAGCCCGTCGATCCCTTCGCCGATCACGATGTTCTCCGGCCTGACGCCATGATGCGCCGCCAGCGCCTCTCGCAAATCGTGACACTCCGAATCGCCATACATCCAAGCGTCGGGTGCCGCGCTGCACATCGCGTCTATCGCTTCGGGCGATGGGCCGAAGCCGCTTTCATTGGCGCCGATCCGCGCCTGAAATGGCCTTCCATTCGCGCGGATATGCGCTTCTGGCCCAACAAATGGCACGGTCGCGGGAAGGCCCGCGACAAGCGGAGTGAAACGAGGCGTTTTCATCCCCTTGGGATAGGTCAGAGCAAGCGGCAGGGCAAGCCTGTCAGACCAACTTGCCGGCGTCCAGCTTGCGCAGGAAGCCGTCTGCCTCTGCCAGCACTGTGGTGCGCCGCGCCTCATCCATCCGGTCAAAGGTGCGATACATCTGCGCCATGCGTGGGTTTCCCGCGAAGCGTTCACGGTGCCGAATCAGGAAATGCCAATACAGCAGATTGAACGGGCAGGCGCGCGGCCCTGTCTTGTCCTTCACCCGGTAATGACAGCCAGCGCAATAATCCGACATCCGGTCGATATAGGCGCCAGAACTGACATAGGGTTTCGACCCGACAACGCCGCCATCCGCAAATTGCGACATGCCGATAACGTTCGGCGCTTCGACCCACTCATAGGCATCGGCGTAAACGGCCAAATACCATTCATGCACATGCGCCGGGTCCACACCTGCCAGAAGCGCGAAATTGCCCGTCACCATCAGACGTTGGATATGGTGCGCATAGGCCAGATCGCGGGTCTGCCCCACCGCGTGTTTCAGGCAATTCATCTGCGTATTACCACCCCAATAGAGGGCTGGCAACGCACGATCATGCCCCAGTGCATTGCGACTGGTGTAATCCGGCCCCTCCAGAAAATAGACCCCGCGGATGAATTCGCGCCAGCCAATGATCTGGCGGATGAACCCTTCGACGGAATTGAGCGGCGCGTGCCCCTGTCCATAGGCTTGGGCGGCACGTTCGCACACCTCCAGCGGCTCAAGCAGCCCGGCATTCAGGTATAACCCGATCACGGCATGATAGAGATACGGGTCATCGGCCAGCATGGCATCTTGATAGGCACCGAAATCGGGCAGGGCGTGGGTGATGAAATGATCGAGCGCGCACAACGCCCCTGCGCGGTCTGTCTGGAACTGGAACGGGCGCAGCGTGCCAAAATTATCCGGGAAACGGCTTTCGACCAGGTCAAGCGCGTGTTCCAGAATGTCATCGTCCTGCGCCTTCGGGGGCGGTTTGCGAAACAGGTCGCCGCTGGCCGGTTTGCGGTTGTCGTGGTCGAAATTCCACTTCCCGCCCACAGGCTTGTCACCCTCCATAAGCAGGCCGGTTTTGCGCCGCATCTCGCGGTAGAAATATTCCATGCGCAGGGCTTTACGGCCTTCGGCCCATGCTTCGAATTGCGCGTGGGTGCACAAAAAACGGGTATCTTCCAGCAATGTCAGGCGCAGGGGGATTTCGTGCAAGGCGGCGATCAGCCGCCATTCGCCGGGTTCCGTGGCCAGCACCAGGTCGGTGTCAAATTCTTCTGCACGGCGCAGCAATTCGGCCGGAAGGGAGCCCGCATTTCCCGGGTCATCAAGCCGTGTGTAGGCCACGCGCCATCCACACTCTTGCAGATGGGCCGCGAATTTCCGCATTGCGGCAAAGGTGAAGGCAATCTTTTTGGGATGATGAGGAACGTAGGACGCTTCTGACGCGACCTCTGCCATGACGACGATATCCGTGGCCTTGTCCGCTTCTGCCAAGGCCGACAGGTTTTCCGACAACTGGTCGCCCAAAACCAGGACCAAGTTTACCATGGCACGGGTTTCCCGGCATAATCGAAGAACTGTCCGGTCTGCTCTGGGCCTAAACTGTCCATCACATCCAGCAAGCGTTTGGCGGCCTGCTCGGCACTGACCGCCGGGTGCCGGCCCAGATATTTTTCGGTGAATTTTGTCGCAACCGTGCCAGGGTGCAACGCTACGCAGGCTGCGCGCTTATGGGTTCGTGACAGTTCGATCGCGGCACCGCGGATGATCTGGTTCACCGCTGCTTTCGCCGCGCGATAGCTGTGCCAGCCGCCGATCTGGTTATCCCCGATAGACCCCACGCGCGCCGACAATGTGGCCACCACCGCGGCTTCGTCGCGCGGCAGCAGGCGCGCGGTGTGGGCCAGCACCAGTGCCGGGCCAGTGGCGTTCAGCGCGAATTGCGCCGCCATTGCTTCGGATGTGATGTGCTTTAGTGCCTTTTCCGGCCTGTGGTTGCCGATCTCTAACGCGCCGGTTGCGATTATGATCCGCTGAAATGGCCCCTCCAGCTTGGACAAATGCGCGGTAACCGACGCGGCGTCGGTCACGTCCAGACCGTCTGTGCTGCGCGACAGGCCGGTTACGCGCCATCCGCGTGCTTCCAGTTCTGCCGAAATCGCGCGACCAATCCCGCCCGATGCCCCGATGACCAATGCGTGTTGCATCTCGCCTCCTACTTGTTGGGCGTAGTTAGGGCAGACGCGGCATCGGTCCAGCAGGTCGCAGCGGTGTCAGGCCAGTCGCTCTGCCCATTTGCGCGCAAAGGGTCCGACCAGAACCGCCAGCGGCACCGCAATGACCCAAGCCACCGCCCAAGCATACGCCCAGCGGCCCAGATACCCCGCTTCGAACCCGGTGTTCACCGCAGTTATGAAGCCTGACATGATGACCGACATGATCGTGCCCATCAGCACGCCGGTAAGAATGCGCAATTTCATTGTGGCCCTCTATTGCTCGACAACATAATCAATATAGTGAATATGTTGTCGAGCGCAAGACTGTCACCCCAAGGCGGCGCTGCATCGCGCACATGTGTTCGGGTGCGCGTGGCTGCCCACGTCGGGGCTGATCTTCCAGCAGCGTTCGCATTTCTGACCTTCGGCGCGGGCAAAGACAACGGCGACGCCGGGTGCGTCGTCCAGCGTGAACGCGCCTTCGGGGGCCGGTGTGGTGGTCAGGGTCACGCCCGATGTGATGCACAAATCCGCGAAGGTTTCCGGGTCGGTTACGATCTGGGCTTGCGCGTCGGTCAGGTGGACGATGGGTGCCGCTTCCAGGCTGGCACCAATGGTCTTGGCGCGGCGCTCTGCTTCCAGCGCTCCGGTCACGACACGCCGCACCATCCGCACGGTTTTGGAGCGTTCGGCCAATGCCGGGTCCAGCCAGTCCGAAGGCGTGGCCGGAATATCGTGCAGATGCACGCTGTCATCCGCGGACGGGAAGCGCGACAGCCACACATCTTCCATGGTGAACGGCAGGATCGGGGCGAGCCATGTCACCAGCCGGTGGAACAACAGGTCCAGCACCGTGCGCGATGCGCGGCGGCGCAGGCTGTCGGGCGAATCGCAGTAAAGTGCATCTTTGCGGATGTCGAAATAGAAAGCCGACAGGTCCGTTGTTGCAAAATTGAACAAGGCTTGGAACACGCCCTGAAAGTCGTAAGCGTCGTAGCCTTTGCGCACCACGCCGTCCAACTCTGCCATCCGGTGCAGCATCAGCCGCTCCAGTTCGGGCATATCAGCGGGGGCAACGCGCTCTTCCTCTGACCAGCCATCCAGATTGCCCAGCATGAAGCGCAGCGTGTTACGCAAGCGGCGGTAGCTGTCCGCCACGCCTTTCAGGATTTCTTTGCCGATGCGCAAATCCGCAGTGTAGTCGGATTGCGCGACCCAAAGGCGCAGAATATCGGCGCCGTATTGGTCGATCACCTCTTGCGGGGCGACAGTGTTGCCAAGCGATTTGGACATTTTCATGCCCTTTTCGTCCAGCGTAAAGCCGTGGGTCAACACGCCCCGATAAGGCGCGCGGCCCTTGGTGGCGCAGGCTTGCAGCATAGACGAATGGAACCAACCACGGTGCTGGTCGGTCCCTTCCAGATACAGGTCTGCGATCCCGTCCGGGCTGCCATCCTCGCGGTCACGCAACACGAAGGCATGGGTCGAGCCGGAATCGAACCAGACATCCAGAATGTCAAAAACCTGCTCATACGCGTCCGGGTCATGCAGCCCTGTAAGGATGCGTTCCTTGAAACCTTGCACATACCACGCATCTGCGCCTTCGGTTTCGAACGCAGCCTTGATCCGGGCGTTGACTTGTTCGTCACGCAACAGGAAATCGGGATCGGTCGGTTTCGCGCCGTTTTTCACGAAACAGGTCAGCGGCACGCCCCAAGCACGCTGGCGAGACAGCACCCAGTCGGGGCGGTTTTCGATCATCGAAAACAGACGGTTGCGCCCGGTTTGCGGTGTCCATTTCACCAGCCGGTCGATGCTTTCCAGCGCGCGTTTGCGGATCGTGTCGCCATGTTCGCCCATGCCGTCATCCAGCGGTTTGTCGATGGCAGCGAACCATTGCGCGGTGTTACGGTAGATCAGCGGCGCTTTCGACCGCCAGCTATGCGGATAGCTGTGTTTCAGCTTGCCCTTGGCAAACAGCGCACCGGCATAGGCGAGTTGCTTGATGACCGCGACATTCGCGCCGCCTTCCTTGCCATCGGGCTTGATGATGACTTCGCCGCCAAACAGCGGCAGGTCGGTGCGGTAGCTGCCATCCGGCTCGACGTTGTAAGTCATTTTGAAGTCAGGATATTGATCCTTGAACTGCAGATACATCTGATAGTCATCATCGCCATGGCTGGGGGCGGTGTGCACGAACCCGGTGCCCGCGTCATCGGTCACATGGTCGCCGGGCAGCATGGGCACGTCGAAATCCCATTCGCCGTTTGCGCCTTCGACGCCCCGGAAGGGGTGGGCGAGGGTGAGGGCGACAAGTTCACGGCTGCTGACGCTTCGGCGTAGTGTCGCTTTAACCTTTGCTTGTGCAAAAGCTGTTTCTGCAAGCGCCTCAGCCAAGATTACTTTGGCTCCGAGTTCCAAGTTTGAACCCTCTGGCACTTCTGTGATCTCATAAAGCCCATAAGCTATACCGGGGCCAAAACACACAGCGCGGTTTTGTGGGATGGTCCAAGGTGTGGTGGTCCAGATGACGACCGAAGCAGAAAGAAGCTCATCGAAGACTTCTTTAGACGCGACTTCTCCTTCGTTCTGGTCCAAGAGGAGTCGTTGAACGGCGTCAGCAAACTCATTGGAACTGACAGCAACAACAGGAAACCGCACCCAGATCGTATGCGACGTATGCTCGTGATACTCCACCTCGGCCTCTGCCAGCGCGGTTTTTTCCACCGGCGACCACATCACGGGCTTGGACCCCTGATACAGTGACCCGTTCATCACCAGCTTCATGAACTCACCCGCGATCACGGCTTCGGCGTGGTAATCCATCGTCAGATAAGGCTTGTCCCATTTCCCGGTAATGCCAAGGCGCTTGAATTCCTCGCGCTGCACGTCGATCCAGCCCGCGGCAAAGCGGCGGCATTCCTGACGGAAATCGACCACATCGACCGCGTCCTTGTCCAAGCCTTCGGCGCGATATTTCTCTTCGATCTTCCACTCGATGGGCAGGCCGTGGCAATCCCAACCCGGCACATAGCGCGCATCGCGGCCCAGCATTTGCTGGCTGCGGGTAATGAAGTCTTTCAGCACCTTGTTCAGCGCGTGGCCGATATGCAGGTGTCCATTGGCGTATGGGGGGCCATCGTGCAGGATGAACGGTTTACGACCTTCGGCATTCGCACGCAGCCGGTCATAGATGCCCAAGCGCTCCCAACGGGCCAGCCAATCGGGCTCGCGCGCAGGCAGGCCAGCGCGCATGGGAAAGTCGGTTTCGGGCAGGGATAGGGTGTCTCTGTAGTCGGTCATTGGGGCGATCTTTCGCAAATTGGGGAAGGGGCAAGCGCAATCGAACCCGGCACTCCGCGCGCGTCAGAGTGCCGGGACGCTAATTCGCTGGATGATCGCTATAATATTCATGCGCGCCTTATAGGGTTGCGCGCGCGCAGGGTCCAGAGGGGCGCTTGCCTGTTTTGGCGTGCAGGGATACCAACATGCAAACAGGAGGATTGCCCATGCTGATGCCGTTTCACTTCGCCTATCATGTGACCGATCTGGACGCCGCGCGCGCCTTTTATGGCGGGACCTTGGGCTGTGCCGAAGGGCGAAGCACCGAGACATGGGTGGATTTCGACTTTTTCGGCCATCAGATTAGTCTGCATTTAGGCGCGCCCTTCGCCAACACCCCCACGGGAAAGGTGGGCGATCACATGGTGCCGATGCCGCATTTCGGGCTGGTGCTGGATGTCGACCGATTTCAAACGCTGGCGGACCGGCTGGACGCGGCGGGCGTGGCGTTCGTGATCCCGCCGACCCTACGGTATGAAGGCCAGCCGGGTGAACAATGGACCATGTTCTTCCGTGACCCGTCGGGCAACCCGATAGAGGTCAAGGGCTATGCCAGCGCCGATCAGGTGTTTGCGTCCTGACATTCGGTTGCCACCCATTCGGCCACGCCGGGGCCGATAGCGGTAAGGGGCAGGGCGGTGATGGCAGGCAGCTCGTAGGGGTGGTGCGCGGCGATGACATGGCAGAGCGCATCGAATTGTCCGGCGGGCGCTTTCATGCGCACCAGCACTTCGCTTTCCGAATCGATCTGCCCCTGCCAGTGAAACAGGCTTTCCAGCCCCGGCAGGATATTGGCGCAAGCGACAAGCCGCGCTTCCAAAGCCGCACGGGCAATCTGCCGCGCGCTGTCCGCGTCCGGGCAAGTTACCTCCACTTCTATCAAGTCAGTCATCGCACCCAATACCCCGCATCCATGATCTGTTTCCTGCGTGCCCAATATGTGAAAGGCGGTGGGGTGCCTGCTATGATCTGGCGCAAAGCAGGACCGTTTTCCTTGAAGATCATCCGGCGGAAGGCAACGTGCTGGTTGAAAATGTCCCAAAGGTGAGCCGCGCGTGTGACCTGTTCCAGAATGTCGACCGCATGGTCGGACGCATAGGCGTAAATTTCGGGCAAGGCGCGGTAATGTAGCGATTTCGGGCCATCCAACCCTGTGTCGCGTCGCCCGCCGCCCTCTGCCGCAATCGCGAGGGGCAGCACGATCTGGTCCAGCCACGGGAACAGGGTTTGCGTGGCAAGTTCCGGCGGCGGGTCGCGCTCGATCGCTGCCACGTAATGCAGCAACCGTTCGCCCATCTGGTGCGGGCAGGTGCCGGTAAACCATCCGGCATTGAAATACAGATACCGCCGCCAGTCATCCGCGCCAAAACGGGTGTTAAGGGTGAGAGCCATCTCCAGCCCAAAGCGGTCATACAGCGCGCCCCAGATCTGCGCCAAGGACGGCCCGTATAAAGGCTCTCGCGGCCATGTTGGTTCGACCCGCACAGAGGCCGTGGGCGGCCCGGCCACAACATCGACAATCGGGCCGGTTATCAGCGTGTCAGTGTCAAAAAAGGCAAAAGCTTCGCCCGTGGGCAGCAGCGCCAAGGCTTCCAGCTTGTTGCCTTGCGGGTAGCGCGCGCCGAAAACCTTGCTGTGCAGCGGTATGATATCCGCGCCCAAAGCGCGCAACTCGCGGCGAATTGCGGGGCGGCTTATGCGTGGGTCGCCCTGCCATAGCGGCCCCGGTTGCGGTTCTGCTACCACCAGCCGCAGATCGCGGTTTTCCGGAAAATGGCGCAGGCTTGCGGCGAACAGAAGCGCTTCATATTGCAGCCGCCCGTCTTGCGCCACGATCAGGATATTGCGGATCGTTGCCATCTGCGCCCTTTCCTTGCTCACCCTACATTAGGCGTTCAAGCAGACGGCGCAAAGCCATTTCATCTTGCCATAAATACTCATGACACGCCTTTGGCCAAACACGCGGCTGTCAGGAAAATCTTTCAACGTCAGCAGTTTGGAATATTCACCGCCAACCCGCCCAAGGCGGTCTCCTTGTATTTTTCCGACATATCGGCCCCGGTCTGGCGCATGGCCTCTATGCAGTTGTCTAGCGGCATGAAATGCGTGCCATCACCACGCAGCGCAAGCGAGGCGGCCGAGACTGCCTTGATCGCGCCCAAGCCGTTGCGTTCAATACAGGGCACTTGCACCAGCCCTTTCACCGGGTCGCAGGTCATGCCCAGATGGTGTTCCAGCGCAATTTCAGCAGCGTTTTCGACCTGTTCGGGCGTTGCCTCCAGCACGGCGGCCAACCCGGCGGCGGCCATGGCAGAGGCCGCGCCGACCTCTGCCTGACAGCCGCATTCCGCGCCGGAAATAGAGGCGTTGTGTTTGACCAGCCCGCCAATGGCAGAAGCGGTCAACAGGAACTCACCCACCCGGGCCTCTGATGCGCCGGGAACATGGTCCAGCCAATAGCGGATCGTGGCGGGAACCACGCCCGCCGCGCCATTGGTGGGCGCGGTCACGACCTGACCGCCGGCAGCGTTTTCCTCATTCACCGCCATTGCGTAGGTGCTGATCCAGTCATTTATGACATGCGGTGCGGTCAGATTCAGCCCGCGCTCGCGTTCCAGCGCTTCGCGGATCGCTTTGGCGCGGCGCTTCACGTTTAGCCCGCCGGGTAGCGTGCCACCCGTTTCCAGCCCGCGGTCAATGCAGGCACGCATCACGGCCCAGATGCGGCGCATACCGTCATCGAGCGCGTTTGGCCCCATCAGCGCCAGTTCATTGGCGCGTTTCATCTGCGCAATGCTTTTGCCAGAAGCGCGCGCCATCTGGAGCATTTCAGCCGCCGTCGCGAAAGGGTGGGGGAAGGTCGCGGCAGGTGCGGGCGGTTCCGCGCCCAGTTCCGCCTCGGTCACGACAAATCCGCCGCCTATGGAATAATAGGTTTCCTGCGCGATGACATCGCCTTGCGCGTCGGTCGCCATAAGCCGTAACCCGTTGGCATGGCCGGGCAGGGGCGCGCCGTAATCAAACACAAGGTCGGTGTCGGGCAGGAAGCGCAGTGTGCCAAGCCCCTCTACCTCGACATGGCCCTCGGCCTTGATGCGGAGCAATTCAGCTTCGGCGCGCGTCGCGTCATAGGCAGACGGGACGAACCCCGCCAACCCAAGGATGACCGCCCGGTCGGTGGCATGGCCCACGCCGGTAAAGGCCAATGACCCATGAAGCGATGCACGCAACCCCGCCACGCCAAAAGGCAGCCCGCGCAGATGGTCCAGAAACCGCGCCGCGGCGATCATCGGCCCAATCGTGTGGGATGAGGACGGACCGATCCCTATCTTGAACATGTCGAAGACCGACAGAAACATCGCGCACCTTTTGAAAACCACTTTGGCCGAGGCTACAGGCTTGGCAGATGTTTTCAATCGCGGGAAACGACATGACGGTAGTCAAACAAGACCCCTTGGCAGATGCGCTTGGCTGAGGCAGGCTAGCGCAATGATACGAATATTTGCCATCGCGTCGCTTCTGGCCATTTCGGCCTGCTCTCCGACCACAAGCCCGCAGGCCGGGCGCAGCCTGTTCGCGCAGAATTGCGTGCAATGCCACGGCGCCAATGCCACCGGGGGCGACACTGTGCCTGACCTGACGGGGCTGGCCTTGCGCGCGGGCGGCACTTATCCGCAAACCATGGTTCTGGACAAGCTGGATGGCTATGCGCGCGGCCAGGCGGCCTATGCGGGCGTAGCGATGCCGCAATTCGGTTATCTGCTGACCGGCCCACTGACCCGCGTTCCAATGTCGGATGGAATGTCGCGCCAACTGCCTGAAAAGATCGTCGCACTCGACAGTTATCTGCGCAGTCTGCAACGGTCAGGCAATTAGCCCTTAAACCTAGGTGGCAAAGCGCCTATAACCCCGCCAACAGTTTAACGAGGGCCCGCCATGACCGACCAGATGACCCCGATTGATCGCGCCAAATACGCAGCCGCCTATTGCGCGGCGGATTTCGTCAAGGACGGCATGCGTGTGGGGCTTGGCACCGGATCGACGGCCAGTTGGCTGGTGCGTCGCCTGGGCGCGCGGGTCAAGCATGAGGGGTTGCGCATCATCGCCGTGCCGACGTCAACGCGCACCGCGCAGCTTGCGCGCGAGGTCGGGATTAACGTGGTCACGTTGGACGAGGCGCGCTGGCTGGATCTGACAATCGACGGCGCTGACGAATTCGATGCCGAACTGACGCTGATCAAGGGCGGCGGCGGCGCGCTGTTGCACGAAAAGATCGTAGCGACCGCGTCAGACCAGATGATCGTGATTACGGACCCTGCGAAAGAGGTCAACGCGCTGGGCGCATTCCCCCTGCCGGTGGAGGTGATTCCCTTTGGCTGGCAAGCGTCCAAGGCGCTGATCGAAGAAATTCTGGCCAGCATGGACGTGTTGGACCGTCGCACATCCCTGCGGATGAATGGCGACGCCCCTTATATGACCGATGAGGGCAATTACATTCTTGACCTCGCGCTGGGCCGCATCGGCAACGCGCGGCAACTGTCACTGGTTCTGAATCAGGTGCCCGGCGTGGTTGAAAACGGGCTGTTCGTCGATATCGCCGATCAGGTCATCATCGGTCACCCGGATGGTGCGGTTGAATTGCGTGACCTGTCGGACGGGTCTGCGCAGGTCAGTCACCGGCGGGTCGAACTGGCCGAGGACAGCAATATCTTCGATGATATTTGAAGGAGGGATCATGTCATTCGACTATGATCTGTTCGTGATCGGCGGTGGCTCGGGGGGCGTGCGCGCGGCCCGGATTGCCGCCAGCGAACATGGTGCCAAGGTCGCACTGGCCGAAGAACACCGCATGGGCGGCACCTGTGTGATTCGAGGGTGCGTGCCGAAAAAGCTGATGGTTTTCGCGTCAGAATTTCCCGGCCGGGTGGCAGATGCGCAAGCCTACGGCTGGGACGCGCAGATCGGCGCGTTCGATTGGGGCGCGTTCCGTGCAAAGCTGGACGCGGAACTGGACCGTCTGGAAAAAGCCTATCGCTCTGGTCTTGATGGCGCGGGCGTGACCGTGTTCGATTGTCGCGCCACGCTCGATGACCCGCATACGGTCGAATTGGCCGATGGTCGCAAAGTGACCGCGCGGCACATTCTGATCGCTACGGGCGGCACGCCGGTCGTGCCCGAACAATGGCAAAGCCAGGGTGTGCTGACCTCGAACGAGGTGTTCTTTATGGACACGCTGCCCAAGTCCATGCTGATCGTGGGCGGGGGGTATATTGCCAGCGAATTCGCCTGCATTTTCAATGGTCTGGGCGTGAAGACAACGCAATTTTATCGGGGCGCGCAAATCCTGCGCGGGTTTGACGAGGAAGCGCGTGGGCATATTGCGGATGAGATGACCGCCAACGGCGTTGACCTGCATCTGGGCACCGATGTGGTCGAGATGCGCGCCGAAGAGGGGCAAACCTTCGTCAAGGCGAGCACCGGCCATGATGGGGTCTATGACGCCGTAATGTTCGCCACAGGACGCAAGCCCAATACAGATGGCTTGGGGTTGGACAAGTTGGGGCTGGACCTTGGGCCGGGCGGCGCGATCCCGGTCGACCGCTACAGCCAGACCGCGATTCCCTCTGTCTATGCCGTGGGCGACGTGACCAACCGCGCCAACCTGACGCCGGTCGCGATCCGTGAGGGCCATGCGTTTGCTGATACCGTCTTTGGCGGCACGCCGCGCTATTTCGACCATGGGCTGATTCCGACGGCGGTGTTTACGCGCCCGGAATTCGGCACCGTGGGCTCGACAGAAGAAGAGGCGCGCGACCAAGGCCCGGTTGATGTGTATAGCGCGGCCTTCCGTCCCATGCACAGCCTGTTCGCCGGCCGCGACGCGCGCGCCATGATGAAACTGGTCGTTTGCGCCAAAACCGACCGCGTGTTGGGGTGTCACATCGTCGCGGATGGAGCGGGAGAGATGATCCAGCTTGCAGGCGTTGCGGTGTCCATGGGGGCCACAAAAGCAGAATTCGATGCTACGCTTGCGGTGCATCCATCTATGGCCGAAGAACTGGTCACAATGCGTAAACCCGCCCGGTCGCATCCCGGTTAAGGCTTGAATTTGCCGGGCGTGAACCCACTTGTCACACAAAGCTATAAATCAGGAATGGAGTCCAAATGTCCGGAAACAACGGAGGGCCATGGGGAGGCGGCAATCGCGGCAGCGGTGGAAACCGCGGTGGCGATGGCGGCAATAACGGCCCGCGCGGCGGCGGTGGCCAGCAAGTTCCCGAAATTGAAGAGATCGTGAAGAAGGGTCAAGAGCAGTTGCGCGTGCTGATGGGCGGTCGCGGCGGCGGCAATGGTGGCCCCGGTGGCGGCATGGGCGGCGGGTTCAGCAAACGCGGGGTGTTGCTGGGTCTTGTGGCGCTGGTCGTGGCTTGGGCCTTTGCATCCTTCTATACCGTGCGCCCGGAAGAGCGCTCGGTCGAATTGCTGTTCGGCCAATATTACAGCACTGGTAACCCTGGCCTGAACTTTGCGCCTTGGCCCGTGGTCAGTGCAGAGGTGGTGCAGGTGACAACCGAACGTGTGACCGAGGTTGGCACAGGGCGCTCGGTTCTGGACAGTGGTCTTATGCTGACCCGTGACGAAGCCGTGGTGGATATCGAATTCCAGGTGGTCTGGAACATCGCGGATCCTGCGCGCTTCCTGTTCAATCTGGCCGACCCACGCGAAACCGTGCGCGCAACATCCGAATCCGCCATGCGCGATATTATTGCCCGGTCCGAATTGTCTCCCGTTCTGAACCGTGACCGGGGTGCGATTGCAGCCGACCTTCAGGCGAATGTGCAAGATCTTCTCGACAGCTACGATTCCGGCATTGCCGTTATTCGGGTTAACTTTGACAAGGCAGACCCGCCAGAGCAGGTCATCAGCGCCTTCCGCGATGTGCAGACCGCCCGTCAAGAGCGTGACCGTCTGGAGCGTGAGGCTGACGCCTATGCCAACCGGGTTCTGGCAGAAGCCCGTGGTCAGGCCGCGCAGCTTCGCGAAGAGGCCGAAGGTTACCGCGCGCAGGTCATCAACACCGCGCAGGGTGAGGCCAGCCGCTTCGTGTCGGTCTACACCGAATATGTGAATGCGCCCGAGGTGACCCGTAAACGGATGTATCTTGAAACCATGGAACAGGTTCTGGGCAGCATGAACCTGACCATTCTGGACAATGTCACGGGTGGCGAAGGTGGTACCGGCGTCTTGCCCTATCTTCCGCTGAACGAACTTGGCCGCCAGAGGAGTGCAAACTGATGAAAAAAGCTGGTCTTTTGCTGCCGGTTCTGGCCGTCGCGGTCGTGCTTGCCTTCTCGTCGCTGTTCATTGTGGATGAACGCGAAAACGTGTTGGTGCTACAATTCGGGCAAGTGAAACAGGAAATCTCTGAGCCCGGTCTGGGGTTCAAGCTTCCCTTCATTCAGGAAGTGGTCCGCTATGATGCCCGCATTCTGGGTCTGCAAACGCAGCCTCTGGAAGTGACGCCGCTGGATGACCGCCGTCTTGTGGTCGATGCGTTTCTGCGCTGGCGCTTGCGGGATGTGACCGAGTTCCGTGAGGCTGTCGGTCTGGACGGTGTGCGCGGCGCGCAAGGTCGCATGGAGCGTATCATGAACGCCGCAATCCGCGAAGTGCTTGGCTCTGTGCCGTCGACGGCTGTTCTGTCTGAAGATCGCACCGGGCTGATGAACCAGATTCGGGCCATCGCAAGTCGTCAGGCACAATCCTTGGGGATCGAGGTGATTGACGTGCGTCTGACCCGCACCGATCTGCCGCAGGAAAACCTTGAAGCGACCTTCGCGCGGATGCGCGCGGAACGTGAACGCGAAGCCGCTGACGAACGTGCGCGCGGTAACGAAGCCGCGCAGCGGGTTCGTGCGCTTGCCGACCGGACGGTGACGGAACTGGTGTCGAGTGCGCAGCGTGATGCAGAGATCGTACGCGGTGAGGCCGACGCGGAACGTAACCGGGTTTATGCGGATGCGTATAATCTTGACCCGGAATTCTTCGCCTTCTCGCGGTCCATGCAAAGCTATGCGGCAGCGCTGCGGGGTGACAATTCCTCTATGGTGCTGCGCCCGGATAGCGAATTCTTCACCTTCCTGCGCAGCGATGGCCTGAGTGGAGAGGCGCTGGCCGCAGCCGAAGCCTTTGCGCGCGAATTGGAAGAAAATCCTGAAGCTGGGCGCGAACGCTTGCCTGAAACCGGGCCGGAAGAGCCTGAATCGGTGCGCGAACTTGAAGACATGATTAGCAACTAAGGGCGCAGGGCGTGACTTTTTCCACGCTGTTCTTGGCCCTTGGGCTGGTGCTAATTCTGGAGGGGCTGGTGTTCGCACTGGCCCCTTCCCGCATAGAAGATCTTTTGAAAGCTCTGGCGCAACTGCCCGAAGGCGCACGCCGTCTTATCGGCGCGCTTGCATTGGTCGCAGGGGGGGCGTTGATTACCTTGTCGGGGGTGATCGCAGGGCCGTAACCTGTGCTCACCTTTGGTTGAAATATCATTTCACGAATTGCGTTTGCGTCAATCCATCATATCTAACTGTGAAGCTGTGGCCCGTCGGTCCACAGATCAAGACAGTGAAAGAGGAGTTCACATATGCCTTCCACCGTCGCGATAGCGCGCCAAGGCGATACAGGCGGAGCGCTTAGACTAGTCAAGCTTACCGCCCTTGCGCTGGTGCTTACCCTTGCGCAAGTCACCCTTCTTATGGCGCAAGACCGCCCAGAGAGCTTTGCCGACCTTGCAGAACGTGTCAGCCCGGCCGTGGTGAATATTACCACCACGACCACGGTTGCCACGCGACTGGATGGTGCACCGCAAATGCCCGAAGGGTCCCCGTTCGAGGATTTCTTCCGCGATTTCTTTGACGACCCGCGCAACCCCGGCGCACCGAACCGTCCGCAGCGCCCACGTCAGGGACAGGCGCTCGGGTCCGGTTTCGTGATTTCACCGGACGGTTACCTGGTCACGAATAACCACGTCATCGACGGTGCTGATGAAATCCGCATCGAGTTTTTCTCTGGGCTAGAGCTGGAAGCAGAACTGGTCGGCACGGACCCGGCTACGGACATTGCCTTGTTGAAGGTCACGCATGACGACGACCTGCCCTTCGTCGCCTTCGGTGATGCAGAGGCTGCGCGCGTCGGTGACTGGGTTCTGGCCGTGGGCAACCCGCTGGGGCAGGGCTTTTCTGTCAGCGCCGGGATCATTTCTGCGCGCGGCCGTGCGTTGCAAGGCAACTATGACGACTACATCCAGACCGATGCGGCCATCAACCGCGGCAACTCTGGTGGTCCGCTATTCAACATGGAGGGCGAGGTCATCGGCGTGAATACCGCGATTCTGTCGCCCACGGGCGGGTCCATCGGGATCGGGTTTGCGATGTCGTCCAACGTTGCCACCGGTGTTGTGGAACAACTGCGCGAGTTTGGCAGCACCCGCCGCGGCTGGCTGGGCGTTCGCATCCAAAACGTGACCGATGAAATGGCCGACGCGATTGGCCTGAGCAGCGCGCGCGGTGCTATGGTCACAGAGGTGATGGATGGACCGTCCCAAGAGGCTGGCATTCAGGCCGGCGACGTCATCCTTGAATTTGACGGCGGCGATGTGGCGGATAGCAATATGCTGGTGCGGCGTGTTGCTGATGCCGGCGTTGGCCGTGCGGTCGATGTTGTGGTGTTCCGCGATGGCGAGGAAGAAACCGTTTCTGTCACGCTTGGGCAGCGCGAACTGGCCGAAGCGACCAACACTCCGGCACCCGGAATGCCAGCCCCGGACCCCGAACCGTCCAACTTTTTGGGGATGGAGCTTGCTCCCATCACCGATGCAATCCGCGTCCAGTTGGATCTGCCCGCAGGGTTGACCGGTTTGGTGGTCGGGTCTGTCGAGCCGGATAGCGATGCGGGGACCAAGGGTATTCTGCCCGGCGATCTGATTACCGAGGCCAACCAGCAACCTGTGTCCACCGTGTCCGAGTTGCAGGCCCGCGCTGAAGAAGCCCGTGAGGCTGGCCGCAAATCATTGTTGGTGTTGTTGCGTCGCGGTGGCGATCCGCGCTTCGTGGCACTCAGCCTCGAAGAGTAGCCCTACATTTCGACCACCGCCTAAAACGCGCGCCTACACGGCGCGCGTTTTTTTTGCTCAGTTCTGTCCGAAGTCGCGGGGCGACAGACCAAGACGTTGCGCGGTCTCCAGCGTCAGGATTGGGCTATCGAACCCGTTGTCGCGCTGAAACGCGCGCACCGCATCGCGAGTTGCAGCGTCAGGCTGGCCGGTGATCGGACCTGCGTAATAATCGCGCACGTGCAAAGCGCGTTGCAGGCTTGCCACGAAAACGCTGTTGACAGTTTCGGGGCAGGGCACACGAAAGGCGGTTTCTTCGATGACACCATTCGCGGGCGCAGCTCCGTTTACGGAATAACGCGCCCAACAAGCCCGGTTCGGGCTGGCGGGCAGTGACAGGCTTGCGGTTTCAACCCGCGCGCGGGTTGCGCCCGGATCTGCGGCGCTTGCCATATCAGCATGGGCCATGGCCGTCAGCGCGACGACAGCTCCGATATGCAGGGCGAGAAATCGGTTATGACGGTCTTTGTGTTCCATGCTCAGAAACTTATAAACCGATTCGGGCGCAATGTAGGCACCCATGCGTCGTTTTATCGGTGCTTTTGCGCCAAAAACACCTCTGGCCAAAATGGGTGTGGTGGCTTAAGTCGCAAACAGGACAAGCGATCAGACGAGGGCAGTATGGCCAAAATCACTTATGTCGAGTTCAACGGCACCGAACATGTGGTGGATGTGGCCGATGGCCTGACAGTCATGGAAGGCGCGCGCGACAACGGGATTCCCGGTATCGAAGCCGATTGCGGGGGTGCCTGTGCCTGCTCGACCTGCCATGTCTATGTCGACCCAGGCTGGACCGACAAACTGCCCGCCAAGGACGCGATGGAAGAGGACATGCTGGACTTTGCCTACCAGCCGGATCCACAACGCTCGCGCCTGACCTGCCAACTTAAGGTCAGCGCAGAGATGGATGGGCTGAAAGTGTTCATGCCGGAAAAACAAATCTGATCAAGCGCTGCCTCTGGGTGTAATCTTAACGGCGACTTAACCAATCTGCGTCAGGCTCTGACATAATGATGTCGGTCGAGGGGTTGGGACATGTCGCAAGCGCTTTTTCTGGGTCTGACGATCGTGACCAGCAGTGCGTTGGTGTGCGCGGCCGTGGTGCTTTTGTTTCGGGGCATGCGCAAACGTGACGCGGGCTACACCCCTGAAATATCTGAACAAGATGCCGTTTTCATCTTTCGGGATGACACGCTGGTCGACATGTCCGACCGCGGGCGCCAGCTGCTAGGGTCGATCATGGCTGCCAGCGATTGCAGGCGCGACGATCTTGAGCATTTGTTGCGGTATCTGGACCATCGGTTCCTGGACTTGCGCAGCAGTCTTGGCCGTTTGGTCGGGCTGGGGCAGATGGAATTGCAGGCGAAGGATGACAGCGGTCTGATCCTGCGGGCCAGTCGCAAGAAGGGGCTGACACATCTTCGGTTGGTCGATACACGCGCCGAAGGTGCGCTGGTCGCGATGGACCGGCTTAGTTTCGAAGCCATGCGCGAAGAGCTGGATACCCTGCGTGATGTGGCCAAGCACATGCCGGTGCTGTCGTGGCGGGTGAACAAGGTGGGCGAGATCACATGGGCCAACACCGCTTACATCGACACTTACACCGCATTCGATAAAGGTCGGAATGGTCTGGCTTGGCCAATTCCGCCCCTGTTTGACGGGCAAATGTCCGATGCGCACGGTCGCCTATCGCTCGATATGGGGGCGCATATGTCTTGGTTTAGCCATGACATGGTGGCGGACGGTGCCGAGGTGCAGCATTTCGCAACGCCCATCGACCTTGCCGTGCAGACTGAAACCTCGCGGCGCGAGATGATGCAGATCCTGACGCGCACCTTCGCATGTCTGCCCACGGGGCTTGCACTATTCGACACGGAACGCCGCCTGCAGGTTTTCAACCCCGCCTTGGTCGATCTTATGGGGCTGGACCCGCTCTTTTTGGCTGCGCGGCCCAGCTTCGAGCAGGTGCTTTTCACCTTGCGGGAATTGCGCATGTTGCCCGAACCCAAGGATTTCGCGACCTGGCGCCGCGAGATTACCGAGATGGAGCGCGCTGCCGAGACAGGGCTTTTCAGCGAGGAGTGGTGCCTTGGCAATGGCCGCATTTACCACGTTAGCGGACAGCCCCAGCCGGGTGGCGCATTGGCGTTCTTTTTCGAGGACGTGACCTCGGACGCCACGCTCGCGCGCAGCTTGCGCCAAGAGATCGAACTGGGGCAGGCTGTGCTGGATGGGCTGCCCGACGCGGTCGCGGCTTTTGGGCCTGCGGGCGATACATTGATCTCGAATGCGCGCTACAGCCAGATATGGGGCGAAGACCCTTGCAATAACCTTGCCGACACGGGCTTTCTACACGCGTTGAGCCTGTGGAAGAAAACGACGACGACGACGCCATTCTGGGACAAGCTAAACGACTTTGCCGCCAATCGTGATCTTGGTGCCGTGGTGCAAGGCAGCGTTTGCCTGCTGGATGGGACCACGCTTGGCGTTCATGCCCGGCGGCTTCGCCAAGATTGGCTTATGCTGACCTTCCGACCTTTACGGCAGGAAACGGCGCGCGACGTGGTCGTCGCCCGTCATCATGCACACGCGCTGGCGGCCCCGGATATTTTGCAAAGCGCCGGGCCTCAGTTTCGGACAGACCCTGCCGAGATCGGGCTGGCCCCGACCCGCAAGGCGCGCTTGGTTCAGCATGCTGGCAGCCGGTCGCGGGGCTAGGCGTTCTTTGTCGATGATCGTCGTGTGAACGGCGCGCAAGAGGGCTGGAATCGCAGGTCTTGGCATGTAACACCTGTGCTATGGAACCGACCCTCGACACCACGATAATATCCTCATCACCCGAGGAGACTGCGCGGATCGCGTGGCTGTTAGGTGCTCAGATGGCAGCGGGAGATGTGATCTTGTTGCAGGGTCCGGTCGGCGCTGGAAAAAGCCACTTCGCCCGCGCCTTGATCCAGTCGCGGCTTGCGGCGCTTGACCGCTTTGAAGATGTGCCATCGCCCACCTTTACCCTTGTGCAGTGTTACGATCTGGATAGCGTCGAACTGTGGCACGCCGATCTGTATCGGCTGACCAGCCCGTCGGAATGTGACGAACTGGGGTTGGTGGATGCGTTTGAGAGCGCGATTTGCCTTGTTGAATGGCCCGACCGACTGGGCGATTTGACCCCGCAAGGCGCTTTGCTGCTGGATATCCGGCCCGAGGGGGATGACCGGCACCTGCATTTTCAGAGTGAAGCACCGCGCTGGCGTGATCGGCTTATGCGGTTGGGTGCTGCTTGATGTTCGCCCGGTCCGACATACCGCGTGTGTTTGCCTTGCCGCCGGGTGCGGATTTCCCGCAGCTTTTTGCGGCGGGTCTGCGCGCAAGGTTGGCGGACATGCCGCCGGAGGCGCGGGCGCGTGTGACCATTCTGGTGAACTCTGCCCGGATGCGGCGGCGCATACGCGACTGCCTTGTGGCGCAGGGGCCGGGGCTGCTGCCGCGTATCCGGTTGGTGACCGACCCGTTACTGTTCGACGGTGCGCCGCAACATGCGCCCCCGGTCCCCCCATTGCGGCGGCGATTGGAACTGGCGCGGCTTGTCGGGATGCTTCAGGCGGCCCAGCCAAAACTGGCCCCGCGGGCAGCGGTGTTCGATTTGGCAGACAGCCTTGCACGCCTGTTCGCTGAAATGCAGGCCGAAGGCGTGCCATTTCAGGCGCTTGACCATTTGGACCTGACCGAACATGCCGAACATTGGGCGCAGGCTCAGAAATTCCTGCGTTTGGCGGAAACCGTCATCGCGCAGGATGCACCCGATGCAGAGGGCCGGTTGCGCGTCCAAGTCCTTGACCTGACCGAGGCGTGGTCAGTGTCCCCGCCGCCGGACCCGATTCTGGTTGTCGGCTCGACCGGGTCGCGCGGAACGACGGCCATGCTCATGCAAGCCGTGGCACGCTTGCCGCAAGGTGCCGTGGTCCTTCCCGGTTTCGATTTTGACATGCCGCCCGCTGCATGGGCGCTGCTGGACAGAGCGACCGTGTCGGAAGATCATCCGCAGTTTCGGTTCCGTGTTATGCTGGATGACTTGGGCCTTGGTTCCAACGCCGTCATGCCGTGGCATGAGAGCCCCGAATTGCCGCGCGGAAAGCTGATTTCGCTGTCATTGCGCCCTGCGCCGCAGACCGATCAATGGCTGCGCGAGGGGCCGGATCTGGGCGACCTTGCTCGCGCGACAGAGGGTCTGAGCCTGATCGAGGCACCGTCACCCCGCGCCGAAGCGACAGCAATTGCGCATTGTCTGTTTGATGCCGCTTGCAAGGGACAGCGCGCTGCACTTGTGACCCCTGACCGCGACTTGACACGCCGGGTGGCGGCGGCGCTTCAGGTCTGGGGCATTATCCCGGATGACAGCGCGGGCCGCCCGCTTGGGTTGTCGGCGCCGGGGCGGTTCTTGCGGCAGGTCGCAGAGTTGTTCCTGAACCGGCTGGATGTGCCTCGGCTGCTGGCCTTGTTGAAGCACCCGCTTACGCATAGCGGCGAAGGGCGCGGCGACCATCTGCGGCATACGCGCGATCTGGAACTGTATCTGCGGCGCCGGTCGCTACCGTTCCCCGATGCGCAAATTCTGGCTGGGTTCGCGCCCGATCCCGGTCCTCGGCAGGATTGGGCGAAGTGGTTGGGCGCAACGCTCCCCGCATCGCCAGACCCGGACCCGCGCCCTTTGGCGCTGCGTGTGGCCGATCATCTGTCGCTTGCAGAGGCGATCGCTGCCGGTGCCGGTGCCGCAGGCGCCGGGGTGTTGTGGGATGAAGCGGCGGGGCAAGAAGCACGCGGCGCCATGGAGGCGCTTGCGACAGAGGCAGAGGCCGGCGGCGAGTTGACCGCCTTCGACTATGTCGCTTTGCTTGGCACCCTTTTTGCTGGGCGCGAGGTGCGTGACCCCGTCACCGCACATCCTGACATCATGATCTGGGGCACGCTGGAAGCGCGGGTGCAGGGGGCCGACCTTGTAATCGCCGCAGGGCTGAATGAGGGTGTTTGGCCGAAAGCCCCTGACCCGGACCCGTGGCTGAACCGGGCCATGCGTGCGCAGGTCGGGCTCTTGCTGCCGGACCGGCAGATCGGGCTGTCGGCGCATGATTATCAACAGGCTGTGTGCGCGCCCCGCGTGGTGCTGTCGCGCGCGAAGCGCACAGCAGAAGCGCAGACCGTTCCCTCGCGCTGGTTGAACCGCTTGACCAACCTTCTGGACGGTTTGCCCGCGCAAGGGGGGGGCGCGGCGTTGAACGCGATGCGTGAGCGTGGCCAGCACTGGCTGGATGAGGCCGCTGCCTTCGAGGCTGATATGCGCCGTGTTTCGCCTGACCCGCTTGCCCCGCGCCCCGCGCCCGCCCCGCCAGTGCGCCCACAGCGGCTGTCGGTAACACAGATCGAAACCCTAATTCGTGACCCCTATGCGATCTATGCGCGCCATGTTCTGGGGCTGGAGAAGCTCAAGCCGCTGCTGCCACAGCCGGACGCTTTGTTGCGGGGCACGGTGCTGCACAAGGTGTTGGAACGCGCGACCGATCCGGAGCATCCCGGCGCGTTGATGGATGTGGCCGAAGACGTCTTGCGCGACGCTGTGCCATGGCAGGCCGTGCGCGCGTTTTGGGCCGCGCGCCTGTCGCGCGTTGCGCCGGACCTGACAGCTTATCTTGACGCGCAACCCGGCAAGATCGTGCTGCGTGAAGACAGGGCTGGCTGGGCGCTTCCCGATTTGCCCTTTACCCTGACGGCCAAGCCCGACCGGATTGACGAATGGCCAGATGGACGGTTGCATATCATTGATTACAAGACCGGGATGCCGCCAAGTAAGCCGCAGCAAGAGCGCTTTGCAAAGCAGCTTTTGTTGCAGGCGCTCATGGCGCATGAGGGCGCGTTCGAGGCGCTTGGCCCGCGCGATGTGGCGCGCATCACTTATCTGGGCCTTGGGGGCGGGGCGCTGAAAGCGGCAACGACAGAGATTGACGAAGCCTTGCTGGACACGGTCCGCGATGGTTTTTTCGCGTTGATCCGCACTTATCAGGACAAGGATCAGGGTTTTTCCGCTCGCCGCGCTGTCGAGAAAGGTGGCCTGAGTGGCGATTACGACCATCTGGCGCGGTTCGGGGAGTGGACGATGCAAGACCAGTCGGTCACGATCCCTGTGGGGCGCAACGATGGTTGATGCCGCGACCGAAGCGCAGAACCGCGCGTCAGAGCCCTTGTCCTCGACCTGGCTGTCCGCCAATGCCGGGTCTGGTAAGACCAAGGTGCTCACCGACCGCGTGGCACGGTTGCTGCTGAATGATGTCGCGCCGCAGCATATTCTGTGTCTGACCTACACCAAGGCTGCCGCGAGCGAGATGCAGAACCGGCTCTTTGCCCTGTTGGGAAAATGGGCCATGCTGCCCGATGAAGAGTTGCGCGCCGAACTGTCCAAGATCGGCGAGGCAGGCGGATCGTCAGAGCAACTGGCACAGGCGCGGCGGCTTTTTGCCCGTGCGATCGAAGCCCCGGGCGGATTGAAGATCCAGACGATCCATTCGTTTTGCGCGTCGTTGTTGCGCCGCTTCCCGCTGGAGGCGCACCTGTCCCCGGCCTTTACGGAGATGGACGCCCGCGCCGCGCGTGCCTTGCGCGCCGATGTGCTGGAGGAACTGTCGGAAAATTCCGATGCTGTGGCCCGTTTGGCGCAGGTTTTCACCGGAGCAGAGATCGAGACGCTGCTGGCCGAGATATGTGGCAAATCTGCCCTGTTCGACGCCCCCGCCCCGGAAGAGGCGACCTTTGGCCTGCCCGCAGGTATGACCGAGGACAAGCTGTTGTCAGAGGTGTTCCTTGGCAGCGAGGCCGCGCTGATTGCGGACATGCTTCCGTTTCTGGACGCGGGCGGCAAGAATGATGGCAAGGCCGCCGACAAGCTGCGCGCCTTGGACATGGACCGCGCTGATCTGTCGCTCTTGCCCCATTTGGAAGGAATATTTCTGACGGGCGCCACGGCAAAGGAACCCTTCGCGGCCAAGATTGGCAGCTTTCCCACCAAGGACACACGCATTGCCATGGATGCGCTGATTGACCCGCTCAATCAGTTTATGGCGCGGGTCGAGCAGGCTCGCCCCTTGCGGCTTGGCCTTGCCGCGCTGCACCGGGCGCGGGTGCTGCATACGTTCGCCCAGCCGTTTCTGGTGGCTTACCGCGCACAGAAAGACGCGCGCGCCTGGTTGGATTTCGACGACCTGATCCTGCGCACCGGACAATTGCTGACCGATCCCTCAGTCGCGCAATGGGTTCTGTTCAAGCTGGATGGCGGGGTTGACCACATCCTTGTCGATGAAGCGCAGGACACCAGCCCCGCGCAATGGCGGGTCATTGAATTGCTGACGCAGGAATTTACTGCGGGCATCGGGGCGCGCGACGTGGAGCGCAGCCTGTTCGTGGTGGGCGACAAGAAACAGTCGATCTATTCGTTCCAAGGGGCCGATCTGAGAGTCTTCGATGACATGCAGGCGATGTTCCGCGAACGCCTGTCCGATGTCGGGCTGCGGCTGGAAGATGCGGCTTTGGAACATTCGTTCCGTTCGTCCGCCGGGGTGCTGCGCACGGTCGACATGACATTCCAGCCGCCGCAGGATGAGGGGCTTGGCGGGCCGCCCACGCATATCGCCTTTTTCCATGCGCTGCCGGGCCGGGTGGACCTGTGGACACCGATTCTGCCCGAGAAAGCCGAGCACGACCGCGCTTGGTATGACCCGGTCGATCTGCGCTCGGACGAGCATCACGCGCGCAAGCTTGCCCGCGAAATTGCCTCCGAATTGCGCCGCATGATCGATGCGCGCACGCTTGTGCCGCACAAGGGCTCTGCTCGTCTCATGACCGAAGGTGATGTCCTGATCCTGGTGCGCAGGCGTGGCCCTTTGTTTCACGAGATTATTTCGGCCTGCAAGGCTCAAAGGCTGGCAATTGCCGGGGCTGATCGGTTGCGCTTGGGCGGGGAAATGGCGGTGCGCGACCTGACGGCGCTTCTGGCCTTTCTGGCCACACCCGAGGACGATTTGTCGCTGGCCGCCTGCCTGCGCTCGCCGCTGTTTGGCTGGTCTGAAGATGCGCTTTACCGCTTGGCGCAGGGCCGCACCAAGGGCGAATACCTGTGGTCGCGGCTGCGCGCCCAAGACGACAGCCCGACGCTGGCCGTGTTGCGCGACCTGCGCTTGCAGACGGACTTTTTGCGCCCTTATGATTTGGTCGAACGGGTGCTGTCACGCCATGACGGTCGCCGCCGCCTGATCGCGCGGCTGGGAACAGAGGCCGAGGACGGGATCGACGCGTTCCTTGCGCAGGCCCTAAGCTATGAACAAGCGGAAATACCGTCGCTGACCGGGTTCCTGTCCTGGCTGGAGCGCGACGAGGTCGAGTTGAAACGCGAATTGGACAGCGCCAGCCCGATGCTGCGGGTGATGACCGTGCACGGCGCCAAGGGGCTGGAATCGCCCATCGTTATCCTGCCCGATACCGCCGATCAAAGGGCGAATGACAAGACAGAAATTGTCGGGGTCGAAGGCCGTGCGGTCTGGAAGGCAAATGCCGGGCTGAACCCCGCGCCGGTGCAATCCGCACTGGATGATCGCGCAGCACAGCGCGCGCAGGAAGATGCAAGGTTGCTGTATGTTGCAATGACGCGCGCCGAAAGCTGGCTGATCGTTGCGGGCGCGGGCGACATGAAACAGCCCGAAAATTGGTATAATCGTGTGGCGGACGGCCTGCGTCTGGCGGGCGCGGACCATCTGGACACGCCGACCGGGCCGGGGATGCGCCACGCGCATGGCGTCTGGCCAGAGCAAGGCACAGAGCCGCAAACGGCCGCGATTGCGCCCATGCCGCTGCCCGATGCGCTTTGGTACCCCGCGCCGCCGCCACCGGATCGGCCCAAACCTTTGACCCCCTCGACCTTGGGGGGAGCAAAGGCATTGCCGGGCGAGGCAGGCCTTGACGAGGACACAGCACTGCGTTTGGGCACCGGGTTGCACATGCTGCTGGAGCATCTGCCGCTTTGGCCGCGAGAGACATGGGGCGCCCGCGCCGCAGCACTTCTTGGTAGCCCGTCCGATGCCTCGCAGCTATTGCCAGAAGCGGTCTCGGTTCTGGACACGCCTGCGCTTGCCCCGCTTTTCGCCCGCGGCACATTGGCAGAGGTCGAAATCGCGGGCCAGCTTGGCGCGCGCCCGCTGTTTGGCGTAATTGACCGGTTGGTGGTGCAAGACGGGCATGTATTGGCGGTTGATTACAAATCGAACCGGGTTGTGCCGCGCGATGTCGCAGATGTGCCGGAAGGGTTGCTGCGCCAGATGGGGGCTTATCTGCAGGCGTTGGAACAGGTCTTTCCCGGTCATACGGTCGAGATGGCGCTGCTCTGGACCGCAACGGCCGAGCTGATGCGACTGCCCGACGCGCCCCTGCGTGCCGCGGTTGCCCGCGCGAGTGCTTGAATCCGCGCGCGCAGAGGCATAATTGAGGTTCAGAGAAGCAAACCTATGGAGGGGCCAATGCCCACAGTTGCAGTTACCGATGCCACCTTCGACGCGGAAGTGCGCCAGTCCGATATTCCTGTCGTGGTTGATTTTTGGGCCGAGTGGTGCGGCCCGTGCAAGCAGATCGGCCCGGCTTTGGAAGAGCTGGCCGCCGAATATGGCGACAAGATCAAGATTGCCAAAGTGAACGTGGACGAAAACCCGAACACTGCAGCGTCCATGGGCATTCGCGGTATCCCCGCGTTGTTCCTGTTCAAGGACGGCCAGCCGGTGTCGAACAAGGTCGGTGCAGCCCCGAAATCGGCGTTGCAATCCTGGATCGACGGCGCAATCTGAACTTTTTGGGGGCTGTTTGGTCCCCAAACCCTGCCGGTCGCATCCGGCCACACGGCGGATGCCTCCGGCGGGAGTATTTTTTGCAAGATGAAGAGGGCGCGATGACCGAGTTTCCCGGCTGGCATGGCACGACCATTGTGGCAGTTCGCAGGGGCGGCGAGGTCGTTGTCGCAGGGGATGGGCAAGTGTCGCTTGGCCAGACCGTGATAAAGGGCAGCGCGCGCAAGGTGCGCCGCCTGTCACCCGGCGGCTATGACGTGGTGGCGGGGTTTGCCGGGTCCACCGCCGATGCGTTTACCTTGCTGGAACGGCTTGAAGCCAAACTGGAAGCGACGCCGGGGCAATTGGCACGCGCGTCTGTGGATTTGGCGAAAGACTGGCGCACCGACAAATATTTGCAAAAACTGGAAGCCATGCTGATCGTAACCGATGGGCGCGACCTGTTCGTGATTACCGGCGCGGGCGACGTGTTGGAACCGGAGCATGACATTGCTGCGATCGGGTCGGGGGGGAATTTTGCCCTGGCCGCCGCGCGCGGGTTGATGGCGACCGAGATGGGTGCCGAAGACGTCGCGCGCCGCGCCATGGCGATTGCGGCGGATATTTGCGTCTATACCAACGGAAATCTGACGGTGGAGAAGATTAGCGCTTAAGCTGCGCATCCATCCACGCGCGCAGAACCGCGTTCATGCGGGTTTGATAGCCTGCGCCTTGCGATTTGAAGAACTCCAGCACGTCCGGGTCGACACGCAGCGAAATCGCCTTTTTCGGCTCTGGCGTAACCAGCTTGGCGCGTGTCCAGTCGACTTCGAATTCATCTTCGTTGCGCTCGGGTTCCAGCCCAAGCTCTTCCGCGCGCCGAAGCGCGTCCCAATCAGTGCGGCCTTTGATCTGGCGAATCTCGTCCAGTGTGTAGGTTTTGATAGAGGTCTCGCTCATGTCTCCGTGCCCTCCGGGCGGTGATGATGCGGATCGTCTCTCCGCGGATCGTAAAGAACACTGCAACCATAATCCCGTTCCAATCCGCGATTGCGGCGAAGCGGTCTTCGGTATCGCTTCGGGCGGGGATAATCAGGTGCGGGCTGTCAAAAATGCTGATGACGTCAAGGAAGTCGATGCCGTGTTTTTCGATGGTTTTGAGACGTTTGCTTTCGTCCCATTCGAATGGGGGTGTCATTCGTTTTCCTTAACTGCATGAAACTGATGTTTTGTCGCATGGGCTTCCCCTATCCAAGTCATTTGCCTTCTTTTGAGGCCCAAATTGTATATACACATCGCCCACACATTCCGCAACCCCTTCAATTTCACCCTTCAAGCCTCTATCTGAGCAGGAACACCAGAAGGGACGCACCATGACCGACCTGACCCCGCGCGAGATTGTGTCTGAATTGGACCGCTTCATCATTGGCCAGAAGGACGCCAAGCGTGCTGTGGCTGTGGCATTGCGGAGCCGCTGGCGGCGCAAGCAACTGGCGCCGGAACTGCGCGATGAGGTCTACCCCAAGAACATCCTGATGATCGGCCCGACCGGGGTGGGCAAGACCGAGATCAGCCGCCGCTTGGCGAAGCTTGCGAAAGCGCCTTTTATCAAGGTCGAGGCGACGAAATTTACCGAAGTGGGCTATGTTGGCCGCGATGTGGAGCAGATCATCCGTGATCTGGCCGACGCCGCGATTGCCCAGACCCGCGAGCAAATGCGCGAGGCCGTGAAGGCGCGCGCGCACAAGGCCGCCGAGGACCGCGTGATCGAGGCGATTGCCGGTAAAGATGCCCGTGAGGCCACGCGTGAGATGTTCCGCCGCAAGCTGCTGGCGGGCGAGCTTGACGATACGGAAATCGACATCGAGATTGCCGACACATCCAACCCGATGGGGGGGATGTTCGACATGCCGGGCCAGCCGCCTCAGATGATGAATATCGGTGAATTGTTCGGCAAGGCGCTGGGCGGGCGCACCACGCGCAAGAAAGTCACAGTTCGGGAAAGCCATGATCTGCTGATCGCGGAGGAGGCCGACAAGCTGCTCGATGACGAGGCGGTGAAGCTGGCCGCACTAGAGTCGGTGCAGGAAAACGGCATTGTTTTTCTGGATGAGATTGACAAGGTCTGTGCGCGGGCCGATGCGCGCGGCGGCGATGTGAGCCGCGAAGGCGTGCAGCGCGACCTGCTGCCGCTGATCGAGGGCACGACCGTCACCACCAAGCACGGGCCGGTAAAGACCGATCATATTCTGTTCATCGCATCGGGTGCTTTCCACGTTGCAAAGCCGTCCGACCTGCTGCCGGAACTGCAAGGGCGCCTGCCGATCCGGGTAGAGTTGCGGCCTTTGACAGAAGCCGATTTCGTGCGAATTCTGACCGAAACCGACAATGCTCTGACGCGGCAATACAAGGCTTTGATGGGCACAGAGGAGGTCGAAGTGAGCTTTGCCGAGGACGGGATCGCAGCACTTGCGCGCATAGCCGCCGAGGTCAACCAATCGGTCGAGAATATCGGCGCGCGGCGCTTGTATACGGTGATGGAGCGCGTGTTCGAGGAATTGTCGTTCCATGCGCCCGACCGCTCGGGCCAAGCCGTTGTGGTGGATGCCGCTTTCGTGGAGCAGAATATCGGCGATCTGTCGCGCTCGGCCGATCTGAGCCGTTATGTTTTGTAGCACTGGACGGGTTGGGGGATTTTCCTATATAATCGGTCAGGAAATAGAGGCAGCCAAAGGAAAGGCCGTGCCATGCCACAAGATGAAGGCGATCTGCTGATAAAGCCCTCCAGCACCGAACACCCGCTGTATGAGCCATTGGTCGAGGCGTGTAAAACGGTCTACGACCCGGAAATTCCGGTCAATATCTTTGATCTGGGGCTGATCTACACCATCACGATTTCAGACGCTGGCGAAGTTGAGGTCATCATGACCCTGACGGCGCCCGGCTGCCCGGTGGCGGGTGAAATGCCCGGCTGGGTTGCGAACGCCATGGAACCCGTGCCTGGCGTGCAATCGGTGAATGTGGAAATGACCTTCGACCCACAATGGGGCATGGATATGATGTCGGACGAAGCGCGGCTGGAACTGGGGTTCATGTGATGGAAATTGTCTTGTCCGAACGTGACAAGATGCAATCGGGCGCGCCTTATGACCCGGGCTGCCCGGAATTGGTGGCCATCCGCAAGCGCGCGCAAGGTTTGATGCGGGATTATAACCAAACCATCATGGGCGACCCGCAGCGCGCAGAGATTTTGCAATCGCTTCTGGGCAGCTGGAATGGGGCGGTCATTCGCGCACCGTTCCATGTCGATTATGGCATGAATATCCATTTCGGGCCGGGCTGTTTCGCGAATTTCAACCTTGTCGTGCTGGATGTGTGCCCCGTGCATATCGGCGCGCGCACCCAGATCGGGCCGAATGTGCAGATCCTGACGGCAGACCACCCGCGCGATGCGGCATCGCGTGCCAAGGCTGTCGAATGGGGCCGTCCCATCACCATCGGGGCTGATGTCTGGATCGGTGGTGGCGCGATTATCCTACCCGGCGTTACGGTGGGAGATGGGGCAATTATTGCCGCCGGCGCGGTGGTCACGCGCGATGTGCCTGCGGGCGCGACCGTGATGGGCAATCCCGCGCGGCAACAGAAACGGAAAGAGAGCTGACATGTTTGGCATTCCCGGAAAATCCCCGGTAACGATGACACCCGCCGCTGTGCGGCAGATCACACGTCTGATGGAACGCGAGGGCGCCAAGGGGCTGCGCGTGGGCGTGAAGAAGGGCGGCTGCGCGGGCATGGAATACACCATGGAGACCGCACAGGACGTGGGCGAACATGAAGAAGTGATCGAGCAGGATGGTGCGCGCGTGCTGATTGCACCCATGGCGCAGATGTTCCTGTTTGGCACCGAAATCGACTACGAGACGGGGCTTTTGGAAAGTGCATTCAAGTTTCGCAACCCGAATGTGACCGATGCTTGCGGCTGTGGTGAGTCCATCAAATTCGATGACGTGGATACCCTGACAGAGCGTATGAACGCCGCCCGCGCGCAAGGCTGATTGCATCGCCGCGCGGTGGGGCGTATCCCTGTGCAAGACCAACAGGAGGAACGCCAATGCCTTGCAAACTCGTCGCCGGTAACTGGAAGATGAACGGTCTGCGCGCCGATCTGGACGAGATGCGCGCGTTGATCGCGGCCCACCCGGACCCGGACTGCGGAATGCTGATCTGTCCGCCGGCCACGCTGCTTGCGCCGATGGCTGATCTTGCACAAGGCAGCCGCCTGCTCGTGGGCGGGCAGGATTGCCATACGGCCAAGAGCGGCGCGCATACCGGCGATCTGTCGGCAGACATGTTGGCTGACGCTGGCGCGCGCCATGTTATTCTGGGGCATTCCGAGCGGCGTGCTGACCATGGTGAAGGCTCTGATCTGGTTGCCGCCAAGGCACGCGCCGCGCAGGAGGCGGGTCTGACAGCGATCATTTGTGTGGGAGAGACCGAGGCACAGCGCGACGCGGGCACCACGTTGGAAGTGGTGCTGGGCCAGTTGCTCGAGTCTGTCCCGGATGGCGCGAATGCAGGCAACACTGTTATCGCTTATGAGCCAGTCTGGGCCATTGGCACGGGCCGCACGCCCACGTTGGAGCAGATTGCCGAAGTGCATGACGCATTGCGCGCGGCGGTCCCCGACGCCGAGATGTCGCTGCTATATGGTGGGTCTGTGAAGCCCGGCAATGCAGCAGATATTTTTGCGCTGGCGAATGTTGATGGCGCACTTGTCGGTGGCGCGTCTTTGAAAGCCAGCGATTTCGGCGCGATCATCGCGGCCTTGGACGCGGCCTAGATGCGGTAACGAAGTGTGGGGGTGGCGATAGCGGCAAACAGCACGCCACCCACGAAGCCACCAAGATGCGCTTCCCATGCCAGCATGCCCGACAGCATTAACCACAGCACCACATTCAAAACCGCAAGCCCAAGCAAGGACCGCCACAGCGGTCGCATTGGGCTGCCCAGATGGTGGCGCAACTGCCATTCCCAGAACTTCCACGCGCCAATCAGGCCAAAGACCGCGCCGGACGCGCCGACCATGGGTGCATCGGCATTCGACAGCAGGGCATAGCCCATGCCGCCGGTGAAGACGCTGACTGCGTAAAGCAGCAAGAAACCGCCTCCGCCGACCCGTGCAACCACGATGCCACCAAGTGCCAGCACCGCAACCATGTTGCCGAGCAGGTGGATAAAGCTGCCATGCAAGGCGGCATATGTGAAAAACATCGCAATTTGCTGGCCGGGGTAAACAGGTTCCCATCCGCGCAGCAAGCCATCCCAAAAGGCACCATACATCAGAAATACGCCACGCAAGCGTTCAAATCCCAACAACCCGGATTCACCCAAAGTGAGCAGGATTTCGGGCGCGCATGTCAGAGCAACCAGCCAGAGCACTGCTGGCGTGTTCGTGACTGTCGGGAAAACAATGTTGCGCGGAGCCATAAGCGCGGCTTTGACACTCTCTTCCACAATTTGCAAGTCATCCTGCGTGGGCCGGACCACCCGCACAGACCGACTCACCGTCGTAGAGGACCGAATGTCAGGGCGCATCTGGTGTTAGTAACCCGTGCTGCGAATTAGGGTCCGAATGGTTTCCAAGACAAGTTTCAGATCGGTGCCAAGGGTTAGGTCAGACGCATATTCCACGTCGATCTGGGCACGGCGCCGGAAATGGGCGTCATTGCGCTCGGACACCTGCCATTTGCCCGAGATCCCCGGCTTCATGGAAAGATAAACATCGAGTGTCGGGCCGTAAAGTTCGATCTGATCCAGCATCATCGGGCGCGGGCCGAGCAAGCTCATATCGCCTTTCAAAACGTTGAAAAGCTGCGGAATTTCGTCGATAGAGGTACGGCGTAGAAACGCCCCGACCCGTGTAATCCTAGGGTCATCCTTCAGTTTTTGCGTGCTTTGCCATTCGCGCGCGCGCTCCGGGTCGTTCGCCAGCAGATCTTCCAGAAGTTTGTCAGCGTTCGGATGCATCGTCGACAGTTTCCAGATGCGGAAGATTTGGCCATGTTGGCCAAGGCGCAATTGGGTATAGAAAATCGGATTGCGCGTCAGGAGGTTTGCAAGGGCGCAGACCAGCAGCACAGGAATAACAATCGGCAAGGACGCGAGGACGATGGCAAGGTCCAAGACCCGCTTTCCATAGCGGACGTAGAACCCGTCCGCATTGATCGTCTGGTCGTAGTTGTCTTTGGCCACCACTTGCGTGGCCTCCATCTTGTTATGTTGAAACGTCATTGTCATGCTTTTTACCCTTACCCATCGTACTCATGCTACTTTCAACTTGGGCCGCAACACTTGCGGTCCTCGCATCAAGCCAAGTTTTCGTGGCATGATTATGGTCTTGGTCGGACACAACTTTAACTTACCCTTAACCTTGCGTTTTTTCATTAAAAAAGAGTGAACTGCGGGGGGCTGACACATGAATCGTGTTCGATTGTTATTCTTTGGTGGACAAAGCTACGCGTGTTTACAATTTGTTTCCAAGAGGCCCGGTCGCGCAGTTTGGCCATCGGCATGTCACGGTGCCCATCTGGAAACGATTCGATTGCAATGGGATTGACTTGCACAGCGTCAGCGCCGAAAGCTGCGAAAACGATGCCACGCGTTTGCCGCGTTTACGCTTAAATTTCGTCATGTCGAAACAGTATCGCATGATCTGCGGGTATCGTCGCAAGGGGCAGAAGCATTATGGCACATGGATTTTCGTCGTATCTGGAGCATTTCTCGTTCAAGCAACGGCCGTTTTCCCTGACGCCCGATCCCGAATTCCTGTTCTGGTCCGATACCGCGCGCGGTGCCTATGCCATGCTGCAATATGGCCTGTCGACACGCGCGCCCATCACCCTGCTGACCGGCGAGATCGGTGCGGGCAAGACCGTGCTTTTGCAGCATTTCATTGAAGAGGCTGATGACGATGACAGTCTGTCCATCGCGCTGGTCACGAATACGCGTCCCAACACCCGCGAGATTTTGCAATGGCTGCTGCCGGAGCTGACGCAGAGCGATCTAAGCGACGAATCCAAGTTCCTGAAGGTGCAGGAATTCTTGATCCAGGAATTCAACGAAGGGCGGCGGGTGCTGCTGGTCATTGACGAGGCGCAGAACCTGTCGCTAGAGGCGCTGGAAGAGTTGCGCATGTTGACCAATATCAACCTTGGCAAGGAAGAGGTCTTGCAGCTTTTCCTGATCGGTCAGCCAGAATTGCGCGATCATGTCCGTCGCCGCGAATTGGTGCAGTTTGCCCAGCGTGTCGCAGCAAATTACCATCTTCCGTATATGCAGCCTGAAACCGTGCTGCACTATGTTTCGCACCGCCTTAAAGTGGCGGGTGGCAAGCCCAATATCTTCAGCAAGCAGGCGGTCATGGTCATTCATGAAGTGACGGGAGGCGTGCCGCGCCTGATAAACCAGCTGTGTGACATGTCACTGACCTATGCGTTCGCCCAAGGCGATCAGGTGGTGAAGCGTGCCACCGTCCAAGCGGTGCTGGACGATGGCATTTTCTTTGCCCCTGTGCGGGACTGACACCTTACCAATGGCCGGTATTGCCCATGCTGGCCCAAGGCTCTGCTGGCGCGAGGGATTCCCCCTTTTGCAGAAGTTCGATCGAAATATTGTCGGGTGAGCGGACGAAAGCCATGTGCCCGTCGCGTGGCGGACGGTTTATCGTGACGCCATTGTCCATCAGATGCTGGCAGGTTGCGTGAATGTCTTCGACCTCATAGGCTAAATGTCCGAAATGACGGCTGTCCGAAGGCAGCGCCTCATCTCCGTCCCAGTTCCATGTCAGTTCAACCGGGCATTCGGGCTGTCCGGGCGGTGCCATGAAGATCAGTGAAAACCGGCCACCTTCGCTGTCGTGGCGGCGGATTTCCTCTAGCCCGAGCAGTTTGTAAAACGCCATGGAGGCGTCAAGATCCTTGACCCGAACCATTGTGTGCAGATAGCGCATATCATCTCTCCTTGTTCTGCGAGGCAGGTATGACCTTTCGCGTTGCGTTCAACCCCGTGACAGGGGCTTTTCAAGCGCGCCGAATCCGGGCATTGTTAAAAAAATCACAGTATAATGTGGATGGGCAGAGCTATGCAGCAATATCTGGACGGTTTGCGCTATATTCTGGAGCATGGCACGCCCAGCGATGACCGCACTGGCACTGGCACTCTGTCAGTCTTTGGGTTGAGCATGCGCTATGATCTGGCCGATGGGTTCCCGCTTGTCACGACCAAGCGCGTGCATCTTAAATCTGTCATTCACGAACTGCTTTGGTTTCTGTCTGGTGACACGAATATCGGGTATTTGAAAGCCAATGGCGTCTCGATCTGGGATGAATGGGCCGATGAAACCGGCGATCTTGGGCCGGTCTATGGCCAGCAATGGCGCAATTTCGGCGGTGTGGATCAGATCGCGACATTGGTGCAGCAGATCAAGACCTCTCCCGACAGCCGCCGCTTGATCGTGTCGGCTTGGAACCCGGCAGATGTGCCCGACATGGCGCTTCCGCCTTGCCATACGCTGTGGCAGGTGCGGGTTTTGGCCGGCAAGTTGCATTTGCAGCTTTATCAGCGATCGGCCGATATGTTCCTTGGTGTGCCGTTCAACATTGCCTCTTATGCGTTGTTGCAGATGATGTTGGCACGGGTCTGTGATCTGGAGCCGGGAACCTTCGTGCATACGATGGGCGACGCGCATATCTATTCCAACCATATGGAGCAGGTGCAAACTCAGTTGTCGCGGACCTTGCGCCCCTTGCCGCGCATGGAAATACTGCGCACACCCGATAGTATTTTCGATTTCACCTTCGATGATTTTCGGATCGAGGGCTATGATCCGCACCCGGCGATCAAGGCTCCGGTGGCAGTCTGATGTTGACCTTGATTGTGGCACGGGCGCGCAATGGGGCCATCGGGCGTGGCAATACAATTCCATGGACTGCCCCCGAAGATCTGGCCTTTTTCCAGCGCGAAACTTTGGGTGGCGCGCTTATCATGGGGCGCAATACTTGGGAGAGCCTGCCGAAACGGCCTTTGCCAAGGCGGTTGAACATTGTCGTCACTTCGCGCCCGCTGACGCAAGAGGGTGTGCGCACCGCAACCTTGGCGACAGCGCAAGACATAGCCACCAATGCGGGCTATGCGCGGGTCTATGCGATTGGGGGGGCGGGAATATATAGCGCGTTCCTGCCTTTGGCGGATAGGTTGCTGATAACGGAGGTTGCGCTCGACATCCCTGATGCCGATACGTTCTTCCCGCCCGTAGCCCTTGACGCATGGCGTAAAAACGCGGAGTTTCAATTGCGTAGCGCCGACCCTGGTTGCCGCCTGCAAGAGTATCTGCGCGCGTGACCCTGCTGCTTGTGTCCAATGGGCAACAGGCGTGTCAAATGGACAAGCACACCGCATGTTGCGGTTGGGTGGAGCCCGCCACCAAATATGCGATAATCTAGGCTTCGCGGTTCTCTTATTAATGTATCCGCCACAGGATTTATTCCCGCTCAAGCTGAGTCGACGCGCCGGGATGGTGCCAGTTGCCCTCAATTCGATGGAATGTTGCCACAACCCTGACAATTCGGTAATATCACTCTAATTAGACAAAACCCTATCAAAAGGGCGATGGCGTATCCCGAAAGAAGGATACCCACAGAGGCAGAGACAGAGGCAACCTATGTGCAGGTCACTTGACCAGAGCAATTGCGTGTGTGCGCAGACCGTCCCTGGTGGCGGTGCTCGGCTAGGTGCCCTGTTCCGTGATCGGGCAGAACAATGCAGCTTTATTTTCCAGTAGCCTCCGCAGGGGCAAAGTTTTCTTTCAGCGCAATGCGCCTTGTTATGCTGTTGACCGGGCTTGTCGCGCTGTCGGCTTGCGGTATCCGTCTGCCGGGAAATACCGACAGCCCGACCGAACTGGCAGAGGCCGTGACAGAGTTTCGCGTTGTTCCTGCATCGCGCGCCTTTGTCAGTGTCCCGTCGGCCATGTTGGTCATGGAGCGTGACCTTGGCGGTGCGATAGAGCAACGTATCACCTTGCCGAACCCGACATCGCTTGCCGGTGAAAACGTCATCATGCTGCGCGCCCAGCAGGGTAGCCTTGCGCGTGGCACAAGGTTTGTTCTGAGCGAGCAACTTATGCAGTTCGGCGGCGCCCCCAGCCCGTTTGCGGGTATTTCCGAAGGCGCGTTGACCGCGACAACTGACAGCTTTGGCGACATTACCTATTCGACCATCCGCCCTGGTGGCGATGTGGTCTGCGTTCTGGCATTTCGCCGGACCCAAACCGCGAGCCGCGCCTTGCCGCGCGGCACCGGTGCTTTGGATATCATGATGAGAAACTGTGTATCGGGGACGGTCGAACGTGCCCTAGCCCCGATTGGTACGAGTGCGTTCGGCCTTGGATTGCCGGGTTAACCTTATTTTGGAGCCTAGTTTATGAGTTTGCTTATTGCCAACAGGCGGCTGAAGCCGGGCGAGATTTTCCTCGCATTTCTGTGGTTTGCGATTGTCATTCCGCTCGCATTTTTGTCCAGTATTCCGACTTCGAACGCGGTGCAGGGGGCCTTAGGCCTTTTCGCAGTGCTGGGCGTTGCGGTTCTCAAACCCTTTACCATGAAATCCATCGTTGCGCGCTTCGCATTGCTGGCGATCGCGTCAGCAATCGTGATGCGCTATTGGTTCTGGCGCGTCACCTCGACCCTGCCGCCGATTGATGAACCCTTGTCTTTTGCCATCGCAGTGGCGTTGTTCATTGTCGAGACCTATGCGATCTGCGTGTTCTTTGTCAGTTCGTTCATCACCGCCGATCCAGTAGAGCGGAAGTTGCCGCCCAAGGTGGCCGCATCCAGTTTGCCAACGGTCGATATTCTGGTGCCCAGCTATAACGAGCCGATCGAGATGCTTTCGGTTACGTTGTCGGCGGCCAAGAACATGCACTACCCGCAGAACAAGCGCACGGTTGTCTTGTGCGATGATGGCGGCACCGATGAACGTTGTAACAGTGATGATCCGGTAAAGGCGCAGGCTGCACGCAAGCGCCGGGCCGATTTGCAGGCACTGTGCGCAGAGCTGGGCATCGTTTATTCTACCCGTGAGCGCAACATCAACGCCAAGGCCGGGAACATGTCTGCGGCACTGGAGCGGCTGGATGGCGATTTGGTCGTGGTGTTCGATGCCGACCACGTCCCGGCGCGGGATTTCCTTGCGCGCACGGTTGGGTATTTTGTCGTCGACCCAAAGCTGTTTCTTGTTCAAACGCCCCATTTCTTCCTGAACCCGGACCCCGTGGACCGCAATATCGGTTTGCGCGCGGATTGCCCGCCGGAAAACGAGATGTTCTACCATCAGGGCCATAAGGGTCTTGACCGCTGGGGCGGTGCTTTCTTTTGTGGCTCTGCGTCTGTTCTGCGCCGCGCTGCCCTCGACTCTGTGGGCGGTTTCGCCGGTGAGACGATCACCGAAGATGCCGAAACCGCGTTGGAAATTCACAGCCAAGGGTGGAAAAGTCTATATGTCGATCATGCCATGATCGCGGGGCTTCAGCCGGAAACCTTTACCTCTTTCATCGAACAGCGCGGGCGCTGGGCCACGGGCATGATGCAGCTTCTGCGCCTGAAAAACCCGTTGCGCCGCAAGGGGATGAGCCTAAGCCAGCGGCTGTGCTACCTGAATTCGATGACCTTCTGGTTATTCCCGTTGGTGCGTATGACCTTCATCCTTGCGCCCTTGGCCTACCTGTTCTTCGAGTTGCAGATTTTCGTCGCAACCATTCAGGAAGTCGCGGTCTACATGTCAAGCTACATGGCGATCAGCTTCATGGTGCAGAACGGGCTTTATGCGCGGGTGCGCTGGCCTTTGATCTCGGAATTGTATGAAACGGCACAGGCGCCCTATTTGTCGGGCGTTGTGCTGCGCACCATTTTCAGGCCGCGCGGCGCCAAGTTTAACGTGACCGCCAAGGACGAGGTGCTGGAAGAGGACTTCCTGTCGCCGATCTACCGCCCGCTTCTTGTGCTGTGGGGCATCACGCTTCTGGGCGTTCTTGCAGGTGCCATTCGCTGGGTTCTTTTTCCTGGCGACCACAACATCCTGATGATCGTGGGTGGATGGGCGATTTTCAATTTCATCATCCTGTCTGCCGCTCTGGGGGCCATCGGTGAGCGCCGCCAGCGCCGTGCCGTGCCAAGGGTAGAGATGAATGTGCCAGCCGTTGCCGCGATTGGCGCGGGCGAGCAATATACGTTTACGGCGGCAACCGTGCTCGATTCCTCGACCAGTGGCTGCAAGCTGAAGCTGATACCCGGCCCAGACACCGATCTTACCGAACTTACCCGGCTGGAAAAGGGTACAGTGTTCTACTTTACCCCGGAATTTCCGAAATCGCCGCATCTGGAAAACGCGGTGCGGGTGCAGGTGGTCAATATCAGCCGTGACCCTTCCGGGGTTGTTTTGGGCGTGCGCTACGACCCGGAGCAATCGCTGATCGTGCGGGAAACCATCGCGCATCTTATCTTCGGCGATTCCGCCGTATGGGAACGGGTCCGCGAAAGCCGGAACAAACCTATGCCGCTGTTGAAGGGCATGGGGTATGTTGTCTCTTTGGCCTTTACCTCTGTGGCGCATGTCATGCGCATGATCGTCAACGAACCCGCCCGGCGCAAGCGCGCCGAAGAGCGCGAGCGTGAGGTGGCGATCGTCGAGGATCATCCGGCGCATATCCTTGCGTTTGGCGAGACCTTCGACCCGGTGTTGAGCGAGCCCGTCCATCCGATGAAACAGATGCTGACGCGATCAGAGAGCGCGGCGCGCGGGGCTGCCCGGCCTGGAACCTATGGCACGCCCATTGACCGGGGGACGAACGCATGATCCGGATTCCCGTTATACTGTCGGCCATCGCCCTCGCATGTTCGCTTGCACCAACCGTGGCGCTTTCCCAGGGCGGGATGATCCTTCTGCCCGAGCAGGATATGCCGCTTAGCAGTCAACTGGCCGACGGAATCGACCCAAGCGACCGTTTGCGTCAATACGGCCCTGCGGACGGGGATCAGACCGCGCCGGAGCAGCGCAAATGGGTTTCACCCCTGCGCCTGACCGATCTGCAGGTGCAGCGGAACGGACCGCTTGCGCGGGTCACAGGTGAACGCGAATTGGTCAGTTTCGACCTTTATGTTGCGGATCCCGGCCGCACCCAACGGCTGCAACTTGTCACCGTGTCCAGCATCAATCTATTGCCGGAACGCTCCTTCATGCGGGTGCTGGTGAATGGGGTCGATCTGGGGCGCACGTCTCTTGACAATTTCGAGTCCGAGGACAGCGACGAGTTCATCCTTGCCCCCGGCACATTGCGCGCAGGCCGCAACGCGGTGCAGATCGAGTTCCGTCAGGGGCACCGCATATTTTGTGGCCCCGAAGCGTCTTTCGACCTGTGGAGCGATATTGATCTAACCCACAGCGGGTTGGTGCAAGATGCAGATAACGGCGCAATCGGGCCTGACGATTTCATGATGGGACTGGCAGCGCAATCGGCAGCGCTTGCGCCGGTTGAAATTCGGGGTATCGACAGCCTTGGCGCCGAGGCCGAAAACTGGCGCCGCGCCCTTGTGCGCCGGTTGAACCAGTCGCTGGTCGGTGCGCCGGTTGTCTTTGCCTTCACCGACTACTGGACGCTGGAACGCGAGACACCAGCACAGGCCCGCATTACCATCCTTCCCGCGGCGCAGTCGCGCGTCAGTTTTCAGGTTGGTGGCGACGGAGCGCGCGTCATGGTGCTGGAAGTGGCGCAAGGCACCCGTCCGGCTGATCTGCTGGGGCAGATCCCACAACTGGAACCGCAGGAGCAGGCTGACCGCGCCTCTTTGCTTGTCGCGGATGCAGAGAATACCTTTGCCAATTTCGGCATTCACACCGAAAGTTTTTCGCAACGCTATGCGATCCGCAATCATCCGTTTCGCCTGCCGGATGACTGGCTGATCCTGACGGCTGAGAAGGCCCGCATCTATCTGGATTACGCCTATGTCGAAGGGTTGCCGCAGGGCTCGCTGTTGCTGATCCGGGTCAATGGCCAATCCGTCCGCCTGTTGCCGTTGCGCGGCGACGGCGGGGCACCGATTGTCCGTTTCCCGATTGATTTCGAGGCACGGATCATGCAGCCGGGCACCAACACCCTGACATTCGAAATGATGGTGCCGGGCGATCCCGCTGATCTGCCATGCCCCGCCTACGACCAGCCCTTCCTTCAGATCGGCGAAACGTCCAGCCTCTTCGTGCCCTATAGCCCGCCCATGTCGATCCCGGACATGGACCTTGCCTTTAGCGCGCTAACGCCGGACAGCCTGCGCCAGAACGAGCTGAGCGGTCGCGCCTATTCCGAAAATGACATTCTGACCTTGTCGGCTGTGCTGGCCCGCGCACGTGGCGATATTCGGTCGTCCACGCTGCATCTTGTCTCCATCGACGATCTGGGCGCAGTTCCGATGGCGCATCATCGGGCTGATCGGAAATTGCTTGAAGACACGGTGTTGATAACCCCGGAATACGAGGCGCTTCTTGCCGAACAACGCACGGTTGATGACCCTTTCGCCGTGCGCCGGCAGCAAGAGCGTGGGTTTACGGCAGCCCTGAGCAATATCTGGGCGCTTGTGCTCGACAAGGTCTATTGGGTGCGCGACAGGATTTTCCCGTCAAATGGCGACCAGCTGAATGCGTGGCTGTCCGAACGGCGCGGGCAAGCGGTTCTGTTTCATCTGGACCCCGATCGCCCTGACGAAATCTGGATGCTACGCAGCCCGGATAGCGACATTACGCAAATCGCGAACTCTATCGCGGGGGCGCGCGCCTATGGGCGTGGTCCGCGCGGGCAAGTGTCCATCCTTGGCTATGACGGGCGCTGGGACAACTGGATCGCGCCGGATCGTCGTCCGATCATGCTGGAGCCATGGTCCTTTCAGAATTTCCGCACCGCAATGGGCAATTTCGTCTCTGCGCGCCCGATTTTCTACACATTCTTGATGTTATTCCTTGCCATGGCGTCAGCCCTGGTCGCTTTGCGGCTTGTCATCTCAACCCGAGAGAAACCATGAAAAGACGTGATTTCTTGTCTGGCACCGCCGCAACCATGTTTGCGGGTTCCAGCATGGCCCAAACCATGATGGCAGAGTTCGGCCAGACCGCGCGTCCTCTGTGGCAGGCTTGGCGGGACCGCTTTGTCATGCCCGATGGCCGTGTGGTCGATACATTGCAAGGTCAGGCCAGCCATTCCGAAGGGCAGGGCTATGGGATGGTGCTGGCGTCGTATTTTGACGATGCCGAGGCATTTGCCCGGATGTTCCAATGGACCGAGCGCAATCTTGCCGTGCGCTCTGATCCGCTTCTGGCTTGGCGCTGGTTGCCGGATACGGTCAATGCCGTGCCGGACCGCAACAATGCGTCGGATGGTGATCTGTTCTATGCATGGGCGCTGGTGCGGGCGGCGGCGCGATTTGACAATCGGGCCTATATGACGCGCGCCAGAGAGATCGCCGAGGCCTTGGCGGCGACCTGTATCGTGCCCATGCCGGGTGCAGAGGGGCGCACGCTTTTGTTGCCCGCGCAATTTGGGTTCAACAAAGAAACACATGTCACGATAAACCCCTCCTATTACATGCCGCGCGCCATGCGCGAGGTTGCCGCCGTGACCGGGGTCAGCGCGCTTGCGATTTGCGCGCAGCATGGCGAGGCGCTGCTGGATCAGCTTGCTCAGGGCGGTCTGGTGCCGGATTGGATTGATGCGTCGCCGGATGGGGTTACGGCATCGAAAACCCTGTCCGAGAATACCGGCTATGAGGCGCTGCGCGTGCCGCTATTTTTGATCTGGTCGCGCATCCCGCGTCATCTTGCAGTGCGACGCATGGCGGCTGTTTATGCAAGAACGGTGCAGCCCGGTGTTGGCGTGCCGACTGTGTTGGAACCAATCTCTGGCAGCGTTCTCGAAAGCTCGGGCGATGCCGGATATCAAGCGATTGCTGGGCTTGTCACCTGCGCGGAAGGTGCGGGACCCGGCGCGCTCATCCCGCCATTCACGCCTGACCAACCTTATTATCCGGCGACTTTGCACCTGTTTGCAATGATCGCCGCCCATGAAACCTTGCCGGAATGTGTGCCGTTATGATCCGATCCCGTGTTCGTCATCCAGCCCTGATCGCCGCTGTTCTGGCCTGCCTGGCCGGCGGGTCGGCCTATGCGCAAACCGCCAGCTACGATGATTTGCGCGCTTTGCGCTATTATCTGCAACAAGGCGATGACGAGGCGACTCGCGCAGAGTTGCGCCGTTTGCGCGCGGCCTATCCCGATTGGCGTCCGCCGTCCGATATGAACGACTTGCTGGTGCCACAGGCGACAACCGCCAATGTCGACGAAGGCGCGATCTGGCGCCTTATTGAACGCAAGGATTATGCCGCCGCGCGTCGTGAGATCGACACCAACCGTCAGGCCGTCTCGGGCTGGACACCGCCTGCCGACATGTTGCGGGTGCTGGAAACAAACGAGGCGCAGGACGCGTTCACATCCGCTACCGCTGCGCGAAACGCGGCCGACGCAATCGCGATAGCACGACGCTCGCCCCAGATTATGAGCTGCGAGCGGATCAACAACGCATGGCTGTTGTCGGACATGTATGTGCTGGCCGGGCAGACGGCCGCCGCTGTCACGACATATCGCAACACCGTGCAATCCTGCACTGGCTACAGCCAGATGGAACCCACGTTGGAAAAGGCCTCTGCCGTGGCAAGCCAGGCCGATCTGGCCAGCATGTTCGACGTTGCCCGCACTGCGAACCGGGCGGAAACCCCGCGATTGAATGCGTTGCAACAGCGTTTGCTGGGGGGAGGTGCCCCGGCACCACAAACGGCGGCTGCGCCAGCACCACGCGCGGCTCCTGCGCCGCGCCCGCAAGCCGTGGCGGCGCCGCCTTCGGCACCGGCGACAAACTCATCGGGACTGCCCGTGCGCGGGGATGGGCGCCTTGCAGAGGTGCGTGCCCTGAAAGAACGCGAACAATATGCACGCTGCATCGCGGCATCGCAGAACCCGCGCTCGCTGGATGTTCTTTATGAACGGTCATGGTGCCTTTACAGCCATGATCGCCCGACAGAGTCGCTTGTCGGGTTCCAAGCTTCGGCAGCGGCTGGGGATGCGATTGGTCCCAATGTCGGGCGTGACGCGCATTATGGGCTGGCGTTGTCTTACCTTAACCTGAACATGACCGAGCAGGGGGCGCAGATTGCCACACGCGCCCGGCTGACCGACACGCAGCGCGCAGAGGTCGAAAGCATCGTGCTGGACCAGCGTGGCGTGAAAGCGTATCGCAATGGCGATTATCGCCAGTCCATCGCCTATTTCAACGCGCTAGAGCAGTTGAAAGGTGGGCTGCGCCGCGACCTGTCTATCTTGCGCGCCTATGCGTTACTTAATTCCGGTCAAAGAGTGCAGGCCAAATCCGAATTTGAACGCTTGCATGCCCAGCTTGCAACCGCCGAAACCCGGCAGGGACTGAACGCAGCACTTGGGAATTAAGCGCAAAGACCCGGACCCGTGAAACGCGAAACCCCCGCCATTGGCGGGGGTTTTCGGTTTATCCGTTTGATGCTGCGACTTTCAGGCGGCGCGCGCCACCACCATCGTCGGAATGCGTGTCCATGAATTCCATTACCAGCGGGCGGATATTGTTGCGCCACGACTTGCCGGCGAAAATACCGTAATGCCCCGCTCCGGGTTCGACATGGCTGGCCTTTTGCGCATCCGACAGTCCTGTCAACAGGTCCAGCGCGGCAAGGCATTGACCGGGCGCGCTGATATCGTCTTTCTCGCCCTCGACGATCTTGACGGCAACGCGCGTGATCTTACCGATATCGACCTTGTGCCCATCGACCATGAATTCGTTGCGCGCGATTTCACGGTCTTTGAAGATACGTTCCACCGTGGACAGGTAGAATTCTGCTGTCATGTCCATGACGGACAGATATTCGTCATAGAAGCGGTTATGCTTGTCGCGCTCGCCGCCTTGGCCATGAGCTTCGGCAGAAATTTTGTCTGCAAAGGCCTGTGAGTGACGTTCAAGGTTCATCGAGATGAAGCCGCCAAGCTGCAACAGACCCGGATAGACCAACCGCCCAACGCCGCTGTATTTGAAGCCGACACGCTGGATCGCAAGATGTTCCAGTTGCCCCATAGTCACACGTTCGCCGAAATCTGTAACTTCCGTAGGCGCGGCATCCGGGTCCACCGGGCCTCCGATCAGCGTCAGTGTGCGGGGCTGCGATTCGGGTTCCAGCTCTGCGAGGTAGGCGGTGGCGGCCAGCGCCAGCGGCACCGGTTGGCACACGGCGATCACATTTGTATCTGGCCCAAGATGGCGAATAAAGTCGGTGAGGTAGAGCGTGTAATCTTCGATGTCGAATTTGCCTTCCGACACGGGAATGTCGCGGGCGTTGTGCCAGTCCGTAACCCAGATCTCACAATCCGGCAGCAGGCTGGCCACTGTCGAGCGAAGAAGCGTCGCATAATGCCCCGACATCGGCGCGCAGAGAAGAACACGGCGCGGCTTTTCTGGACGGCCATGCACTTTAAAGCGCAGCAGATCGCCAAAAGGTCGTGCTAATTCAACCACTTCTTCAACGATGTGGTCACGCCCGTCTTCTGCGACGACGGATGTTATATTCCAGTCTGGCTTGATGACCATCCGGGCGAAACTGCGCTCTGTCACGCGGCCCCAAGCCGACATTACCTTGAACATCGGGTGCGGCACCATTCCCCAGACCGGGTAAGAGGCGAATGCCCGCGCAGAAGCGCCCATCCATTCGTTTGTGTTGCGAATGGCTTCCATCAGGTCGTAGGTGGCCATGCCCTTCATGCAGTCATCCTTTTCAGCGCTCGAACAGGTAACGCCAATCGTCCCTTTAACTCAAGTTGCGCGGCAGCTATCCTAAACGACAATATGCTGCGCATGCGAAGGGTAGGGGGAAATTCGCTTTATGACAACTTCTGAATATGATGATGAAAAAAAAGCTGAACGTTTGAAAGAAAACATGGCCCGGATAGAGGCGTTGACCGCACGCCTTACAAACGCCTTGGCGCACCGCGAGCCACCGCGGCCCAGCCTGCAAGCGCCCGATTCGGACCTGTTCTTGCATGGCGTGACGGCTTATTGGACCGAAATGGCCAAGAACCCGTCCAAGGCTTTGGAGCAACAGCTTGAATTCTGGGGCAAATCGCTGAAGCATCATTTGGAAGCGCAAAAAGTTTTGCAAAGCGGGAAGTTAAAGGCACCGGCGGATATGACCCCCGACGACCGCCGTTTTTCGAACCCGTTGTGGAAGACCCACCCCTATTTCAACTACATCAAGCAGCAATACATGATCGCGTCCGGGACAATGCAGGATGCGATCGAGGGTCTGGAGTCGATCGACGATCGCGAAAAGCGCCGGTTGCGGTATTTCACGTCACAGTTGGTCGACATGATGGCGCCGACCAATTTTTTAGCCACCAACCCTGACGCGCTGATGAAGGCGGTCGAGACCGAGGGGGAGAGCCTTGTGCGCGGGCTGGAGAACCTTGTGCGCGACGTGGAGGCGAACAAAGGCGAGTTGCAGGTCACGCTGGCCGACAAGGAAGCGTTCAAGCTGGGTCAGAACTTGGCGACGACCCCGGGCAAAGTGGTATTTCGCAACCGTTTGTTCGAACTGATCCAGTTCAGTCCCACGACCGAGCAGGTCCACCGCACGCCGCTTTTGATCTTTCCGCCATGGATCAACAAATACTATGTGATGGACCTGAAGCCGCAGAACAGCCTGATTAAGTGGATCGTGGATCAGGGCTATACGCTGTTCGTGGTGTCATGGGTGAACCCCGATGCGAGCTATGCCGATACGGGCATGGATGACTATGTTGCTGAAGGGTATCTGGAAGCGATTCGCGTCACCCGCGAGATCACCGGTGAACCACAGGTCAACGCGATCGGCTATTGCATTGCCGGGACGACACTGGCGCTGACCTTGGCGCTGATGAGCAAGCGCAAAGACAAATCGGTGCGCGCGGCGACCTTCTTCACCACGCTTACGGATTTTTCGAACCGGGGCGAGGTCGGAGTTTTTCTGGAAGATGATTTCGTCGACGGGATAGAAGCCGAGTGCAACGAGAACGGGTATCTGGACAGTTTCTTCATGTCGCGGACCTTTTCCTACCTGCGGTCAAACGACCTTATCTATGGTCCGGCCATCCGCAGCTACATGATGGGTGAGGCGCCGCCGGCGTTCGACCTTCTGTATTGGAACGGTGATGGCACCAACCTGCCGGGCAAGATGTGCGTGGAATATCTGCGCGGGCTGTGCCAGCAGGATCGCTTCGCGTCTGATACTTTCCGGATCTGCGGCGAGGATGTGTCGCTGTCGGATGTGAAGCACCCGCTATTTGCTGTGGCCTGCGAGACCGACCACATCGCCGCATGGAAATCCAGCTTCCGTGGCATTGCTAAAATGGGCAGTCGGGACAAGACCTTCATCCGGTCGCAATCGGGGCATATTGCCGGGATCATCAATCCCCCTGCCAAGAAGAAATACGGCCACCATGCGGGGCCAGAGGTGAAGGGCACGCCGGAAGACTGGATGGAGGTCGCAGAATTCCACGAAGGATCGTGGTGGCATCGCTGGGAAGAGTGGCTTCGCAAGCGCTCTGGGGCAAAAATTCCGGCGCGGATCCCCGGTGATTCGGGGTATGAGGTGTTGGCGGACGCACCCGGCACCTATGTGAAGAGCACGAAAAACGATGCGATGTCATAAGGTTGGATTTAGCCTAGCAAAAAAAATGCTGCGGTGCAGAAAAAAAGATTGAAATGCTGCACCGCAGCATGCATATTGTGTTCAGACGCAGGGAACACGACGCGACCTGCCGGAAGTTTTAGCTAGGAGAAGCACAATGACCAACGCTGCTGATTACACCAAAATGATGAAAGACATGATGGGCACCATGCCGATGGACACCACCGCGTTCACCGATATGTTCAAAACCCAGGCTGCTGTTGCAGAAAAGATGAGCAAAGTTGCTCTTGAAGCTGCCGAAAAGTCGACCGAAGTTTCGACCAAATGGACCAAGGCAACGCTGGCAAAAGCCGGTGAGCTGTCGACCGCCAAGGAAGATCCGGCTGACTACAGCAAAGCCATGACCGATTTCGCATCCGCTTCGGCTGAAACCGCCGCAGAGCATGTCGCTGCTTTCGCTGAAATCGCGAAAAAAGTGCAGATGGACACCGTTGAGTTGCTGATGGCTGCTGGCAAGGACATGCAGGAAGAAACCACTGCTGCAGTCAAGAAAGCCACCGACACGGCGACCAAAGCAACGAAAGCCGCAACCGCCAAGTAAGGCGCTTCGGTTCTCTACCCGCGGACCTGTTCCTCCCGACAGTTGACCGCGATGAAAGGGTGCGCATGCAATGCGCGCCCTTTTCTTTTGTCGTAACCTCCCCTAGGCTCTGCTGCACCGCAAAACCCATGGGAGGGGGCCTCGTGTCACAAGACGCAAAACCGCTGCTGATAAAGCGCTATGCCAGTCGCAGGCTATATAACACGGAAACCAGCGATTATGTGACGCTTGAGGATATCGCGGGTTTCATCCGCGATGGGCGCGAAGTGCAGATCGTCGACCTGAAATCCGGCGATGATCTGACGCGGCAATACCTGCTTCAGATCGTGGCAGAGCACGAAAGCCGGGGCGAAAGTGTCTTGCCGATCGACGTGCTGACTGACCTTGTGCGCAGCTATACGACGCAAGCGCAAAGCGTGGTGCCGCAATTCTTGGCCATGTCTTTTGAGATGCTGCGCGACGGCCAGTCGCAGATTGTGGACAACATGGCTCGTGCGAACCCGATGGCGGCCATGCCCGGCTTCGAAGAAATGCAGCGCCAGCAGCAGGCTTTCATGAAAACCATGATGGCAGGTTGGCCGGGTATTCAGGAGTCCGAGGGCGGCTCCAGCGGCGACGATCTGGACGACATTAAGAAACAGCTTTCGGAATTGCAGGACAAGCTGTCGAAGATGAACAAGTAGCGCTCACAGCCCTAATTTGTCGCGCAGCCCGAACCATGTCATGGCCAAAGCCAGAAGCGGGCTGCGTAATGCGCGCCCGCCGGGAAAACGGGGCAGGGGAAGTCGCGCCATCAGGTCAAAGCGTTCCGATTTGCCTGCAACGGTTTCGGCCATAATCCGGCCCGCGAGCGTGGCCAGCGCCACGCCATGGCCCGAATAGCCCGAGGCCGACAGGATATTTGGGGCCACTCGCATAAAGGCGGGCAGGCGCGTCATGGTGATCGCCAATGTGCCGCCCCATGCATGGGTAATGCGGGTATTGGCCAGTTGCGGAAACACTTGCAGCATGGGTTTGCGCACGGTGCGCGGAATGTCGGGAAAGCGGTAGCCATAGCTTTCGCCGCCGCCGAATAACAGCCGGTTATCCCCGGACAGGCGGAAGTAATTGATAACGAACTTGCTGTCTGCCACGGCATGATTGCGCCTTAGAACCATGCCTTCGGGCAGTGGTTCGGTGGCAATGATGAAATTATTGATCGGCATGACGCGCGCCGCGACCTGTGGCGCCAGCCCGCCCAAATAGCCATTCGCGGCCAAGATAACGTGATCGGCCTGCACATGCCCTGTCTGGGTGCGGATAATGGGGCGCGCCCCCGGCTCTATCGCCACCACAAGCGCGTTTTCATGGATCACCGCGCCAGCTTTCAGGGCCGCGCGCGCAAGGCCAAGCGCATAGCGCAACGGGTGCAAATGCCCCGCGCCATGGTCAAGGATGCCGCCTTTATACCGGGGCGAATTGACGATCTCCTGAACCCCGGCGCGGTCCAGTGGTTCGATCTCGGTGTATCCATACTCGCGGGCCAGCTTCTCGGCATAAGCATGGCTGTGGCGTGCGCCGCTCTGCTGCCAATCGGCATGGATGACGCCGGGCGCGATGGGGCAGTCCATCGCGTGCCGCGTAATCAGATGCTGCACCAGATCTCGCGCATCCAGCCCCATCTGCCACAGCCTGTGCGCGTCATCGCGCCCGACCATGCGTTCGATCGCGTCTTGCTCTATGCGCTGGCCCGGCCCGATCTGCCCGCCATTGCGCCCCGATGCGCCGAATCCCACCCGATGCGCTTCCAATACGCGCACCGAATAGCCGCGTTCGGCCAGATGCAGCGCGGCAGACAGCCCTGTATAACCCGCGCCAACAATGCAGACATCTGCCTTTGTCGCACCCTTCAGCGGCGGTTGCAGAGCAAGTGGCGTTGCGGTGTCGGCATAGTAACTGGGCGGATACTGCCCGGCGCGATCATTGGCGAACAGCAGGTTCATACGTTCAGCAGCAGGTGTTCGCGTTCCCACGGGCTGATGACCTGAAGAAATTCGATATATTCGTCCCGTTTCACAGCGGCATAGGTCTTGCAGAATTCGGCGCCCAGAATGTCGTGCAGGGCCGTTGCTTCTTCAAACAAGGTGACGGCATCGCCCAGCGTGCGGGGCAATTCGTCTTCGTCCATATAGGCGTTGGTGCGGCATTCTTCGCGCGGGCCGGTCTGCTCTATCAGGCCCAAATAACCACATGCAAGCGAGGCCGCGATTCCAAGGTAAGGATTGCAATCCATCCCCGCCAGCCGGTTTTCCACGCGCCGCGCTGCGGGCGTCGAAATCGGCACCCGCAGCCCTGTGGTGCGATTGTCATGGCCCCATTCCAGGTTGATAGGGGCAGAGAAGTCGGGAACGTAACGGCGGTAGCTGTTTACATAGGGCGCGATTAAAGCAACGGCGCGCGGCAGATGGCGCTGCAATCCGCCGATAAAGTGCAAAAACGCATCGGTGCTTTCACCTGATGGCGTGGAAAACAGGTTCGCACCGCTGGCCACATCCAACACGGAATGGTGTATGTGCATGGCCGAACCCGGTTCACCCTCGATGGGTTTGGCCATGAAGGTCGCGAACATGTCATGGCGCAATGCGGCCTCGCGGATCATCCGCTTGAAGTAGAAGACCTGATCGGCCAGCACCAGAGGGTCGCCATGTGCAAGGTTGATCTCGACCTGCCCCGCGCCGCCTTCTTGCAGGATGCCGTCTATCTCTAACCCCATAGCTTCGGCAAAATCGTAGATATCATCTATGACCTTGCCGTATTCGTCGACCGCCGACATGGAATAGGCCTGCCGTGCCGCCGCGCGCCGCCCGGTGCGCCCCATGGGCGGAATGATCGGCATGTTCGGGTCAAGGTTGCGGGCGACGAAGAAGAACTCCATCTCTGGGGCGACGACTGGCTGCCAGCCCTTGGCGCGATACAGGTCCAACACCCGCTTCAACACGTTGCGCGGCGCGGTTGGGATGGGCGCGCCGTCTGCGTCCTCTGCATCGTGAATGATCTGCAAGGTCCAGTCAGCCGTCCAGGGGGCGGCCGTCGCGGTCGTGAAATCGGGCCGCATGATCATATCCGGTTCCAGATCGGCCCCGTCCCGGAAATCGGCCCAGCCACCGGTGATGGTTTGCAGAAAAATCGAGGTCGGAAGATAGTATTTCGTGCTGTCATCGAATTTGAAAGCGGGCATGGCCTTGCCGCGCGCCACTCCGGCCATATCGGCGATGATGCATTCCACCTCGTCCAGCCTGCGGCCTTCCAGATAGTCGCGGGCTGCTTGTGGGATATGGTCGCGCCAGGAGCTCATATCCGCAAACCGGCGTGTTGCTTGTAGAATACCGCAATACGGTCCGCCACGCGAGCGCTATTGGCGTGGCCTAATCCGGCTTGTGCGTCGTGCAACTGGGCGTCAGGCACCACACCGGGGCCGCGATGGTCGATCAAGCCCTGAATGACGCGGTCTTCGAACTCTGGGTGGGCCTGAACCGAGAACCCGTGCCCCGGATAGTGCAGCGCCGCATGGGCGCAGGCCGCGTTGCGGGCCACGGTCTGCGCGCCCTTGGGCGGCGTGATAACCTGATCCTGATGCCATGCGTTCAACCGCACAGGCCCACTGTCGAAGTCATAGTCCTGCGCGCCGACGACCCAACCTTCGGCGTATTTTTCGACGCGACCGCCAAGCGCCTGCGCCATGATCTGGTGGCCGAAACAGATGCCGACCACTGGCACATGCGCGGCAAAGGCATCGCGGATGAACTGTTCCAGAACGGGGATGAACGCGTGATCCTCGTAGACACCATGGCGCGAGCCGGTGATAAGCCAGCCATCTGCCTCGGTCACGCTTGCTGGAAACGTCATCGCTTCGACATGCCATGTCTTGAACGAAAAACCATGCCCGTCCAGAAGCCGCATGAACATGGGGGGATATTGGCCGGTTTTCGCGCTCATGTCATCGGGCAAACGCCCGCATTCGAGGATACCGATTTTCATCGTGTTGAGTCTTTCGGGGTCAGGAAAGCCCGACGCTATCGCGCGTCTGCGTTGGGTGCAAGCCCGCTGACGGGCCTAGACACTGTCAAGGTAGAGCGCCAACAAAGCTTGGTGTTCAAGCTGTGCAAGGGTCTTGATTTCCTGTCGCTTCGTGCGTGTAAAATTGTCGATCAGGCGTGCCGGGAGCAGCCGTTCCATCAGGTCGGATGTCGCAAAGCGCGCGATTGCGGCGTCCCATGTCGTCGGGATTTGCGGCAAATCCTGTTCATAGGCATTGCCGGTCAGCGGGGCAGGCGGGATCATGCCGTCCGCCAGACCCAGCTCCATCCCGCCAAGGATAACGGCCAGCACAAGATAAGGGTTGGTGTCACCGCCGGGCACACGGTGCTCCAGCCGCCGCGCGGCAGGCGGGCCATTCGGAACCCGGACCGACGCGGTGCGGTTTTCATAAGCCCAGCCGACGCCGGTTGGTGCATGAGCGTTTGGAACCAGCCGGTCATAGCTGCCCGCATGTGGCGCGAAAATCAGCGTGGCATCGACCATGCTGGCCAACACGCCGCCGGTCGCCTTGCGCAACGCTTCCGACCCGTTGCGCGTGCCGTCGTCGAAAATATTGCGCCCGTCGCGATCCAGCAGCGAGGCGTGGACATGCAGCCCGCTGCCAGAACTGTCGGGATAGGGCTTGGCCATGAAGCTGGCGGCAAAGCCGTGCATCCTCGCAAGCCGTCGCACCAGCAGTTTGAACAACCAGGTATCATCGGCCATGCGCATTGGGTCCGGGCCATGCGCAAGGTTGACCTCGAACTGGCCCGGTCCGGCTTCGGATGTGGCGGTGTCGGCGTCTATGCCAAGTGCCTCGCAGCCTGCGTAAAGCGCGTCGAAGAACGGGTTGAACATGTCCATGACCTGCATGGAAAGCGTTGCGGCCCCCCAGTTGCGCCGCCCCGTTGCCGGGTTTGCAGGGGGCGCGAACTGGTCGCCGCTGTCGTCGATCAGGTAGAATTCCAGCTCGGTTGCGGTCACTGCGGTCAGGCCGCGCGCGGCAAGCCGGTCGACCACTGCGGCCAGCGCATTTCTGCCGTCGCCCGCAAAGGGTGTGCCGTCCTCCAGATGCATGGCCATTGGCAGCATTGCCGCTTCCGGCCCGATCCATGGCATAGGCAGCAAACCGCGCGGGGTCGGGCGCAGAAAGCCATCGGCATCGCCGGTGTCGAACAGCAGCGGACTGCCTTCAATGTCATTTCCCAGAATATCCAGGTTCAGGGCCGAAAGCGGCATCTTTGTCTGCCCCGCCATCAGCTTGGGCAACGCACTGGCCGGCATGCGCTTGGCGCGCGCAACCCCGTTCAGGTCCGGAATGACCACGCGGATCTGACGCAGGGTATCTGGGTCTACCATAGCTTAGCGTATATATTGAGGGCGGAACCGGAACCGCGCGCGGCTGCGTTGCGGCAAATGCCGGTTCAAATGCCGCCCGACCAAACCGTACCCCCCTACGATCAACAGCGTCAGGGCCACGAAATAGGCGGCCACAAGCGGATAGGCGACGAACGGATTGAAGGTCTGATCCACGAAATAGCGCGCGTAATAAAACGCCTCGCCCACCTGTTGTCGTGCGGGAAAGGCAGACAGGAACACCAGGGTCGTCGAATGCGTCAGAAAGATCGCCTCGTTCGTGTAGCTTGGCCATGAAAGGCGCAGCATGTTCGGAAAAATCACGCGGCGAAACTTGGTCCAGCCGCGCATCCCGTAAGCATCCGCCGCTTCAAGATCGCCCTTCGGGATGGATTGTAGCGCACCGTAAAACAGCTCTGCCGAATAGGCCGTGGTGTTCAGCACCAGCACCAGAACGCCGCCCACTTGTGCTGTCGTCGACGCCGAGGTGTCGACCGTCAGCGTGATAAAGCCCAAGGGAATATCAATGCCGCTGCGGGGCAACAGGACAAAGGCGGAGTAGAAGAAGAAAAACTGTATAAAAAGGGGCGAGCCGCGAAAGACGAAAATGAACATTGCAGCGGCGCGCGACAGCCATGGGTTTTCGCTGAAACGCGCCATGGCCACCGCGACGGCAAGGCCAAAGCCGATGGCAATCGCGACTGCGGCGAAATAGACATTCCAGATCAGGCCAGACCCGATCAGGAAGACCTGATCGCAAAAAGTAATATCCAGCCCGCGCGGCAAAAGCCGCTCACCAAACTCGCGGCCCAAGGCACGAAAGGCATAAGCCTCGAAGCTTTCCCAACAGGTTCTCATGCCGCAGCCCTTCGCTGGCGTTCACCCGCCGCGGTGGCCTGACCATGCGACAGGCGTCGGCCCAGCCACGCGAAAACACGCTCCGATGCCCATGTCAGGAACAGGTAAAACACCAGTAGAGCCAAGAAATACCACATGCGCCAATCCGGGTGCGGATAGCTGAAGATAGAGGTTTTCTGTCCGCCCAGTTCCCGCGCCCAATAAACAATATCTTGCAGGCCCAGCAGGAACAGCAACGGCGTGGCTTTTATCAGGATTTGCCAGATATTCGACAGGCCCGGCAGCGCATAGACCCACATTTGTGGCAGCACCACCCGCCGAAAGGCTTGGGCGCGCGTCATCCCATAGGCCTCTGCGGTTTCGACCTGCGCGTGCGGCACAGCCTGCATTGCGCCGTGCAGTGTGTTGGCGACGAAAGCCCCAAAGACCAGCGCGAAGGCCAGAACTGCCATGCCGAAGGAATAGGTGGTATACATCCATTGCGGCGACCCGTTGGGCGGCAGTTTCGCCTCTGGGCAGACAAGGAAATCGGTGCCCTGACGGATGGGCTCTGTCCAGTCGGGACAACGTGCTTGATGCAAAAGCCATTCAATGCCTTGCCCCAGCGCAATAGGCACGAACAGGAAAAACACGATATCGGGCACACCGCGCACGATATTGACATAAATTTTGCCAAATCCCTGAAACGGCCAGAACCGCGAACGCAGCGCCAGTGCGCCCAGCATGCCCATGCCAAGCGCAGCCGGCGCGGTGACGGCCAACAGCACCATCACCAACAGGAACGCCCCGTAAAAATCCAGATGGGTCGCCGATGTCAGGTAGCAGGCGAACCAGTTGAAGCCGTCGAGGATGGAGGGGTCAGAGCAAAAGCCGAACATGCGCGCGGGCGGTGGTGCGGGGCCAAAGGGCGGCCCCGCACGCGTGCCTTACTCGAACAGCGGCTGGTCTTCGCCGAACCACTTGGTAATCATGGTATTCAGCGACCCGTCGGCCTTCATCTCAGAGATTACACCATCAAAGGTGGCGCGAAGGTCATTATCGCTCTGACGGGTGCCAACACCGATGCCGTCACCCAGCAGCACGTCGTCGCCAAGGAAGACCAGTTCACCGCCCGAGTCGCCGACATAGGGCTCCAGAAAGGCCTTGTCCGCCAGAACCGCGTCAACCTCTCCATTGCGCAGGGCGGCGATGGTTTCATCCGGGGTGGGGAATTCCAGAAGGTCAGCGTCTGATTCGGCGATATGGCCTGCCTGTATGGTGTTCGACTGCGCCGCGACAACCCCGGACATAGTCACATCCGCATCCGTCCCGGCAAGCGCGATAAAGGCCGAGGGTTCAGGTTGCAGATAGTTCTGGCTGAACGCAATGACCTCACGGCGCGCGTCGGTAATGCTCATACCGGCCATGATGGTGTCATAGTTGCCAGAGACCAGATTGGGGATGATCGTGTCCCAATCATTGATGACCCACTCGCAGGTCAGGCCCGCGCGTTCGCAGATCGCGTCGCCCAATTCACGCTCGAACCCGTCCAACTCGCCTGTGGCGTCGTTGATGAAGTTATACGGAGGGTAGGCCCCTTCGGACCCCATGCGCACCACGTCTTGGGCCAGTGCCGTGCCAGTTCCGAAGGCGGTCAGTGCCAGGCCAAGGATCAGTTTTTTCATGTCATTACTCCCGGTTGGTTATGGTTAATGCGGCTGGCTATGGCTGAGAAACTGTTTCAGCCGCGCGGATTGCGGATTGCCGAACAGGGTGTCTGGTGGCCCCTCTTCCTCTATCCGGCCATCATGCAGGAAAATCACATGGCTGGACACATCGGCGGCCAGTCGCATGTCATGGGTGACGATCAGCATGGTGCGCCCTTCTTGCGCCAGCGCCTTGATAACGCGCACCACTTCCTGTTCCAGTTCAGGGTCCAGCGCCGAGGTTGGTTCGTCAAACAGCAGCGCGCGCGGCTCCATGCACAACGCGCGCGCAATCGCGGCACGCTGTTGTTGGCCGCCCGACATTTGCGCGGGGAAAACATCGGCCTTGTCGCCAATCCCGACCTTCTCGAGGATAGCGCGGGCGCGGGGCTCGACTTCTGAACGGTCCTGTTTCAGAACATGGACCGGCGCTTCCATCACGTTCTGCAACACGCTTAGATGCGACCACAGGTTGAAGCTTTGGAAGACCATCGACAGGTTGGTGCGAATGCGCGTGACCTGTCCACGGTCGGCAGGTTGGCGGTTGCCCCCTGTGCCACGCCAACGCACGGGTTCCCCTTCGAACAGAATCTCGCCCTGCTGGCTGTCTTCCAGCAAGTTGCAGCAGCGCAACAGCGTGGATTTCCCGGAACCGGATGACCCGATCAAAGAGATCACGTCCCCCTTTTGCGCGCTCAAGTTAACGCCTTTCAACACTTCCAACGGCCCATAGGCCTTATGCAGGTCGCGAATCTCAATAACGGGCGTGTCGGACATGTGACCTTGCTGGCATAACGTGCCCGTCATTTCTGCCTAAAAAAAGCGCATTGGCAAGGGTGCACGCACCCGATCGCCTGCGTTGACGCAGCGTCGCCCTCTGATGCCTAGTTGTTGCGCAAGCCCGGCCAGGTGGTTTCGGCACGCGCAATGAAACCGGGAATATCGCGCTCCCAGCGTCGCTGGATGCGGCGATTTGCGTTGAGATAGAGCTTTCCGTCAACAATGGCCCATGCATGCGGGTCGACCGGGGCCAGATATCCCTCTGCGACGGCCCAAGCGCAATTGCCGTCATATTGTGGGGCATAGCGCGTGGGGTCAGCGGCAAAGGCATCACGATTGGCGGACGATGCAAAATGCCAGCGCCTGCCGTTCCAATCCAAACTGTGGGCGGTGTTACCCAAGCGCGGCGCGCCGTCGATGAAATAGGCAACCGGGTCATAGCCATCAAGCATCGGGGCCGCTTGCGCGAATAGCGACGAAGCGGGAAGGCCCAAGAGCGTGGCAGCCAGAATTGCGCGTCGAGAGATCATTCTATCCTCCATGGCGATCACTCCACCCTACGCAACCTCAGCCTGGATCGTAACATCACCCTTGTGTGAATGGCTTGCGACAGACCCTGTGCGCCTGTAGGTGTCTGGCCAAACAGATCAGGAGCAAATGCCATGGCGTCGTATCAATATGTCTACCACATGGATGGCGTGTCCAAGACCTATCCGGGTGGTAAGAAGTGTTTTGAAAACATCCGTCTGTCATTCCTGCCCGGTGTGAAGATCGGCGTTGTGGGTGTGAACGGCGCGGGTAAATCGACCCTGCTGCGCATCATGTCCGGTGCCGACAAGGATTTCACCGGAGAGGCCTGGGCCGCCAAAGGCGCGAAGGTTGGCTACCTGCCGCAGGAACCACATCTGGACCCGGAGCTGGACGTGCGCGGCAATGTCATGCTGGGCGTGGCCGAGAAACAGGCCAAGCTGGACCGCTATAACGAACTGGCCATGAACTACTCCGATGAGACCGCCGATGAGATGGCCGCGCTGCAAGACCAGATCGACGCGGAAAACCTGTGGGATCTGGACAGCCAGGTGGATGTGGCGTTGGAAGCGCTGCGCTGCCCGCCCGACAACGCCGATGTCGAAACCCTCTCAGGGGGCGAGCGCCGCCGCGTGGCGCTGTGCAAGCTGCTGCTGGAAGCGCCCGACATGCTGCTGTTGGACGAACCGACAAACCATCTGGACGCGGAAACGGTCGCGTGGCTGCAACAGCACCTGATCGACTACAAAGGCACGATCCTGATCGTCACCCATGACCGCTACTTCCTGGATGACATCACCGGCTGGATTCTGGAATTGGATCGCGGACGCGGCATTCCCTACGAAGGCAACTACTCGGCTTGGCTGGAACAAAAGGCCAAACGGCTGGCGCAGGAAGCACGAGAGGACAAATCGCGCCAGAAATCGCTGGAGCGCGAATTGGAGTGGATCAGGGCCGGGGCAAAAGCGCGCCAGACCAAATCCAAGGCCCGCATTTCCGCCTATGAGGAAAAGGCCAACCAGTCCGAGCGCGAAAAGGTTGGCCGCGCGCAGATCATCATCCCCAACGGCCCGCGCTTGGGCGGCAAGGTCATTGACGTGACCGACCTGCGCAAAGGGTTCGAGGATAAGCTGTTGATCGAAAACCTGTCGTTCCAACTGCCGCCCGGCGGCATCGTCGGCGTGATCGGCCCGAACGGCGCAGGTAAATCGACCCTGTTCCGCATGTTGACGGGCCAAGAACAGCCCGATGCAGGCACAGTCGAATTCGGCGATACGGTGCAGCTATCTTACGTCGACCAGTCGCGCGACGCGCTGGATGACAACAAGACCGTGTGGGAAGAAATCTCTGACGGGTTGGACATTATCCAACTGGGCGACGCCGAAGTGAACAGCCGCGCCTATTGCTCTGCCTTCAATTTCAAGGGCGGCGACCAGCAAAAGAAGGTGGGCCTGCTGTCGGGCGGTGAACGCAACCGCGTGCATATGGCGAAACTGCTGCGCGCGGGCGGGAATGTGCTTCTGCTCGACGAGCCGACCAACGATCTGGACGTGGAAACCCTGCAAGCGCTGGAAGCGGCGCTGGAAGATTTCGCGGGCTGCGCGGTCATCATTTCGCACGACCGCTTCTTCCTTGACCGGCTCTGCACGCATATTCTGGCCTTTGAAGGCGAGGCGCATGTCGAATGGTTCGAAGGCAACTTCGCGGCCTATGAGGAAGACAAGAAGCGCAGGCTTGGCCCGGACGCGCTGGAGCCGAAGCGGGTGAAGTACAAGAAGTTTACGAGGTAGAAACAAATGAAATTGATTCGTTTAAACAAGTCTGATGGCACTTGGAAAAGCTTGGAAGATCAGTGGGCCGCCGAGTGTGATGGTTTTGGTGAAGACTATGAGTCGTATGCTGGAGCCTCGGTTTCGACGCTTCGTGAAGAGTGTGACGATGGTGAGATTGATGCTGATACAGGGGTTTTCTCACTACAAGATGAAACGAAAAAGCACCATGCAGCATGTTTTTTGAACTCCACCTTACTCAAGGGCTACGCAGGAAAAGTCCTGCGTGTGCGACATCTAGTGCTTTCCCCCTACTATGATTTTGAGGAACTCACGGAAGGCGACTACGCTGAAGTGCAAGCTTACTTTTTCAATGCTCTGCTGCAGTGCTCCGAAGAAACCCTACCCAGCCCACACGTAAAGTTGCACTATCGCAGCCCTAATGATCGTCAATTTTTTGCCGCATTGGCGATGCAACTTCGTTTTGCTGGACAATCTTGGAAGGTTGATTCAAAAGGGATGTGGCTACACTTATCAAAAGTGTAACGTTTATGGGGTAAAGCTGCTACGAAGCCCCGAGTGGAGGAAGCGATGCTCACGCATTTGGAAATGAAAGCTGCTGTAAGGAACGCGATCGAAGCTGTTGGATTGGATGCTTTCAAACGAACTTCAATGTTCATGTCGAATAACAAGGCATCTGTGGCAACGGTGCGCGACGATACGGCCAAAGCCGCCTAAAATCGCTCTATTATTTGAAATTCGCGCCGTGCAGAACCGATCTGCACGGCTTCTTTTTTATGATGTGTTGGGATGCTCCGATGTCAGTTTCTGTTGTTCCCGTCCTGACCTCTGACGCGCAAGCCGATGACTTTCTGGATCAAGACCTTTCGACGCTCGATTTCGCGCAATTCAAGCCTGCGTGGTTCAAGACACCGAAACCCAAGCCCAAGCCCCAGCCCCAGACCTAACCCCATCTTGCACCCGCCCCGCCAATCGGCGACAAGCCCTGTGATCCGTTCCAAGGGGCCTGACCCATGCAGACACCTGCCCTGATCCTGGCCTATATGGCGTTCTCGCGCCTGTCCGCGCCGATCTGGCACGCGGCGCTGAACTGGCGTGCGAAGAAGGGCAAGGAAGACCCCGCGCGCTTATCCGAACGCTGGGGCCACCCCGTGCAGGCCCGCCCCGATGGCGAACTCCTGTGGCTCCACGGTGTCAGCGTAGGCGAGGTGACGGTGCTTCTGACGCTGCTCGACCGCCTGTCGCAGACCCGCCCGCAGACGCATTTCCTGCTGACCTCGATCACCCGCGCCGCCGCCGATGCGATGGCCAAGCGCCAACTGCCCCCGCGCGTCATTCACCATTACGCGCCCGCAGATTACCCCGGTGCCGTTGCGCGGTTCCTAGACCATTGGCGCCCCGATGCGTTTGTGCTGTCGGAAATGGACCTCTGGCCGCGCCTGCTGGCGGAAACCCACAAACGCGGCATCCCCATGGTCATCCTCAACGCCCATGTCACTCCGCGCCGCCTGCGCAACCGCAAACGCGCGGCCAGCGCCAATGGCTGGCTGATGGACCTGTTTGGTGAAATCCATGTGCAGGACGACCGCTCGGCAGAGCTATTCGCCCAGATCGGCGCGCCGATGGGCAAGATCAGGGTCACAGGGTTGCTAAAAGCCGCGTCGACCCCGCCGCCCGACCACGCGCAGGCCCGCGCTGAAATTAAAGCACAAATCGGCGACCGCCCGCGCTGGCTGGCGGCGTCCACCCGGACCGAGGAAGAGTCGCAGGTCATGCAGGTGCACGCACAAGCGTTGGACGCTTGCCCGGATCTTCTGATGATAATCGCGCCGCGCCAGATGCGCGATGCCGACCGCACAGAGGCCGATGCGCGGGCCGTATTTGACTCCGCACGAATTGCCCGCCGGTCCCAGGGCCAGCCGATTACGCCTGAAACACAGGTCTATATCGCTGACAGCATGGGCGAGATGGGGGTCTGGTTGCGGCTGGTGCCGGTCGCTTATCCCGGCCAGTCTTTGCCGCTGGAGGGGCGGGTCATGACCGGCAAGAACCCGTTTGAAGCCGTGGGGCTGGGAGTGTTGGTCGTGCATGGTCCGAATGTCGGAAATTTCCACGCGGCGTATGACCTGTTGGCCACGCACGGGGCTGCATTATGCGTGCCAGATACCGCCGCCATGGCGCAGGCAGTGGTCGATGCGCAAGACCCTGACTTTCGCGCGCGTTATTTGGCAAAGGCCGCCCGCGTGCAGGCGCAGGTCATGGCCCCGCTGGACCGGGCGTTCGAGACGATAAGCGCCATGCTGCCAAGCGATCGGTGTAGTTGAAATACCGGTTTTCCCGGTGGCCAAGGCGCGGTAATGACGTGGCATAGCAACGGAAAGGTCTGAGACATGGACAAGCTTCGGGTTTATATCGGCTGGGATTCGCGCGAGGATATCGCGTATCAGGTGGCCAAGCAGTCGCTGGAAAAGCACGCCACTATCCCGGTCGAGGTGATGCCGATCAAGCTGCAAGACCTCGTGGATCAGGGCTTGTATACGCGAGAGATCGACCCGCTGGCCTCGACCGAGTTCACCTATTCGCGTTTCCTCGTGCCGCATTTGGCGGGCTATGAGGGTTGGGCGATCTTCGTGGATTGCGACTTCCTGTTCTTCGGCGATGTGGCCGAATTGCAGGATTACATGGACCCGTCCAAGGCCGTGATGGTTGTGCAGCACGATTACGTTCCCAAGGAAACCACCAAGATGGATGGGGTGCCGCAATCTGCTTATCCGCGCAAGAACTGGTCGTCCTTCATGCTGATGAATTGCGGCCATCCCAGCACGCAGCAGCTGACGCCGGAACTGGTGAACCGTGAAAGCGGCGCCTTTCTGCACCGCCTGCAATGGGCGCAGGATGACGAAATCGGCGCGCTGCCGACCGGATGGAACTGGCTAGAAGGCTGGTATGACAAGCCTGACACTGGCTACCCGCAAGCCGTGCACCACACGCGCGGCGGCCCGTGGTTCAAGGAATGGCAAGACGTGGATTATGCCGCCGAATGGCTGGCAGAGGCTGCGGAGTATGAGGCGAAGGACGGGAACTGACAAACGTCAGCTAGGCCCTGCCGCTCTCGTCTAGATTGGCGGGGTTTTTGAACTTCAGGAACACATTCTCGAATGATTGCTTATCGCCCAGAGATTGACGGCCTGCGCGCGATTGCGATCTTGCCGGTGGTGTTCTTCCACGCCGGGTTTACCCTATTTCAGGGTGGGTTCGTCGGCGTAGACGTGTTCTTCGTCATTTCTGGCTACCTCATCACTTCTATTATATTACGCGATTTGGAACAGGGGCAATTCACCTTCCGGCAGTTCTTCGAGCGGCGCGCGCGGCGCATTCTGCCCGCGCTGTTTCTGGTCATGGCGGTGTGCATCCCGGTCGCGTATTGGCTACTGCTGCCCCCCGCGTTCAAGGATTTCGCGGAAACCGCAGCGGCGGTGGCGCTGTTCCTGTCCAACATCCTCTTCATTGACCGGCTGGATTATTTCGCCCCGGCGGCAGAATTCAACCCGCTTTTGCACACATGGTCGCTTGCGGTCGAAGAGCAGTTCTATCTGATCTTTCCGCCCATAGTGCTGCTGGCATGGCGATTGGGCGGCAAACGCGCGGCCTTTTGGACCAGCCTTGTTTTGCTGCTGTGCAGCTTCGCGCTGAGCGAGGCCGCCTGGCGGATCAAACCGGCGCAAAGCTTCTTTTTCTTCCCGACCCGTGCATGGGAGCTGTTGGCAGGCGCGCTATGCGCCTTTGCGCTGTCATCAACGGCCATACGCACCCGTTTGCATGCCCTGCCGCGCATGCTGCGCGAGGCGGTCGGTATCGCTGGTTTCGGCGCGATTTTGGCGGCGATCTTTTTGTATGACAAGTCGGTGCTGTTCCCGTCCTATGCTACGCTGCTGCCCGTCTGCGGCGTGGTGGCGCTGATCTTGTTCTGCGACAAGGGCACCGTTCTGGGGCGTGTTTTGGGCTGGCACGGGCTAGTTGCGGTCGGGCTTGTCAGTTACAGTGCGTATCTCTGGCACCAGCCGCTCTTTGCCTTCACCCGGATCTATTTGGGAGCCGAGCCTGCGCTGCATGTGATGTTGTTGCTATGCGCCTTGGTCTTTGTGCTGGCGGCGCTGAGCTGGTTTCTTGTCGAGCGCCCTTTCAGGCATCATGGACAGGGTCGGGCGCGGTTCCTGCCGCAGCGCAAGGCCCTGTTTGCCGCCGTTCTATCTTGCATGGCGGGCTTTGTCGCGTTCGGGGTCTGGGGGTTGCAGACCGAGGGGCGCGCGGCGCTGTGGCTTGCGCAGGCAAGCGACGAAGATCGCCGCACCTTCGAAGTGCTGCAAGACGCCGATATGATCGCGCGCTATTCTGACCCGACCGAGTGCCGTTTCGTCTACCGCGCCCCAGAGCTTGATACAGCCTTGGCGGCCCGCTTGGCGGCATGCCGCGACCAATATGGCCCCGGCGTTGCTGTGCTGGGCGACAGCCACGCGCTGGACCTGGTGGAAGGTCTGTTCGCGGTCAGCGACACGCCATTCCTGTTCGGCCTGTCGCGCGCGGGGTGCAGGCCCGGCACGCCCGAGGATTCGTGCAATCTGGACCCGTTCCGCGCACTGGTGGCGCAAGACCCGGGGCTGTTTCGCCATGTGATCCTTGAAAGCGCAGGCCAGCATATGGTGGCCGATGCCGCCGGGCGTAGCGCCGAGCGGCTGTTCCGCACTTTCGGTCCAGAGATGCCGATCCCCTTCATGGAGCTAGTGGTCAAGACAGAGTTGATCGGCGCGATCGGTCGTTATCTTGAGTCCTTGTCGGTCCATGTGCCGGTGATATGGTTGACACCGCGCATCGAAATGCACCTGCCCGACAGCTATGTCATGGTGAAAGGATGTCGCCACGATTTCGCCCTGCGCCCGGGCCAGTCGGAACTATTCGACCGCATGACGCAAGAGATCGCCCGTCGGGCGCAAGCCATGGCGCGGGTTTCCGTGGTCGATCAGATGGCCGTGATTGATCTGCAAATGCCGGATGACTTTCTGAATTGCCAGCGCAGTTTGTGGACCGACGAAGACCACCTTAGCGCCGCCGGGCGCGAAGCCTTTGCCGCCCGTTTGGCCCCGGTTCTGCTGGCGGAGTAGCCCGGCTCAGACCACGCCGGCGCTCAGGCGATCATGCAGGCGAATCATGCTTTGCACCGCTTGCGCGTCATCGACCACGCAAAGCGCGTAAACCGTTTAAAAGCCTTGGTGATTTTATTCATCTTATCATGGCGACATGTGGGCGGGCGCATATAACCAGTCGACGAAGGGTGTCCCCAGCTTCGCACTTACTGCATATCCACGCTCTATCAAAAACTCATGGGCGGCCATGTCCGCTGTCCCCTTGGCCACTTTGCGCTCTTTCATTTCCATCATCACAAAAGGTTTGCACCGATCCAGAAGAGCATACGCTCCATGAAGGGTTTTCAATTCATATCCTTCAACATCCAATTTCAGGAACAGAACCTCTGTCATCTCAAGGCTGTCGAGCGTGACTGCCGGAATATCGCCCGTGCCGCTTACTTCGCGTGAGATAGAGCGTCTGAAAAGCCCCGGCGTGCCCATGCTGACGCCGCCGGGCGCGTCTGACACTGCTTTTTGATGCACGGTAATCCGGTCCTTCAGCCCCCAATCGGCGACATTACGCTTTAGACAATCGAAGGTGTCTTGCGCAGGCTCGAACGCATGAACATGGCCGAATTGCCCGGCCATGTGGCGCGCATAGGCCCCGACATTTGCGCCCGCATCAATGGCCACGCTGGCCGCCATGCGTGCATCGCCGACCTGCACGCGGATATGGGACATCGCGTCTGTCAGGTGGTGCAACTGCGTTCCATGGCCGCCGTTTTCATAATTCGCCTTGGTTTTGCGCAGGTTCTTGAACCAGAATGTATCTACATCCGGAACCCAGTATTCGCCGACCTTCTTCATGTTGCCTTACCTTTGTTTCAGGCGCGTGATCGACGCCCTCGATGTTATGAAATTTTCGGTCCGCACAAATCTTCAAACCACCCCTGCGCGCAAGCAATCATGCAGCCGGATCATGCCTTGCACGTTTCCTGCCGCGTCCACCACGCAAAGCGCATTGACCTTCTTTCCGTTCATCACCGCCACAGCTTCGGACACCAGTGCGTCGGGCTGGATGGTCTTGGGGTTGCGGGTCGCGACATCTGCGGCGCGGCGTGTCATCAACCCGTCCATGTTGCGGCGCAAGTCGCCATCGGTAATGATGCCGGTCAGGCGCTGCCCCTCGATGATGATTGCCACACCGTAGCCGGTGCCGGTCATCCGCATCAGAACATCGGACATCGGCGTGTCCTCTGCCACCAGCGGCAACATGTCACCGGTATACATCAGGTCCGCCACGCGCAGGAATTGCGCGCCTAGCTTGCCGCCGGGGTGAAAGACGTGAAACCGCTCCGGGTTAAAGCCCTTGCGGCGCATGACCGCGACCGCCAGCGCATCGCCCAAGGCCATGCTGGCCGTGGTCGAGGTGGTGGGCGCCATGCCGATTGCGCAGGCTTCGGGCACATCGGGCAGGGCGAGCACGATATCGGCACGGCTGCCAAGCGTGCTGTTTGGTGCGCGCGTGATCGCGATCATGGGAATGTTGAACCGCCGGGTATAGCCGATGACATCACTCAATTCGCGCGACTCGCCGGAATTGGACAGCAAGATGCAGCAATCATCCTGCGTTATCATACCAAGGTCGCCATGGCTGGCTTCCGATGCGTGGACGAAATGCGCAGGCGTCCCGGTAGAGGCGAAGGTCGCCGCCATCTTGCGCCCGACATGGCCTGATTTGCCGATGCCCACGACGATCAGCCTGCCTTTCAAGCCAGTCAGTATTTCCACGGCTTGCGCAAATTCGGCCCCAAGCTCATCGGCCATTCTGCCAAGGGCGCGCGCCTCTGTATGCAGCACGTCGCGGCCTGCGGTGATTGCATCTTCGATCACTTGGGACGACACTTGCGCGACCTCTTGTTGTTGCTGCTTTGCGCCTTACCGCGCGGTGTCAGGCCAAGTCAATCTTGGGGTGCGGGTTTCGGCTTGGGGCGCGGCTTCTAAATCGGGTAAGCAGGCAGAATGAAACCGGAAATCATGGCAGTTCTGGCAATTATCGCGGGTGGAGCCTTGGGCGGTCTTGTCCGCAGTTGGATATGCACGCGCCTGTCCGGAGCGCGCGGGATCGCAGTCGTCAACACGACCGGTAGCCTGGCGCTGGGGGTGGTGGCGGCGAACGCCGCGCCCGGCAGCTTGGTTTGGCTGTTTCTGGCAACTGGCGTTCTGGGGGCCTACACCACGGTATCCAGCTTTGCGCTAAACACCGTGCAGATGTGGCAAGCAGGAGGGCACGCGCGTGCAGTGGCAAATGTCGCAGGCTCTGTGATGCTGTCGGTTGCGGCTGTGGCGCTCGGCTTTTGGCTGGGCGGTCTATGAGCCTCTGGGTCGCCCTTGGAGCCGGCATTGGTGCAGGCGCACGGGCGGGGCTGTGGTGGCTTTTGCCGATTTACGGCACCTTGGCTGCGAATGTCGCGGGCTCGGTTCTGATCGGTCTATTGGCGGCTTTGCCCTTGTCGCCACGCGCACGGTCCTTTGGCATGACGGGGTTTTGCGGCGGCTTCACCACCTTTTCACTGTTCGGATTGGAAACGCTGCTTTTCCTGCAAGCGGGCAACTACGCTGCCGCCGCGCTTTACGTCTCGGCAACACTTGCGTTATCGCTTGGTGGCGTTGCCTTCGGCCTTAGGCTTGGAAAGCGCGTTCATCTTGCCCGAAATACTCCGCCGGGGTGAATGGGCCGCAAGGCCCAGAGGGGGGCGCGCAGCCCCCCTTTACAGGTTCTCTACCTGCGGCAAGCCCATGATGTGATAGCCGCCATCGACATGCACAATTTCTCCCGTGGTATGCGCGCCGTAGTCGCTGGCCAGAAACACCGCCGCACCGCCCACGCTGCCGAGCGTGGCGTTTGTCCGCAAGGGAGCGTTTGCCTCGGTATGGCGGTAGGTCTTGCGCGCGCCGCCGATGGCCGCGCCTGCGAGCGTTTTCATCGGGCCGGGGCTTATCGCGTTCACGCGAATGCCCTCCGGGCCCAGATCATTGGCCAGGTAGCGCGTGGCGCTTTCCAGCGCGGCCTTGGCCACGCCCATCACGTTGTAAAACGGCGTCACCTTGTTGGACCCTTGGAAAGTCACGGTCAGCAGGCAGCCGCCATTCGGCATCAACTCTGCCGCGCGGCGACCCGCATCAATGAAGCTGTAGCAGCTAATATCCAGCGAATGCGCAAAGTTTGCGCGGCTGGTGTCGCGGAAACGGCCCGTCAGTTCGGCCTTGTCCGAAAAAGCGATGGCATGGACCAGAAAATCCATGCTGCCCCAGCGGTCTTTCAGCGCGGCAAAGGCGGCATCCATGGACGCATCGTCGCTGACATCGACATCCAATAACAGGTCGGACCCGACACTCGCGGCCAAGGGTTCCACGCGCTTCCCGAAGGCTTCGCCCTGGTAGCTGAAGGCAAGTTCCGCGCCCTCGGCCGCCAGTGCCTGCGCGATTCCCCACGCGATAGAGCGTTCATTGGCCACGCCCATGACCAGCCCGCGTTTGCCTTGCATCAGACCTGTCATGACAGCCCCCTTAGTCGCGCCAGGCGCTGAACAGCAGTGTCGCGTTGGTGCCGCCAAAGCCGAAGCTGTTGGAGAGAACCGAATCCAGTTCCACGTTTTCGACCAGCGATGTGGCGATTTCGCCCTCGCGGATGGCCGGGTCCAGTTCGCTTACATTAGCAGAGGCGGTGATGAAATTGCCCTGCATCATCAGCAGCGAATAGATCGCCTCATGCACGCCGGTCGCACCAAGGCTGTGGCCGGTCAGCGACTTGGTGGATGAGATGGGGGGCACATTGCCCTCGCCCCAGATACGGCGGATGGCTTCAACCTCTGTCACGTCACCTGCGGGGGTCGAGGTGCCATGCGCGTTGATGTAGCTGACCTTCCGGTCTTCGGGCAGGGTGCCAAGCGCCAGCCGCATCGACCGCTCGCCGCCTTCACCAGAGGGGGCGACCATGTCATGCCCGTCGGATGTGGCCCCATAGCCTGTGACTTCGGCATAGATTTTGGCACCGCGTGCTTTCGCGTGTTCCAGTTCTTCCAGAACCAGCATCCCGCCACCGCCAGCGATGACGAAGCCGTCGCGGGTGGCGTCGAACGCGCGCGCGGCGGCTTCGGGCGTGTCGTTATACTTGGACGACATCGCGCCCATCGCGTCAAACAGGCAGGACAGGGTCCAGTCCAGCTCCTCGCCTCCGCCCGCGAAGACAATGTCTTGCTTGCCCATCTGGATCAGTTCCACGCCGTTGCCGATGCAATGCGCCGATGTCGAACAGGCCGATGTGATCGAGTAATTCACGCCTTTGATTTTGAAGGGGGTCGCCAGACAGGCAGAGTTCGTGGACGACATGCAGCGCGTGACCATGAATGGTCCCATGCGCTTGGGGCTGCCCTTTTCGACCACGATCTTGTGTGCCTGAAACAGGTTCGATGTGGACGGCCCGCCCGATCCGGTCACAAGCCCGGTGCGCGGGTTGGAAATATCCGCTTCCTCTAGCCCGGCATCCGAAATCGCTTGCTCCATGGACAGAAAGTTATACGCAGCACCCGGCCCCATGAAGCGGAGGTTGCGCTTGTCGATATGGTCCTCAAGCACAATTTTCGGTTCGCCTTTGACCTGGCTGCGGAACCCGTGTTCAGCATATTCCGGGGCAAAGACAATGCCCGACCGCCCTTTGCGCAGGCTGTCCGAAACTTCCTCGGCGTTGTTCCCAATGGGCGAAATGACACCCAGACCTGTAATGACCACGCGACGCATTGGCGTCCCCCCTTGTATTCATGCCGCCAGCCTGTCTAGGGCAGGCACGCTGTTAGGGCAAGGCCGCAAGCGTGATACTTGATTGGCGCGAGTTATTGCGCGGGCGCACAGTTTTTGGGGGCTTGGGGCGCCATTGCAAGCAATTCCCGCAACCCACAATTTCCGCGCACAAGGTCTTGCAGCGTTACCATGTCCAATTCGTGGTAGAAGGCGTCCAGCGCGCGTGTAATGTAATTTCGCAAGCGGCAGGCGCTGACAAGCGGGCAGGTGTTGCCCTCTGGCGAAAAGCACTCGGCAAAAGGCGTGCCGGATTCGAAGATGCGAAACACTTCCCCAATAGAGATGTCTTCGCTGTCGCGTGACAGCTTCAATCCGCCGCCGCGCCCGCGCAATGTTTCGACAAACCCGTGCTCTTGCAACGTGTGGACAACCTGCAACAGGTGATGCACCGAGGCATTGCAGCGCTCGGCAATATCGGCGGTGCGCAGCTTTTCGCCGTGGTTGATCCCGCAGGTCATCAAGACCCGCAGGGCAAGGTTTGTTCTGGTCGTCAGGCGCATGGCTCTCCGCTTTCGGTTGGGGCTTTTGTAACCGGATTTGCGTGAAATGTCCTGATCTGAATCAAATTGGGTTGGTCTGCCGCCACCACCCCACCTGTTTTGTGCGGCAGAGTGCCTGCCGGGTTAGCCCTCTGACAGGGCGACTTTCATGTCCTTGACCTGATAGATGACTTCGCCATCGGCCTCGACCGTTCCATCGGCCACGCCCATGGTCAGGCGGCGGGTCTGGATCGCTTTGGTAAAGTCCACCTTGTAAGTCAGCATCTTGCGGTCGGGGCGCACCATTCCGGTCAACTTCACCTCGCCCACGCCAAGCGCGTAGCCGCGACCCTGCCAGCCACGCCAGCCAAGGTTGAAGCCGGTCAACTGCCACAGGCCATCAAGGCCCAGACAGCCGGGCATGATGGGGTTTCCGGGGAAATGACATTCGAAAAACCACAGGTCGGGCGTGATGTCGAATTCCGCTGTGATATGCCCTTTGCCATGCAATCCACCATCCGAGGATACATCCGTGATGCGGTCCATCATCAGCATCGGCGGCGCGGGCAGTTGCGCATTGCCGGGGCCGAACAATTCGCCGCGGGCGCAGGCCAGCAGGCCCTCTTTGTCAAACGAGGTCGGGAACTGGGACATATCGGCACTCCTTATTTGGCGTTGCACGGGTTTATCACCCTCATTTGACGGGCCGCAAGACCGCGTGGTGCCCCCTGCGACCTGTTTTCATTTGAATTCTGCGTCGCGCGCGCGTATTTAATAGGCATGGATACGAATTTTGCAGATATCACCGATGCCGCCATGCAGACCGGCGCAAGCTGGTTGTCCGGCGCGCAAGTGCGGCCAACGCGTCAGCGTTTGTCATTGGCCAGCCTGCTGGTGGGGGACGGTTGCGATCGTCATGTGACCGCCGAAGGGCTGTTCATTGCCGCAAAAGAACGTGGTGAAAGCGTGTCCCTCGCGACCGTTTACAACACGCTTCGGGCGTTTTGCGACGCTGGGCTGATGAATGAGATCACGGTCGATGGACAGAAATCGTATTTCGATACATGCACCGACGATCACCCGCATTTCTTCTGGGAAGATACTCAGGAGCTGAGCGATGCGCCGGCGTCCGAGCTGGAAATCAGCCGATTGCCTGCGGCACCAGCGGGCGCAGAGATCGCACGCGTTGATGTGATTATCCGTGTCCGCCGCAGCTAAGCTGCCTGCGCCTAGTTTACAGGGTAATCAAGCGCATCCCGTAAAATAGTAGCGCTGACAGCAAGGCCGCTGCCGGCACTGTTACAACCCAAGCGGCAAGTATTGTTACGAAATGCCCGCGCCGCACGACCTTTCTGCGGGTCCGCACTTCGGGGGGCGATGTTGTGTCCAGCCTGTTTTCTTTCAGAATACGCTCGTGATACCACTCGCGAAAGAAGCCGACCCCGAACACTGCTCCGATGGCGATATGGGTCGAACTCACTGGTAGCCCGAGTCCCGACGCGAAGATCACCGTAATCGCGGCGGCCAGTGCCACGCAATAAGCGCGCATGGCGTTCAAGCGTGTGATCTCGCTGCCGACAATATTCATAAGTTTCGGCCCAAACAGCAAAAGCCCTACAGACAGGCCCACAGCGCCAATCAGCATGACCCAAAGCGGGATGGCGACGCTGTCGGACGCGCCCCCATCCTGCACGGCATGAACGATAGCGGCCACCGGGCCGATGGCATTTGCGACATCATTGGCGCCATGCGCGAAGGAGAGCAGCGCGGCCGAAAATATCAGCGGGATGTTGAACAACACCTTGAGCGATTTCTTGCGGTTCTCCATACCCTTGCTTTGGTATCGGATCACCGGGCGCATCGCGATGGTCAACACGATTCCAACCGCCAGCCCCAGCAGCAGCGCGTTCTCGAAGCTGATCTTGTAAATCTTGCTGAACCCTTTCAGCGCCAGATATGTTGTAAAGCATCCGCCCATAATGCCGATCAGTATCGGAACCCAGAAGCGCGCGGCGTCTATCATGTTGGGGCGGTAGATGATCCGCGACTTGATGATTCCAAGAAATGCTGCGGCAAACAGCCCCCCTAGCAGGGGCGAAATCACCCAGCTGGCCGCGATCCGGCCCATCATCTCCCAGTTGACAGCGCTGAGCCCTGCGGCGGCAATGCCCGCGCCCATCACGCCGCCCACAATGGAATGCGTGGTGGAGACGGGCGCGCCGACCCATGTTGCAAGATTGACCCAAAGCGCGCCGGCCAGAAGGGCGGCCATCATCGCCCAGATGAAAGTCTGGGTTTCGGCCACCGCCTCTGGCGAGATAATGCCGCGCGACACGGTGCCGACAACATCGCCCCCGGCGATCAGGGCACCTGCTGTTTCGCAAATGGCCGCGACAATCAGTGCTGTGCCGATGGTCAGCGCGCGTGCGCCCACTGCCGGGCCCATGTTGTTTGCAACGTCATTGGCGCCAATGTTCAGCGCCATATAGGCGCCGATAATGGCGGCGGCGACAACGATCAGCCCCAATGGGTCGAAACCGATCAGCGCGGCCGCAATGATCCCGGTCAGGGCCATGAACGCCAGAGCAACCCCAGACGCGACCAGCGGGCGCGATGTATAGGCCATGGCCTGTTCCATCGCGGAAATCTTGCCAAGATCCTTGTTCAGGGTTTTCCACGATTTCTCGAACTGCTCTGCCACGCCCGTCGATTCCCTTGTGAAGGTTTTGTGACGACGGGGGATAGCACCGCTTCTGCGGGGCGGCAACGGTCCCCGAAGGCTGTGGATAACTGTACGATTTTTACAAAATCTTTACAATGATGCCAGTAAGCGCGCCAAGTGTGGGTTCTGGACCGCCGAGGCGGCCTTTTGCGGGCTGGCCCATTGACGGGTGCGCTTGTTCGCTTCGGGAAACGTATCGGAGGTTTCGGTCACATCCAGTCGGAATACCTGCGCGCGGCATTGCACGGGCAGCCCGCTGCTTTTGATCTTGGTATAGGTGAATGCGCCTACCGGGTCCGTTGTAATCCGCCCGCGCACTCCGGCTTCTTCCCACGCTTCCTGAGCGGCTGCCTCTGCCAACGTCATCCCGTCCATCGGCCAGCCTTTGGGGATCATCCACAATTTGCGCGTCAGGGTCTGGATCAGCAACACCTCCGTCCCGCGTGCGCCGTTGCGCAAGCAAAGCGCCGCGACCTGCACGAACGCGGGCCGCACGAATTCCAGCGCGTTGTTCAGGATGTCTATGGGCCTGCTTGCGGTATTCATCTGCTCGTTCCTTCATTTCGGCCCGCGTGCCATGGTTATGTATCAGTTTTATGACGCTTAAGCGCATTTGCGCATCACATCTTCATGGGTCTTCACGAGGCTCGGCCCGGCCAGCTTTTATGCCAGCGCGATGCGACTTCGCGTCAAGCCGTCTGCGCTTGCTGGCCAGCGTTGGCCGCGTGGCAATGCGCGGTTTGGGCCGTTTGGTGGCCTGCACGATCAGCTCTGCCAACCGGGCGCGCGCAATTTCGCGATTACGGGTCTGGCTGCGCGTCTCCTCCACCCGCAAAATTAACGCGCCATCCTGCGTCCAGCGCCGTCCGGCCAGCCGTCGCAGGCGCGCCTTGACGGGATCGGTCAGGTTTGGGCTGCGCGCGGCTTCGAACCGCAATTCCACCGCAGATGACACCTTGTTCACATTCTGCCCGCCCGGTCCTTGCGATCGGGTAAATGTTTCGGTCAATTCCCAGTCTTGCAGGGTGATTTCATCAGTTATGCGCATCTTGCTTTCGCCGGTGAACGAAAGGGCCGCCCAAATAATGGACGGCCCTAAACGAGCTTCAGGAGATGGAGCCGAATTAGAGCACGGCCCAATCAAAAAGGGTTCCCCATCGGGGCTGCCGTCAGGTTTTGCCCCCTCTGACTGTCTTCGCACCTCTCTCCAACATCACTCTAGACACTGGACCACCTCCTTTCATTACGTTGCTGTTAGGAGAATGGTGGCACATATTTTGTGTTTGTCAAAAGAAATTATGCGACAGGTTGCGTCATTTTCGAAACGATCAGGCGGAAAGGCACTAGTGCCAGCAGCGCGAGCGACAGTTTGACCGCCCAATCTGCGACTGCGAGCGACACCCAAAGCGGGGCTTCGGGCCCAAAACCAAGCAGTGGCAGGATTTCCCCGGCCCATGACACGTCATTGGCGGGTTCCAGGAAAATCAACGACGCAGAAAACGCGATGCTGAAAAATAAGGCAGTATCCAGCGTGGACCCGACCAAGGTCGATGCCAACGGCGCGCGCCACCATGCTCCGCCATGCTTGTCTTCGCGCAGGCGGTCGAAAATCGCAACATCGACCAGTTGGGCCACCAGAAACGCGGTGCCCGACCCCAGCGCGATGCGCAATGTCACCAATGGACCGAATTCGCCCATGATCTGCGTGCCGATCAACGAACAGATAACGCCGACGGCGAAGCCGACCCACACAACGCGGCGCGCGGCTTGGGGGCCGTAGACGCGGTTCATCACGTCATTGACCAAGAAGGCCAGAGGGTAGGTGAACGCCCCCCATGTCAGCCAGTTTCCGAACAGGAATTGAACAAGAATATTCGAGGCGACGACAATGGCCGCCATGGCGATTACGCCGGGCAGGTAAGTGCGGGTCATGTATATGGTCCGTTTTGACAAGGTTGCGGAGACTTGTGCCTTCTGAAAGGCAGGGCGCGCATAACCTGCGCGCCCGATTTTGGCAAGAGGGGCGTTGCCCTAGCGCGCTTTCAAAGCATCGCGAATTTCGACAAGCAACTCTTCGCTCGTCGGGCCTTTCGGTGCTTCTTCCACGGGCGCTTCTTCTTTCTTCTTGCCCACACTGGCTACCCGGTTCACGCCCTTGACCAGCAGGAACACCACCCATGCAATAATCACGAACTTGATGACCGCGTTGATGAAATTGCCGATCATGAATTGAGCTTCGCCCAGCCCGAAGCTGATGCTGCTGAAATCAACCCCGCCGATGATCAGTCCGATCAGCGGATTGACCAGATCATCCACCAGCGAGGTGACGATGGCGGTAAAGGCCGCGCCGATGATGATACCCACGGCCATGTCCATGACATTGCCGCGCATGATGAAGGCCTTGAACTCGTTAAGCATGTTATACTCCTGATGCTTTATAATAGCGTGTAGGGTAATGCTGCGATGTGATAGACCTGTAAAGCTGGAATCAGCGTGGCAAGGCGCCTTCAGTCACATAGCGCAGGATTTGGGCGACCTGTTCGGGCGTTTCGACCACGGCAAGGGCGGCGGCATCGACCTCTTTCAGGGCGTGCTGGTGGTCGGCCCCGTGCATCACGATCAGCGATTTGCCAAGTGCGGCAGCGTAGCCTGCATCGAAGGCGGCGTTCCATTGCTTGTATTTATCGCCGAAGCGGACCACGACGATATCGGCCTCTTCTATGGCCTTGCGGGTTCGGATAGCGTTTAACTTCGCGCCTTTATGATCGTGCCAGAACTTGTTGTCCTCTGCGCCCAGAATGGCCACACCGCAATCATCCGACGCTGCGTGGTCGGTGACGGGCGCGCTGAAAGACACCGGCAACCCGTCAGAAGCGGCAATCAGCGCATCGCGCCAATCACTGTGGATCTCGCCGGCAAGATAAATGGCATAATGCATGGTGTTTCCCCTTTGCTGCTTTTTGCTTGCCCTAGCATAGCGCGGGCCAACGCAAAACCCGCGCTTGGTATGCTATGCCATGTTGCGATGAGGGGCATTCTGTGGCAAGCACAGGCGGACAGAAACTGAACCGGAGAGTTCACATCATGCCGGACTTCACCGCCCGTCGCACCATGATGGTGGACACGCAAGTGCGCCCCTCGGATGTGACCAAGTTCCCGATCATAGACGCGATGCTGCGTATCCCGCGCGAGGTGTTCACGCCAGAGCGCCTGATCGAGGCTGCCTATATGGGCAATAATATTGATTTGGGCGGCGGCCGTGTGCTGCTGGAACCCCGAACATTCGCCAAGATGCTGGATGCGCTGGAAGTCGGAAATCGCGACCTTGTGCTCGATATTGCCTGCGGGACGGGCTATTCTGCGGCGGTTCTGGCCCAGATCGCTCAAGGTGTCGTCGCGGTAGAGGAAGACACGGTGCTTGCTGCGGAAGCCCAAGCCGCACTGAGCGCCACTGGCTGCGACACTGTTGTGCTGCACACCGGACCGCTGACGAACGGTGCGCCGGACTATGCGCCTTACGACGCCATGATCTTGCAAGGCGGAGTAGAGCAGTTTCCCGATGCCCTGACCGACCAGTTGCGCGAGGGCGGACGTGCGGCTTGCCTGTTCGTTGAAGGATCGCTGGGTGTGGTGCGTATTGGTGTGAAGCAGCAGGGCCGCATTGCATGGCGCGACGAATTCAATGCAGGCGCGCCGGTGCTTCCCGGTTTCGAACGCGATCACGCTTTCAGCCTGTAAAACCGACATACAAAAGGCCGCGAAATGATCCGACGTCTGAGTGCTCTTTGCATTGCCGCTGCGCTGTGTTCACCGATTCCTGCCATGGCGCAATCATTGGCAGATACCTTTGTTGCAGCTTATCAGAATTCCAACATTCTGGAGCAGAATCGCGCTGTGTTGCGGGCCGCAGATGAGGATGTCGCCATCGCCGTCGCGCAGTTGCGCCCGGTGGTGAATTTCGTGGCTGGGCTTCAGGGGCGGGCCCAATCAAGTGGCTCTGAGTCGTTGACGTTGTCGTTCAACCTGAATGCCGAGGTCACACTCGTGGACTTTGGGCGGGGCCGATTGGCCAAGGAGGCGGCGAAAGCGCAAGTTCTGGCCACCCGTCAGGCACTTTTGAACGCTGAGCAGCAGGTTTTGCTCAATGCTGTCTCTGCCTTCATGGACGTGCGGACGGCAACCGAAGCCGTGCTGTTGCAGCAGGCCACGGTGCGGGTCATTACCCGAGAGTTGAGCGCCGCGCGCGAACGGTTCGAGCTGGGCGAGGTGACGCGCACAGACGTATCGCTGGCAGAGGCGCGCCTGGCCGCCGCCCGTTCGCAGCTTGCCGCGTCTGAGGGTGATCTTGCCGCCGCCCGCGAGGGCTACAAACTTGTGACCGGCAGCTATCCATCAAGCCTGAGGGCCGCGCCGGCGTTGCCGCGCACGGCAGCCTCCTTGCAGGCGGCACAAGACATTGCGCGCCGCACGCATCCGAGCATCCTGCAAGCCCAGTTCGAGGTGACGGCGGGCGATCTGAACGCTGAGCGCGTCGAGGCGCAGCGCCACGGGTCTGTGACTGGCAGTGCCGGGGTCGGGCGCAGTTTCTCGAATCAAGCGGCCAGCGACGTGGGCAGCGTGACGGCGGGGATTACATATGCCCGTCCAATTTATCAGGGTGGACAACTCCGGGCCTTGTCACGGCAAGCTATTGCTCGGCGCGACGCGACGCGCGCTGGGCTGCATCAAACAGCGGCGCAGGTGTTGCAGAACGTGGCGCTGGCCTGGGCCAATCTGGATGTGACCCGCGCGCGCATCAGTGCCAGCCGCCAGCAGGTCACGGCCTCGCAAAACGCCTTCGATGGCACGCGCGAAGAGGCGCGACTGGGCGCGCGCACCACGTTGGATGTGCTGAACGCCGAAAACGATCTGCTGAACGCGCGCACCACCTTGTTGCAGGCCGAAGCCGGTTTGCAAACGGCCACTTACAACCTGCTTGCCAGCATGGGCTTGTTGACGGTCGAGCACCTTGGGCTGGGCATTACAACCTATGACCCGGAAGCCTATTACAACGCCGTCAAGGACGCACCGGCCATTTCGGCGCAGGGCGAGGCGCTGGACCGCATTCTGCGCGCCCTCAACAAGGCAGATTAATCCTGTCGGCGCATAGGTGATTGTCTGACGGTTCCGGACGCGCTAGGCTGCCTGCGGAACAGTGGAGAGCGTGGCGCCAGATCACGCACCCTGTGTGTGTTATCAGTGGGGAAAGGGCAAGACATGACCGAGGCGATGTCGCGGCACGAAATAGAGGATGTGTTGTCATCCATCCGGCGTCTTGTATCGCATGATGAACACCCGGCACACCCAAAGCCTGCAACGCCCGGAAAACTGGTGCTGACCTCGGCGTTGCGTGTCGATGATGGACCCGATACGGCGCAAGACCCCAAGTTCCCGGAAGTCGAAACCAAATCTGATCCGGCCCCAGAAACCCTGCAATCTGTGATTGCGTCCAAGCCTGATCCAGTTGAGTCGCCAAGGCATCCGAGTTTTGCCGATGCCGCCCTGCGTGCGCCATTACTGACCCGAATTGCCCAAGCCGGGCAGGGGGCAGCGCAGATATTCGCGGCGCCGACTGCCTCTGGCCCCATGGTCGAGCCGGATGTTGAGGGCGAAACTCAACTGGAAGAAACCCTTGCACGACTTGAAAAGGCACTGGCAATCGCCCCTGCCGAGGCTGCCGAGGCTGCCGAGGCTGCCGGGGCTACCGAGGCTGCGGAAACGGCGGATACTGTGATCGACGAAGACGCCTTGGCAGAGCTGGTGGCGCGTATCGTGCGTCAAGAATTGCAGGGTGAGTTGGGCGAGCGGATTACCCGTAACATCCGCAAGCTGGTCCGCGCCGAGGTCGCGCGCGAATTACAGATGCGCAATCTGTAACGGGGCTTGCATCCGGCTTCGGCCATATATTACACCTAACACACGGAAACACTGCGCTCTCCCTCGCCTTTCCGGTTGTTGCCCGCCTTGTGCGGGGTATTTCTTGAGGGAGAAATCACATGCATCGCCGTCTTTTCCTGCAATCCGGTATTGCCGCCGCACTTGTTGCCCAGGGTCTGTTGCCGCGTCGTGCCTTGGCCGTAAACTCGTTTGAAGCGGGGTCGGCGCGGTTGGACATGGTGTCGGATGGTAACCTTGTCTTGCCGTTTGATTCGACGCTTGAGCAGCTTCCAGCCGAATTTCTGGCAGAGCTGCGCGCGCGCTATGGGCTGTCTGACCAGATGACTCCACCGTGCAACCATACGCTGTTGCGCGACGGTGAACGGACGGTGTTGTTCGATGTGGGGGCTGGCTTCGATTTCATGCCAAGCGCGGGTATGCTGCCCGACACGCTGGACGAGATGGGGGTCGCGCCAGAGGACATCACGCATCTGGTCATCACCCATGCCCACCCCGATCATATCTGGGGGTTGCTGGATGATTTCGACGAACCTTTCCTGCCGAATGCCCAGATCATCATGGGCCGGGCGGAATGGGACTACTGGATGGACCCGGCCACCATCGACACGATTGGGGCAGAGCGCCAGTCCTTCGCCGTGGGCGCTGCCCGGCGGCTGGAAATAGTGGCCGATCAGGTCATCCTCATCGAGGATGGCGCAGAGGTCGTGCCCGGCGTTCAAGCTGTGGCCAGCCCCGGACACACGCCCGGCCACATGTCCTACCAGGTGCAGCTTGGCGGGCAAGGCGTGCTTGTGACAGGCGATGCAATCGGCAACGGCCATGTGGCATTCGAGCGCCCCGAATTCGCGTCAGCCGCCGACCAAGACCCGCAACTGGGCGCTGCCAGCCGCGTCGCGCTGTTAGACCGGATTACCGCTGACAACCTGCTTGTTGCGGGCTTTCATGTGCATGATGGCGGCTTGGGCCGCGCCGAAAAGCTGGCCGATGGCGGCTATCGTTTTAATCCGGAGATCTGAGTGATGACACGCCCTATTCTGTTAACCATGACGGCCGCACTCTGGGCCGGGGCCGCTTTTGCGTCGGAGGATATTGCAGACAAATATCCGCAATCGGTGCTGTATAACAAACCGGTAGAGGTGATCCCGCATGTCTGGTCGTCCATCGGCGCGACGGCACCGCCGACCTATGAGAACGCGGGGCACAACAACAACCTGAGCTTTATCATCACCGGTGATGGCGTGGTCGTCATAAATTCCGGAGCGTCCTACAAGCTGGCCGAAGCCCTACATGCGGAAATCCGCGAACGCACAGACCAACCGGTCAAGCTGGTGATTGCCGAAAACGGGCAAGGCCATGCAATGCTGGGCAACAATTACTGGATAGAGCAGGATGTGCCGGTTCTGGCCCATGTCGATGCCGCGCATGAATATGAGAAAGACGCGGGGCAGGGGCTGCAAGCCTTGCAGAACTATGCTCGCGAGAATGCCGAAGGCACTGTGCCCATGGCCCCCACGCTGACATTCACCGACAGGTATGACGCGTCGATGGGTGATTTCCGCATAGAGGTGTTGCATCTTGGCCCGGCCCATAGCGCGGGCGATACGCAGGTCTGGCTGCCAGAGCAATCGTTGATGATTGCGGGTGACATCGCCTTTCAGGAACGCATGCCGCCAATTTTTGAGGGCACCTGCACAAGCTGCTGGATCGAAACCTGGGAAAACGCGTTCGAGCCATTGAACCCGACCTATGTGATCCCCGGTCATGGGCACCCGACCAACCTGGCGCAGGTGCGGCGCTATACGCGTGATTATCTGGTGTATCTGCGCGAAAAGATCGGCGAACATATCGACGAAGGCGGCGACCTGACCTCGTCTTATTATGTCGACCAATCCCCCTACACCCATCTGGACACGTTTGAGGAACTGGCGACCCGCAACGCGGGCGTAGTGTTTTCCGAGATGGAGTGGGAATAAGCTTGCATAAGGCGGGCGCGGGTCATTCCGCGCCCGTTTTGTCTTGTGGTCAGACCGCTACAGCGTGCCCGCGCCCGTCTCGTTGATCGATCAGGAAATCGGTCAGCGCCGCGCCGATCCACATGCACAAAAGTGCCAGCCACGCGGTCGTGGCAAAGACCGAAGCGCCGGTGAGCGAGCCGATAGCGCAGCCCCCTGCCAGCATACCGCCAAAGCCCATAAGCGCAGCCCCGACAAGCGAACGGCGCATGGCATCGGCCCCGTCATAGCCCTGCCATTTCAGTTCTTTGGCGAAAAGTGCGGCCAGGAACGCCCCCAGCACCACGCCCGGCACCAACCCGATATCGAAGCGCAATCTTGGCGCGGGTTCCAGAAAGAACATCAATGTGTTGGCCGAAGGGCCGGTGAATGTGGCCGATGTCACATTGATTGGGTCAAAGGCGATCTGCGCAAGGGTCCATGTAGCAATCCAGCCAAGTGCTACGGCAAAGCCCACGCCAGACGCAAAGACCAGCGAGCTCCATGTCAGCTTGTGGCGAAATGCAAGGAACAGGGCCAGCAGGGCAGTCGCCACACCCAGCCACAGCCCAAGGTTTTGGTTCAGCCCGACCATGTCCAGCAAATGCACATTGCGCCCGCCGGGGGTGGTCCAGAGGCTTGCCAACCATGTGCGCAAGGGCGCAAGCCAGCCGTAAAGTGCCATTTGGGCGACCAGTGCAAAGACCATACCGGCAATGACGGATCGCAGGTTGCCCGTTGCCGCCAAGACCAGCAAGCGGCCCGAACAGCCGCGCGCCAGCACCATGCCTGCGCCGAACATCAACCCGCCGATAACCGCGCCGGACCATGACCCGGCCACGGCCATAAGCCGCGCGTCATCAGCCCGGAACAGGCCCAGCGATTGCGCGCCCTGCACCCAGACCACGGCGGTCGAGAAGGTCAGCAGCCAGATCGCCATGCGCGGCCCCATTTCGCCGCGGGCAAATTCGACGGTGGCCGCGCGCAGACAAAAGCGCGAACGTTGCGCGGCGATGCCGAAAACCATGCCGACCATCAGGCCCATCAAGGCTTCGACATTGCTTTCGCCAAGGTATTCAACAACCGGAATCAGGTCCATATCCGCGCGTCCCAGATAATTCGAGTGTGGGCACGCTAAGCGCCCGACACAGGGGGCGCCTTGATCTGGATCAGAATTTGGGTTTCCGGAACATATGTTGCATCAAAAGCACCGCATCGCGCACGCGTTGATCTGCCAATGAATAGATAATCTGGTTACCCTCGCGCCGGGTTGTCACCAGCTTTTCATGCCGCAACCGGGCCAGTTGCTGGCTGACGGCGGCCTGGCGCGACAAGATCAGCTTTTCCAGTTCTGTCACCGAACAATCGCGCTCGCACAGATGATACAGCATCAGCAGGCGGCCTTCATGTCCCATTGCTTTTAGGAAATCGGCTGCCGCGCGCGCCTCTGCCTGCAAGGCGTCATGGCTGACGTCAGACGTCGGCGGAAGCGATGCTTCCCCCGGTTGGCGCCCGAATTCTGTCTGGGTGCCATGCTCCATTGGTTGCCCGTCTGGCAAGGTGCTTGTTCCGACTGTTACTGTCATGCCTGCGCTATATCAGCGCGCTATCGTTCCAGACACTGTAACAGATGCGAAGGCAGGTGGCGAGTTCGGCGCGTCAAATTCTGTTGATTGTGGCAAAACCCGTCAGTTCAAAGCGGGTTGGCCCAGCTCGGTCTGAGCTTCCTCAATCATTTTCGCGATATAAGGCCAGAAGAAATCTTCTCCCGGAAAGCCGGTCATGCGCGACATCTCGTGGCCATCGGGGCCGATGAGGATGAAAGTCGGGGTCACAAAGGGCCTCGATTCCAAGGTGATCCCCTCGGGCATGTCTTTGCGCAGGTCGGCATGAAACAGCGGGGCCGCTGCACCATGCTCTGTCTTTTCATAGATCGGGGCGATGTCGCGGTTGAACGCCACGCAATAAGCGCAGCCCGGCTGTTCGATCATCAGCAGACGCAGCCCGCTGGCAGGGTCTGCCATGGCGGGTGGGAGTTGCGTAAAAACAGCAAGCGCGGCCCAAACCGCAAGTTGACGAAACGATCTAAACATAAGCATAAGGTAATATGTTGTTGTGGCTGCTGCAACCAGCATGCAGGCCCTAACCCGAAGGAGCCGGTCACATGTTCGATATCAGTTTTGCAGGGGCGGCGCTGGCGGGGCTGTTATCGTTCTTCACGCCCTGCATTCTGCCCATTGTGCCGTTTTACCTATGCTACATGGCCGGGCTCTCGATGGGAGAGTTGCGCGATGAGGGCGGCCTTGAGCCCGGCGCGCAGAAGCGGCTTGTGCTGTCCTCTGTTGCCTTTGCGCTGGGCGTGACCAGTATTTTTGTGCTGCTGGGGATGGGGGCAACCGCGCTTGGGCAGGCGTTTATCGCTTACCGCGACATTTTGAAGTGGGTCGCGGCCGCCGTTTTGCTGGCGTTTGGCCTGCACTTTCTGGGGGTTATCAAGATTGGCTTCCTGTATCGGCAGGCCCGGATCGAGAATGTCGGCGCCCCGAAATCCGTGGTCGGATCCTATGTCATGGGGTTGGCCTTCGGGTTCGGGTGGACACCCTGTGTCGGCCCCGCGCTGGCTGCGATCCTGATGGTTGCGTCGGGTATGGGAGAGGTCTGGCGCGGTGGGCTTTTGCTGGCGGTCTATGGCATTTCCATGACCTTCCCTTTCGTCATTGCAGCGCTGTTCGCGCGCCCGTTCCTGAACTGGGTCGGCAAGCACCGGTCGAAACTGGCGCATGTCGAAAAGGTCATGGGTGGTATGCTTGTGGTCTTCGCGATTCTGATAGCGACCGATTCGATCAGCCTGATCGCCGAATGGATGCTTCGGAACATGCCATGGACTGCTACCTTGGGTTGAAAACTGGGAGGAAAACATGCTGAGATTTGCTTACGCCTTGCTAACCGGCCTGATACTGGCTGGCCCCGCCACGGCCGTGCCGTTGGGAGAAGACGGTCTGCACAAACCTGACTGGTTCGTGGAAACCTTCCGCGATATGCGCGATGATCTGGCGGATGCGAATGCCGAAGGTAAACGCCTGCTTTTGATGTTTGAACAGCGCGGGTGTATCTACTGCACACGGATGCATGAAACCGTCTATGTCGACCCAGAGATCGAGCGTCTGCTGTCCGAAAAATTCTACGTCATCCAGATGAACCTGTTCGGCAACCTGGAAGTGACCGATTTCGACGGCACCGTGATGGAAGAACGTGACATGGCCCGGCGTTGGGGCGTGGTGTTCACGCCCACGCTGATTTTCGCTTCCGAGGAGGCGCCCGAATCAGCCAGCCTGCGCGAATCGGCCGCAGTTGTCATGCCCGGCGCGTTCGAGAAGGGCAGTACCCGACTGATGCTGGAATGGGTGTTGGAGAAAGGTTACGAGGGCGACGAACATTTCCAGAAATATGTGGCGCGCCGATTGGATGAAATGCGCGCGGCACAGTAACCTACTGCAACTGTTCTGTTTTATCCCCGCCCTTGGTCATCACGGGCGGGTTTTTCTTATTCAACTAAAAGAATATGCAAAAAATCGAATTTTCATTTGCGGCCACGGCATCCCATGGTCTACAGTAATAACCATGGTGAGCTTGGGAGAGCGCCAAAACCAAATAGCGTGTCTGGGAGGACATCCATGACTTCACGTTTCATCCGCGCAGCATTGGCAACGACGATGGTCGTGGCGGCCGCGTCCGCATCCGCAGAGATCAAACCCGCAGATGTCGTCTGGGAAGACGAGATCGCAATTCCGGCGTCTTTGACCGGTGTGCCGGGTGACCCGTTGGAGGGCGCGAAGGTCCTTTCGGCCAGGTCGCTTGGCAATTGCGTTGCGTGCCATGAAAATTCTGCAATGCCGGATGTCGCATTTCAGGGCAACGTCGGTCCCGCTCTTGATGGAACGGGGGCTCGCTGGTCCGAAGCTGAGCTGCGCGGCATTGTCGCCAATGCAAAACGTGTCTTCCCCGACAGCATGATGCCCGTGTTCTACAACGATAATCCGGAAGACTTCATTCGTCCCGGAAATGCATACACGGCAAAAGCTTACGATCCCGAAACTTTTTCGACGCTGCTGACTGCTCAGCAGATTGAAGATGTGGTGGCTTACTTGACCACCCTGACCGAATACTGAGGCGGCCAGACGTCCCTCGGTTCCTCTCTGACTGCGAAAGGATTGCACCATGTTTACACGACGCGACACAATGGCCTTGGGCCTTGGCGCTGCCACCATCACCTTGCTTCCGATCAGCGTCCATGCGGCGGCTGACGATGCCATCGCGGCCTATACCGGCGGCGCATCCGTGACCGAAGGCGGCGTTATGATCACCGCGCCCGAGATTGCGGAAAACGGCAACACTGTGCCCATCTCGGTAGAGGCACCGGGTGCAGAAGAAATCGCAATCTACGCCGATGGCAACCCGACACCGGGCGTTGCGGTGTTCAAATTCGGCCCCGCTGCCGGATCGCACCGTGCGTCGACCCGCATTCGCTTGGGTGGCACGCAGGACGTGGTTGCAGTGGCCAAGATGCCTGATGGCAGCTTCCAGCAAGCCGCTGTCGAAGTGAAAGTGACCATTGGCGGTTGCGGCGGCTAATCCAGCCCTCCCCTGCCAACCGATATTTTAGGAGAGACATGATGTCCGACGTAAAACCCCGTATCCGCCTGCCGCGTTCTGCAAAGGCTGGCCAAGCCGCCGAAGTCAAGACGCTGGTCAGCCACGTCATGGAAACCGGCCTGCGCAAAGACGCAGACGGCAACACCATCCCGCGCATGATCATCAATCGCTTCACCTGCGAATATGGTGGTGAGATGGTGATCGATATGGCGCTGGAAGGCGCTATTTCCGCCAACCCGTATGTCGAATTCGACATTATGGTTAGCGACGCTACCGATGTTGTCTTCACTTGGTATGAAGATGGCGGCGCGGTCTACACCGAAACGCAACAGCTTTCGGTCGGTTAATCTAACTTGGTCATGCGCCAGTCTGGGAGGAGACGTATGAAGACCTTTACCCTAAGCAAGCTGATGGCCTCTGCGGCAATCTGTGCGGTCGCGCTTACCGGCGCGGCCTATGCAGACCCGCATCCGGATGCAGAGCTTATCATTGAGGGCGAATTGAAGCTGAACGTGCGGGCCGAGGCTCCGGCGCATTTGGACGGCGCGCTACCCGAACTGTATTCGGGTTGGTTGTTCCGCACGGATGAGACCCGCGAACTTCAGATGGATGACTTCGAAAACCCTGCAATGATCGCTGTCGAAGACGGTGCCGATCTGTGGGAAACCGCAGATGGCGCTGCCGGACAGTCCTGCGCGGATTGCCACGGTGATGCGTCCGAATCCATGAAAGGCGTTCGCGCCTCTATGCCCAAGGTCAACGAGAATGGTGACCTGTGGTCCATGGAAGACTACGTCAACAACTGCCGGACGACCCGGATGGAAGCAGAGCCTTATGGCTGGAACAGTGGGGACATGCGCAACATGACCTCGTTCATTTCCATGCAGTCTCGCGGTATGCCGGTGAATGTGGCGATTGACGGTGAAGCCGCTCCCTTCTGGGAGAAGGGCAAGGAAATGTATTACACCCGCTTCGGCCAGTTGGAACTGTCTTGCGCCAATTGCCACGAAGACAGCTGGGGCATGATGATCCGTGCGGACCATCTGAGCCAGGGCCAGACCAACGGCTTTCCGACCTACCGTCTGAAAAACGCTGGCATGGTGTCCATACATAACCGCTTCCGTGGTTGTATCCGTGACACGCGGGCGGAATCCTTCGCCATTGGCTCGCAAGAGTTCCGCGAGCTGGAACTGTATGTCGCGTCGCGCGGCAACGGGCTGGCAGTCGAAGGCGTTGCCGTTCGTCAGTAACCTATTGGACCGGGGCGCAGGATATGCGCCCCGGCCTATGGTCTGGCGTTTTTTCAGACCAACAATATTCACACTTACGAAGATTGGCATGTCCGTATTCCTCCCAGCGGCATGCCGTCTCTCCCAAGGAGAACTCTCTCATGATTTCCAGGCGCGAATTCCTGCAAGCCTCTGTCGCGGCTTCTGCGCTCTACGGCATTTCCGGTTATGGCAACTGGGGCAAACTGGCCGCGCAGCAGACGCTGACGCAGGATGATCTGCTGAAATTCGACACGTTCGGAAATCTGTCGATCATCCACATCACCGATATTCACGCCCATCTGAAGCCGATCTGGTTCCGCGAGCCGGAGTTGAATGTCGGCGTGGGCGATGTGAAGGGCAAGCCGCCACATGTCGTCGGCAAGGACTTCATCGAGATGTTCAACCTTAAGCCCGGCTCGCCCGAGGCTTATGCCCTGACCTACGAAGATTTCGTCGCGCTTGGCAAAACTTATGGCCAAATGGGCGGGATGGACCGCGTTGCAACCGTGGTCAAGGCGATCAAGGCCGACCGCCCTGATGCGATCTTGCTGGATGGTGGCGATACATGGCACGGCTCTATGACCAGCTACCTGACCAAAGGGCAGGACGTGGTCAATGTTATGAACAAGCTTGGCGTTGAGGCCATGACCAGCCATTGGGAATGGACCTTTGGCACCGACCGCGTCATGGAGATCGTAGACGGTCTGCCGTTCCCCTTCCTTGGCCAGAATATTTTCGATTCTGAGTGGGACGAACCCGCCGAATTCCCCGATTACACGTGGTTTGAGCGTGGTGGCGCGAAAGTCGCGGTTATCGGGCAAGCCTTCCCCTACATGCCCATTGCCAACCCCGGCTGGATGTTCCCCGAATACAGCTTCGGCATTCGCGACCGGCGCATGCAGGAAATGGTCGATGAAGTGCGCGCGCAGGGGGCCGATCTGGTCGTCGTGCTGTCGCATAACGGCTTTGACGTGGACCGCCAGATGGCAAGCCGCGTAAGCGGTATTGACGTTATCCTGACCGGCCACACGCATGACGCGTTGCCCGAACCGGTGATCGTGGGCGAAACCCTTCTGATCGCCAGCGGCAGCCACGGCAAGTTCGTGACCCGTCTGGACCTTGATGTCCGTGATGGCCGCATGATGGGCTTCCGCAGCAAGCTGATCCCGATTTTCTCGGATGTCATCACGCCCGATGCGGAAATGGCCACCCTGATCGACGCGGAACGCGCGCCGTTCAAGGACCAACTGGAAGAGGTCATCGGCCATACCGATAGCCTGTTGTATCGTCGGGGTAACTTCAACGGCACCTGGGATGACCTGATCTGCGATGCGATCATGTCCGAGCGGGACACCGAAATCGCCATGTCACCGGGCGTGCGCTGGGGTGCCAGCCTGATGCCGGGCGACGCGATTACCCGCGAAGATATCCATTCGGTTACAAGCATGACCTATGGCCAGTGCTACCGGACCGAGATGACCGGCGAGTTCCTGAAAGTCGTTCTGGAAGATGTGGGCGATAACCTGTTTAACCCGGACCCCTATTTCCAACAGGGTGGGGACATGGTGCGCATGGGCGGGCTTGGTTACAAGATCGACATCTCGAAGCCGATTGGCGAGCGCATCTCGAACATGACGCTTTTGTCCACAGGTGATGCGATCGACCCGGCCCGCTCCTATACCGTGGGCGGTTGGGCAAGTGTGAACGAGGGGACAGAAGGCCCGCAGATCTGGGACGTGGTCGAAAACCATATCCGCAAGATCGGTCGTGTGGCGCTGTCACCGAATAACTCGGTAGAAGTGACAGGGCTTTAACCATTTAACCGGGGTGGGTCTGCGCCTGCCCAGATCAGCAAAAGGAACTACGTCATGACCGACCAGTCGAATGACGCGCCCCGCAAGGCCGGCGGTGCCAGCCGCCGCGATTTCCTGCGCACCGCAGGGCTTGCCGCCGGGGGCGCGGCCCTTGGGGCCACGGGTGCTCGCGCGAATACGCCGGACCCGTTGATTACAGAAGTGCAGCCCTATGCCTCTTTCACTGGGGAAGCGGTGGACGCCACGCCATACGGAATGCCGATCCATTATGAAGAGCATGTCGTGCGCCGCAATGTCGAGTGGCTGACCGCTGACCCGATCAGCTCTATCAACTTCACGCCGATCCACGCGCTGGAAGGCACGATCACGCCGCAGGGCTGTGCGTTCGAGCGCCACCATTCCGGCGCGATCGAGATGAGCAAGCAGGAATACCGCCTGATGATCAACGGGCTGGTCGATCGCCCGCTGGTCTTTACCTTTGCCGACCTGATGCGCCTGCCGCGTGAAAGCCGCGTTGCGTTTTGTGAATGTGCCGCCAATAGCGGCATGGAGTGGGGGGGCGCACAGCTAAATGGTGTGCAATTCACCCACGGCATGATCCATAATATGGAATATATCGGTGTTCCGTTGCGTGTGCTGCTGGAAGAAGCTGGCGTGCAGCCAGAAGGCAAGTGGATCTTCGTTGAAGGCCATGACGCCAGTTCCAATGGCCGGTCCATTCCGCTGGAAAAAGCGATGGATGACTGCCTTGTTGCCTTCTACGCCAATGGCGAAGCCCTGCGCATGGAGCATGGCTACCCGGTGCGCTTGATCGTGCCCGGTTGGGAAGGCAACATGTGGGTCAAGTGGCTGCGCCGCATCGGCGTCTACGATCAGGCCGTCGAAGCCCGCGAAGAAACCAGCAAATACACCGACCTGCTGGCCAATGGGATCGCCCGCAAATGGACATGGGAGATGGACGCGAAATCCGTTGTCACATCACCCTCGCCGCAAACGCCGGCAAGCCACGGCCCCGGTCCGATGGTTATCACTGGATTGGCATGGTCCGGCCGAGGCAAGATCACCCGTGTCGATGTGTCCACGGATGGTGGCGCCAACTGGGTCGAGGCCCGGATCGCGGGCGATGCGCAGTCGATGGCACTGACGCGCTTCTATGTCGATCATGTCTGGGATGGCAAGCCGATGCTGCTGCAATCGCGTGCAGTCGATGAAACCGGCTATGTCCAGCCCACCAAAGACCAGTTGCGTGCCGTGCGCGGTCTGAACTCGATCTACCACAACAACGGCATCCAGACCTGGTATGTCAACGAGAATGGGGAAGCTGAAAATGTCGAAGTGTCGTAATCTGATCGCTACCACGGCGCTCGCAACCTTGGCTGCCGCCCCGGTTCTGGCGCAGGAATTCGGCCTTGGTCGCGCGGCCTTGCCCGAAGAGATCGAAGCTTGGGACGTTGCAGTATTGCCGGATGGCACCGGCCTGCCGGAAGGGCAGGGCGATGTCTATGACGGTGAAGAAGCGTGGATCAACAATTGCGCGGCGTGCCATGGCGACTTCGCCGAGGGCGCTGGCGCATGGCCTGTGGTTGCGGGCGGGGACGGAACCCTGACCGACGCGCGCCCGGTGAAAACGGTTGGTTCCTACTGGCCTTATCTGTCCACGGTGTTCGACTATGTGCACCGCTCCATGCCCTTTGGCGCGGCCCAGATCCTGACCTATGACGAAACTTATGCGATCACGGCTTATATCCTGTATTCGAACGGGATCGTGGAAGATGACTTCGTGCTCAGCAATGAGAACTTCACAGAGGTCGTGATGCCGAACGTCGATGGGTTCATCATAGATGATCGGATGGAAACAGAGTTTCCGCTCTTTGTGACAGAGCCTTGCATGAGCGATTGCTCTGCGCCGGTCGAAATCACGAAACGGGCCACTGACATAGCCGTGACTCCAGCCTTCCCGCGCTTGCTGCTTGACGGAACCGTGCTGGAGCCGGGTGCGACGCTAGAGGAAGCCTCGGCGCAGGGCACCGCGACAGATGCGGCACCTATGGAAGAGGCTGCGGCCGAACCCGCTGCCGAAGAGGTGCAGGTCGCAAGTCTTGATCCAGCGATGGTCGAAGCAGGTGAACGGGCTTTCCGTCAATGCCGGTCGTGCCATCAGGTCGGTGACGGCGCCCGCAATGGCACGGGTCCGACGCTGAATGGTATTGTCGGGAACGTTGCCGGGCAAGTTGATGGGTTCCGCTATTCGCCAGCATTCGTGGAGAAAGCGGAAGAGGGCCATGTCTGGACCGAAGAATCCCTTGACGCATTCCTCGAAAATCCGCGAGACTACATTGAACGCAATCGCATGGCGTTCCGCGGCGTGCGGGATGCGGACGAACGCGCAGCTTTGATCGCCTATCTGACCTCTTACTCTAACTGAGCGGAGAATTATGAAGGGACAATTCCTTTCCATTTCACTCTGCATCGGGGCCTTGCTGGCCCCGACTTCAGCTTTCGCGCAAGCGATCGCTATTGGCGATGCAGAGGCTGGCGCAGATGTCTATCGACGCGAATGCGCGAGTTGTCACCAGATCGGTGAAGGTGCGACGCACCGCATCGGCCCCCATTTGAACCATATCTTTGACCGCGGCGCTGCCAGCCACGATGATTTTCGGTATTCCGGGGCGCTGGAACGGCAGGGACGTGACGGGCTGACATGGGATCTGCGGCGCCTTCATGCATATATTGAAAACCCGCGGGCCTTGGTGTCGGGCACCCGCATGTCGTATCGCGGGTTGAAAGATGAAGAACGCCGCTCTGACTTGATCGCTTACTTGCGCGTTTTCTCGGACCAACCGCAGAACATCCCCGAAGCCGCGCCGACGGCACTTCGTCCCGAAATAGAGCTTTCGCCTGAAATACTCGCCATCGTGGGGGATGTGGAATATGGCGAATATCTAAGTCAGGAATGTGCCACCTGCCATCAGCGTAGCGGTGCAAATGAGGGTATTCCCGGCATTGTCGGCTGGCCCGAAGAAGATTTCGTTGTCGCCATGCACGCTTACAAGGAAAAGCTGCGCCCGCATGAGGTGATGCAAACGATCGCAGCTCGCCTTGGTGAAGAAGAAATCGCAGCCCTCGCCGCTTATTTTGCGGAGTTGGACGAATAAGAATGTAGGCCCATGCCGTTTGGTGTGGGCCGCATTGCCGTTTCGCGGATTGCGCACGGCCAATAATCCGGTTCCACGCTCTATGCCCTGCGAGGAACCCTGACCCGTCCGGAGCTGCGCTATTGGCGCAGGGGAGGCTGGACGACTGGAGGAGAAGGGCGCAAATTCGTCTCGTTTCGAGGCGAAACATGGGAGAGAAAACCAATGAAGCTTCAACGCAGAACATTTCTCGCGAGCGTTTCGGCGGCCAGTGCAGTCATGGCTGCGCCGCCTGTCCTGGGGCAAGCGCGTCCACGTGTGGTTGTTATCGGCGGTGGGTCTGGCGGTGGCACGGTGGCTCGTTATATCGCGAAGGATAGCGATGGTGCGGTCGACGTTACGCTGATTGAACCGACCAAGCGCTACTACACCTGCTATTTCTCGAACCTCTATCTGGGCGGGTTCTGGGGCTATGACGCACTTGGTCATGGCTATGAAGGCATAGCCGCTGCGGGCGTGAATGTGGTCCATGACTGGGCGATTGGCGTAGACCGTGATGCGCGGACTGTTACGCTCGCTTCGGGCGCGTCGGTGCCTTATGATAAGCTGGTTGTCGCCCCCGGCATCGACTTTGTCGATAATGCCGTGCCGGGCTGGGACGTGACCAAGCAAAGCCTTATGCCCCATGCCTATAAGTCTGGCACACAGGTGCAACTGCTGAAGAACCAGATCGAGAACATGCGCGACGGCGGCACTTTCTGCATGGTTGCCCCGCCGAACCCCTATCGTTGCCCCCCCGGTCCGGGAGAGCGCGTGTCGATGGTCGCGCATATGCTGTCAGAGTCGAACCCGACCGCGAAAATTCTGGTGGTCGACCCGAAAGAGAATTTCTCGAAGCAAGCATTGTTCGAGGAAGGCTGGGCCAAGCATTACCCAGGTATGGTCACACGCATTGGCCCCGATTTTGGCGGTGCGAATGTCGAAGTGCGCCCCGATGCGATGGAAGTCGTGATTGATGGGCAGGTCGAGAAGGTTGACGTCTGCAACGTGATCCCCGCCCAGAAAGCGGGCAAGATCGCAGAGCTGGCTGGCCTGACCAATGACGCGGGCTGGGCTCCTGTCACGCCATCTGACATGCGCTCGACCATGGACGAAAACGTCTTCGTTTTGGGTGATGCCGCACAACAGGGCGCGATGCCGAAATCGGGCTTCTCGGCCAATAGTCAGGCCAAGGTCGTCGCCAATGTGGTGCGCGGCGAGTTGACGGGCAGCCGCATCTTCCCGGCGCGCTACTCCAACACCTGCTGGTCGCTGATTGCGACGGATGACGGTGTGAAGGTTGGCGCAAGCTACGAAGCAGGAGAAAACCAGATCGAATCCGTCTCCAGCTTCATCAGCCAGACCGGCGAAGAAGCTGATCTGCGCCGCCAGACCTACGAGGAAAGCATCGGTTGGTATAACGGGATCGTGGCTGACATCTTCGGCTGATCCGCGCTAACATCGATATTGAAAGGCGGTGCTGGTGTCAGCGCCGCCTTTTTCATGTCGATCATTACAGAACATGTGGCGCGAATGCGAAGTAGTGCGACCCACTTCAGGGGTCAGCGCCCTTCGCGCAGCCAAGCCCCAAGAGCCAGACCGGCAGCCAGTATAAGCCAAGCCCAGCCGGGCAGCAACGCGGCGGTGGTCAGGTCGGTCGTCACATAGGCGTTGCGCGGTGTGATACCCAGCCAACCGCGCCCGGCTGCGGCGCGGCCTTCTCGGATCTGCCGCAATTCTGGTAAACCTTCGGACATCTCGACCACACCGCCACGCGTGGGTTCGATCAGTCCGCCCAACCGCGCGCCTGTCGCAATCGTGCTTTCATATTCGCGCGGGGCTTGTGGGCCGACAGCGACCACGCTTGTCAAATCACCCTCGCGCAGCCGGTAAAGTCCGATTTCCGGCACATCCCATTCTGTGCGGTATTCGCCCGGTGCCTCTTCCGTTACGGCAAGGGCTGTTTCGGTGCCATCCGGTGCTGTCACGATGATATCACCGACCCCATCGCCTAGGCTGCGACGGGTGATCGACAGGCGTTGGCCTTCTGCGGTGGCGGTCAGGGTTTCTTCCTGCAATTCCGGCTCGCCCATCATCCAATGCGCAAGGCGCCGTAGCAGTTCAAGCTGCGGCCCACCGCCCTCAAAGCCACGGTCCCAAAGCCATGTCTGGTCAGAGGCGATAAGCGCCATGCGGCCTTGCTCGACTCGATTCAGCATTAGCAGAGGGCGTCCGTCGATCCCGTCCATAAGGACTTGGCCATCCTCTGCCACAACTTCTATCTGACGAAACCAGCGGCCCCAGCCTTCAGCTGCGGGGGCCAAAGCCTCTAACCCGGCCGTGACCGGGTGGCGCTGGCCAAGATCCGTTACCTCTGGGCGGAAGCCCTGGTCCAGGACGCGGGCTGTTGGGCTGGCAGGGAAGACCGCGCCAAGTGGCGAGCGCCAGATGCTCTCTGCCCCGGCCAGTTCCGGCCCACCAACGACCAGAAGTGCCCCGCCATCCTGCACATAGCGCGCAATATTGGCGAAATAAGCCGACGGTAAAATGCCGCGCCGTTTGTAACGGTCGAAGATGATAAGGTCGAATTCGTCGATCTTCTCGATGAACAATTCGCGCGTTGGGAACGCGATGAGTGACAATTCATTTACCGGCACACCATCATGCCGGTCGGGCGGGCGCAGAATGGTGAAATGCACCAGATCAACCGCCGGGTCCGATTTCAGCAGGTTGCGCCATGTGCGTTGGCCTGCGTTGGGTTCACCCGAAACAAGCAGCACGCGCAACCGGTCGCGCACGCCATTCATTTGCACGATGGCGGCGTTGTTGCGGTCGGTCAACTCGCCCGGAGCGTCCTCCAGTTCGAATTGCAGAACATTCATCCCGCCTCTGTCCAGCGTGACGTCGATCTCCATGTCCTGCCCAATGGGCACCATGGCGCTTTGGCGCGGTCCGCCGTCTATAGAGTAAAACAAGGGGGCCATACCCCCGGCCCCGGATGGAACTGCGCCTTGGTCTTCAACGCGCAGGGTCAGCGTTACGGGTTCACCAAGGATTGCAAAGGCAGGTGCATTGGTCACGACCAAGCGGCGGTCCCAGTCCTCGGATTGTCCGGTTTGCAGCAAGTGCAGTGGGCTGGGCAGGTCCAAAGCCATGTCCGCGTCATGCGCCAGCCCGTCCGACAGCAAGAATGTCCCGGCAAGCCGGTCGCGCGGGATTTCCGCAAGCGCCTCTGCCAAAGCTCCGGCCAGCAGGCTGCCTTGATCGCGTGCGGCATCCTCGACTGTGACGAAGCGGGTTTCCACTCCGGGCAGGGCTGCAAGTTCCTGTTCCAGATGGGTGCGGGCTGTGTCGGTTTGCGCGATGCGGTCGCTTAGCCGGTTCGAGGCAGTCTGATCCACCACCACCAGCGCGATATCAGAGAGCGTATCGCGCAATTCGGTTTGCAGCGCCGGATTGGCCAGCGCGGCCAGCAGCGCCAGCGCCGACAGCCCGCGCAACCACCACCCGCGCAAGCCACGCCAAAGCGCCAAGGCCACCATCAGCACAGCGACCCCGGCAACCGCGCCCAAGAACGGCCAAGGCAGCAGTGGCGCAAAGGTAATCTCTGTTCCGCTCATTGCCCCAGCCTTTCCAGCAAAGCAGGCACATGCACCTGATCCGACTTGTAATTTCCGGTCAGCACATGGGTAATCAGGTTCACCCCGAAGCGGTAAGCCATTTCACGCTGCTCCTCGCCCACCAGCCCCATGCCTATGCGCACCATAGGTTGCCCGGCCTCATCCACCGCCCATGCACTGGCCCAGTCATGCCCGCCGACAATGACCGGCGTTACCCCGTCATTCAGATTGCGAAACGGCATACCTTCGGCGCGTTCTGCATCGGCGGGGGCGGCTTCGACCCAGACATCGCGCCCCCGGTAGCGGCCCGGAAATTCGCTGAGCAGGTAGAACGTGCGGGTCAACACATGGTCCTCTGGCACGGGCTCCAGCGGCGGTATGTCCAGCGGGCGGGCGATTGCCTGCAAGCGTCTGGCTTCTGGAGTGGTGCGGGTCAGCCCGGCCAGTTCGGCATCGCGCGTGTCGAACAAGATCATTCCACCGCCGCGCAAGTAGCGGTTCAGCTTGGCATAAGCAGCATCTGACGGGATGGGTGTGTTTTCCGTGATCGGCCAATACAGGAACGGGAAGAAGGTCAATTCATCGCGTTCTATATCTACGCCGATCGGCGGCGCGGGTTCGATAGAGGTGCGGGCAAACAGGATGCGGCTTAACCCGCGCAAACCGGCCTCGGCCATGTCGTCCACGCGGCCATCGCCGGTCAGCACATGGCCCAGAACCAGCGCGTTTGTCGCTTGCAGGGCAAGCCGGTCATCCGGGTCTTGTGCGTAGCTTTCGGCAGGCAACATAAACGCCAACAAGACTGCCGCCACAGCGCTGCCGCGCAGCCGCCCGGACAGCCACAATGCGGCAAGGATGTCGATCAGCAGCAACCCCAGACCCGCGATCAAGAGCGGTGCACGCAGATCACGGGTGACAGCGACGGCGTCGCGCTCGACCGCAACGGTCGCGGGCCATGTGCTGGGTGACAATGCCATGTCCTGCGTGCCAAGGTTCAGCGCCAGCGTTCCTGCGGCACTGCTGTAAACACCGGGCGGCAGGTCTGGCCCGAAAGCGCGCGCCGCCAGGATTGTGCCTTCGACCGCAGGTTCGCGGCTGGTATCCTGTATTTCGCCAAACCCATCAAGCGCGCGTTGCGGTTGCCAAAGCTGATCGCCGACCGCGTCCGGGTCAAGCGCCGCCCCACGGGTAGAGACGGCCAGCCGCTCCAACATCTGCACGAACAATCCCGATAATGGCAGGGTCGACCAATCGGCATTGGCAGTGGTGTGGACCAGCACGATCTGGCCGTCCTCGTCGAACTTGCGCGTAACCAGCGGCGTGCCGTCGGCCAATGTGGCAATCGTGCGGTCCGCCAGGCCGGGATCGGGTTGTGCCAAGACCTGCGCGGCGACGGTCACATCTTCGGGGATTGTAAGACCCGCGAAAGGCGAGTCCGGCGCGAAATCGCGCAAGCGTCGCGGTGCGCCCCAGCTCATGGCCCCACCGACCGTGCGCCCGCCGATCCGCAGCCGGACAGGCAGTAGCGGGTCTTCGGCGTCGCGCGCGATTTCCGATGCGGCAAGGCGCGGCCCGGCAAAGCGCATCAACATCCCACCCGCTCGCACGAAATCAAGGATCTGCGCGGTTTCGACCTCTCCCAAACTGGCGACATCGACCAGAATCAGAACATCCGGCGCGGTCAGCAGCAGATCGTCAATCGACGGGCTTTCGATCAGCTCTGCGACCGGTCCCAAAGCTTGGCGCAAATAGAAGAATGGCGACAGCAACTCTGCCCCCTCGTCACCCTCGCGTCCGGTCAGAAGCGCCACCTTGCGGCGTTGCAGCGCGTCATCGGTCAGCGCGACTGCGCCAGCGCTGCGCACCCCGGCAATCTGGAATCGGGTGATGCGGTTGCGCAATTCGGGTTGCAGAACCAAATCGACCTCTGCGCGCTCTGCGCCTGCCTCGAAGCGGGCCGTGGCGCGGGTCAGCGCACGCTCTACCCCCGACGGGTCGCGGCCTGTCGCGATGATGTCGACCTCAGTGGCCGGTTGGTCGGGCAATCGGATGGCTTGCAGGTTCAAAACGCCTTCCCGCAGGCTGGGCGGTGCGAGCGCAATCACGGGGCGCGAGGTTTCAAACACTGTCAAGGTGCCGCGCGTTTGTAGGTCTTCGGTTAGGCCAGCACGATAAGAAGCGTCCAGCCCATCAGAGACCCAGTAGCTGTCCAGCCGGTCGGGCAGATTAGCGGCCCAAGCGAAGATTGTTTCAGGCTTGGCAGCGAAAGGGGTCGGGGCCAATGCGCCAACGCGTTCGGCCCAAAAGCGCGCATCCCGCAGCGGCAACGGTCCTTCGGGAAGGTCGGTCAATGCCACAACGGCCACGGGCCGGTCGGCGCGTTCGGCCTCTGCCAGCAGCTCGCCCACCCGTTCGGCACGGCGCGGCCAGTCGCGGGCGCTGGCCCAGCTTGCGTCCATCACAATCAGAAGCGGCGCATCGCCGGTGCGTGCGGCCTGAGGGTTCAGCATGGGGCCAGCAAAACCCACGATCAACGCAGCTACCGCAAGGGCGCGCAACAGCAACAGCCACCACGGCGTCTTGTCGGTCTCCGTGCGCTCATCGGTCAGGCCAAGCAATAGCGCCACACCGGGAAACCGGCGCACAACCGGCGCCGGTGGCACAGCGCGCAACAGCCACCACAGCAACGGAAGCGCGATCAAGGCCGCCAGCAGCCACGGGGTAGAAAAACCGACCGCGCCCATCATCGCCCCCCATCCAGCGCCTGCCACAGCGCCATCAGGGCTTTGGCTGGCGGTTGGTCGGTATGGTGGGTCAAAACCTGCCAGCCACTGTGACGCGCCAAGGCGGACAGCGCGTCTTTGCGCGCCGCCAGGCGATCACGGTAGCGGGTCTGCAAGTCATTCGCGCGCAGGGTTTCGTGACGTATAATACCGCTCATGGATTCGAAAATAGAGCGGCCCTGATAGGGAAACTGTTCTTCCACCGGATCAAGGATCTGCACCAGAACACCGCCAACCCCTTGCTCGACCGCCCGTGCGATAGCCTCTTCCAGCCCCTCGGTCGGGCCAAGGAAATCCGACAGGAACACGGCTTGCGAGCGTGCAGGCATCGCTGCCGGCGGGGGGGTGCCAAAATCGGTCGCGTCATCCGTGGCCAGCGACAGCGTCAACGGCTCCAACTGCGCGCGCCCCATCCGCGGCGGCAGGTCGGGCAACAGGCCCACACGCTCGCCGCCCTTCAGCAGCAACACAGCCAAGGCCAGCCCCAAAAGCCGCGCGCGGTCGGCTTTTGGGGCGCGATCCTTTGCGCCGGAAAACGCCATCGCCTGTGCGCGGTCCACCCAAAGCGTGACTGCCTGCGCCGCTTGCCATTCGGTCTCGCGCACGAAATGTGCATCGGCACGCCCAGAGCGCCGCCAGTCTATCCGCCCCGCACCATCGGACGCGGTGGCGGGGCGATACTGCCAGAACTCATCGCCTTGCCCGGCACGCCGACGTCCATGCGCACCGGGTAGCACAGACGCAGCCAAATGCTCTGCCTGCGCCAAAAGCGCGGGCAGGGGGGCGGCAAGCCCTTCGGCCCTTTGGCGCAGATCGGCCGTCACGCAGCCGCCGCCATGTCGGTGGCTTGGGCGGCGACCGTGTCGATAATTTGACCCAGATCGGCCCCCTGCGCGCGGGCGGCAAAACCCAGCGCCATACGGTGCGACAGCACCGGGCGGGCCATAGCGGCGACATCGTCCAGCGATGGCGCAAGCCGCCCCTGCAACAGCGCCCGTGCGCGCACTGTCAGCATCAGCGCTTGCGCCGCGCGCGGGCCGGGGCCCCAAGCAACCATGCCCTGCACGGCGTCATGAGCCTCAGCTTCACCCGGACGGCAGGCGCGCACCAGATCAAGGATGGCATCCACCACCCGTTCACCCACCGGCATGCGGCGCAGAAGCCCTTGCGCGGCGATCAATTCGGCGGCGCTGAAGACCTCATGCGCGGTGTCTTCGGCAGCCCCGGTGGTTGCAATCAAGATGTCGCGCTCGGTGTCGCGGTCGGGATATAGAACATCGATCTGCACCAGAAAGCGGTCAAGCTGCGCTTCGGGCAGCGGGTACGTGCCTTCCTGTTCCAGTGGGTTTTGCGTGGCCAGCACATGGAAGGGTGCGGCCAGCTTGTGGTGCTGGCCCGCGACTGTGACTTCGCGCTCTTGCATCGCCTGCAACAAAGCCGCTTGTGTGCGCGGGCTGGCGCGGTTGATCTCATCGGCCATCAGAAGCTGGCAGAAAATCGGCCCTTCGATAAAGCGAAACGCGCGTTTGCCGCTGTCATCCACGTCCAGCACTTCGGAGCCCAGAATATCGGCGGGCATAAGGTCGGGGGTAAACTGCACGCGGTTGCCGTGCAGCCCCATCACGGTCGAGAGCGTATCGACCAGACGTGTTTTCCCCAAGCCCGGAAGGCCGATCAGCAACCCATGCCCGCCGCAGAGCATGGCGGTCAAGGTCAGGTCCACAACGGTTTCCTGTCCGATAAAACGCCGGTTGATACTGGCGCGCGCCTCTGCCAATTTTTCCCCAAGGGCTTCGATCTGCTGGGGAAGGTCGGTGACATCTGTCATAGGGCGCGTCCTTTTGCCTTTGGGTTTCGCCCCGCTTCGGGATGAAAACTTGCGAAGTCATGTTACGTTACCCTCAGACATATCGCAAAGGCAGCCAATGGCAAAAACACCGATGCAACAAAATAACGTGACACCTTCGGCCAATGCGCTGGCAGATGCGGCGCGCGCTGCCAGCAAAGAGCGCGGATTGCCGCCGGTGCACCTGTGGAACCCGCCCTTTTGCGGCGATCTGGACATGCGCATCGCGCGCGATGGCACATGGTTTTATGAAGGCACGCCCATCGGGCGGCCCGCGCTGGCGCGGCTGTTTTCGACCATCCTGAAGCGTGAGGGTGACAAGTTTTTCCTTGTCACCCCGGTTGAGAAGGTCGGTATAACTGTCGAGGACGCGCCGTTCGTCGCGGTAGATTTTCGGGCCAAAGGGACAGGCGATGCGCAAGACCTGACCTTCGTGACCAATATGGGCGACGAAGCATTGGCCGGGCCGGACAACCCCCTGCGGGTGGAGCGCGACCCGGAATCAGGCGAACCTTCGCCTTATGTGCATATCCGCGCGGGGCTAGAGGCGTTGATCGACCGCAAAAGCTTTTACCGGCTGGTGGAGCTTGGCACCCATGCCGAGCGTGACGGCGTGTCATGGTTTGGGCTCTGGTCTGGTGGGCAGTTTTTCCCGATAATCCGGTCGGAAGAGTTGGTCTAGGCGCGCGACGATATCCGGTCTTGTCTTGCATATTGGCAGGTCGGGCGCGACACTTGCGCCAACCGGATGGAGGGGCGATGCTTTACCAGGATCTGATCGCCTTGAAACGCGACGGCGCGGCGCTGTCGTCTGACCAGATCGCGACCCTTGCGCGCGGGCTCAGCGACGGCAGCCTCTCTGACGCACAGGCGGGCGCGCTCGCCATGGCGATTGTTTTGCGTGGCATGGATGCTGCCGAGACAGCCGCCCTGACCTTGGCGATGCGCGATTCGGGGCAAAAGCTGCACTGGGATACCGGCCCTGTCATTGACAAGCATTCGACCGGCGGGGTGGGCGACACGGTCTCAGTCGTGCTGGCCCCGGCACTTGCCGCCTGTGGGGCGGTGGTGCCTATGATCTCTGGCCGGGGATTGGGGCATACGGGCGGCACACTGGATAAGCTGGAAGCGATACCGGGCTACATCGTTAACCCGGACCCGACGCGGCTGCGCGCGGTGGTTGCAGGTGCCGGATGCGCCATTGTGGGGGCCAGCGCCGAACTGGCCCCGGCGGACCGGCGGCTATATGCGATCCGCGATGTGACCGCGACCGTGGCGTCGCAACCGCTGATCGTGGCCTCTATCTTGTCAAAGAAACTGGCGGCGGGCGTCCAAGGGTTGGTGCTGGATGTGAAAACCGGCTCTGGCGCGTTCATCTCCAACCCGTCCGACGCACGGACTTTGGCCCAAACCTTGGTCGATGTGTCCACGCGCGCAGGCTGCCCGGCCCGCGCTGTGCTGAGCGATATGAGCCAACCTCTGGCACCGGCGGCGGGAAACCTTGTGGAACTGACTGTCGCGCTGGAGCTGTTGCGGGGCAATGCGGCAGCGGCACCGCGACTGCACGAGATGGTGCTGGTTCTGGGGGGCGAGGCGCTTACGCTTTCCGGGCTTGTGCGCGACGCCGCCGAGGGACGCGCGCGGATTGCGGAAACGCTTGGTTGTGGCGCTGCGGCAGAGCTTTTCGGGCGCATGGTCGCGGGCCTTGGCGGGCCTAACGACTTTGTCGAGCGTAGCGCTGTCTATCTGGAGCGCGCGCCTGTCATCCGTGCAATCCCAGCAGCCGTTGCGGGCCGGGTCGCGGGCTATGATACCCGCGCCATTGGTCAGGCGGTGATCGGCTTGGGTGGCGGACGGCGCGCGGCCAGTGACAAGATCGACCCCCATGTCGGCTTTTCCGCGATTGCGCCCATCGGAGCAGATCTCAGCATGGGCGATCCTCTCGGCATGGTTCATGCCGCAACCGATGCCGATGCTCAGACAGCCAGCGCCGCGTTCCAAACCGCCTGCCAGATTGCCCGGCAGGCGACCGAACCCGTCCTTGTGTCAGAGATTATCTGAACCGACGCGCAGCGGCTAAACTGACCGCCAGCAGCACAAGCAGCGCCCAGATCGGCACATCCCCCCAGCGGGCATAGGGCGTGGGCGGCAGGGCAGGCGGCAGCGCGATGTCGATAAACCCGTCCTCCCCCAAAACAAGCTGGCCAAGCGGTTGGCCATACCCATCAAAACCGGCGCTGACCCCGGTATTGGCGCTGCGTAACAAGGGCAGCCCTTGTTCGACCGCCCGCAACCGCGCTTGCGCCAAATGTTGATAAGGCCCGGAAAACGTGCCGAACCACGCATCATTCGTTACCTGCAACAGCCAATCGGGGCGGGGAGCGATGCGACTGTGGCGCGGAAAGATCGCCTCGTAGCAGATTAACGGCAAGGCGCGGCCCAAGGGGCCAAGGTCCAGCGCGCGTGGGCCGGGGCCGGGGCTGTAGCCTTGCAGGGCTTGGCCCGCCAAGCCGCCAACGGGGCTATCCGCGATCCACTCTGCAAACGGGATGTATTCGCCAAAGGGAACCAGATGATGTTTGTCATAGACCTGACCGACCTGCCCCTTGGTATCCAGAATCGCGAGACTGTTGAAATAGCGCCCGGCGTCCAGCCGTTGCACCCCGAAACCGATCTGCGTGTCGGGGCCATGTGTGCTTGCGGCATCCGCCATCATTCCAAAGGCCGCGCCCGGATAGTCCAGCAGGAACGGGACCGAGGTTTCGGGCCAGACAATTAACGCGGGCGGGTTTTGCGCGGGCGTCGCGGTCTGATCCAGCATCCGCTCGAAGAAGAACAGCGCGCGCGCCTGATCCCATTTCTCGGTCTGAGGCGCATTGGGCTGCACCAGCCGAACCACCGGCCCTGTTTGGGCCATGTCGGACGGGCCGCGCGCTGCGCCCCAAACCCATGCCGCCGCCAAAACCGCGATCATCACGCCGCTGCCCAGCATCCGCCCGCGCCATGTCTGCGCCAAGCCCAGCAGCGCCGCGACACCCAGCACAATGCCAGAGAGCAGTCCCGCGCCGCCAAGGCTGGCCAGTTGCACCAGCGGCGTATCGATCAGAACATGCCCCAGCATGGCCCACGGAAAGCCCGTCAGCACCCAGCCGCGCAGCAGTTCCAGTGCAAGGAATATAACTGCGACCAGCACCGGACCAAACCGGGCCGCCAGACCCGCGCCCGCCCAGAACAGCGCCATGCCACCGGCCATGAAGGCCAGCGCGAAAGGGGCCATCCAGCCATGAACGGCAGGGTTGATGAAGAAGGGCTGCACGATCCAGACAAGTGCCAACCCAAAATACCCAAGCCCGCCAAGCCATAGCCAGCGTGTCGCGCCGCGCGGGGTTGGGGGCATTAGGCTGAACAGCGCGGTCGCAGCCAGCAGCGTTGCCCACCACCAGCCGAGAGGGGCGTGCCCCAGCGCCATGACCGCGCCCAAGGCTGGCGCGGCAAGCCACTGGGGCGGCAGTCTCATTGGGGGGCGCTTTGCAGGCCTTCGGGCAAATGCACGCGCAAACGGCGGATGCGGCGTGGGTCTGCCTCGATCACCTCGAACTCCAGGCCAGAGGGGTGCTCTACCATCTCACCGCGCACCGGAACATGGCCCGAAAGCACGAAGACAAGACCACCCAACGTGTCGACCTCCTCATCCATGTCCTCATAGGCGAGGGTCATGCCCAGCACCTCTTCCAGTTCTTCTAGCGGTGTGCGCGCATCGGCCATGTATGTGGCCTCATCCACGCGTTGGATGGTGACTTCTTCTTCGGTGTCGTGTTCGTCCTCGATCTCTCCCACGACCTGTTCCAACAGGTCTTCGATCGTGACCAGCCCATCCACCCCGCCATATTCGTCGATGACCAGCGCCATATGCGTGCGGTCCGCCTGCATCTTGCGCAGCAATACGGAGAGCGTCATGGATGGTGGAACATACAGGATCGGGCGCAGCAAGGGTGCAAGGTCAAGGTCGTGATGTCCGTTGAACCCGTAGTGCAGCGCAAGATCCTTCAGCAGAAGCAGGCCCAGGGGCTTGTCGAGCGTGTCTTCGTAAACCGGTATCCGGGAATAGCCTGAATTGCGGAATTCCTGAACAATGTCCTTCAGGTCCGTGTCGACACTAAGCGCCACGATTTCCGCTTTGGGGACGGCCACATCCTCGACCCGCAGTCGTTGCAGATTTGCCAGCCCGGGAAGTGTTCGTCCCAGTCTTTCGCTCTGGCCCTCGACCTCGTCCGGGGAAAATGCATCGAACAGGCGGCTAAACAGCCCGCGCGGTTCGGTTCCGGTTTCCTCTTGCGCGCCATGCGCCGCGCTAGATCCGTCTGTTGTGTCGCCCATTGGTCCTTTCCGACATTAAAGAGGCATCTCGGCCCCGCCCTCATATGGGTTCGGTAGCCCCATGCTGGCAAGTATCGCGATTTCTGTTTCTTCCATCAGCGCGGCATCTTTGTCACGGATATGGTCATAACCCAAAAGATGTAACACCGAATGAACGATGAGATGTGTCACATGCGCGGAAAACGGTTTGCGTTGTTCTTCCGCCTCGCGGGCGCAGGTTTCAAAGGCCAACGCAATATTGCCCAGCGATTCGGGGTCGTCTACGTCGCCCTCTGGCGGCAGGTCGGGCGTATCGCCCTCGGTTGCGGCAGACAAATCCCATGCGGGCCAGCTTAGCACGTTCGTCGGTGTCGGTTTTCCGCGAAACTGCGCGTTAAGGTCTGCGATCCGCGCGTCATCGCAGGCCAGCAGCGCGATTTCATACTCGGCTGCGGGCAGGTCGACATGCGACAGGGTGGCGCGAGCCGCAGGTTCTGCCAAACCGTGCAAGGCGGATAAGTCCCAGTCTCCCGCTTCATGAACAAGGTCCAGCAGGTCAGCCACTTGTTTCCTCGTCTTTTTCGTAAGCGCGGATAATGCGGGCCACCAGCGGATGGCGCACCACGTCGGACGATGTGAAATAGCTGAAGCGAATGCCGTCTACCCCGTCCAGAATCCGTTCCGCCGCACGCAGGCCCGATTGCACGCCACGTGGAAGGTCGATCTGGCTGCGGTCGCCGGTGATGACCATGCGCGAGCCCTCGCCCAGACGGGTCAGGAACATCTTCATTTGCATTTCTGTCGCGTTCTGCGCCTCGTCCAGCAGAACAAACGCGTTCGAGAGCGTCCTGCCGCGCATGAAGGCCAATGGCGCAATTTCGATCCGGCGCTCTTCCATCAGCTTTTGCAACTGCTTGCCGGGCAGAAAATCATTCAGCGCATCGTAAAGCGGCTGCATGTAGGGGTCGACTTTTTCCTTCATGTCGCCGGGCAGGAAGCCCAGCCGCTCACCCGCTTCCACGGCGGGGCGGGATAGGATAATCTTGTCCACATGACCATCGGCAAACATCTGCACGGCGGCGGCAACGGCGATATAGGTCTTGCCGGTGCCCGCAGGGCCGATCCCGAAATTCAGCTCTGCGTCCAGCAGGGCGCGGGTATAGGCCTGTTGCGCTTCGGTGCGCGGGATGATCGTTTTCTTGCGCGTCCGCAGTTCCAGACGGCCCGCGCGGAACATTTCCATCTGTTCGGGCGCGGCCTCTTCGGGGTTGCCCAGCCGGATCAGCGCGGCAATATCGCCGTGATCCAGCGAACGCCCTTCTGTCAGCATCTGATACATGGATTGCAGCACTTCGCCTGCTTCGGCGCGCGCATCCCCCATGACGGCCAGTTGGTTGCCCCGCCGCACGATCTGCACGCCGAGCTGGCTTTCGATCTGTGTCAGGTTGCGGTCATACTCGCCACATAACTCCACCAGCAGGCGGTTATCGGCGAATTCTAGATGCACACTGGCATCGTCTGCCCCGGTAGCCGGGGTCATGGTGCTGATACCCAAGCGGGTCTCCCATTCATGGCGTTTGGCCTTGCATAATGCTGCCAAGCGTGCCGCCCAGTTGCAAGCACTCTTTCTGCGACGCGCAGGGTTTTGCCCACCAGATGGAAGGTGCGGCTATCGGTGCGCCCCAAGATGTGGCGCTACCATGTAAAACGCGCGGCCCGGTTGGGCCGCGCGCGTCATGTCGTTCTGTGATGGCTTATTCCGCCGGGACGGGCGTGGCACCGTTGGATGCGCTGAAATGGCGACGGTTCAGCAGCAGCACCAGCCAGATCATCGCGACTTGTGCTGCAATCGCCAGCGCCGTGATGGCCCAGAAAGCAATGCCAAACTTGTCCAAGATTCCGGCCTTGACCAACCCGTTATTCAGGAAGAATTGCAACATGACCGACAGCGCCACACCGGGGCAGACAAGCGCATAAGCACCGGCAGAGTTTTCCGACCCAAAGAGGAAACGGCCTGCATAGCCCTGCTTGACCAAGACCAAACCACCAAACAGCAGGATGGCGACTTGCGTGGCCAGCAACTTAGAGGTCAAAGCCAGCGTGGCCCCGGCGCCTTCGTCAATGCCGAAATGCACCCCGAACCCATGCGCTTGGCGCAGCATCAGAATGCCCAGCACTGTCAGAAGCGGGACGATGATAAGCAGCGTCGGCGCGGTTTCGGCATTTGCACCGTTTTCCATCATGGAACGCAGACCAAGGAACATGGCAACCACCGCGATCAGCGCGCTTGTCATCAGGAAGAAGGTCGAGATGGCAATTGACGTGCCGGCAACCGTGGCGCTTGTGCTCATCGCCGCAGGGGCGGACAGGCCGACACCAACCATGGCAAAGGCGAACGCGGGCAGGATTTGGCCAAAGTTATTGTTGGCCGCGCAGTTGAAGCCGCCTTCCGTCAGCACGCGGCCCAGAAAGCCACCATATTGTTTCAGGGCCAAAACACCGATGGCCATAAAGGCAACCATTGCCAACGGGAACAGGTATTCCACGATCGACCACAGGCCCGGAACAAAGACGAGACCCGCGATGAAGCCGCCATTGACGGCCATGGCCAGTGCCAAGGGCAGCGCCAGCATCTGGCTCTGCGCGTTGGTCTTGGCGAATGCCGCGAAGGCGTCGGTTTTGCGCCATGCGCTGTAGCGTTGCAGGTTCCAGATCAGGAACTTGATGTTCTGAAAGGCAAAGAACGCGATCCCGGCCACGGCGGTCACGATCATGGCTTGGGTCATGGGGGTGCCGCTGGCGAATGCGGCCATGATGTCTTCGAACACCGGGACGGTTTTGCCGGGATGCGGAATCCAGAACATCAACCACATGAAGAATGTCACCGTCAGGCCACCGGCGCCGACAGAGGCGAGGAAGTAGAGCGGCGAATAGGTATCGGATGGTTTGCGGGTCGACATGATGCCCTCCTATCATATTTACAAATATGAATATGAATATTTAAGGGGCAGAATGCACTGCGACGCACGGTCGCAGGATGCGTTTTTCGCAACGGTTCCGCACCGCTTTTGCGCGTTCATGCGTTCAGGGCTGCCGATGCGCGTCCACGACAAGACGTATTAGAGCCTTAGGAGGGCTGGAAACTGGGGCTTGCCCATTGAATTGAATGGAACAGAGAAAGCGCTCGCGCTGATCGCAACGTAATGCGCCGATAGTGTCGCCGTGGCCGAACGAATCGGTTCCGGGTCTCGGAGCCAGACCAAACCCGAAGGGCAGGTGTTCTTTAGCGGCCCTCGAAACTGGCGGGGCGCTTTTCCAGAAATGCCAGCACGCCTTCCTTGAAATCGCGGGTCTTGCCGGCTTCTGCCTGCAAGCGCGCTTCCAGCTCCAGTTGCGTGTTCAGCGGGTTCGACAGGCTGTCGCGCAGCGCGCGGCGGATGTTGCGATAGGCCACTGTTGGTCCATCAGCCAACATGCGTGCCCGTGCCATCCAGAGTGTCTCAAACGCGCCAGCGGGGGCGGTTTCCCAGATCATGCCCCAGTCCACGGCCTGTTGCGCTGTGATCCGTTCTGCAAACAGCATGGCCCCCATGGCGCGGGCAAAGCCCACCTGTCGTGGCAAGAACCATGTGCCGCCTGCATCCGGGATCAGCCCGATCTTGGAAAATGCCTGAATGAACACCGCATCGTCTTGCGCAATGACCACATCCGCCGCCAGCGCCAGATTGGCCCCTGCCCCTGCCGCTGCGCCATTCACCGCACAGATCACCGGCACAGGCGCGTCATAGATCGCGCGCAGCATCGGTTCGTATTCTTCGCGCAGCGTGCGTTCCAGGTCGATATCGGCGGCGCTGCCGCCATCGCCCAGGTCTTGCCCAGAACAAAACGCCCGACCTTCGCCGGTCAAAACCAGCACGCGCACCCGGCTGGCCAGGTCTTTCAGCGCATGGGTCAGTTCGGCCCGCATTTGGCGGTTGAGCGCGTTCATCATGTCGGGGCGCGCCAGCGTGACAATGCCGATGCCGCCGTCTTCGCGGGTTGTGATCGTCTGGTAATCCATGATGTCCTCACGCCTGATCTGGCGCGATAGTGGCGCAAAGCCGGGGCAGGTGAAAGCCCGGACCTTGCGTTAGTCGTTCAGCAACTCATTCAGCCTTTGCTTTTCTGCGTCGCTCAGGTCGGTAGTGTCGGGCTGTTGCCGGGCGCGGTTGCGAAGGTAGATCAACGCGCCACCCAGCGCGAACAGGAACAGCGTAGGCGCCGCAATCCACAAGATCACGTTGCTGCCTTCGGTGGTCGGGCGTAGCAAGACATATTCACCGAACCGATCCACCAGAAAGGCGACAACCTCATCATCGGTGTCGCCTGCGACAAGCCGTTCGCGCACCAAGATGCGCATGTCACGGGCCAGATCGGCATTCGATTCGTCGATGGATTCGTTGCGGCACACAAGGCACCGCAGCCCCGATGACAGGTCGCGCGCCCGCTGCTCCAGCACCGGATTGTCCAGAATTTCATCCGGCTGCACGGCCAAGGCTGGCCCGTTCAGGGCCAGCATCAGCGCAACGGCTATGAGATGCAGCGCCCTCATTCGGCAGGCACCGCGTTGGGCCCGACCCGCTTTTTGGCACCGGCAGCCACCCGGTAGCGGCGGTCGCTCAGCGACAACAAGCCCCCCAGCGCCATAAGCGCGCAGCCCATCCAGAGCCAGTTGGCAAATGGCTTGATATAGGTTCGCACGGCCCAGCCACCATTATCCTGCGGATCGCCCAGCGTTACATACAGGTCGCGGTGGATTTTGTAATTGATCGCGGCTTCGGTCGTGGGCATTCCGGCAATCGGGTAGAACCGCTTTTCCGGGCGCAACACAGATACGGGTTCACCGTCGCGCGTGGCCTCTATGATCCCCATGGTCGAGGTATAGTTCGGCCCTTGCACGCGTTCCACGCCAGCCAAGGTCAGTGTGTAGCCGCCTTTGTCGAAATTCTCGCCAATCTGCAACACGCGGATATCTTCGCTTTGCCACCCCTCTAGCGCGGCAACGGCAAAGACGGTCATGCCCAGCCCGGCATGCGCCGTGGCCTTGCCCCAATCCGCGCGCGGCAGGCGGGTCAGACGGGCCAGACGGTTCCCGATGCCCCCGCGCCCGGTGCGAAGCCACAAATCAGCGGCTGCTCCCATCACAACCCAAAGCCCCAGCGCGACACCAACAGGCACGATCGCAGAGTTGCCGGTCTGCATGGCCCAGACCAATGCGCCCATGGCCAGCGACAACGCAGCCAGCCCCCAAAGCGGGCGCATCACCCGCGACAGGTTGCCGCGTTTCCAAGGCATCATGGCACCAATCGGCAGGATCATGGCCAACGCGACCGCGAAGGGTGTGAAGGCGGCGTCAAAGAAGGGCGGACCGACCGACAACACACGGTCGAACACCATTTCAGACACCAGCGGCCACATCGTCCCGATGAACACCACGAAGGACGACACGGCCAGCAAGACATTGTTCATGACCAAGGCCGATTCGCGGCTGATGGTGGAAAACACGCCCTTCGCTTCCAGTTGTTCGGCGCGGAAGGCAAATAGCGTAAGCGCACCGCCCAAGAAGGCCGCCATGATCAGCAGGATGAAGATCCCGCGATCCGGGTCTGTGGCGAAGGCGTGGACAGATGTCAGCAACCCCGAGCGCACCACGAACGTGCCCATTAGCGAAAAACCGAAGCCCAGAATTGCCAGCAGGATTGTCCAGCTTTTCAGCGCCTCGCGTTTTTCCACCACGATGGCAGAGTGCAGCAATGCTGCCGCGAACAGCCATGGCATAAGACTGGCGTTTTCCACCGGGTCCCAGAACCAGTAGCCACCCCAGCCCAATTCATAATAGGCCCACCACGACCCAAGCGCGATGCCGATGGTCAGAAACACCCAAGCGGCCAGCGTCCAGGGACGCACCCAGCGTCCCCAAGCCGCATCGACCCGGCCTTCGATCAGGGCGGCCACGGCAAAGCTGAACGCCATAGACAGCCCGACATAGCCCAAATACAGAAACGGCGGATGAAACGCCAAACCAGGGTCTTGCAGAAGCGGGTTCAGGTCGGTGCCGTCAAAGGGTGGCTGGGCCAAACGGGTGAAGGGGTTTGACGTAAAGATGGTGAAGGCCATGAAGGCCGCCGTCACCGAAGATTGAACCGCCAACACCCGGGCTTGCAGGCTGCGTGGCAGGTTGCCGCCGAACCATGCGGCGGAGGCCCCGAACAAAGTCAGGGTTAACACCCAGAGCAGCATCGACCCTTCATGATTGCCCCAAACGCCCGACAGCTTGTATAGCAGCGGCTTCAGCGTGTGCGAATTATCCACTACAAGCTTGACGGAGAAATCCGATACGATGAAGGCGTATGTCAGCGCAGCGTAGGAGAGCGCGGTCAAAGTGAATTGAACGCTGGCCATGGGGGCTGCAACCCCCATCCAGGCGCGCCAGCCTTTATGGGCGCCGACCAACGGGATCACGGTTTGTGCCAATGCCACGGCAAAAGCAAGTATGAGGGCGAAGTGTCCGAGTTCTACTATCATGGGTCCGGTGATAACCTATGCGATGAAGCTAGCAAACAACTGATAGCATATGCGGATGCGGTCAAGGGTCACAGGCGCGTCAACGCAGGCTTGTCCAATGGTCGCAAGCGCCATGATCCAGTCTTGACCAAGCTCCAGACCCGCGCCAGCGTGATCCAAACCTTGGCACAAGGACGCCGCATGACCGACAATCCCAGCAGTATCGACGCCACGCAGACCCTGCTTGCCGGGCAATCCTATCTTGCCGACCGTGCGCTGGCGACCGTTCTGTTTCTGGCGCTCAAGCTCGGTCGACCTATTTTTCTTGAGGGTGAGCCCGGCACCGGCAAGACCGAAATCGCCAAGGCTCTCGCCTCAGCCCTCGGTCGTCGCCTGATCCGGCTGCAATGCTATGAAGGGCTCGACGCGGCCTCTGCGGTCTATGAATGGAATTTCGCAGCCCAGATGCTCGCCATTCGCAGCGCCGAAGCCTCTGGCGACAAGACCGACCTGCACGCGCGTCTTTTCGGCGCCGACTACCTGATCGAACGCCCCCTGCTCGAAGCAATGCGTCCGCAGCCCGGCGGTGCGCCGGTGCTGCTCATCGACGAAATCGACCGAACCGACGAACCGTTCGAAGCCTTCCTGCTCGAAGCTCTCTCCGATTTTCAGGTCACGATTCCCGAATTGGGCACGATTCAGGCCGCGACCCCGCCGATCGTCATTCTCACCTCGAATCGCACGCGCGAAGTGCACGATGCGCTCAAGCGCCGCTGCCTCTATCACTGGGTTGATTACCCAAGCTTCGACCGCGAGCGCGCCATTTTGCAAGCCCGCGCCCCCGAGGCCTCGGATACCCTCTCGCGTGAAGTCGTTGCTTTTGTGCAGCGCCTGCGCACGGAAGACCTGTTCAAGAAACCGGGTGTGGCTGAAACCATCGATTGGGCGAAATGCCTGCTCGCACTCGATGTGCTTGAACTCTCGCCCGAAACCATCGCCGACACGCTGGGTGCGATCCTGAAATATCAGGACGACATTGCCCGCCTGCAAGGGTCGGAAGCGAAGAAGCTCCTCGACGAAGCTCGCCAATCCCTGACCACTGTATGAGGTTCATCCTTGCTCAAATATCCCGGGGTGAATGGTCCCGCAGGGACCAGAGGGGCAGCGCCCCTCAACCCTGCCGGGGCGCAGCCACGGCCCTCGTAAAGGCATGGGGCGCAGCCCCTCCGCTGGATTAGCCATGGCGGAATATACCGAACTGGCGCTGCCAGAGGACGGCAAGCTTCTTGACAATATCACCCATTTCGCGCGGGCCTTGCGGCGAGCGGGTCTGCCGATCGGGCCGGGGCGGGTCCAAACCGCCATTCAGGCGATTGCAGCGGCAGGGTTCGACCGCAAGGCGGATTTTTACTGGACGTTGCACGCCGTTTTCGTCAACCGCCCCGAAGAGCGTCAGGTCTTCGCGCAGGTGTTCCGCCTCTATTGGCGCGATCCGCGGTATCTGGAGCATATGATGTCCATGATGCTGCCGGCGATCCGCAATGTGTCCGAAGAAAAAGCCGCCGCTGCCGCTGCCAAACGCGCCGCCGAGGCGCTTTTGGATGGGGCAGAAGCGCCCGATTTGCCCAGCCAGCCCAAGGACAGTGACGAGACAGAGATCGAGATCGACGCGTCACAAACGGCCTCGACCGAGGAACGCCTGCGCAGCCTCGATTTCGAACAGATGTCGACTGACGAAGCCGCGCAGGCCCGCCGGATGCTTGCGCGCTTGACCTTGCCGGTGAAACCCATCGCCACGCGTCGCCATGCGCCGGACCCGCGCGGGCGCAAGCCCGATTGGCGGCGCAGCCTGCGTGCCGCCGCGCGGGCAGGGGGCGAGTTGCGGCATCTGCACCGCCAGACGCCACGCACCCGATGGCCTGCTTTGGTTGTGCTGTGCGACATTTCCGGGTCGATGTCTCAGTATTCGCGCATGGTGCTGCATTTCGTCCATGCGGTCGCCAACCGTCAGGGCCAAGGCTGGGCCAAGGTCCACGCTTTCACTTTTGGCACACGGCTGACCAATATCTCGCGGCATCTGAAAACCCGCGACGTGGACAGCGCCCTGAACGCCGCCGGGGCAGAGGCGCAGGACTGGCAGGGCGGCACCCGAATCGGTGGCTGCCTGCGCGCCTTCAATGTCGATTGGTCGCGCCGCGTGTTGGCGCAGGGCGCAGTCGTCTTGCTCATCTCTGACGGGCTGGACCGCGACGATCCGGCCCTTCTGGCACGAGAGATGGAGCGGCTGCACTTGTTCGCACGTCGCGTCATCTGGCTGAACCCGTTGCTGCGTTGGGACGGTTTCGCCCCCCGCGCGCGCGGTGTGCGCGCCATGCTGCCGCATGTCGACGCATTTCGCGCCGCGCATTCCATCGCCTCGCTCGAAGCCTTGGCCGATGCGATATCCGACCCGTCCGACCATGGCGAGAAAGCCCGTTTGATGGCGACCCTCTCTGATTAGGCCGAGCTTGAGCGTCTTCGTCACGCAAGGGCTCTTTTCCTTTGTGGCTGTTTGCGTCACGATCCCTGCTATGATGCGCGCGTTCCTTGGCCTTGAAATTCCCCCGCATATCGGCGCGCAGCTTTTGCTGCAAAGCCACAAACTGCCCGTGGCGCGCAAGCAACCGCCAGAGAATTATCACCTGACACTGGTCTTTCTGGGGGAGCAGCCGTTCGACGTGTTGGAAGAGCTTGACCTTGCCTTGCAAGAGTTCCGCGCGCCCGCCCCAACGGTTCAACTTGCGGGGCTGGGGCTGTTTGGGGGCGCAAAGCCGCACAATCTGCACGCGGGTGTTGTGCCGAACCCGGCCTTGGCCCATCTGCAAAAGCGGCTGGAAACACTGGCGCGCGGCTTCGGGATGGACATCCCCCGCCGCAAATTCACCCCGCATGTTACGCTGGCCTATCTGCGCCCGGCGGATTTTGAGCTTGGTGAGTTGGAAATGGCGCTCGCGCGCGGGATGGGTTTTGCCAGTGATCCCTTCACGCCAGATGCGCTGGCGATGTTCCGTGTTCACCAAGGAAAACACGGCAACCGATACGATGTTGCTGCGGATTACCCGTTGTCGAACCGGTAGCTGTGCAGTGTCGCCCCGTGGCTGCGCAACCATGCGCGATGTGCTGCGTAATCCGGCATGATCCGGGCCACAGTGGCCCAATAGGCGCGCGAATGGTCCATGTGAACAAGATGCGCGGCCTCATGCGCGGCAACGTAGTCCTGCACGATGGGCGGGGCCATCGCCAGCCGCCAGCAGAACATCAGCCGTCCTTGCGCCGTGCATGACCCCCAGCGCGAGCGCGTGTCGCGCAAGGACACCGCAGCCACCGTGCGGCCCAGAGCCTGTGCATAATGGTCGGCCATCGGCACCAACCTGTCGCGCGCGCGGGTTTTCAGAAACGCCGCCACGCGCGCACCGGCGGGGCCAGTTTCCGGGACCAGCAGGCGGTCGTCCTTAAGCGTAACACTGCGGACCGGGGCAGGTGTCACCCGGTGCAAAATGCCGTCCACCGGCACCAGCCCGCCCGGTGCAATCGGCTGCACGCCCGGCGCGCGGGCGACAGCGGCGCGCAGCCAGCCTTCTTTCTCGGACAGGAATGCCAAAGCGTGCCGGTGCGCCAGCCCGCGCGGCACGTTCAGCGTGATTTTGCCATCCAGACCCGATACGCGCAGCGACATCTGCCGTGCGCGGGCCGATGCCTTTATCTGCACGCGCAGCGCAGGTTCCCCCGGCAAAACAACAGTTTCGGTTAGTTGCGGCATGTCGCACCGTTCAATAATCGGTCATGGGGCGCGCCAGAGGGCTTTACAGGCGCGCATCCTTATGGCACGGCACGCCCTTGCACGAAAGACTCGCATTCGAAGGGGCAACCTCATGACTAATCCTGACTGGGGCGTAAAGCGCATTTGCCCGGAAACAGGCAACAAGTTCTACGATATGAACAAGAACCCGATCATCAGCCCCTACACCGGCAAGACCGTGGTGATCGAAGCGCAGGAGCGCCGCGCAGACGAAGGCAATGCCGCGCTGAAAGCCAAGGCCAAGAAAGCCGCCGAGGATGACGATGATTCATTGCTGGTCGATGATGACGATTCGGCAGATGTCAGCGACGAGCTTCTGGAAGATGATGACGACGACACGGTCGCGCTGGATGATCTGGCCGATGTTGCCGAGAATGACGACGATTAATTTGTCGAAACCCGCGCGGGGTTACGATTTTCCGCTTGCACTGACAAAGCGGCTTTCGTAATACCCGCGCATCAAGGCAATGGCCTTGGTATTGGGGCCTTAGCTCAGCTGGGAGAGCGCCTGCATGGCATGCAGGAGGTCAGCGGTTCGATCCCGCTAGGCTCCACCAATTTTCTATGAATTTTAGGTTCTAGACCGCAGGCCGACGCAGTTTCGGCTTCGTCTGGTTTAGCCAATTCGCCGCGAAAATCACCGCGCCTCCAAGGAACACGAACGGATCCAGCGCTTCGGAATATAGCGCCATCCCGACCAGCGCGATGATGGGCAGGCGGAAAAATTCCATCGGGGCGACGATGGTGGCTGGGGCCAGCCCCAGCGCCGATGTCAGGCAGTAATGCGCGCTTAAGCCTGTCAGCCCCACCAGCACGATCCAGCCCCAGATTGCTGGGCTGGGCCATGTAAATCCACCCCACTGCGCCAAGGCCAGGCCGAACAGGGTTTGCAAAGCCGTCATCCAGAATAGCACGCATAGAACGTTGTCATGACGCATGATGCGTTTGGTCAGCAGCAGGTTCATGGCAAAAGCGATTGCGCACAGAACCCCCGCCAAATGCCCGCTGCTCAGCGGTTGCACGCCCGGTTGCGCCACGATCAAAATGCCGCTGAAGCCCAGAAGCGCGATCCATAAGCGGCGGCGGGTGAATATCTCGCCCACCACCAGCGGGGCCAGCACCGCCACCCAGATCGGAGAGGTGAATTCCAGCGCGACAAGCTGCGACAGTGGAATGACCATAATCCCATAAAACCACAGGTTTTGGCCGGTGAAGTGAAAGATGTTGCGCGCCAGATGCAGGCGCAGGCTGGTCGGGCAGATTGCGGACCAGATCGCGCCACGGTGCAGTGACAAGACCAGTGTGCCGATGATCGCAAAGCCGATCAGCGACCGCCAGAACATCAGCTCGAAACTGTTCAATTCTACTTGGATCGCGCGGCCCGATATGGCCATCAGCGTAAAGGAAGCTATCGCCCCGCACATCCACAAGGCGGCCTTGAAGGGCTGGGCTTCGGGCAGGGGCGGGGCTTGGACGGTCATGGCCGCCAAAAGCAGACAAATCCGCGCCGTCGTCAAGGGTCAGATGGACACTTCCGCCAGCAGCTTCTCGCGTGTCACTTGGGCAGCAGGGGCGGCAAGCCGCACTTCGCCCCGGTTTATCGCGACAAACTCATCGGCCAGATCATAAGCGAAATCGAAGAATTGCTCGACCAGCACGATGGCGATTTCGCCTTCATCGCGCAGCAATTTGATGACCTCTCCGATCTGCTTGATGATGTTGGGCTGGATGCCCTCTGTCGGTTCGTCCAGCAGCAGCACGCGGGGTTGCGCGATCAGCGCGCGTGCGATGGCAAGCTGTTGCTGTTGCCCGCCCGACAAATCGCCGCCGCGCCGCGTGCTCATCTGCTTCAGAACCGGGAACAGCTCATAAATGCGCTGCGGGATGCGGTGTTGATCCTTCGGCAAGCAGGCAAAGCCGGTTTCCAGATTCTCTGTCACCGTCAGCAGCGGGAAAATCTCGCGCCCCTGCGGGACATAGGCAATACCGGCCTTTGCTGCTTGGGCTGCGCTCAGATGGCGCAATTCCTGCCCGTCCAGCGTGATCGTGCCGCCGGAATAAGGGTGCCGCCCTGCAATGGCCTTTAGCAGACTTGTTTTGCCCACACCATTCGTGCCCATCACTGCCGTGACCGCACCGGGCCGTGCCACAAGGTCAATGCCATAAAGGATCTGTGACGCCCCGTAATGCAGCGTCAGGTTTTCCACGTTCAGCATGGCTTACCGCCCCAGATAGACATCGATCACCTCTTGGTTTTGGGTCACATGGTCCAAGCTGCCCTCGGCCAGAACTGACCCTTCATGCAGCACCGTGACCTTGCAATTCAGCCGCCGGATGAATTCCATATCATGCTCGATCACGACAACAGCGCGGGTTTTCGCCGCACGGGTCAGCAATTCTGTTGTGTGTTCACGTTCTGCCGGGGTCATGCCCGCCGCCGGTTCATCGACCAGCAAAAGGCGCGGGTCTTGGGCCAGTAACATCCCGATTTCCAGCCATTGCTTTTGCCCGTGGCTCAGATCGCCCGCGCGGCGGGGCAGGGCGTCGGACAAGCCAATTTCATCGGCCAGTTCGGCAATGCGCGCGCGCGCCTGCCGGTTGGTCTTGTAAAACAGTACGTTGAGCGGCCCGCGCTTGTTGCGCAGCGCCATGGCAAGGTTCTCGCGCACGGTCTGATCTTCGAACACCGTGGGTTTCTGGAACTTGCGGCCAATGCCCGCGCGGGCGATGGCCGACTCAGACATGCCCAGCAGGTTCTGCGATGCCTCACCCCATAGAACGCGCCCCTCATCCGGCCGGGTCTTGCCCGTCACGATGTCCATGAAGGTGGTCTTGCCCGCGCCATTGGGGCCGATCACCGCGCGCAATTCCGGCTCTCCGATGGAAATGGACAGGTTGTTGATGGCGCGGAACCCGTCGAAGGTGACAGATACGCCAGAGACTTCCAGAAGCGCACTCATGGTTTCCTCACCAGATAGTCAAACAGCCCACCAATGCCTTTCGGGAAGAACAGCGTGACCGCCACGAACCCAAGGCCCAGCAGCACAAGCCACCAATCGGTCCAGACGATTTCGTAAAAACCAAGGTTGATATTCGGCGCACCACCGCCGGTAAACCAGCTGGAGAGCAGGCTGACCGAAGCCGCGCCAATGACTGCGCCGTAAAGCCGCCCCCGCCCGCCGATGGCGACCCAAACGGCAAGGTAGATAGAGGTAATGGGTGCAATCTCGGCGGGGTTGATGATGCCCGCTTGCGGGTAATAGAGCGCGCCTGCAATGCCTGACACGATGGCGGTCGCGGTGAAGACCACCAGCTTGTAGCTTTCGACATGGTAGCCAAGGAAGCGCACGCGGCTTTCGTTGTCGCGGATGGCACGCACCACGGACCCGAACTTGCCCGACACCAGCCACGCAAACAGCAGATAGCCAAGGCCAAGCGCTAGCGCAGAGGCCCAGAAGAACCAGAGCGCAATGGTCGATTGCGGCAGGTGCAACAGGCCAGGAATGTTCTGCAAGCCCGACAGGCCGTTGTTGCCGCGCAGGCCAGTGTCGTTCTGGAACAGGTAAAGCGACAGCGCCAGCGTCATGGCTTGCGTCAGGATCGACAGGTAAACCCCGGTCACGCGGCTGCGGAACGCGAGCCAGCCGAACACCAGCGCCAGCAGGCCCGGCACCAGAACGATCAGCAGTAGTTGCAAAGTCAGGCTATGCGCAAACCCCCAGATGAAGGGCAGTTCGGTGCTGCCGACCACGCTGAAAATCTGGCTGGCGATGGCGTCCCGCACTTCGCCCTCGGTGGCGGGGATCGGGGCGTTGGCGAGTGAGTCCCGCACGATTCCTTCCGTGCGGGCATACATCAGCCACATGCCAATGCCGTAGCCACCCAAACCAAAGAACGCGAAATGCCCAAGGCTCAGGATGCCGCAATAGCCCCAGACCACATCCATCGCGACCGCGATCAGGCAAAGGCACAGCGTCATGCCCAACACTTTCAGGAAAGAGGTCGAGATGACGCCCGCGCCAAAGCCCTCAGCGAGCGCGCTGACGATTACCGTGAACAGCGCCAGTAGCCCCAGAAACCGCAACACCGAGGGGTTTTCGGCCAGAAAGCCTTTGCGCGGGGCGAGTGTTGTCTTTGCCATGGCGTCAATCCCCCGCCGCGCGGCCCTTGAGGGCGACAATGCCCTTGGGCCGGAACTGGATGAACAGGATCACGAACAGCACCATGAAGGTTTGCGCCGCCAGCGTGTTCGAGGGGTTAAACCACTCGATCCCCTTTTGCAGGAACCCGATCAAGGATGCGCCTGCAAGCGTGCCCCACACATTGCCCACGCCGCCGACAACGACCGTCATGAAACTTTGGACAATGTAGCTGGACCCCATTTCAGATGTGACCTGCGCGTATAGCCCGATGGCCACGCCCGCGATCCCGGCAATGCCCGACCCAAGCCCGAAGGTCAGCATGTTGATGCGGTCGGGATTGATGCCCATGCTTGCCGCCATGCCGGGGTTTTGGGTAACGGCGCGGACCTCTAGCCCCAGCCGTGTGCGTTTCAGGATATACAGCAGCAGCGCCAGAAAGATCAGCGCCAGCACGAAGATCGCCACGCGAATCGTGCTGATGCCCACAATGTCGTTGAAGCGCAGCGCCCCGCCCAGCCAGTCGGGTGCGGTCAAGGGGCGGGCTTGGGTGCCAAAGATGTTCTTGGCAAGCTGTTGCAAAGCGATGGAAATGCCGAAGGTCGCCAGCAGCGTTTCCAGCGGGCGGGTATACAGATGGCGTATCACGCTGCGTTCCATCGCCACGCCTGCACCGAATGTGACCAGAAAGGCCAGGGGCAGCGCGACCAGCAGGCTGATTGTGTAATCGGGGATGAACAGTTGCACCACATAGCCGGTATAGGCGCCCATCATGATGAACTCGCCATGCGCCATGTTGATGACACCCATAACCCCAAAGGTGATGGCGAGGCCAATCGCCGCGAGGAAAAAGATTGAGGCAAGTGACAACCCGTCCAGCACAAGGTCGGCGACCTGATAGCTGGCGATCAATTGGCTGGTGCTGTCGAGCGCCTCTTGCGCTGCGGTGGTGATCTCTGCGTCGTTCAGCGTGTAGCGTGTGTAGAACGTATGGGCGGCTAAGGCTCGCGCGGCCTCGTCCGGGGCGGCGCGCGGGGGAACGGTGCCCGCGGCTTCCAGCGTCTCATAGGCTGTGATCCGGGCCGCAGGATCGCTCAGCCGCCCGATGGGAACACCACCCACGCGGCCGTCCACGATGTTCTGCGCCAGAACCTCGCGCAGCATGGCTGGGGTTTGGGCGGGTTCGGCTAGCCCGGCGCTCACCAGCAGGTCATAGGCGGCGCTTTCGGTCAGGTCTTCGCCAACGGTTAGCACGCGCGCGACATTCACGCTTTCGGGCAATTCAGGGGCCACTTCGGTCACGGTTGCGGTCAGGCGGTTCAGCACCCCGCGCGCTTCAATGCTGGTATCGCCGCCAAGGGCTTGGATCGCGGCCAGTTGCACGGTGCGGTCTTCTGCGAATTGGGCCTGTAGAAGCAGTAGCAGACGTTCCTTGCGGCTCTGCAACGCGGCCTCGGTTTCGGTGGCAATACTGTCGAAAAGCGGCGTGATCTGACTGGCATCGGGGCTACGGCCAATGGCATCAAGCGCTGCCAAACGGCGCGCAGGGTCCGGAGCGTTCAGTTCCAGGGGAACAAGCGCGGCCGCAATCACGCGCTGCACACCCGAATTGGTGCGGATTTGCGTCACATCGCGGCTGGAAACTTCGGCCACGGCCTCACCGCTGTCAATGTCGGTCAAGCGCACAAGGTCACCCGCATCCTCTGCATAGAAGAACAAACCATCTTCGGGGCGCTGCACGACCTCTCGCTCGCTGTAGCGGCGGAGAAACTCGCCGATATTGGGATGGTCCTGCGCGATCAGCGCAGTGACAACGCTTTCGATGGTCCGCCGCGACGGGCTGGCAAGGTCCTCGGCAAAGGCTTGCAGCGCGGGTTGCAGCGTCTCTTGCGCGCGGGCATTGCCGGGCAGGGACGCAAAGGCCAGCGCGGTCAAGACCAACGCGCGGAAAATCAGGATGCGGAGGGGCATTGAAGGTCCATCAACTTGCAGGACGAAATCGGGCGCGCAGGGACAATCCAGCGCGCCCGCAGGGTTTTAGTAGTTCGAGGTCAGCTGCACGCAGGTCGAGGTTGCGGTGTTATACATGCCGCAGCCCAGTTCCTGCCAATCGCTTGTCAGAACAGCGCTTTCCGGAAGGAAATCGGTCCATGCGTCGCCTGGCACTTCTGTTGTCTGGCTGATGATGTCGAACTGGCCGTCTTCGCGGATTTCACCGATCAGAACGGGCTTGGAGAGGTGATGGTTGGGGTTCATCACCGCCATGCCGCCGGTCAGGTTGGGGAATTCCTGCCCCCACATGGCTTCGCGCACAGCATCCACATCGGTGGTGCCAGCCGCTTCAACCGCGTTCACCCACATATTGAAGCCGATGTAATGCGCTTCCATCGGGTCATTGGTCACACGGTCTTCGCCGGCAAACTCTTTCCAAGCGGCGACGAATTCGGCGTTGATCTCTGTGTCAGCAGACATGAAGTAGTTCCACGCGGCCAGATGCCCGGCCAGTGGCCCGGTATCCAAACCCGACAGTTCTTCTTCACCGACAGAGAAGGCAACGACGGGAATATCATCTGCGCTGACGCCTTGCGCGCCCAGTTCGGTGTAGAAGCCGACATTCGCGTCGCCGTTGATGGTCGAGATCACACCGACCTGCTTGCCGCCTGCGCCAAGTGCCACCACGTCCGACACGATGGTTGACCAGTCGGAATGGCCAAAGGGCGTGTAGTTCACGAAGATGTCTTCGGCCGCGATGCCTTTGTCGAGCAAATAGGCTTCGAGGATCGCATTTGTTGTGCGCGGATAGACATAGTCGGTGCCAAGAAGCGCGAAGCTCTCGACGCCAAGTTCTTCAAGGAAGTAGTCCACAGCCGGGATGGCCTGCTGGTTCGGCGCGGCACCGGTGTAGAACACGTTGCGCGAGGATTCCTCGCCCTCATACTGGACGGGGTAGAACATCAGCCCGTTCAGTTCTTCCAGCACGGGCAGCGCGGATTTGCGGCTGACGCTGGTCCACGCGCCGAAGATCACGTCGACCTCATCGACTGTCAGAAGCTGGCGGGTCAGTTCGGCGAATAGCGGCCAGTCAGAGGCTGGGTCGACGACCACCGCTTCCAGTTGGCAGCCGAGCACGCCGCCTGCGGCGTTTTGCTGCTCGATCAGCATCAACATCACGTCGCGTAGCGTGGTTTCGGAAATCGCCATGCTGCCCGAAAGCGAGTGCAGCACACCAACCTTGATCGGGTCGGCACAATCTTGGGCAAGGGCGGGGGCCGCGACCAGCGCAGTGCTGGTGGCAAGGGCGGCAAGCAGGGATCTGGAAGTCATGAGGGGCAGCGCTCCTATGTCAGGGCTATCGTGCCAAATCAGCTTTCGGGCATGGCCCGATTCCGCTATGCTGGCAAAACAGCATTTATTGTTGTCGCCGTCCGGTGGGCTGTGATCTGCCGAGATGTGGTCCACTGGGCGGTGTTTGACCCGTGTTTGGGCTGTCACTATGCAAAACGGTCTTGGGGCAGGTGCCAATGAGTCGCATTTGAGCCTGTGGTCTGACACGGTGCTGACGAGGCGCTTTGAATAAAAATTAGCCTTCGTGCACAATTACTTTGCACATGCAGAATTTGGTGCTGCATCGCAGTATGATTGGCGGATCTGCGGGGCGAAATGCAAAAAGCCCGACCAAGACGGCCGGGCTTTGCATGTGGGAAATTGCTGTAGGTTACACGACGTCTATATAAGAGCTAAGTTGCGCCGTGTTGGTCACGCCCATCAGCGTTACAATGTCGCCCCCCCCAAAGTCGAGCACAAGGTCGCCACCGATGACAGTGCCGTAGGTTGACAGCATTTGCGACACGGTCAGACCGCCGCCCCAGAGCCCATCGTCCAACTCCAGCCGGTCGTTTTCAGTGAAGTCAAAATCCTCAACGGTCAGGCCCTCATGGCCGTCCATGAACACGAAAGTATCCGCGCCGTCAAAGCCGCGCACAGTGTCATCTCCGGTGCCGCCGCTAATGCGATCATCGCCCAAGTTGCCACCGATATTGTCATCTCCGGCGCCGCCATAGATTGTGTCGTTGTCGATGCTGCCGTAAATCTCGTCATCACCGCCATTGCCGTAAATCGTGGTTTCGCCCAGGAAAATGCCACCATAAATCGTGTCGTTCCCAGCGCCGCCATTGATGGTATCTTCCCCGCCGCCGCCGCCGATGCGGTCGCCATTGTCAGACGCGTTCAGCACATCGTTGCCACCCATGCCCCAAATCGCATTCGAGCCGCTTTCGGCATGGATCGTATCATTGCCTGCACCGCCATACATGGTGTCATTGCCGGTGCCGCCGTAGATGAGGTCGTCATCCGCGCCGCCGCCTATGATGTCGTTATCCGCGCCGCCTAGCAGCGTGTCATTGCCCGCGCCACCCCAGAGGACGTCATCCCCGGTGCCACCCGTGATACTGTCAGCGCCATCGTTTCCGCGGATGGTGTCGTTCCCGCTTTCGCCGTTCAGCGTGTCATTCCCATCGCCGCCGATAAGGGAATCGAACCCGGCCCCGCCATCGACACTGTCATTGCCGGAGCCGCTATCGATAAAGTTGCCGGCGTAATTGCCTTGGATGGTGTCGTGGCCCGTGCCTGTGACCAAATCCTCAATGATCGTGCCGCGCGCGATGGCAAGGTTGCCGATCAGGCCGCCCACATCAGAGAAACTCTCTGGTCGCATGTCGATATTCGCACCACTCGTCAAATATGACAGGTCCAGCGTATCGTGACCGCCTGTGTCGGCAATGGTCAGCGCCATACCACCGCCATTGTAGATGGATGTAGACCCTTCCCCTGCCATTTCCGCAAAGACAGCACCAATATAGCCGCCAAGGTTGGAATTCGCGCCCCAAGTGGTGTTTCCGGCGGTTTGTGTGCTTGCGCCATACAGGTTTTGAATGGCCAGAATATCGGCCATCATTGGCGTAAGAAGCCGCGCAAAGGACGCGTTCACGGACGTGTTTTGAGTTTGATCGAAATACGACATGATGGACAATTGCCAACTGTCGTTCAGGAACGTTTCGTCGCTGCCATATGTGGCGTTGCCGTTGTAATTGCCCTGATGCCCCAATCCGAGCGCGTGCCCGATTTCATGCACATAGGTCTGGAACGAATAGCTGTCGATCGTGGTTCCGGAGGTGGCCAGCCAGTTGGTCGAGACGTTCACATCGACCGAGTCAATTGTCGTGCCGATGGTGAAGATCTGGGCGTAGGCGCCGGTGTCGTTGTCATCAAAATTGATGTCGGCAGAGCCGTTGACCACCACGAATTCCAGATCGGCCACCAGTTCCCAGGCTTCCATAGCCCAAAGCGCAAGCTGTTGCCCGGCAGATGTCAGACCGGTGATATTCGCCGTGATCTGGTTGTCGGATGCCGTGTCAAAGCTGCGTTCCGAACGGCCTGAATCGTTCCAGTAACCGTGGGTCAAATAGGTTGCCAATTCGTCCAGTGTGCCAAGTGAGGCTGGTTCCGCTTGGGTGAACGACAGTTGGTAGGTCCCGGTTACACTGTCATTCCATGATCCGGCGCTGAGGTAATACGTCCCGCTGGTTGTCGCGGTATAGGTCAACAGTGAATCAAGGCCAGCGCCACCATCATCATTGAACGTTATGAACGATCCGGACCCATCGTAAAGCCGCAGGAGGGCGTCAGATAGCGTTCCTCCTCCGCCCCCGCTCCCGGAGAGCGAAATCGCGTATGTCTCGCCGGCCTCGAAAGTCACGGCGACCCAGTCGCGATCCCCTGCAAAGCCGAGCGTGCCCGAAAACACATCACCAATGCCAATGGAATAGGGCGTGCTTGTGTCGCTCGGCGCATCTACCCCTTCGAAGATTGCTGCGAAATCCCCCCCATCGGGGTGGCGTGTCGGGTCGAAAGTCTGCGTCCCTGCACAAATCTGGCACATGTTTAATCCTCCGGGGGTAGGGCGGTCTCAATGACTTTTGCCTGTCGTCTAATTCGAAAGCAGCGCCATAATGGCGGCATCTGCGCGGATGAGGTTTTTGGCGTATCGTTCATACATTTGCGGCGTCAATGCGGCATCCATCACGCTTAATTCCAGGCTTGGCCCTTCGTGACGTTTACCCTCTGGCCCCTGTTGCCAGTCCAGATGCGCGGCGATCCAGTCCTGACCGCGCCCGTCTAAAACCACGGTCACCACCAGGTCGCCCTCACGATCTGGGGTGGCACCGGACTGCCTCAAAACGCGGATATCATAGCGCCCGCCCGAATACTGGGCGATGGATTGCGCCACGGATCGACATAACTCCTCAGGAGCCTTGCCGCAGGCCAGACCCAGAACAGGTGGGTTTTTAGAATGGGCATCAGCCATGTTGGGTCCAATCCAAAATGCAACAATAAAAGGCATGGCGAAGAGCACCCGCAGCGAAATACGAGACCGCCGCGGTGCTTGCCTCGTCCGCAATAGGTGAAACCCCTTTGCGGGCCTCGTGCTTGGTGGCTTTGCGACGCGCTGCATTCGATACCTTTTTTAAATCAGAAGAAAATTCGCATACGCGGCAAAGCTGTTCAAGCGCTTTAATCCTTTGACAGGATGTTTGGCTCTATCCTGCGAAGCCGCATCAATTGACAATTCGACGGTGATGTAATCCCTTGTCCCAGGGACGTCGCATTGCCTTACCTTTGGGGCAGCATAGGGCAAGTATCGTGGAGCAGTCGGGACCAAGCGTGATGACCGCAGAACGCAGGCACGCGTCTGGACAGCCTTCGTCCGCGAATGGGCCAAGCCCCGCTGGCAGTGTCACTTGGCGGCTTTTCATAGTGGTCGGTCTGGTCAGCATTTTCACCAACCTGCTGATGCTGACGGGGCCGGTTTTCATGTTGCAGGTCTATGACCGGGTGCTCTCCAGCCGGTCCGAAGCGACGCTTGTTGTGCTGTTCGCACTTGTGGCCTTTCTGTATGTGGTGTTCGGGGTGCTGGATCACGCCCGCGCGCGGATCGCGGCGCGGGCCGGGGCGCAATATCAATTGCATCTGGACGCAAAGGTGTTTCGCGCGGCCTTGGCAGGGGCTGTTATGCGCGGGACGTCGCGCCATCTGCCGGTGCGCGCCACGCAGGATGTTGCGTTGTTGCAGCAGATCACCGGCAGCCCTGTCTTTCTGGCGCTGTTCGATTTTCCCTGGGTGCCGTTGTTTATCGGCGTGATCGCGCTGTTGCACCCGCTTCTGGGCCTGTTTGCGGGTGGCGCGGCGCTGGCCCTGGCCGCGATGAGCTTTGTCAACATGCAGCGCAGCCGGGCGCGGCAGGACAATATTTTCGCCTCGCAACAGCGGGCAGAGGCGTTGGGCCGTCAGATCAGTTCCGAAGCGGGGCAAATGCGCGCCCTTGGTATGCAGGCAACTGCTTTGGACCGCTGGGTCGCGCTGCGTCGTCATGCTTTGTCAGAAGCCGTCGCAGGAAATGACAGCAGCGGCGGTTTCAGCGCTTCGGCGCGCGCGATGCGTTTGTTCTTGCAATCTGCCATGCTGGCGCTGGGCGCATGGCTGGTATTGCGCGCGGAATTGTCGCCGGGTGGGATGATCGCGGCCTCTATTATCCTTGGGCGCGCGCTTGCGCCGCTGGATCAGGTGATATCGGGTTGGCCGCAAGTGCAGGCGGCCCGCGCCGCCCGCGCACGTTTGCGCAGGCTGATGGCCGCCGCGCCGTCCGAAGCCCCGAAAACCATGCTGCCAAGGCCCAAAGGTCAGTTGGCCGTCAAAGGTCTGGCCCTGCGTATTCCGGGCTCGGCGGGGCGCAGCGGGCTCATTTTGCGCGATGTCTCTTTCGGGCTGCGGCCCGGTCAGGCCCTGGGCGTGATCGGAGATTCGGGTGCAGGCAAATCCAGCCTTGCAGAGGCCCTTGTGGGTATTTGGCCACCAGCCATGGGGGAAATCCGGCTCGACGGTGCGTTGCTGGAGCAATACGATGCCGCGCAACTGGGGCGCGCTATTGGGTATTTGCCGCAAAAGGTGTCGCTGTTCGCGGGCAGCTTGCGCGACAATATTGCCCGGCTGGACCCGGACGCGACCGATGAACGGGTCATTGCCGCCGCACAGGCTGCGGGCGCGCATGAGGTTATCCTTGCGCAACCCAATGGCTATGACACGATCATCGATTCCGACGGCGGCGGGCTGTCTGGCGGGCAGATGCAACGGGTCGCGCTGGCCCGTGCGTTTTACGGCGACCCCGCGCTTCTGGTGCTGGACGAACCGAATTCCGATCTGGACGATGCCGGGTCACGGGCGCTGAATTTGGCCATCCGCAACGCCAAGGCGCGCGGCGCGACCGTCATCATCATGACCCATCGGCCAAGCGCCATTGTGGAATGTGACGTTGTGTTGCGGCTGCTGGCCGGGACTGTCGCCGCGTTCGGCCCGATGGAAGAGGTTTTGCGCAAAACCACGCGCAACAGCGGTGCGATCCTGGGGCAGGGCGCGGGCGCTGCGACGACTGCGGCCTCCCCTGCTGCTGCTCTGGGGGCGGGACCGGCAAAACCACTCGTGGCCCGCTTCCCGTGGGACACAAGCGGGACGGGCGGGGCATGAGCGCGCGCGACCCATTTTCGCCAAGACGCCACCTGTTGCTTGCGGCGCTGACCCTTGCCGTGCTGGTCTTTGGCTTTGGGGCTTGGGCGGTGCTAAGCCGGATCTCCAGTGCAATCATCGCGCCCGGACAGCTAGAGGTCGAGCAGAACCGCCAGATCGTCCAGCACCCCGAAGGCGGGGTGGTTGCGCAGATCAATGTTGTTGAAGGCGCGCGCGTTGCGGCGGGCGATGTCATGTTGCGGCTGGATGGCACAAACCTGCAATCAGAGCTGAACGTGGTCGAAAACCGCCTGTTCGAATTGCTGGCCCGCCGCGCCCGACTGGAGGCCGAGCGCGACGATACCGCGACCATAACCTTCCCAGCGGAATTGCATGCAGCCAGAGCGGAGCGACCGGACCTTGCCACGCGGATCGAGGGTTTGATGAACGGGCAGCGCAGCCTTTTGGCCGCGCGCCGCGAAACCCGCGACGGGCTTATTACGCAACTGCAACAGCGTGCGGCCCAGATCGACACGCAGGTTGAAGGAATTACCGCGCAGATTGGCGCCACGGATCGGCAGATCACGCTTGTTGGCGAGGAGCGCGCGACGCAGGCTGACCTTCTTGAACGCGGGCTGGCACAGGCCGCCCGCGTTCTGTCGCTTGACCGCGAAGCCGCGCGGCTTGAGGGCGCACGCGGTGCCTTGCTCTCTGAACGCGGCTCTGCGGCAGAGCGTCAGGCGGAAATCGCGCAACAGATTTTGTCGCTTGGTGCGCAGACCCGCGAAGAGGCGCAAACCGAGCTGCGTGACATTGCTGCGACAGAGGTCGAACTGTCCGAACGCCGGCGCGCATTGCGTGAACAGGTCGCACGTCTGGATATCCGCGCCCCGGTGTCCGGCTTGGTCTACGGGTTGCAGGTGACGACCCCGCGCGCTGTGCTGCGCGCGGCTGAACCGGCCTTGTTTGTTGTGCCACAAGACCGGCCGCTTGTGATTTCGGCACGGGTCAACCCGTCCGATATTGACCAGGTCCGCGCGGGTCAGGACGCCGTTGTCATGTTCTCGGGTCTCAATCTGCGCGATCTGCCGCAACTCGGCGCGCTTGTGACCAAGGTTTCTGCCGACGCCTTCACCAATGCCGAATTGGCGCAAAGTTACTACCGGATCGAGTTGGAATTGCAGGACGAAAGCCGCGTGCTTCTGGCGGACCAGACCTTGCTCCCCGGTATGCCGGTAGAGGTGTTCTTGCAAACCGGTGATCGCAGCCCGTTGCAATACCTGACAGAACCGTTCCTGTCATATTTCGCGCGCGCGTTGCGCGAAGGTTAGGCGCTGGGGCCGAACCGCTCCAGCATGGCGCAAAACCGCTCTGATGCGACCGTTTCGGACATGGCCAGCAGGGAAAAGGCGGTGTATTCAGCGCGCCAGTGTTTCCCCAACCGAAGGCCAAGATGCAGCCCGTCATCGCCCTTGACCACGGACCGCGCGCCCGCCCGGCGCTGTTTACCCGTCCGCGCGACTTGCTTTTGGCATGGTCCCGCGCCGAGGTCGCCAATGTGCTGGACCGCGCCGAAGCCGCGCGCCGTGCGGGGGCGTGGGTGGCCGGATATATCGCCTATGAGGCAGGCTACGCCTTCGAGCCGCGGCTGTCCGGCATTCCGCATCACGACCCGCGCGCGCCGCTTGTGGCCTTGGCCGTGTTCAATGCGCCCGAACCTGCCACCGCGTTTCATGCACAGGCAGACGCGCAAATGGGCAGCCTGTCGCCCATTCTGCCCCGAACCACGCGCGGCGATTACGCGCGGTCTTTCGGACGGCTGATGGAGTATATCGCGGCAGGCGATTGCTATCAGGTTAACCTGACCTTCCCTTTGGCCGCGCACCTGACATCTGGCACAGGGCAGGGGCTTTATGGGGCGTTGCGGGCGCGGCAGCAGGTGGGTTTTGGCGCCTATCTGGACCTTGGCGCGGGGCCGGTTGTGCTATCATGCAGCCCAGAGTTGTTCTTTACCTTGCAAGATGGTGTGATCGAAAGCCGCCCCATGAAAGGCACCGCCCCGCGCGGGGCCACAGCCGATGCCGACCGCGCCCTGCGCGACGGGTTGGCGGCAAGCGACAAGGTGCAGGCCGAGAACCTGATGATCGTGGACCTTCTGCGCAACGACATCGCCCGGATTTCTGAGATCGGATCGGTCAAGGTGCCGGAACTTTTCACCATCGACAGTTTTGCCACCGTCCACCAGATGAGCAGCCGTATTCGTGGGCAGTTGCGTGCCAGGCTGGGCCTGACAGAGATCATGGCGGCGTTGTTCCCCTGTGGGTCCGTTACTGGCGCGCCGAAAATCCGGGCTATGCAGATTATTGCAGAATTGGAACAGGTGCCGCGCTCGGTCTATTGCGGGGCGATCGGCTGGGCCGGTCCGAACGGCGATCAGGCGTGGTCCGTGGCGATCCGCACCCTGCGCCTGTTCGGCGGCGGTATGGTCGAAGGCAATGTCGGCGGCGGCATCGTGCAAGACAGCACAGAGGCCGGAGAATGGGAGGAAGCCTTGTGGAAAACCCGCTTTGCCAAGGGGTTGCGCCGCGCGGCCTGACCCTGATTGAAACAGGCTATTGGGATGGCAGGGCATTGCGGCACGAGGGCTTGCATCGCGCGCGCTTGCAGGCGGGGGCTGCGGCCTTGGGCTGGCACGTGCCCGCCTTTGCCTTCTCCGGCCCCGACCATCCCGCGCGGTTGCGGCTGACGCTGAATGCTGTGGGCGTGATCCGGCAGGAACACCACCCGATTCCGCCGGCCATCGACACATGGCGCGTGGGCCTGTCCGACTTGCGATTGGCCTCTGATGACCCTTGGTTGCGCCTGAAATCCAGCCAGCGCGCAACCTATGACGCGGCGCGCGCGGCCTTGCCTGCAGGGTTGGATGAACTGATCTTGTGCAACGAGCGCAATGAGGTCTGCGACGGCACCATAACGACCGTGTTTTTCGACCGTGGATCGGGGATGCGCACGCCGCCTCTGTCCAGTGGCCTGTTGCCCGGCGTTTTGCGCGCGTCGCTGGATTGCCCGGAAGAGGTGCTTCTTGCTCACGATTTGCCGCATGTCCGCCTGTGGTTGGGCAATGCGTTGCGCGGTCTTAGCCCCGCGCGGCTTATCCCGTGAGGCGCGCGAGGATTGCGCGGAACATTGCCAGCCCCGGCGCGATCAGCGCGTCTGGAAAGTCATAGGCCGGATCGTGCAAAGCGGGGTGGGCTTCGCCCGCGCCAAGGAAAAACAATGCGCATTTGGCTTGCGCGCTGAAGGCGCCGAAATCCTCTGAGGGGCGCATGGGGAAGTTGAACGCCGCCTTTTCGATACGCAACTCGTCGCGCGCCGCTTCGACATGCGCCGCCGCCTCTGGGTCGTTCAGCGTGGCGTTGAAATGGTCGTGTCGGGTGATGTCGAGTGTCAGCCCGCCTGTATTGTCTGCGATCCAGTTGCGCAGATCATGTTCCAGCGCCTCTAGGCCGGTGTCGGACGCTGCGCGTAGGGTCACATGGGCCACCGCCTGACCGGGGGCGATGCCGAAGGCAGGCGCGCCCATGTTCAGATGGCAGATCGTGGCGGTGCTGACGGGCAGGCTGGCCAGATGTTGCACCAATCGCGCCAAGACGGGCGCCGGGGACTGCCCGGTTTCGGGGAAGGCGGCATGCGCTTCGCGTCCCCGAACGGCAATTCGCCAGCCAACTGACGCGCAACTGGCTGGCCCTGCTGCGACCGCTACCGCACCCAAGGGCAGACCGGGCATGTTGTGTAGCGCGAAGGCGAAATCCGGGCGTAGCGCGGCGAATGTCGGATCTGCCAGAACCGCACGCGCGCCCGCGCCGGTCTCCTCTGCGGGTTGAAACAGCAGCACCAGCCGCCCGCGCGCGGGGCGGGTTCCCGCCAGCCCCATCAGGATGGCCATATGTCCGTCATGTCCGCATAGATGCGCCATGCCGGGGCGCTGCGACGCATGCGCCACGCCAGAGGCCTCTGCAATCGGCAGCGCGTCCAACTCGGCGCGGAACATAACGGTCGGGCCGGGTTGGCCGCTGTCGTAAACGGCGGCAACGCCGTGCCCGCCCAGATCCGTCACCAGCAGGTCGGCTGGGGTGCTGCGCAGCGCCGTGGCGACCATATGGGCCGTGTTGCCTTCGTCCCCGGAAATATCGGGGTGGCGGTGCAGCGCATGGCGCAGGGCGATCAGGTCTTGGGTCATCCGCAAGGGATCGGATAAAACCGGCGCTCTGTCCAGTGGCCTTAGCCCCAGGGAAGCGGCTGCACCGCGTAGCCGATATAAAGCGGGTGTTTCGGATGCCCGTCTTTGCTCAGGCCCAGATGATGCAGCGCGGTGCCAGACTTGCGCAGCATGGCTTCCACCTGCGCGCCGCGCGCTTGGTATGCACCATGTGTGCCCCAGGCGCAGATCACCCGGTCTGCCCAAGGCAGGCTGTCCAGAATGGCCGCATCATTCGCGGGGCCAACCGGGTCGGCGGCGGCCCGCATCACGCGCGGGTCGGTCGCGCGAAAGGCAAAGATGTTGCACACCCGGAATGCACCAAAGCCAAGCGTCCGTGCGCGCCGCTCGCAACGCTCGACCGTGGGGTCGTTCTGCACCTCTGTTGCGGTCGATGGGTTGAGCATGATGAACAACACACGCCCTTGCTGTGGCGCCCATTCACGGGTCAGCAGGTAGCGGTAGCTTTCGCAAGGTGAATACACCGCCACCGATGGCGCGTCGCCTTTGATATGGCTGCGGGTTATCAGGCCAGCTTGGGTCATCCGTCGCGGTTGAACACGCGGCTGGGGTGCAGTTCGCCAGCCTTGTAGCGGCCCACGGCAATGGCTTGGCCGTCAAGGCTGGCCCATGCTTCGGCGCCGTAATCGACATGCGAGGCCAGCACCATGCCGGGGTTGCCGTTGCGCAACCGTGCCGCGCCCTCTGGTGTGGCGGGCAGTTCGGGCAGGTCGGCCAACCCCATTTCCAAGGGCCGGATATGAGTGTCCAGATCGGGGCTATGGGCCATGGCGTCGATCTGCTCCATGCTCAGACCTTCGGCGGCGTCGAATGGCCCGGACCATTCCCGCCGCAACCACGCGACATGGCCCAGACAGCCCAAGGCCGCGCCCAGATCGCGCGCGATCGAGCGCACATAGCCGCCCTTGCCGCAGACCATTTCAAGATCAACATGGTCGGGATCGGGGCGCGCCAATATCTCCAACTTTTCCACCCACAAGGGGCGCGCGGCCAAATCCATCTCCTCGCCTGCACGCGCGATGTCATAGGCGCGCTCGCCCTCTACCTTGACGGCAGAGAATTGCGGGGGCACCTGCATAATCTCTCCACGAAACGCGCCAAGGGCGGCCGCGATGTCATCATCTGACGGGCGCTGGTCTGACGTCTCGATCACCGTGCCCTCGGCATCATCCGTTGTTGTGGATTGCCCCAATCGCACGCGAAAGCGGTAGCATTTCAGAGCGTCGGTAATATAGGGCACGGTTTTGGTGGCCTCGCCCAGGGCAACGGCCAAAAGCCCCGTCGCCGCCGGGTCCAGCGTGCCGGCATGGCCCGCCTTTTGCGCCTGTAGCGCCCAGCGCACCTTGTTCACCACGGCGGTAGAGGTCACGCCCGCGGGCTTGTCCACCAGCAGCCAACCCGAAATGGCGCGACCCTTGCGCTTGCGTCCCATGCTACCCTCTTGAAGTTCTATCAAGTCGGTGCTGCTACTGTCTGGCGCTGGGCGCGTCAACAACCTTGCCGATGATCGGTCCCAAGGGCAGGCCCCAATCCGACCGGCCAAGCGCGGGCGCGTGCAACCGCGAAACCCGCCCGTCTATATAGAGCGCCTGCGACAACCCCAGATGATCGCGGAAGAAGCGCGCGAATTCCCACAGGTTTACCGCGCTGTCAGAGATGACAAATACCGCGCGTTGGCCATCGGCAGAGACGCCGACACCATTGCGGATCAGCCGCGAATCTGAGTGTTCTACGAAACGCGGATGATACACGCCGTCAATCACCAGCATTGGCCCCGATTGCGTGGCATGGCGGCACGCGGGGCGGGCCAGCGCGAACGCTCTGCTCTCGATAATGGTCAGCCGCGTCTCTTCGATGCAGAATACGCCATTTGGCAGCAATCCGAAATTGCCCGGACCTTCCGACAGGATCAGTCGTGCCGCTTCGGTGTTATCCTCAATATAAAGCCCGACGGGTGCGCGATCAGGGTGATACATGCCGCCATTCATCGCAAAGGACAAAACCTTGCCGTCCCGCGCCAAAGCGGTGTCTATCGTAGCAAAGCTGCCATAGGTCTGCCCGTCACCGTCACGCAAAAACAGCCGCAGGTCGTCGCCTGCCGTTGCTTCGCAGATGGTAAACCGCTGATCCAGGTAGTTCGTGCGGCTGCATTCGGCCTGCGCCGGGGCGGCCCAGAACAGCAGTGCCGCGATTGCGCTAAGTGTCCGTGCCATCGGGGTCGGTCCCGCTGACAATGTCGCGCTGCACCGTTTCGTCACTTAGCAAGCGGCGGGTTTCGTCCATCCGGTCGAAGCTTTCATCCAGCTTGAACCGCAGATCGGGCGCGTATTTCAGGGTCATCTCGCGGCTGACAAGATGGCGCAGTTCTGCCTTGTTGCGGCGCAAGGCCGCCAGTGCGGCCTCTTGATCGCGTCCGCCAAGGGGCATGACATAGACCGTCGCGATCTTCAGGTCGGTCGAGGAGCGCACCTCACTGACCGTGATCGGAATGCGGTTCAGGTCCGGGTCATGCACATCGCCGCGTGTCAGCACATCCGCCAGAGTGCGACGCAGCAATTCGCCAACGCGCAACTGACGTTGCGACGGGCCGGAAGCGGTGGAAGAGCGATGGTTCGACATACGCCCCGTTTAGGCCAAACGCTGCGCCCGCGCAACGAGCCTTTGCCAAGTCGGCGGCATTTGGCTATGCCGCTTGCAGTTTGCGCAGGAAAGGAACGGGTCATGCGGAAAATTGCGGTTTTTGGCGTATCAGGGCGCATGGGGCAGATGCTGGTGCGCGAAGTGGACGCGCATCCCGGCGCGACCCTGTCGGCGGCGGTAGAGCGGGCTGGCCATGAATGGATCGGCCAGGATCTGGGGCAAACCATGGGGGGCGGGGCGCGTGATTTGCTGGTAAGCGATGATATCGACGCCGCGCTTGCCGCCAGCGATGTCATTATCGACTTCACCGCTCCCGCCGCCACCGTGGCGCTTGCTGCGCGTGCTGCGAATGCCGGGGTTGGGCATGTCATCGGGACCACGGGCTTCGAGGAGGCCGATCTGGCCGCGATTGCGGAAATCGGCACGCGCGGCCATATTGTCCGCGCCGGTAACATGAGCCTTGGGGTCAACCTGCTGGTCACGCTGGCGCGGCAAGTGGCGCGCGCGTTGGGCGACGAGTATGACATAGAGATTGTCGAGGCGCATCACCGTCACAAAGTCGATGCCCCGTCTGGGACCGCGCTGATGCTGGGCGAAGCGGTGGCCGAAGGGCGCGGTGTCAGCCTATCCGACATGGCCGATCGGGGCCGCGATGGGATTACGGGTGCGCGCCGCGACGGCGCAATCGGGTTTCATGCCATCCGTGGCGGCGATTTCATTGGCGAGCATGATGTTATCTTTGCCGGGCCGGGCGAACGGGTCACGTTGCGCCATGTTGCCTCTGACCGGGCATTATTCGCGCGGGGCGCTTTGCGCGCGGCGATGTGGCTGGAAGGGCGCGGCCCCGGCGAATATTCCATGTTGGATGTTCTGGGTTTAATCGGGCGCTGACATTTTTTTAAACCAATCTTGGTATCTGCTCGTATAATTTGAAGACCACCAAAACGAGGTTGCCATGATGAGATTTGCGATTGCTCTTGCCACCGCGCTGACCACTGCCGCGCCCGCGTTGGCGGATTTTGAACCCGTACGCGATGAAGGAAATTTTCGGTCCTTGGTCGAGGGGCGTGAGTTGACCCGCTTCGGCATTCGTTTGCAAGTGCTACCCCAAGGCGAGATTCGCGGGCGCGGATTTGGCATGGATGTCGGCGGAATCTGGGAATGGCGTGACGGGTATTTCTGTCGCACGCTGGAATTCGGCGGCTCTGGAGATGGCTATAACTGTCAGTTGGTGCTGCGCGATGGCGCCACTCTGCGTTTCGTGTCCGACCAAGGGCAGGGGGATTCGGCCGATCTGCGGTTGCGCAACCCGGGCTAAGCGCTTGTCAGGCCAGCGCTGAAGTGGCTTAGTGGGCCCAACTTTCCGAAAAGGTCCGCCATGACAACGCCGCGCAAACGCATCTGGGGCTGGTGGGCCTTTGACTGGGCCAACCAGCCGTATAACACCCTGCTGCTAACCTTCATTTTCGCGCCCTATTTTGCGTCTGCCGTCGCTTCGGACCCGGTAACGGGACAAGCGCTTTGGGGTTGGATGCTGGCAATTTCGGGGCTGCTGATTGCTGTGGCTGCCCCCGTGATGGGGGCGATTGCCGACAGTTCCGGGAACCGACGCTCTTGGTTGTTGCTGTGGTCCGCGCTTTACGCGCTTGGCGCGGCATCGCTTTGGTTTGCTGTTCCGAATGCAGACCCGGTGACAATTGCTTTGGTGTTGCTGGCCTTTGCGATAGGCTTGGTTGGGTTGGAATTCGGGATCGTCTTCACCAACGCCACCTTGCCAGATCTGGGCACACGCGAGGATCTGGGCCAGATATCGGGCACTGGCTGGGCGCTTGGTTATGTTGGCGGTCTGGTGTCATTGGTTGTCATGCTGCTGTTTCTGGCGGAAAACGACCAAGGCGTGACGTTGATCGGCCTCTCCCCGCTCCTTGGGCTTGATGCGGACGCGCGCGAAGGCACGCGCTTTGTCGGGCCGTTCACTGCGATCTGGTATGCGATATTCGTCATTCCGTTCTTCCTGTGGGTGCCGATCAAATCGGCCAGCGCGCGCGCGACAGGCGCGGTGCGTCGGGGCTTGAGCGAATTGCGCGACAGCCTGCGCGCTTTGCCCGGACGGCGCAGCCTGTTTGCCTATCTTGGGGCATCGCTGCTTTATCGTGACGCGCTGAACGGCATCTACGCGTTCGGGGGTATTTACGCGGCAGGCGTGCTGGGTTGGTCCATTGTGCAAATCGGTGTCTTCGGGATACTCGCCGCTGCCGTGGGCGCGGTTGCGTGTTGGCTGGCGGGCAAGTTGGACACGCGTTTCGGCCCCAAGCCCGTGATTATCGGATGTGTCGTGCTGCTAATGGCGGTCTGTGTCATTATCGTCGGCACCGACCGCAGTATGGCCGTGTTCTTGCCGGTGGCGGATGGGTCGAGCCTGCCCGACATCACATTCTACATCTGCGGCGCGCTGATCGGGGCCGGGGGCGGCAGCCTGCAATCGGCCTCGCGCACCATGATGGTGCGCCAAGCCGACCCCGCGCGCATGACCGAAGGGTTCGGGCTATACGCGCTGTCGGGCAAGGCGCTGGCCTTCCTCGCGCCCGCCTCGGTAGCGCTGGTCACAACGCTGACCGACAGCCAACGCCTGGGCGTGACCCCGTTGATCGTGCTTTTCATGGCGGGGCTTGTGCTGCTAATCTTGGTAGACCCAGAAGGGGAGCCCGAATTCAGATGCGCGCCGTCCTGACTGCCCTTGCCCTGCTGCTGGCCGCCCCGGCCCATGCGCAACAGCTTGCCAACCAGCTTTTCGGCGCCCATGCCTATGGATCGTTGCAAGCGCCAGAGCCCATCGGCAGCTATTCCAATGGTTGCGCGGCAGGGTTGGTGCGACTGCCCGAAACCGGGCCGACATGGCAGGCCATGCGCCTGTCGCGCAATCGCAACTGGGGCGATCCCAGCCTGATGGAATTCGTCCAGGACCTAAGCCGCGAAGCCACGCGCCATGGTTGGTCGGGGCTGTATGTGGGCGATATCAGCCAGCCACGCGGCGGGCCGATGACCTCGGGGCATGCCAGCCACCAGATCGGGCTGGACGTGGATATCTGGATGCTGCCCGCGACCCGGCTGAACCTAAGTATGGCGGAACGCGAAAACCTCAGTTCCATTTCCGTCCGCACCCATGATCAGTTGCGCGTCAACAGCAATTGGACCCAGTCACATTACAACATTATGCGTGCCGCCGCGTCTGATCCGCGCGTGGACCGCATTTTCGTTGCCGCCGCCGTGAAGCTGGAAATGTGCAAAACTGCGCGCCCTGCCGATACGGGGTGGCTTCAGAAAATCCGCCCTGCGGCTGGGCACAATTACCATTTTCATGTGCGACTTAAATGCCCGCGCGGCGCGCGCAATTGCGAAACGCAAACGCCGACCGTGGCGGAGCTGTCCAAGGGTGGCAATGGCTGCGACGAAACCTTGCAATGGTGGGTCACAGATTTCCTGAATCCGCCCCCGCGTGATCCCAACGCGCCCCCGCCCGAACGCCGTCGACACCCGCGTGAGTTCACGATGGCTGATCTTCCGGGCGCGTGTCGGGCTGTTCTGGCATCTCAATGATCTAAGCCCGCCAAGCCTATTGCCAAGTTGCGCGGTGTGGCTAAGCTGAAATGGCAAAGGTGTCATCAAGCCGTAACAGAAGCTTGGCACGCCATGTCTTGTCCGCCGCGACAGCGCGGCCACCAACGGGGATGCGACCATGACCAACACTCATCTTGACCGCCGCGGCTTTCTAAGCCTTGCCGGGGCCACGCTGGCATTGACCGGCGCGGGCAGCTTCACCATGCGCAGCGCACAGGCACAGTCGGGCTTTTCACTGACCGTGCTGCATATCAACGACATGCACAGCCGCATCAGCGAGATCAGCAGCTTCAACTCATCTTGCTCGGATGACGCTTCGGCCGAAGGCAAATGCTTTGGCGGCTCTGCCCGACTGGCCACCGCCATCCGTGACCGCCGCGCGAGCCATGAAAGCGCAGGCCGCCCGGTGCTGACGCTGGATGCGGGCGACCAAAGCCAGGGCACGCTCTATTACACGACCTATGGCGGCAAGGCCGAGATCCAGATGATGAACGCCATCGGCTTCGACGCGATGGGCGTGGGCAATCACGAATTCAACCGCGGGCCCGAAAGTCTGGCCGAGATGATCGCGGAGGCGAATTTCCCCGTTGTGTCCGGTAATATCATCGTAGCAGACGGTAGCCCGCTGGCCGGGCGTATTCAGCCCCGCGCGGTGATCGAGAAGGACGGCGAACGCATTGCGATCCTCGGCGTGACCACGCCGGATACCGAATTCCTGTCCTCGCCCGGACCAGATGTCACCTTTCAGGACGAGATCGCGTTCCTGCAAACTGCCGTCGCCGATTTGCAGGCCGAGGGCATCAGCAAAATCCTTCTTCTCAGCCATGTCGGCTATAACCGTGACCAAGAGATCGCCGCCGCCGTGGACGGCATTTCGGCCATCATTGGCGGCCACAGCCACACCCGCATGTCCAACACCGAAGAGGGCGCGGTCGCATATGCCACGCTGGTCGCCAGCCCTTCGGGCCGTGCGGTGCCGATCGTGCAGGCTTTTGCGTTCTCGCGTTACCTTGGCGAATTGCAACTGGACTTTGCCGATGATGGCGCGGTCGTCGCGGCAAATGGCGACACAGTGCTTCTGGATGCAAGCTTCGCCCCGGCCGAAGATATCGAAGCCTTGATCGCGCCCCTTGCCGAACCCATCGAAAGGTTGGTGCGCGCGCCCGTAGCTGAACTCGCAGCCCCCATCGACGGGGCCCGCGAAAACTGTCGCGCGCGCGAATGCGAAATGGGCAATACCGTGACCGATGCCATGCTGGCCGAAGTGGCAGACCAAGGCATCACCATCGCGCTGGCCAATGGCGGCGGCTTGCGCGCGTCCATCGGGGCGGGCACGGCCACGCTTGGCGATGTGCTGACGGTGCTGCCCTTCCAGAATACGCTTTACACGCTCGAAATCCCCGGCGCGGCGTTGGTTGCGGCGCTGGAGCATGGCGTGAACGACGTCGAAAACGGCGCAGGCCGGTTCCCGCAAGTGGCGGGTATCCGGTTCAAGCTCGACCCGTCTGTGGCACCCGGCGCCGGCCGTGTGTCGGATGTCGAGATCAGCACTGGCGACATCTGGACCCCGATCGATCCTGCCGCCATGTATGGGCTTGTGACCAACAACTTCATGGCCGGAGGCGGCGATGGTTACGCGATGTTGCGCGAACAGGGCGTGAATGGCTACGACACCGCCATCGACCTCGCCGAAGTGCTGGCCCGCTACCTGTCGGCAAATGAACCCTTCGCGCCGCAGATCGACGGCCGCATTCTGCAATAACCCCAACAAAGGGCGGGGCCAGATACCCCGCCCCCATTCATCCTTGCAAAAATATCCTGGGGGAGGCGCGCGCAGCGCGACGGGGGCAAAGCCCCCCGCGAGGCTGGCCCTAAATATCGACGGCTGTCGTCTGCACCACCCGCCGCAGCGCGAAAGAAGATTGCATCTGCGTCACGCCCGGCAAACGCGATAGGTAGCGCCGATGAATACGTGCGAAATCCTCGGTGTCTATGGCGATGATCTTCAGCAGGTAATCCGCGCTTCCCGCCATCAGGTGGCACTCCAGCACATCGGGGACCCGCGCGACCTCGCGCTCGAACCGGTCGAGCAAGTCGTCGCTCTGACCTGACAAGGTGATTTCCACGAAAACCGTGGTCGGCCGACCAATGCGCTTCAGGTCCAGCAGCGCCACATATTCCGCGATGATCCCGTCGCTTTCCAACCGCTGCACCCGCCGGTGACAGGCCGAAGGCGACAGGTTAACCTGTTCCGCCAGTTCCGCATTGGTCACACGTCCTTGGCGCTGCAATACCCGCAAGATGCGGCGATCAATATCGTCTAGCTGCATTGCAGCGCAATCCTTGTGCATAATTTGGCGAAATTGCCGAAGAATTTGTATAGATTACCCGAATGGAACGAATATTCGCAAACACATTTCATGCAATACAGATCATCCTGTTTTCACCGCGAAAAGGAGGATCGCCATGCTTGTCGGATGCCCGGCCGAGATCAAACCGCAGGAATACCGCGTTGGCCTGACGCCCGCTGCCGCGCAAGAACTGGTGCGTGCGGGCCAAGAGGTGTTGGTGCAGACCGGTGCCGGCGCAGGTTCCGGGTTCGAGGATGCGCAATACATGCAGGCCGGTGCCACGCTGGCCGAGACTGCCGCAGAGGTGTTTGCTCGTGCCGATATGATCGTCAAGGTCAAAGAGCCTCAGGCGGTCGAACGCAAGCAGTTGCGCGCCGGTCAGGTGTTGTTCACCTATCTGCACCTTGCCCCCGACCCCGAGCAAACCCGCGACCTGCTGGATAGCGGCGTGACCGCGATTGCCTATGAGACCGTCACTGACCGCGCAGGTGGCCTGCCGCTGCTGGCGCCGATGTCCGAAGTGGCTGGCCGTCTGGCCCCGCAAATGGGCGCATGGACGCTGCAAAAAGCGAATGGCGGACGTGGCGTGCTGATGGGCGGCGTGCCCGGCGTTGGTCCGGCCAATGTCGTGGTTATTGGCGGTGGCGTGGTCGGCACCCATGCCGCCCGCATCGCCGCCGGTATGGGCGCGGATGTGACCGTGCTGGACCTGTCCTTGCCCCGTCTGCGCTATCTGGATGACATGTTCAGCCAGCATTTTCGCACCGGTTATGCGAGCGCCGCGCGCACCGCCGAACTGGTCGCGCAGGCTGACATGGTTATTGGTGCGGTGCTGGTGCCGGGGGCAGCGGCGCCCAAGCTGCTCAGCCGCGCGCAACTGGCAGATATGAAACCGGGCGCGGTGCTTGTCGATGTGGCTATCGACCAAGGCGGCTGTTTCGAGACCTCGCGCGCCACCACCCATGCGGACCCGATCTATGTGGTGGACGGAATCATGCATTATTGCGTTGCCAATATGCCGGGCGCGGTGGCGCGAACCTCGACGATTGCGCTGGGCAACGCGACCATGCCCTTCATGTTGGCGCTGGCGAATAAAGGCTGGCGGCAGGCTTGTGCCGATGATCCGCATCTTCTGGCCGGGCTGAACACCCATGCAGGCCACCTGACCTATGGCGCGGTCGGCAAGGCGCTGGGGCTTGACGTTATGGCCCCGGAGGCGGCGCTGAAAACCGCCTAATCCCGCAGCGCGGGGCAATCATCCATTGCCTCGCGCCAGTGGCGGCGGCAGAGCGCGACATATGTCTCGTTGCCGCCGATCTGCACCTGCGCGCCATCGCGCAGGGCCTGGCCATAGTCGCCCATGCGCACGACCATCGTGGCTTTCTTGCCGCAATGGCAGATCGTGCGCACCTCGCGCATTTCATCGGCCAGTGCCAGCAGGGTCGCGGAACCGGGAAACAGCTCTCCTCGAAAATCCACACGCAGCCCATAGCACATGACAGGCACGCCCAAATCATCCACCGCGCGGGCCAGTTGCCAGACTTGATCGGGTGTCAGAAATTGCGCTTCATCCACAAAGACGCAGGCGATGGGACCCTGCGCCAACTGCCCGGCCAGCCTGGTAAACAGATCATCCGCCGTGTCGAATGTGTCCGCCTTTGCCCCGATCCCGATGCGCGACGCGATCCGCCCTTGCCCGGCGCGACCGTCCAGTCGTGCGGTCAGCAGATAGGGCACCATGCCCCGCTCGCGGTAGTTATGCGCCGCTTGCAGCAGGATCGTGGATTTGCCCGCGTTCATGGTCGAGTAATTGAAATAAAGCTTGGCCATGCGATTGCTTTAGCCCGTTGCGCAGGGCGCGAAAAGCCCCTTGCGAGGCGCGGAACCTGCGGGCATCTTGCCCCAAATGGAGGCGACCATGACCACGACCATTCTTGGCCTGAAAACCTGTGATACCTGCCGCAAAGCTATCAAAGCCTTGCCAGAGGCGACATTCCGCGACATCCGCACGGACCCATTAAGCCCGCAAGAGCGTGCAGCGCTTCTGGACCAGTTCGGGGATGCGCTGGTGAACCGCGCCTCGACCACATGGCGGGGGTTGTCGGAAGAGGAGAGAGCGCAAGATTTGGACACCCTTCTGGGCACGCACCCGACACTGATGAAACGCCCGGTCATTCGAAACGGCGATGCGTGGTTTCTGGGCTGGAAGGCCGATACGCAAAAGGCGCTTGGGCTGTAAAACTATCGCTGCCAGATGCCCGGCAGCGATCCCATTGAAGCGAATGTGCGGTTACAGCAGATGCAAATCGCTGGCGGATTCGCGCCCATCGCGCCCCGCGCGCAGCTCATATCCGACCTTCTGGTCATCGGCCAAGCCGGTCAGACCAGCCCGTTCGACGGCAGAAATATGCACGAAAATATCCTTGCCGCCATCATCGGGCGCGATGAAGCCGTAACCTTTGGTCGTATTGAACCACTTTACTGTGCCGGTTGGCATACAGCATCTCCTCGTTCTGTCGTATCCCAAGGCGGGATTGCCAAGGGGCGTTCAGCCAGGTCTTCCAGTTTCCGGCTGTCGCAGACGCAAGGGGCCGTGGTAGAAAGTCTGTCATCACAGGAAAATGTTGCCACAGCCGCGCGAAAAGGCAAGGTTTTCGTCTAAAACCCCCGGTTTAGCGGGGTTAATTGCCGGTTTGGCGCGCATATTTGGCGCAATCCGGAACGCTCTTAACATGTTCTGATTCGTTGCCACTTGGCCGGTGCACGGGAAATTCCTTGACTTTTGGTGCCCGGACGCGCATCTGCACCCCAACCGCAAACGTGCCGCGTGAGCACTGACAAGGTTTGCGACTGGGGCTATATGCCTCAAACCAGCTTCCCGACATCACGCGTGGGGGGCGGCGTCCATGTTTGGCGCCCCCAACCGTCCCCAATGGAATGGGGCATTTTTGGCCGCTTTCGCGTGCCATGAGAGGAACTATTTTGACTGATTTCACCATGTTCGGCCTGCGTCCGCTTCTGACCGCTGGGCTTGAAGCTCAGGGGCTGGATAAGCCCACCCCGATCCAGGCGCGCGCCATTCCCTTGGTCATGCAGGGCCGTGACATTCTGGGCTTGGCGCAGACCGGCACCGGCAAAACGCTGGCCTTCGGCCTGCCCATCCTGCACGAGGTGCTGGGTGCGGGCCGTCCCAACCCCAAGACCACCCAAGCCCTGATCCTTGCGCCCACACGCGAACTGGTCACCCAGATCGCGACCACGTTGGACGGCTTCGCGCGCAAATCGCCGATCAAGGTGACGCGGGTTGTGGGCGGCGCGGGCATTAACCCGCAAATTCAGAAACTGGCCAAGGGCACCGACATTCTGGTGGCCACGCCGGGCCGCCTGCTGGACCTGCTGGACCGCCGCGCGCTGACGCTTGCCGAAACCCGCATGCTTGTGCTGGACGAGGCCGACCAGATGCTGGACCTTGGCTTCATCCACGCGCTGCGCAAGATCGCGGCGCTGCTGCCGCGCGAGCGTCAGACGATGATGTTCTCGGCCACCATGTCAAAGCAGATGAACGAGATCGCGGCGGCCTATCTGGACCGTCCCGAGCGGATCGAGGTCTCTGCGCCGGGCAAACCCGCTGATAAGGTCACGCAAGCCGTGCATTTCGTCTCGCAGGGCGACAAGGCCAAGCTGCTGGCCAGTTATCTGGAAAAACACCCGGACGATCTGGCACTGGTGTTCTCTCGGACCAAGCATGGCGCGGAAAAGCTGATGAAGTTGTTGAACACCTGGGGCCATTCGGCGGGGTCTATCCACGGCAATAAAAGCCAGGGCCAACGGGAGCGCACTTTGGCGGCGTTCCGCGCGGGCGAGATCAAGGTGCTCGTCGCCACGGATGTGGCTGCACGCGGCATCGACATTCCCGATATGGGGCATGTCTATAACTATGATCTGCCGGAAGTGCCGGAAAACTATGTCCACCGCATTGGCCGCACCGCGCGGGCGGGGGCCTCTGGCCGCGCACTGGCGTTCTGTGCCCCGGCCGAGATGGAAGACCTGCGCGCGATCGAGAAACTGATGAAGATCAGCATGAAGGTTGAAGGCGGCGTGCCGTGGTCCGCCGATCTGGCTGGTCCTGCGCGCGCTGAACAGCGCAAGCGTGGCCAACCGCAGCAACGTCGCAAGCCGCAAGGCGCAGGCGGCGCGCGGGGCGACAAGCCGAAGGCCAAGGCGCCGGGTGCTGGCGGCGGTCAGAAGCGCCGTCGCTTCGGATAAATCAAAAGAAGGCGCAAGGGCTTCCCCCTTGCGCCTTTTTCTTTACCTTGCCGTTTCGACAGTAGAACCCGATCCGCCGCTGCCCTTCGCCTTAAGCATAAAGCCGTGGTTCCGACCCCGGCGCGGCGGCCCGCGACAACAGGTCGAACATGTATTGCGCGACCGAGCGGAAGCAGACCAGCGTCATTTCGCCCTCGCCCGACACCCAGATCGCTGCGGCCACCTGTGCTGCCCGCGTGCGGCGAATATCGCCCGTGCGCAGCGTGCCGAAATCGACCGGGCAGAGTTTGGCCAAAGCATCGCCCGTCTGCGCGCCGGTCAGCGTAAACACCGCCCGCGCGTCCGATACATTGGCGACCGTGGCAAACTGACCTTCCAGCGCCCTTGCCAGCGACGCGGCCAATCCGGGAGCATCGGCATAGTCGCACAAGATCAGAAGCTCATCAGGCGACATCCAGGCTACCGCTTTGCCGTCTGACGCTTCCACCCGGCGCAGTGCCGGGACCGCGCAGCCCGTGGCATCCTTGACCGCGCCTGCCATGGCCGACAGATCGCCACGCAAAGTAATCATCCCGCGCAGGCCCGCCTCAGTGACCGTGACAAAGCCCTCATACCGTGCGCCGGGCAGGGCGCTTTGTGCCAGCTCAGACATTTTGCTTCGCCCCTTCCTTGTCATAGAGAACCGGGTCCACGATCCGCGCCTTTATGCGGGCGTCATTCGGCCCGGCAAATTCCAACACTTCGCCCATACGGTCGGGACCAAAGCGCACAAGCGCCATGGCAATGCCCCGCTTCAGCGTGGCCGAATAATAGGTCGAGGTGACGCGCCCCTCGGTTTCGGCCTGTTTGTTGGCGTTCTTGCCCCCGGTCACGGCCAGCGCGCCATGGGGCAAAACAGAGCCATCGAGCGTTTCCAGCCCCACCAGCTTCCAGCGGTCGGGGTGGATCATGGCCTCGCGTTCCATGCCGCGCTTGCCAAGGAAATCATCCTTCTTCTTGCTGATCGCCCAGTTCAGGTTCAGGTCTTGCGGAATGACCGTGCCATCGGTTTCATCGCCGATCATGATGAAACCCTTCTCGGCGCGCAGGATATGCAACGCTTCGGTGCCGTAAGGCATGACGCCCAGATCAGCCCCCTCGGCCAGCAGCTTGTTCCAAAACGCACGGCCTTGGCTTGCAGGCACGGCAATCTCGAAGCTTAACTCACCGGAAAAGCTGATGCGGAACACGCGCGCATCGAACCCACCCAGTTTGCCGTCGGTCCATTCCATGAATTTCAGCGCATCGGCGCTCACATTCATGCCGCCCAGCCGTTCCAGAAGCTGGCGCGCTTTCGGGCCGACCACGGCGATTTGCGCGTATTGTTCCGTCAGGTTGACGGTGTGAACCTTCCAGTCCCACCATTCGCATTGCAGCCAGTCTTCCATCCAGCCATGCACATGGTCCGCCCCGCCCGATGTGGTGTGCACCAGGAACGCATCCTCTGACAGCCGCGCCACGACACCGTCATCCATCAGGAAGCCGTTTTCGTTGCACATCAGCCCATAGCGGCATTTGCCGGGTTTCAGATTGCTCATCATATTGGTGTAGAGCATATCCATGAACCGCCCCGCATCCGGCCCGCTGACAAGGATTTTGCCAAGGGTAGAGGCGTCGAGCAGCCCGATATTCGTGCGTGCATTGGTGACTTCGCGGTTGACCGCCTTGTGCCGATCTTCGCCCGCGCGCAGGAAGGTATAGGGGCGGCGCCAATGGCCTACGGGCTCCGGGTCTGCGCCGTTCTGCTCATGCCAGTCTTGCAATGGCGAGCGGCGCAGCGGTTGGAACGTGCTGCCCGTTGCCTCACCCGCGATCGCGCCAATGGAAATGGGCGTGTAGGGCGGGCGGAAGGTGGTGGTGCCTGTGGCGGGAATGGGCTGGCCCAAAGCATCCGACAGAATTGCCAGACCGTTGATATTGCTTAGCTTCCCTTGGTCCGTGGCCATGCCCAAAGTGGTATAGCGTTTGGTGTGTTCCACGCTCTGATACCCCTCGCGCGCCGCAAGTTGCACGTCCGACACCTTCACATCGTTCTGGTAGTCCAGCCACATTTTCATGCGAAGATCGTATTCGGCATTGCGCGGCATCATCCAGACGGCGTCCATCGGGACCATGTCAGGGGCGTTGTCGGTGGCCGGGGTAGGGGCGTTGCCTGTGGCCCCGGTGGCTTTCGCCGCGACTACGCCCGCGTCATGCGCGCCATGCAGCACCGCGCCCAGATCGCCATTGGCCGCGCCACACACCGTCACGAAGCCCGTGCCATCCACGCCCAAGGGCGGGCGGTTGGCATCGGGGCGAAAGAAATGATGCGCGTCGTCCCAAAGCAATTTGCCGCCGCAATGCGACCACAGATGCACGACCGGCGACCAACCACCCGACATGGCGACGGCGTCGCAGTCGAAGACCTCGGTAAAGGCTGTGCCCTTGCTGTCGATGCGGCAGATCTCGACGCCCGTCACGCGTCTGCCGCCCTTGACCTTGCGAATGCCCTTGCCGGTCAGCACGGTAATGCCCGCCGCGCGCGCCTCTGCCACCAATGGGCCGTTCGCCTCTGCGCGGGCATCGACCACGGCAGGCACGCCGATTCCGGCGCGGCGCAGCGCTATGGCGGTGCGGTAGGCATCGTCGTTATTCGTGACCACGACCACGGATTGCCCCGGCGCGACCGCATAATTCACGACATAGTCGCGCACGGCGCTGGCCAGCATCACGCCCGGCAGGTCATTGCCCGCAAAGGACAAGGGGCGCTCTATCGCGCCCGTGGCCGTCACGATCTGGCCCGCGCGCATCCGCCACAGGCGGTGGCGGGGGGCGTCGATGTTTGGCGCGTGGTCGGACACACGTTCATAGCCCAGCACATAGCCATGGTCATGCAGACCCGCGCCCATGCAGCGCAGGCGTAGGTGGACGTTGTCCATGCCTTCCAGCCTGGCGACGGTCGCGGCAATCCATGTATCCGCATCCTGTCCGTCAATGGTCACGCCATCCACAGGCGCGCGACCGCCCCAATGCGCGGTCTGCTCCCATAGGGCCACGCGCGCGCCGGCCTCTGCCGCCGACAGCGCCGCTTGCAGGCCCGCAATCCCGCCGCCAATGACCAGCACATCGCAAAACGCGTAAAGCTGCTCGTAACGGTCGGGGTCGCGCGCGTCATGCGCGGGGGCTTTGCCAAGGCCCGCTGATTTGCGGATGATCGGCTCATACACATGCTTCCAGAACGCGCGCGGGCGCAGGAAGGTTTTGTAATAAAACCCGGCCGTCAGGAATTGCGGCACAAGGCTGTTCACCGCCAGCAGGTCAAAATCCAAGCTCGGCCAGTGGTTCTGAGTCTCGGCACTCAGCCCGTCGAAAACCTCGGTTGTGGTCACGCGCTGGTTCGGCTCATAGCGGTCGCCTTTGCCAAGACCTACAAGCGCGTTGGGTTCCTCGGCCCCGCTGGCCACAATCCCGCGCGGGCGGTGGTATTTGAACGACCGGCCCAGCAGGGTTTGCCCATTGGCCAGCAGGCTGGCCGCGAGCGTGTCGCCCGCATGGCCCTTCATATGCTTGCCGTTAAAGGTGAATTTCACATCACGGGCGCGGTCAATCAACCGGCCGCCGGTGGCAAGACGATGGCTCATGCGAACCCCTCCCAGTCAGGGCGTTTTGCCTTTATGGCGGCGACAATCTCGGCGGGCGGCTCAACTGTTTGCGCGCGGTAGGTGCCGAACACTTCCAGCGTCATGGTGCAGCGCGCGGCCAGAAACCACTTGCCGCAGCCATAGGCATGCCGCCAGCGTTCAAAATGCACGCCGCGCGGGTTCTTGCGGTTGAACATGTAGGATTCGTAATCGGCATCCGAAGACCCCGGACCGAAGCGCTTGAGATGCGCTTCGCCGCCCGGCGCGAATTCGGTTTCCTCGGCAGTGACGCCGCAGCAGGGGCATGTCAGCAGTAGCATGGCGCGCCTTTCATGGAGCGCGCTAGCCTGCGCGCCTTATTCGACGGGGATGGAATAGGCTTGTGGGGCGCTGGACAGGTTGCTGTCCGACAGCCCACCGATGCGCGGGGCAAGGACAAGCCCCGCGACCAGAAGCGGGATGAGAATACCAAAGGCAAGGCCGCCCACGCGCTGCGGGTTGCGCAGGATGGCATCGGCAAATCGGGTGATGAAGGTGAAACGCATGGCACTGTCCTCTGTTCCGTCCGGGACATAGATAAGGACGGATGCGGCCATGTCACCCCCAAGGGCGTGGAATTGCGCGGAAAATGGCCGGTCCGCAAGCGTACTCCGCTGACATTTGTGCTATCTAAAAGCTGCATGTGTTCAAGCTCCCAATTTTGAGCGAACAAACGCACCAATCGCCGAAGCCCCAGACTAGGGTTCCACTGACCAAGAGGTATCCCTCAAAAGGTGTTAGATAGCTTCTTTGTGCAGCGTGGTTCATGTTGTCTATGTTGTCAGCACTCAAAAAGGTGAAAAAGCCGGTCCATTGCGAAACAAAGAAGAGCAGAACCACAAGAAATACGGAGAGGGCCCCAGCACGCACAAAGAACTCAGTGTTATGAACAAGGTCCGACCAAAGTGCAGCGATGTAAACCAAAGATGCCATCAGCACCGACGTCCAAGCGATTGCCTTGAGAGCTTTTGGAATTTGTTTGCTCTGGTTCATCAGTGCGCCACCCCCGCCGCCACGCTTTCATCAATGAAGCGCCCTTCGCGGAAGCGATACATGCTGAACGCCTCGGCCAGCGGTCCCGGTTCACCCTTGGCAACCAGTTCGGCCATGGCATAGCCTGACCCCGGCGTCGCCTTGAACCCGCCCGTGCCCCAGCCGCAATTGATGAAGCAATTGCCCAAGGGGGTTTTGGAAATGATGGGCGAGCGGTCGCCGGTCATGTCCACGATCCCGCCCCATTGGCGCAGCATCTTGAGCCGTGAAACCATCGGGAAGGTCTCGACCAAGGCGCGCACGGTTTCCTCTATGTGGTGCCACGACCCGCGCTGCGTGTAGTTGTTGAACCCATCCGCGCCGCCGCCGATGACCATTTCGCCCTTGTCGGATTGCGACATGTAGCCATGCACGGTGTTGGCCATGACGACCACATCCATGCAGGGCTTGATGGGTTCCGACACCAGCGCCTGCAACGCCACCGATTCCACCGGCAGGCGGAAGCCCGCCATGTCAGCCAGCGCGCCCGAATGGCCCGCGACCACGATGCCCAGCTTTTTGCAGCCGATGGTGCCCTTGGTGGTGTTGACTGCCGTGACCTCGCCGCCCACGGATTCGACGCCTGTGACAGCGCATTGCTCTATCACATGCATGCCCATGTCAGAGCACGCCCGCGCATAGCCCCATGCCAGCGCGTCATGCCGCGCGGTGCCCGCGCGCGCTTGCCAGAGCGCGCCCAGAACCGGGTAGCGCGGGCCGTCAAGGTTGATGATCGGCACCAGCTTTTTCACCTCGGCGGGCGAGATGAAGCGCGTGTCCACGCCTTGCAGCGCATTGGCGCGTTCGGTGCGCAGGTAGCCGCGCTTTTCGTGTTCCGTCTGCGCCAGCATCATCACGCCGCGCGGGCTGAACATGACGTTGTAGTTCAGGTCCTGCGACATGGTTTCAAACAGGCTGCGCGATTTTTCATAGATCGCCGCTGATGGGTCTTGCAGATAGTTCGAGCGGATGATTGTCGTATTGCGGCCCGTGTTCCCGCCGCCCAGCCAGCCTTTTTCAATGATCGCCACGTTCTTGATGCCGTAACGCTTGCCAAGGAAATAGGCCGTGGCCAAGCCATGCCCGCCCGCGCCGACGATGATGACATCATAGGATGCGCGCGGTTCCGGGCTGGCCCAGGCGCGGCCCCAGCCGGTGTGCTGGCGGAACGCCTCTCGGGCGATGGCAAAGGCGGAATAGTGTTTCATGGGCGGGCACTCCGAGCTCTTGCTGTCTTCTGGACCAGCGGCGCGCCGCGCGGTTATCCAGAAACGTCATGTTCAGGGCGAAAACCGAAATCGCCCCTTTGGCGCGGCGCATGGTCGCAATTGGGGGGCTGCTGACGCGGCTGTGACCCGTTTTCGCTTTTGCGCGGCCTTCTGTAAGGTTACAGAACCCTAGAAGAAACGTGAAGGGCGACCACATGACAATTGGCCAGATCGCAGGTTTCGGGGTGATGGTCCTGATGGTTGGTATCGTGTTGTGGCGCGCGGTGCTGCGCGCGGGCAATCAAAGCGATACCGCCAATGGGTATGAGCGCGCCATGCGGGTGTACCGCGACCAGTTGACGGAAATTGACCGCGACCTGGCGCGCGGAATCATCGTGGCGGACGAGGCCGAGCGCACCAAGCTGGAAGTGCAGCGCCGTGTTCTGGAACTGGACCGCACGGCACGTGGCGACCTGGGCAGCGGTGAAGCCGGTCCGCGCATGGTTGCGATGGGCGTCGTGGTGCTGGCCCTGATCGGGGGCGCGCTGCTGTATTTCAGCGTTGGGTTGCCAACATATCGCGACATGCCGTTGATGGAACGCCACGCGCAGGCGCAAGACGCGCGCGCGAACCGTCCCGGACAGGCAGAGCTGGAAGCCAGCTATGCCGAAGCCTTCCCCGGCCCGTTCGATTTTGAGGGCCGCGACCAGTTGGAACCTATGGTGCAACAGTTGCGCGAGGCGCTTGTCACCCGGCCAGAGGATGTGAACGGCTTTCGGTTGCTGGCGCGGAACGAGGTGCGGCTGGGCAATTTCCGCGCCGCTATTGAAGCACAGATACGCGTGGTGGACTTGTCGGGTGAGCGCGTGCCGGTGGACGAACTGGCTTATTTGCTGGACCTTATGGCGCTTGGAACGGGGGGGATTGTTTCGCCCGAGCAGGAAGCCGTGATTGAGCGTATCCTGCGGAGCGATCCGGAAAACCCGATAGCGCTTTACTATTCCGGGCGGCTTTACGCCCAGACGGGGCGCCCCGATCTGACCTTCCGCCTATGGCGGCGCCTGCATGATGTCAGCCCGCCCGATGCGCCCTGGCTGGAAGAAATTCGCGCGGCGCTGCCGGAACTTGCGCAGATTTCGGGCGCGCCCCGCTATCAGTTGCCACCGCCCCCCAGCCCGCGCGGGCCGTCTGCCGAAGACATAGAGGCCGCGCAGGATATGACGCCGGAAGAGCGTCAAGAGATGATCGCGGGCATGGTTGATGGCATGTTGGCACGTCTGGCAAATGAGGGCGGTAACGCGCAAGACTGGGCGCAGCTTCTGCGCGCGATGGGGGTTCTGGAGCGGCGCGAACAAGCCACGGCCATCCTGCAAGAGGCGCGCACGATCTTTGCGGCAGACGCGCAGGCGCTGGCAATGATAAATGACGCCGCCCGCGCCGCCGGGCTGACCGCAGAGTGAGCACGCTTTTCGACGACATGACCGAATTTGCCGCTGCATTGCCGCCCATGCGGGCGCTCGCGGGGCTGGACTTGGGCGACAAGACGATTGGTGTCGCGGTGTCGGACCGCATGCTCTCTATTGCCTCGCCCTTGCAGACAATCCGGCGCAAGAAATTCGGGCTGGATGCCACGGCATTACTCGACATTCTTGAGGCGCGCGAGATTGGCGGGATTATCCTTGGACTGCCGCGGAATATGGACGGGACCGAGGGACCGCGCTGCCAATCCACGCGTGCCTTTGCGCGCAACTTGTCGCGCCTGACCGATCGTCCCATCGGGTTCTGGGATGAGCGCCTGTCCACCGTTGCCGCCGAGCGCGCGCTGCTAGAGGCCGACACGTCCCGACGTCGCCGGGCAGAGGTGATTGACCATGTTGCCGCCGGAGTCATCCTGCAAGGCGCTTTGGACCGTCTTGCAGTGATGCGGAGCGGGTAAGGGGTTTCTTTTTCACGGTCGCGGTCTTACGTCGATCTAACCACAATTTCAGGGCCGCCCCATGACCGACCACATCTGGAAACGCGACGAAGTGCAAAGCCCTTGCGTAAAAATTTGCATCATCCATCCCGAGGCGCGGCTTTGCACTGGGTGCCTGCGGTCTTTGGATGAAATTGCCGGATGGTCGCGGATGGCTCCTGCCGAGCGCCGTGCGATCATGGATGAATTGCCAAGCCGCGCGCCAGAGTTGAAGAAACGGCGCGGCGGTCGCGCGCGCGTGCGTTCTCTGGATTGAAAAACAGCGCGAGGGGCAGTCCCTCGCGCAGTTTGTCTTACGCGGCACGAAGCTGTGCGTCGCGTTTTGATTTGGCCTTGCTGGTCTGCTTGCTCTCACCCTCTGTCACCAAGGCGTCATGCAGCGCCTTGATCGCGGTGTCCATCTGGTCGCGCGGCAACAGGAATTGCACTTCGATCCGGCGCAAACCCTGCTGGGCGGCCAAGGGGCGCAGCCCGGCAGTTTCCAGCGCCTGTAATCCGCGCGACAGGACCAACACTTCTGACAGGTCCGAGCCAATAACCGCAACCATGGCCAGCGCGCGGGTGCTTATCTCTGCATTCGGATAGGCTTTCTGCACCTCTTGCTCGGCGCGCCGCAGGGCTTTCAAAGACCCGTTAATGTAATGCGTGATCGTGTTCGCGTTCGACTGTTTCGAAACGATCCACAGGTTATGCCGCGTCAGCGCCGACAGGATGGTCGCGTCATAGCCTTTGACGCCAACCATGTCCGGCTCATGCACTTCAAACCCTTGGACAGGCAGCCCTGTCACCATCTCGACGCGATTCGCCTCGCCGCCTTCCGGCCCGATCAGCGTGCCCGGATCGTCGGGCTCGAACGCGTGTTTCACGCGCAACGGCACATCGGCACGGCGCAGCACGCGCGCTGCATTGGGGTGGATCGCTTCCATGCCCAAATTCGACAATTGGTCGGCCACGTCATAGCTGGTGCGGCCAATCTTGCGCACGGCATCGACCCCGACGATCTTGGGGTCGGCAGATGACAGGTGGAATTCCTTGTGGATGATCGCCTCTGCGGCGGCGGTCTGCGCCGCCAGATGGGCGAACACCACTTCGGAATAGCCCCGGTCATATTCGCGCATCAGCCCTTCAGAGCATTGCGCGTAGCCAGTCACGATGGGCAATTCGGCAGACAGGTCTATCCCCGCCATTGCCTGCGTCAACCGCTCAGCCAGCGAGGGGTTGCCCTCATCCCGCCAGCCCGACAGATCCACGAAACGGGCGTTCACGCCGTTGCGTTGCAGCAAAAGCGTGGTGACAAAGGCCGAATGCGCCTCACCCATGCCTGACAACAATTCCCGGAGCGTCATCATTTGCTGGTCAATGCGGAAATGCCCGTAGCTGCCAAGGCGCTGCAAATCCAGCATACAGGCGCGTGCGCCTTCCATGCGGTCGCGCACGAAGGCATCGGCGCGTTCACGGTCGCCGTCATGGGTCAGAATGCCCGCGTGGGTCGCGCACATGCTGTCAGCGGTGTCGCGCAACGCATCCACCCAACCCGCGCCGCTATCATCAACGGCGAAGCGTGCGTAAATGCCGGGTGATCCGGTTTTCTTGTGTTCCAGCAGCTTGTTGGTGATGCCACCAAAGGCCGACACCACGAAGACGCGATTATAGATTGCGTCCGCGTCATGCAGGAACAGGGCGTCCACCAATTCGGTGGCGCGGCTCATGCAGGTGCCGCCGATTTTCTCGACTGTATGGGTCATGGATATGTTGGCGGGTGGCTTTTCACCCCCGCCACCTGTTTTACGAATTTTCCAGCGCGTAGGAACCGTCTTCGCGGTGCACTTCGTTGCCGGTGATCGGCGGGTTGAAGCAGCAGGCAAAGACCATTTCCGTTTTGCAGCGCAGTGTGTGCTTGTCGTTCTGATCCAGCGCATACATCACGCCGGGGCTCAGTTCGTGCACTTCGCCGGTGGCAAGGTCTTCGATGCTGCCTTCGCCAGAGATGCAATAGACGCTCTCGAAATGGTTCTTGTAATGGAACGTGTGTTCCGACCCCGCCTCGATGGTGGTGATGTGGAAAGAAAACCCCATTCCGTCATTCGCCAGCAGCAGGCGGACGGATTCCCAGCGCTCTGCGCCAACACGGCGCTCGGTGGTTTTTTCCTTGTGAAAGTCACGAATTATCATGCGCGTTACTCCGCTGCAATTTTTGTTGCCGGACGATGAACCTGCACTGCGGCTTCCAGCACGTCCAGACCTTTGGCGAACTGGTCTTGTGGGATGGTCAGCGGCGCAAGCACCTTGACCACCTCATCATGCGCGCCAGAGGTCTCGATAATTAGACCGTGCTGGAAACAGGTGGCGCAGATTGCCGCCGCCATCTCGCCGCAGCCAACATCTATACCTTGCATCATGCCGCGCCCCTTCAAGCTGGCACCGGGGATAACATTGGCTATCCTGCGCAGGCGCTCGGTCAGGAAAGCGGCCTTGGCCTCCGTTTGCTTCTGGAACGCATCATCGCTCCAGAACTTTTCCAGTGCCACACGGGCGGTGACAAAGGCATGGTTGTTGCCACGGAAGGTGCCGTTATGCTCTGCCGGTTTCCACACGTCCAGATCAGGGCGGATCAGCAGCGCCGCGAAGGGCAGGCCCATGCCCGACAGCGATTTCGCCAGCGGGATAAGGTCTGGCTGGATGCCCATGCCTTCAAAGCTGAAGAACGGACCGGTGCGGCCAATGCCTGCCTGGATGTCGTCCATGATGATGAGCGCACCATGTTCGCGGGCAAGCTCTTGCAGGCCTTTCAGAAACTCGGCAGAGGCCGCGTTCAGGCCGCCTTCGCCCTGCACAGGTTCGATCAGAAAAGCCGCAGGCGCGTCGATGCCGCTGGACGGATTGGCCAGCATTTCCCGGATAAGCGCAAGACTGTCGACACCTTCCATCGCGCCTTCATAAGGCATACGCACCACACCCGACAGTGCCATGCCAGCGCCGCCACGCTTGCCGGCATTGCCGGTCGCGGCAAGTGCGCCCATGGTCATGCCATGGAACCCGTTGGTAAAGGCGACGATGGTTTCGCGCCCGGTGGTTTTGCGCGCCAACTTCATCGCAGCTTCGACCGCGTTGGTGCCAGTCGGGCCGGTGAACATGAATTTGTAATCCATGCCGCGCGGTTCCAACACAATCCGCTCGAACGCGTTCAGGAAATCTGCCTTCGCCGTGGTGTGCATGTCCAGCCCATGCGCCACGCCATCGGCCATGATATGCTCCAGCAGAGCGGCTTTCATGTCGGTGTCGTTATGGCCATAGTTCAGCGACGAACATCCGGCCAGAAAGTCGGTATACTCGCGGCCATCAGCATCGGTCAGGGTGGCGTTTTGCGCCTTGGTAAAGCTGACCGGAAACGAGCGGCAATAGCTGCGCGCTTCAGATTCGCGGCGGGTGTAGATATCGGTCATGGCTGCATCAGTCATGCTGTGTCCTTTCAGAAATGTTGGTTCAGAGGCTAGGGGCGGGGGCGCAATGCGCGCCCCTCAGGCGACTAGCCGCAGCCGCTTGCGCGGCAGGTCAATAGAGACCAGATGTTCGGTCGCGTGTTCACCATTCAGATGCGCGTCGCGCTCGTAATGAGGTGCGTCCGACAGCGAGGCACCCCTGTCGCGAGCAAAGCTGCGGAACAAACCCCAGCTTGCGTCATTGCTGCGGGTGATCGTGGTTTCCAGCTTGGTCACATTCGCACAGGCAGGGCGCTGCAACAGCGCGCGCAGCATCCGCTTGCCAAGGCCAAGGCCCCGCGCATCGGCATGGACGGCAACTTGCCACACAAAGATCGTGTCAGGTGTTTCAGGGGGTATATGGCCGGAAATCCAGCCCAGCACCTCGCCACCGCGTTCGGCCAGGATGCAGGTTTCTGCAAAGTGGTCACACTGAACCAGGTTCATATACATTGAATTCTGATCCAGCGGCGCACATTCCGCCACCAACTGCCAGACGGATGCACCGTCAGCTTTGGTCGGCTTGCGCAGATGCAGAAGATCCTGCGTGTCGGCTTGATCGAATGTCACGTCTTTCGCCATGGAAATGCTGACCCCTGTTATTTCGTTCTGCATAACATATGGTATTGAATTTAATTTATCAACCCGAAGTATGTGGGGTGCTTTTCGAAACTTAAAATATTGAAATAAAATCATAATTTAAGAGAATGGCGCGAACTAGAGTTCGCAAAGCAAAGTTTTTTCTCAGCAGTGAAAAATTGTTAAGAAAACTAAATTTTAGGTGGTGACTTGTCATTCGCGCCGGCTAAGGGCATTATCAACAAGTGTTTTTCTGGAGGCTGTGGTGATTGAACGCTCATCCGATACCTTGATCGCGTTGCGGCGCATCTTGCACACGTTGGAAGGCAATGAGCGTGCCATGGCGCGGGCGTCGGGTTTGACGCAAGCGCAACTTCTGGTGTTGCACACGCTACGCCGTAAGGGACAGGAAATGCCGCGCGACATTGCACGCGCGCTGGGCGTGGGGCAGGCGACGATATCGGTTCAGATTGACCGGCTGGAAGCACGCGGATTGGTCCGGCGCGAGCGGCGTCAGGCCGATCGTCGGGCGGTCTGGGCTATCCTGACCGATGCCGGGCGCAGCTTGCTGGAGCAGACGCCAGATCCGTTGCATGACCGTTTCACCAAACGCTTCGAACAACTGGCCCCGTGGGAACAAGCAATGCTGCTTGCGGCAACGGAGCGGCTCTCGATGTTGTTCGATGCGGAAAACACAGTGCCACTTCCCGCGGCGGAAGCGGCCGCAGATGGAACTGCGCGCGCCTCCTGACGCGGCAAAACCTGCCTTACAGATTTGCTATTGCAGATATTGCATCGGATCGACGCTGTCCTGCCCATTGCGCACTTCGAAATGCAGAAAGCTGGGATCGCCCGCAGCAACCTTTGCAATCGTCTGTCCGCGTGACACGCGCGCGCCCCTCTCAACGGCCAGCGTGTCGATGTTGGCGTAGACTGTCAGCACGTTGTTGGCATGACTTAGCACAAGGATATTCACCCCGGTCGTGGTCTTGGTGATGGCGGCGACGGTGCCCGACTGCGCGGCGCGCACATTGGTGCCTGCGCTGGCCGCAATCCCGATCCCGTCGTTGCGCCCCGGCGCATAAGCCCGGATGATGCGCCCATCTACCGGCATGGCAAAACTGGTGGCCGCCGCAGGTTCGGTGCGTTCCTGCGCCAATTGCGGCGAAGGCGGGCGCGCGTCTTCGGCCTCTTGCGCCGCGACTTGGGCCGGTGGCGCTGGTTCCGGCATTGGGGTAGAGGCCGAGGGTGGCGGCGGTGTTGGACTACCGCTGCCCGGCTGCGTCACCGGCGCGACAGCCGGCGCGCGATCCAGTTGCGCCGCGACCGGGATCATCAGAACCTGCCCCTCGCGCACCTCCATTTCGGGGCTAAGCCCGTTCCAGTCAGCCAGCGCGCGCGGGCTTACGTTATACAGTCGGGCGATTTGGAACGCCGTTTCGCCGCGTTCGACCCGGTGGCGTGTCGGCTGTGGGCCGTCTGTTCGGGCGGCCGGAGCGGGAGACTCGGCGCCGCCTTCTGCGCGGTTGATCGCTGTTTCGGCAAGCGTGGTTACAGCAATCCCACTGTTCGTCTCAAGTTTACGAGGCAGGGCAAGGATCTCACCCGGGCGCAGTTTGGTGTCTGGGGTCAGCGCGTTGTAACGCGCCAGATCCACCGGGTTTTCGCCCAAGCGCTGCGCCACGGTCTGCACCGTGTCGCCGCCGCGTGCAACCACGACTTGATAATCGGGATAAGTGATAATTCCGCGCGCGTCGGCCCGTGGACGGTCAGCACTTATCTGCCGCGCGGCATCGGCGGTCGAAAACCCGTTGGCGGCGCTGCGCATGTCCATGTCGAAATCGGAACATGCGGTCAGTCCCAAAATGGCGGTTGCGGTCAGTATCAAGACCGGGCGTGTCTGTTGCATGTCCCAAAACCTTCTGCTCTGACGCGATGGCCGTTCCGGCTCTGATCGTGGCGGGGTCAACCCAGCCCCTCGACAAGAGGGACAAATCGCACGGCGCGCAATTCCTCATACTCGAATCCAGTGTCTTGTCTATGCACACGGATCAAGTTCTGAACTGTGTCCGACTGACCAACCGGGACGACCATGATACCGCCAATTTTAAGTTGCGCCAAGAGAGGGCCGGGAGGGTCCTCTGCCGCCGCGGTCACGATGATGCGATCAAATGGCGCCTGGTCGGGCAATCCGTGCGACCCGTCGCCCACGATGCAGGTGATATTCACCAACCCAAGCGCATCGAACACGCCTTGCGCCTGCCGGGCCAAGGCCCGATGCCGCTCGACCGTGTAGACGCGCCGTGCCAATTGACTGAGGATCGCGGCTTGGTAGCCCGACCCGGTGCCTACTTCCAACACCTTGTCGCGCGGTCCGAGGTCCAGCGCCTCTGTCATCAGCGCCACCACAGAGGGCTGGCTTATGGTTTGCCCACAGGCAATTGGCAGGGGCGTGTCTTCATAGGCCCGCTCGCGGAACAGGCCGGTCAAAAACGCCGAGCGGTCGATCTTTTCCATCGCGGTCAAAATACGCGCATCGGTCACACCGCGAGAACGCAGGGTGTAGATGAAACGCATCCGCGCTTCCATCTGGTCGGGCGCGTCATTCATTCAAGCGCCTTTCGGACATCGTCCAGCGCATCTTCCGCGGTCAGGTCGGCGCGCATGGGTGTGACAGAGATATACCCGTCCAGATTGGCCGCCGCATCGGTTTCCGGCGCCGTGGGCATGTGCTGCGGGCCGCCCTTGATCCACAAAAACCGGCGGCCAGAGGGCGACATCTGCGGTTCCACCCCGAAAAACGTGTCCTTGCGGTAGCCTTGGCGAACCACCTTGGTGCCTTTGACCGCATCGCGCCCGATAGGCGGGAAATTCACGTTGTAGAACAGGCGATAATCCTGCTCGTCCCACGGTGCTTTGTCCAAAAGTGCGCGCACCACGGCCTCGCCATGGCCGATCGCGGCGTCGAAGGGCGTTGGCAGGTTTTCCGTCTCTGGCCCCATGAATTGCGACAAGGCAATCGCGGGGAGGCCCTGTAACGCGGCCTCCATAGCGCCGCCGACCGTGCCGGAATACAGCACGTTTTCAGCTGCGTTATTGCCCCGGTTCACGCCCGACAGCACCAGATCGGGGCGCGCGCCTTGCAACACGTCGTAAAATCCGGCCAGCACACAATCGGCGGGGCTACCTTCGGCAGCATAGCGGCGATGCTCCAGCTTGCTCAGCAACATCGGGTGCGTATAGCTGATGCAATGGCCCACGCCCGATTGCTCGAAAGCAGGGGCGACGACCCAGACCTCTCCCTCTGGCCCGGCGATGCGTCCCGCGATATCTTCCAGAACCTTCAGGCCGGGTGCATTGATCCCATCGTCATTCGTCACCAGAATTCGCATCTTCGCCCCGTCTTTGCGCCTGTTTCTTGCTTAGTGCAGGCCGGGCGGGGCGACAAGGGGTGTAGGCCATTGACCAAGCCGCGCGCGCGGCATATGCGCAACCCCGATGCGGATGGCTGGATGACCGCGGAGGTGCAAGCCTTCGAGGAAAGTCCGGGCTCCATGAAGCGACGGTGCCGGGTAACGCCCGGCCGGGGCAACCCGAGGGATAGCGCCACAGAGAACAAACCGCCATGCATGCATGGTAAGGGTGAAACGGTGGGGTAAGAGCCCACCGCGGGACGGGCAACCGGACCGGCACGGCAAGCCCCACCGGGAGCAATGCCGAATAGGGACTTCACGCGGGTCCGGTCCCTTTGGGATACCGCCGCAGGGCCGCTTCAGCCCGAGGTCCGGGTTGGCAGCTTGACCCTCGTGCGCAAGCACGGGGGCAGATGAATGGTCATCCAGGGGGCCTTGGCCCCCGGACAGAACCCGGCTTACAGGCCATCCGCATCTTTACGCGTTCTAAACTTGATAGCTTTAGGATGGTCCGAAACATTACGTTCGGGCACTCATGCAAGAATTACCGTCTGGTTCACTGGGTTTGGGTGCAAAGCCACTTGGTATAGCGTGCTGGCGCATCACGCCTGCTCGTTTTGTGGCACTCGCTTGGTCGCTTGAATGGGCTTTGGCGCTTGCAGCTATGGTCGTTGCGGCCTTCGCGTTCGGTCTTGCTGATATGGCGCTCGCAAAGGCCGGTCCGGCTCTGGCGCTTGGGGTATCGGGCCTGTCGTTGGGCTTTATGTCCGCACGCCCCGACCCGGCAGCGCCGTTGGGTGGCTATGACACCCAGAAGGGTGCCCGGCTCTGGGCCATGCTGGCGGCGTTTGCGGCGGGCGGGTGGATGACCCTGCATGTGCCGGGGTTTGCCATCTGCGCCGCTGGGGCAAGCATGGCGGCAGTCTGGCGACTCGGGCTTTTGCCGTTGTCACGGGGCGGCGTGCTGCGGGGGCGGATCGGGTTGCGCGTGGTGATCGCGGGGGGCGGTGCCGAAGCGCAACCGACACTCGAACATCTGGCCCGATTACGCCGGCAGGGCGTTCGGGTGCTGGGGCTGTTCGATGACCGCGATGGCGCGCGCTCACCGCCCTTGCAACTTGGCGTGCCGCGGCTGGGCACCATGGCCGACCTTCCGGATTTTATCGCGCGGCAGGCCGTCGATATCGTCATTGTCACCATGCCGCCCCGCGCCGAAGACCGCATTATGCAAATCCTTGCCCCGCTTTGGGTGCTGCCGGTAGATATCCGGCTGGCCCCACATGACAGCAAGCTGGGGCTGCGCCCGCGCTCGTATCGCTGGCTGGGTGAATTGGCGCTGCTGGACCTGTTCGACCGCCCGCTGCGGGGGCGTGACGCGGTCTTCAAACGCGCCTTCGACCTTGTGCTCGGCGTGCTTCTGACCTTGCTGGCGCTTCCGCTGATGGCGCTGCTTGCGCTGGCCATCCGGCTGGACAGCCCCGGCCCGGTCCTGTTTCGCCAGCGCCGCGAAGGCTATGTCGGCGCACCCTTTACAGCGCTCAAATTCCGTAGCCTGCACCATGCCCAGCGTGATGACCGCGCGCTCGTCCCCGTGGCCCGTGCAGATGCCCGCATCACCCGTGTCGGTCGGTTCCTACGCCGCAGTTCATTGGACGAATTGCCGCAACTTTTCAATGTATTGATTGGTGATATGTCGCTTGTCGGGCCACGCCCACACGCTGTCGGCGCGCGCAGCCACGATCTGGAATTCGCCGCTGTGGCCGCAGGCTATGCCGCCCGTCACAAGGTGAAGCCGGGCCTGACCGGCCTTGCACAGATCCGGGGTTTCCGGGGTGCGGTTCTTCGGCCCGAAGATATCCGCCGCCGCCTTGCCTGCGATCTGGATTATATTGACGATTGGTCGCCTTGGCTTGACATACGCATCCTTGTTCTGACGTTGCCCGCAGTTCTGGGCGGTGAGAACGCGTATTGACTCAAGCTTCCCCCGATAAGAACGGCCCAAGCCGGGACAGGCCAAAGCCTCAACGGATGATCACATCATCCGGGCGCCCCAGCCCCAGAACATCGCGCGCGCGCTCGTCAAGCAGGTCCAGATCCAAAAAATCATCCGACAGCCGCGTGGTCTTGTTCTGAAGCTGCGACAGCTCCACCTGCAACCTGTCACGACGTTGCACCAATTCGGAACTCTCCGCCTGCACCTGAACACGATTGAACAGCCCAAAGCTGCCTTGCACCGCCGCAAAAGTGAAATATAGCGCCAGAACAAGCGCAGTTCCGAAAAAGAAGAGCGCCCCGATGGCCGGGCGTGGTTTGCGCATATGTTATCCTGCTCGTCCGTAAGACTGCGCCGGTTCTTAACCGGCCCTTTTCCGCCATTATGCCACAGGACGCCGCGCGCGGGAATCCCTCAGGACAGGAAAATTCCCGCAACCACCATCATCAACCCAAGGGTCGACACGGCCAGCGCGGCAAAATTCACCAGCACGGCTTTTTGCATCCGCGCCCGCATCGTAGCCTCGTCAAGGGTCGCGCGGCGCAGGCGGATAACATACAGAATGCACCAAACCAACCCGGCAACCCCGGCAAGCGAGACGACCGCGCCGGCCCAGACGATCATGTCCATAGCTCAGTCCTCCAAGGCGGCGACGCCGGGCAAGGTCTTGCCTTCCAGCCATTCCAGGAACGCGCCCCCGGCGGTTGAAACATAACTGAAGCGGTCTGCCACACCTGCTTTGTTCAAGGCCGCGACCGTATCGCCACCACCCGCAACCGAGACAAGATGCCCGGCTTCGGTAAGCTCTGCCGCAGCGCGGGCGGCGGCGTTGGTCGCCATGTCGAAGGGCGCGATCTCGAATGCGCCCAGCGGTCCATTCCAGACCAAGGTCCGGCAGTCGCCCAAAAGCTTGGTAATCGCCGCGACAGTGTCAGGCCCGGCATCCAGGATCATGGCGTCGGCCGGGCACTCATTGATCGGCACGGTTTCGTATGCGGCACCGGCGGCGAATTCGCGCGCGACGACAATATCGCAGGGCAGATGGATTGTGCATCCCTGCGCCGCGGCGCGGTCAAGAATGTCGCGCGCGGTGTCGGTCATATCGCGCTCTGCCAGCGATTTGCCGATCTCGACATCTTGCGCCACCAGAAACGTGTTCGCCATGCCGCCGCCGATAATCAGGTGGTCCACCCGTCCAATCAGGTTTGACAGCAGGTCCAGCTTGGTCGAGACCTTGGCCCCGCCAACCACCGCAGCCACCGGGCGTTCCGGCTTGTCCAATGCTTTTTCCAGCGCTGTCAACTCGGCTTCCATCAGGCGACCGGCGCAGTTCAGCATCAACTCCGCCACCCCCGCGGTAGAGGCATGCGCGCGATGCGCAGCCGAGAATGCGTCATTTACGAAGACATCCCCCAGCGCCGCCATGCCGGCCGCCAGCATCTTGTCGTTCTTTTCCTCGCCCGCGTGAAAGCGGGTGTTCTCCAGCAGCAGCACATCGCCGGGTTCCATGGCCGCGACCGCTTTCTTGGCAGGTATGCCTATGCAATCCTCGGCAAAGGCCACGGGTTTTCCCAACGCCGCTTCCAGCGCCGGGCGAACCAGTGACAGCGACATTTCGGGCACGCGCTGGCCCTTTGGCCGGTCGAAATGCGCCAAAAGCACCGCCTTGCCGCCCGCTTGCGTGATGTGTCGGATCGTGGGCAAAATACGCTCGATCCGTGTTGCGTCTGTCACGCGGCCATCGGCCATCGGCACGTTGATATCAACGCGCACAAGCGCCGTGCGGCCAGCGAAATCTATGTCTTCAAGCGTTTTGAAAGCCATCTTTACCCCCGGCAAACCTTTCGGCCTATGTGGCGCGAAAGCAGGGGGCGGGTCAATGCCAGACGCCCGTTGAATTGGGGGTGGAAGGTGGGCGGATCGCATGGTCTGACCCCGTATATTGCCCAGCCGGGCAATCTAAAGACCCCGGCCATTCTGACCATCACGTCCACGCCGGAGCGTCGCAACAGGGCTTTCCATGCCTGCTCTCGCGCATTAGGTTGCCCCCATATCTGCAACAGGAGCGCCCAGATGGCCGAAATCAAAGACCCCGAAAACACCATCCTGATGGAATTGAAGGACGGCACCGTTATCATCGAATTGCTGCCCGATGTGGCCCCTGGCCATTGCGCACGCATGAAGGAACTGGCCCGTGCCGGCAAATACGACAACGTGGTGTTTCACCGGGTGATCGACGGGTTCATGGCGCAGACCGGCGACGTGGCCAACGGCAATACCGAGGTTAACTACACCCCCGGCCGCTGCGGCACCGGCGGGTCGGACTTGCCAAACCTGAAGGCCGAATTCTCGGGCGTGCCGCATGACCGGGGAACGCTGGGGGCGGCGCGGTCGCAAAATCCAGACAGCGCAAATAGCCAGTTCTTCATCAATTTTGGCGATAACCACTTCCTGAACCGCCAATACACGGTCTATGGCCGCGTGATATCGGGGATGGAACATGTCGATGCCATCACGCGTGGTGAACCGCCTGCAAGCCCCGACAAGATGCTGTCGGTCAAGGTGGCCGCCGATGCGTGACAAGCTGATCTTCGCGGGGCTTTTCGCGGCGGGTCTGGCGATTTTGGGCGCGTCGTGGTGGAACCTGAACGCTGTCAGCGCCCAGACCGCCGAAGTGCCTGCCGACCATGACGGTCCGGTCATGGTGATAGAGGTGGCGGGTGAAGCCAGTGGCACCATGCGCATTGCCTTGCGCGACGATCTGGCACCTGCGCATGTGGAACGCATCGTGACGCTGGCAGAGCGCGGCGATTATGACGGCGTGGTGTTCCACCGTGTGATTGAGGGGTTCATGGCGCAAACGGGCGACGTGGAAAATGGTCGCGCTGACGGGAATCCCCGGTTTTGGGGGATGGGCGGGTCGGACCTGCCCAACCTGCAAGCCGAGTTCTCGGACCAGAATTTCGCACGCGGTGTGGTCGGCATGGCACGTTCACAAAACCCAGATTCTGCAAATAGCCAGTTCTTCATCATGTTTACGCCAGCGCCGCATTTGAACGGGCAATATACCGTGGTTGGCCAGTTAATCGATGGGTATGATGTTCTGGATGCCATCAAGCTTGGCACCGGTGGAAACGGCGCGATTGTGGGTGAACCCGACCGTATGGAACGCGTCACGATCGAACGCTAAGATACTGCGATTGAATTAAAAAGGCCGGGCGTTTTGCCCGGCCTTTTCCGTTTCATGGGCGTAAGATCACTGAGCGGGCGCGCGTTCACGCATCATCGATTCCAGTTGCGCAGCAATTTCCGGGTCAGTGCTGGCGGCTTCGCCGATGGCGACATATTCCTCAAGGCCAATCCCTTCGGCATTCTCGATGGCTTGCACAATCGCAGCATTTGCCTCTTCGATAAGGGCTTGTTGAGCTGTTTCATCTTCAATCGTCTGAAGCTGTGCAACATAGGTATTGCGCACCTCGTCGACGGCCAAAGCGGCCATGACGAAAGAGTCCAGCTTCCCCTCTTCTTGCACAAGTACGGCTCCGTCTGGCGGCGTTTGAGCCAGCACTGCGGGTGCTGTCCCAAGGGCAAGTCCAGAGGCCAGCACTGCGGCTGTAAGAGTCGTTTTGAAGGTCATTTAGTCTCCTGTCCTGCGCGGGTCAGTCCGCGACTGCGAAGGAGGTAGGGGACACGAGAGAGGCATGCAAATACGGGCGGCAGAAAAATGCCGATCTAGCCCAACAGCTTTACGCCGCGGCTAAGGCCATCAAGCGTCATGGGCACCATGCGCCCCTCGAAAATCTGGCCGATCATCTGGGTCGATTGCGTATAGCGCCAATGCGCTTCCGGCGCCGGGTTGATCCACAGGGTGTCGGGCCATTGCAGCCGCGCCCGCTCCAGCCAGACTTGGCCCGCGTCTTCGTTCCAATGCTCATTCGCGCCACCGGGCAGGGCAATTTCATAGGGCGACATGGCCGCATCGCCCACGAAAATGCACTTCCAGTCGCTGCCATAGCTGCGCAGCAAATCCCATGTGGGCAGGCGTTCGGTCCAGCGCCGGGCATTGTCGCGCCAGACGAATTCGTACAGGCAGTTGTGGAAATAGAAATGCTCCATATGCTTGAATTCGGCCCGCGCGGCGCTGAACAGATCTTCAACAGCCTGCACATGGTCGTCCATGGACCCGCCGATATCCAATAATAGCAATACCTTGACCGCGTTGCGCCGCTCTGGCCGGGTTTTCACATCCAGCCAGCCTTGTTCGGCGGTCGCGCGGATCGTGCCGTCAAGATCCAGCTCTTGCGCCGCACCATCGCGCGCCCATTTGCGCAACCCTTTCAGCGCCACCTTGATATTACGTGTCCCAAGCTCGCGGTCACCATCCAGGTCGCGGAACTCGCGCTTGTCCCAGACCTTGACCGCCCGTCTGTGGCGCGAGCGGTCCTGCCCGATGCGGACGCCTTCGGGGTTGTAGCCGTAGGCCCCAAAGGGCGATGTGCCCGCCGTGCCCACCCATTTGTTGCCGCCCTGATGGCGCTCTTTCTGTTCTTCCAGACGTTGTTTCAACGTCTCCATCAACCTGTCGAAGTCGCCAAGCGACTGGATCTCGGCCATTTCCTCGGGCGAGAGCGTCTTTTCTGCCAGCTTTTCCAGCCAGTCGCGGGGCAGGTCCATCGCCTGCACCATGTCGTCGAAGCTGATCGCCTCCAGCCCTTTGAAGCTTGCGGCAAAGGCGCGGTCGAACCGGTCCAGATGGCGTTCGTCCTTCACCATGGCGGCGCGGGCCAGATAGTAGAATCCGTCAATGTCATAGGTTGCCAGCCCTGCCAGAACCGCTTCCAGAAAGCCCAGATATTCGCGCGGGCTGACCGGCACCTGATGGGCGCGCAGTGACTGAAAGAAGGGCAGGAACATGGGGTTAAAGCACCTTTTCAAGCCCAATCGTAATGAACAGCCCCAAAAGCGCCCCGGCGATTGCTCCGACACCTGCGTATTGTGCGATATCCATCCGGTTGCCGCCCAGTTTGCGGGCCTTGCGCCACCCCAAAATCGCCCCAAGAATCATTCCAGCGATCACGATCATGCCTTTGTGCCTTTCAGGTTCATGGCGCGCCCAGCAGCGCGATTTCGTCGCGCCGCGCGGTCGCGGCCTTGTCAGAGCCGAAGCCATACAGCGCGAACGGGGTCGCGTCACGGCGCAATCGCGCGGCCTCGGTGGTATTTCCCTGCGCAGCAAGTGCCTGCGCGCGCAGTAACATGAGTGAGGACAAAAGCGCCCCGTTCTCTGCTTGACGGGCCGCGCGCATGGCGCGCGCAGTCAGGCCTAGCACATCCGAATATTGCTTGACCCCCAGCGCTTGTGCCGCAAGGTGCAGGTCGACATAGGCTTGTGCTTTGGCCCCGTCGGGAAGTGCGCCATATAAATTCGAGGCTTGGATTAACGCTTCCAATGCGTCTGCGCCGCGTGCTGGCGGGGCAAAACGGGCCACAAGAAACAGGCTGAAGGCCAGTCGCGCATCCTGCCAGCCTGCCTCTACGGCAAGGCCCAGTGCGCGGGCCGCTTGCTGGTAGCTGCGCGAGGGGCGTGGCGAGGACAGCGCGTCTTCGATGGCTTGCACCCAGTCGCGCGCGTTCGCGGCAGGGGCGCTGGCCGCCCCGCCTTGCCCGCGCGGGTTCAAGCGGGCCAGAATGGCGGGCAGGCGGCGCGCGACCTCTGCCTTGGTCATCCCCGACCGCAAGGCAGGATCATTCCAGACCCGCAGCACCAACATGTCATAGCCGGTCAGCACGGTCTGGAAATTGTCATCATTCCAGACGGTTCCGGCAATGCGATACAGGTCGTTCAGCGGGCCAAGCGCCTGGCCTATTTCTTCATGCAGGCAATCGCGCATTTCCTGCACGGTGGCATCGGAGGGCGCGACGACCAGAGCGCGGTCGCGCTCTATGATCTCGGCCCAGTTCAGACCCGGTCCGCGCAGCGCCGCGCGAAACTCGGCCCAAGAGGTAATATTCGGCACCACGAAGCAACTGGCCTCGGGCACAGTGCGGCGCATTGTGGCACGCGGCACGAATTCGACGGTAATGTTGGCCGGCTCGGCTTGCCGTTGAATGTCCAGCCCGGCTTCGGTGCGCAGCCGCGTCAACAGGCGGTCGGTTTCAGCAGCGGCCAATGGCGGCAGGCGGCCCGTCAAGCGCAGCGTAATTGGGCCTTCGAAGCGGGACAGGCGCGGGATCTCGCGCCCCGATTCCAGTTGAAAGCCAAGTTCAAGGATGTCTTGCACCATCTGGCCATTGGCCACCTGCGTCGGTTGTGGCTGGGGTGCCCCGAACAGGGTTTGCGAGCTAAGCGCGCGGGTTTGAAGCGCCATGTCGGGCACAGGGCCGTCCACGGAAAGTGGCGCGCAGCCTGCAAGCAGCAGTGCAAAGGCCAGCGCATGCCTCATGTCGGGCGGACATATTTGATAAAGGGTGTCCACTGCCCGACGCGGTCATAAAGCTGGCGCGCGTCTGTATTGAAGTGTTGCGTCGTCCAGTAGACAGAAGGCCGCCCGCGCGCATCCGCCAGCGCGTAGACCGCTTCTATCAACGCGCGACCGACACCCCTGCCGCGCGCATCTGGCATGGTGAAAAGGTCTTGCAGATAAGTTACCCCTTCGGGCCGCCAACAATGCGCGTGGAACACTATATGCGCAAGGCCGAGCAAGCGGCCCCCGTCATCGGCCACCAGCCCGCACATGTCCTTTTCCAACAGCAGCGCAGCAAAGGTTGCATCATAGGTTTCTGGCGGCAGGGTGGTTTCGTAAAACTCCAGATAACCGCGCCAGAGCGCATCCCATTGAGAACGATCAGCTTGTGCCAGCGGGCGAATATCCATCCTTAGCGTCCTTGCCGACGTGCCATGAAGGCCAGCCGTTCGAAGAGATGCACATCCTGTTCATTTTTCAACAAGGCACCATGCAGCTTGGGCAAGGCGCTGGCACCATCGCGGCGCAAATCTTCCGGCGACAAATCCTCTGCCAGAAGTAGTTTCAGCCAGTCCAGCACTTCCGAGGTCGAGGGTTTCTTCTTCAGCCCCGGCGTATCGCGGACCTCGAAGAATTGTGTCAGCGCGGTTTCCAGCAATCGCGGTTTTATGTCAGGAAAATGCACGGCGATGATGGATTTCAGTGTCTCCATGTCGGGAAATTGAATGTAATGGAAAAAGCAGCGGCGCAGAAACGCATCGGGCAGGTCTTTTTCATTGTTCGAGGTGATGATGACGATGGGCCGGTGCCGGGCGCGGATGGTCTCGCCCGTTTCGTAGACAAAGAACTGCATCTGGTCCAATTCCTGAAGCAGATCGTTCGGAAACTCGATATCGGCTTTGTCGATCTCGTCAATCAACAGGACGACGCGTTGGTCGGCCTCGAACGCTTGCCACAGCTTGCCTTTGCGAATGTAGTTCGACACATCCTCGACCCGCGCATCGCCCAACTGGCTGTCCCGTAGCCGCGACACAGCGTCGTATTCATAAAGGCCCTGCTGCGCGCGGGTGGTGGATTTGATGCCCCATTCGATAATCGGCACTTCAAGGCTGCCGGCTATTTGGCGGGCCAGTTCGGTTTTGCCGGTCCCCGGCTCCCCTTTAACCAAAAGCGGGCGTTGCAAGGTGATCGCGGCATTGACGGCCATGGTCAGATCATTGCCCGCTATGTAATCATTTGTAGAGGAAAATCGCATTCGTTGCCCGCCTGCCTGTTTCATGAGCGCAACCTAGCCCGCGGTCATTTCAGCGGCAAGGTCGCAAGATGGGCAAGGCAGGAAAGCGCGTGACAATACCTGCCGCTTGGGGTATCCGGCCCGCGAGGGCACGGAATATGGGTGATGTCATGCACGAAGACCTCAATACCTATGGTTCCGCAGAGCACGGGGAACAGGTGATGAAAACTGAAGTATTTTTGCCAGAAGACTATCGTCCTGCCGAAGACGAACCGTTCATGAACGAACGCCAAGTTGAGTATTTCCGCCGCAAACTTCTGGCTTGGAAAGACGACATCATGAAGGGTAGCGCCGAAACGTTGGCGGAACTGGCCCAAAGTAGCCGAGCGATTCCCGACATTGCCGACCGCGCATCCGAAGAAACCGACCGCGCGCTGGAATTGCGCACGCGTGACCGCCAGCGCAAGCTGGTCTCTAAAATTGATGCGGCATTGCGCCGGATCGATTCTGGCGACTTTGGCTATTGCGAGATGACAGGGGAGCGGATTTCGCTGAAACGCTTGGATGCGCGCCCGATTGCGACCATGACCTTGCAGGCGCAGGAAGCGCATGAGCGTAAAGAACGCGTGCATCGCGACGATTGAGCAATTTGCCACGTTGCATAGCCGCAGCGCTATGCGCATTTAAAGGCATCGGGGCGCGAAAGCGCAGCCGGTGCCTTTGTCGTTGAGAGGGGTTGCATGACGCTTGCGGGCAAATCTGTTGTGATTGTTGGGGGCGGCATTGGCGGGCTGGCTGCGGCAGTGGCGCTGCGAAACCATGGCGCAATGGTCACGTTGCTGGAACAAGCCGGGGCTTTTCGCGAGGTTGGCGCAGGCATCCAGATCAGCCCCAACGGTTCGCGCGTCTGGCAGGCTTTGGGTCTGTCCCCGGTTGGTCTGCGAGCACAAGCCGTGACATTACGCAACTCTTCGGGCGCGCAGGTCTTGCAGATGGGCTTGCCCCAAAACGGGCCGGGATTTCATCTTGTGCACCGCGCCGATTGCGTAGCTGCTCTTGCAGCGCAGGCGCAAGGAGTTGCGATCCGCTTCAACGCGCAAGCCGTTGCGGTCGATGCAATGGCTGGCCGTGTCACCCTGTCGGGGGGCGAAACACTGGACGCCGATCTGGTGGTCGGCGCAGATGGTTTGCATTCGGTCCTGCGCCCGGTGTTGAACGGTGCCCAGCCGCCTTTTTTCACCGGGCAGGTGGCATGGCGCGCGCTGATTCCCGGCACCCCACAGGACCGCGCAGAGACGCAGGTCTTCATGGGGCCGGGCCGGCATCTTGTCAGCTACCCGCTGCGGGGTGGCACTTTGCGCAATATTGTCGCAGTCGAGGAGCGCAAGGCGTGGGCCGATGAAGGCTGGAACCACCCCGACAGCCCCGACAATCTGCGGCGGGCTTTTGCGGGGTTTGGCGGGCCGGTGCCAGGCTGGTTGGAACAGGTGGACCAAGTTTATCTATGGGGTTTGTTCCGTCACAAAGTTGCACCGCGGTGGCATGCGGGGCGCGCTGTGCTCTTGGGTGATGCCGCGCATCCCACGCTGCCTTTCATGGCACAAGGCGCGAATATGGCTTTGGAAGATGCCTTCACCTTGGCGCGTGAACTGGACCGCGCGCCTGATGTGCCGACGGGCCTAGCCGCCTATCAGGCAGCGCGTCGGGGCCGCGTGCTGCGCGTGGTCGAGGCAGCGAATCGTAATGCGCGGAATTACCATCTGCGCGCGCCGCTTGCGCCATTGGCACATCTTGCGCTGCGCCTGTCGCAACGCTTTGTGCCCGATGCGCCATTGCGGCAATTCGGATGGATTTACGATCATGACGCGACCAAGGGGGGCGCATGACCACAGATGACATGATGCAACTGGTCTATCTAAGCATCTGGGGCGCGGTGCTTGTGGGTTATCTTTTGGTCGCGCGTGCCACGAATCTTGGCACCACCCTGCGCCATGCGGTTTTGTGGGGCCTGATCTTTGTCGGGGTCGCCGCTGCTTATGGGCTGTGGGAGAACTTGAATGATCGCCGCCCAAGCGTAACCGGCGACGGGGAAATTGTGCTTCGTGCAGGCAATGACCGGCATTTCAGGCTGGAATTGCAGGTCAATGGCAGCCCGGTTACGTTCATTCTCGACACCGGTGCTTCTGATCTTGTGTTGTCGCAAGAAGATGCCGCGCGTGTCGGGTTCGACCCTGCCAGCTTGCCCTATCTGGGGCAGGCGCGCACCGCGAATGGCATTGTCGGGCTGGCCCGCGTGGAATTGAACGAGGTGGTTCTGTCCGAAGGTGGGCTGGAGTTTCGGGACACCAATGTTCCTGCCTTCGTGAATGAGGGCGCGCTGGATGTCTCGCTTCTGGGGATGGGATATTTGTCGCGCTACGCGCGCATTTCGATAGAAGGCGACCGCCTGTTCCTGCAACGCTGAGCGGTCTTCGGGCTTGTCTGCAAGGGGTTGCAGCGCTAGGACTCTGATAACCCCACAGAGGATATGCGCCATGCCCGATGATCTGATGAATTCCTACATGACCGGACCTGACGAGCAGGGCCGTTTCGGCATATATGGCGGGCGTTTTGTGTCAGAAACCCTGATGCCGCTGATCCTGTCGCTGGAAGCAGAATATGAGCATGCCAAGACCGACCCGACATTCTGGGCCGAGATGGACGATCTGTGGAAGCATTATGTTGGTCGCCCGTCGCCTTTGTATTTCGCAGAGCGGCTGACAGACTATTGCGGTGGCGCGAAGATTTACCTGAAACGCGACGAGTTGAACCATACCGGCGCGCATAAGATCAACAATGTGCTGGGCCAGATTTTGCTGGCGCGGCGTATGGGCAAAACCCGCATCATTGCGGAAACCGGGGCAGGGCAGCATGGCGTTGCAACTGCCACGGTGTGCGCCCGCTTTGGACTGAAATGTATCGTCTACATGGGCGCGCATGATGTCGAACGCCAAGCGCCCAACGTGTTCCGTATGCGCCTGCTGGGGGCAGAGGTGGTGCCGGTGCGCTCGGGTCGCGGTACGCTGAAAGACGCGATGAACGACGCTTTGCGCGATTGGGTCACGAATGTGCGCGACACGTTCTATTGCATCGGCACGGTGGCCGGACCGCACCCCTATCCGGCCATGGTGCGCGATTTCCAGTCAATCATTGGCCAAGAAACCCGCGAGCAGATGATGGAACGCGAAGGTCGCTTGCCCGATACGCTGGTTGCGGCGATCGGCGGCGGGTCGAATGCGATGGGTCTGTTCTACCCGTTCCTGGATGACAAGGAAGTGGACATTATCGGGGTTGAGGCCGGTGGACGCGGCGTCGATGACAAGATGGAGCATTGCGCGTCGCTGACCGGCGGTCGTCCCGGCGTGTTGCATGGCAATCGCACCTATTTGCTGCAAGACGAGGATGGTCAGATCCTGGAGGGCCATTCGATCAGTGCCGGGTTGGACTATCCGGGGATTGGCCCGGAACACGCCTGGCTGAAGGACGTTGGTCGTGCGCAATATGTCAGCATTACCGATAAGGAAGCGCTCTCGGCCTTCCAGACTTGCTGCGCTCAGGAAGGGATCATCCCGGCGCTAGAGCCAAGCCACGCGTTGGCCCATGTGTTGAAGATTGCACCGGAATTGCCACGTGACCATCTTCTGGTGATGAACATGTGTGGTCGTGGCGACAAGGACATTTTTACGGTTGCCAAACATCTTGGGTTTGAAATGGGGGCATAAACTTTCGTTTATGGCCGAAATTTAAACCTCTGCCCGATAGAACCCTGCGGCGTCCCGGCATATTCCGGCAGGTGTTCGATTGTTTCGGACGCTCGTTGTTCACGGTGTTCACGGGCGCTTCTCTGCGCATAGAGCGTGGCGTTTCTTTGTGGTTCAAGAGTGTTGGTGACTGCTACGCTATCGGTTGTGTTTGTTTTGCGCAGGGTAATTCAGGTGTCTGAGTGCCAGTTCATGTAAAGAGTGATATGAGTAATGCCGCACCTCGACATTTGTTCGGGGTGCGGTTTTTTCTTTGGCGCATGGCGCGCCGCTCGGTCGGAACCGTCGGATCATGATTATTGGACGACATCTGAAAATCGCATGTTTTGCACTGTTGCTCACAGTGCAGGCTGCTTTCGGCGCCGAGCGCATCACCCTTGAAATGGTCAGTTCGGCGCTTGAGGCGCAGGGCTATACGGTTGAATCCGTCACGCGCACGCTGCTGGGGCGGATGCGGGTTACCGCTTCGCTGGGGTCTGTTTGGCGTGAAATCGTTCTCGATTCTTCCAGCGGGCAGATTTTGCGCGATTACGCGGTAGAATTTGCACCTACCGACATGCCAGACCCGGAACCGGGTGATATGCCGCGCGGCGGTGAGCTTCTTGAACCCCCGAACGAATTAACATTACAGAATTGAACACAAAATGCGATTTCATCCAGAACGCGACATCAGCGCGCCGTTTTGCAGCAGGAGGGGCGCGTGAAGCTTAACCTTCTAATCTTGCTGATGGTGCTGGTTCAGGCGGTGGGGGCGTTGTTCTTCATCGGCGACATTACCATGTCGGTGCTGGGCATCCCGCGGCAGCCCATCGACTGGCAAACCCGAGAGTTGCTGGAAATCGGTGCGGCCGTTGCGCTGCTGTTCGGGCTGGTGCTGTCCGGCGCGCTGCTGATACAATCGCAGCGCCGCCTTGGGCGCGCCGAAGCCCAGTTGCAGCGCGCGTCCGCCGCGTTCATGGATCTGCTAGAGCAGAACTTCACGACATGGGGTCTGACCCCGGCAGAGCGCGATGTGGCGTTTTTCGTGCTCAAGGGGTTCTCGACACAGGAAATCGCTGGTTTCCGCAAAACATCCGAAGGCACGGTCAAAGCGCAGACAAACGCCATTTATCGCAAGGCCGGGGTCAATGGTCGCGGCCAGTTGATGAGCTTGTTCATTGACGATCTTATCGCAGATTCGCCACCCTGTTCGGAACGCGACAAAACCCCGGATTAAGGCATGTCGATCGCGTAACTCTCCAGAATTTGGAGCGTGACCACCTTCAAGGCGCGTTCATGGGTGGACCGCAGCGCAATTTGCGGCGCGACCCCTTCGCCATGGGCTTGCAGAAACCGCGCGGCACAGAGGCACCAGCGGTCGCCAGGCTTCAGCCCCGGAAAGGCGAATTCCGGGCGCGGCGTAGACAGGTCATTGCCAAGGTATTTCGAATGCGCGAGGAATTCGGCGGTCATGACGGCGCAGACCGTATGGCTGCCATGGTCTTCGGCGCAGGTGTCGCAAGACCCGTCGCGGAAAAACCCCGTCAGAGGTGCGGTCGAGCATGGTGCCAGTGTGCCGCCCAACACGTTGACAGAGGGCAATTTGGTGATCGGCATCGCGAGATCCTTTGCAGCCACTCCCGACAGATAGTCAGTGCTGCGCTTCTGTCCATGCCTTTGGGTCGGGCGCTTGCCAATCTACCCAGGCGCCGTGGAAATCGGCGCGGCCCAGTGTAATTTCGGTCCCTTGAGGCCAAAGCGTCAGCGTCAACCTTGCGCCGGGGCCATCGTCATCAGCTTCCATTGCGACATGGGCCAGCGGTTCATTCGCTTGCAGCCGGGCGCGGGCCATCGCATCGACAATGTTGCGCTGCTGATCGTCGGTCAGATATTGCCAGAACAGGCTATGATAAACCATGTGGCACGCCTGCGGTTGCGGGCGCGACAAGCGGTCGGACAGCCATGCAACCGCGCAGCCTTCATGGACGGGCGGCCTGGCCTCTGCGGCAAGGTCGAGCGCCAGTGCCTGCCGTTCCAGCCGCGTGGTCTGGTCGGCCCAGATATAGCTTTGCAGCCGGGCACGATCGGCAACCGGGTCCAACGGGTGGCGGTCCACCCCGGCGCGGGCGCGAATGACAGGCGGTGCCAGCGGGGGCAGGCTGCCGTACCAGTCGGGCGCAAGCGTGATCGCGGCATCTTGGGGGCCGTAGTGGTGGTCGCCGATCTGAAGCGCGTAGCTGTCCCAGATCAGGTTCAGCCCGGCGCATGTGCCCAGCTCGGACAAGACAAGCGGAAGTCCGAATGCCGCACTCAGCCAATGACCGGCAGCGATAAAGACCGCGCTGCGCGCAACTTCGTTGGTCTGCGGTGCGTGGTTCAGAACCGGCAGGATATCTTCCGCATTCAGCCGCAACACTGCGTCGAGGCTGCGCCACAGTTGCGCATCGTCAATGTCGTCGCGGGTGTAGAACCGCGCGAGCATCGCGGCCTTCCGGGTCAGCACAAGATGGTGCAGCGCTCCGGCAAGCCGCAATGCTACGGCGTCATCCTCTACCCGCTCGGCAGGCCAACCCAGCAGGCGGTCTGCGACAGCATGACCGGGGCGCAGGTGGTCGGCCACCAGCCGCAAGACGCGTGCTGTGTAGGGCGAGCCGAGTTGAGCACAGGCCTCTGCCTGTGCCTTTGCATGGGTCCGGAAACTCATTTGAAGCGGTCCACCAGTTTTTGCAGCGGGTTTCGCGTGTCTTCTGTCGCGGGCGAGGCCGCTGGCGTCGGCGCAGCCTTGGGCTTGGCGGACTGCGTATCGGGCTTGGGCGGTGACATGCGCAAGCCAACCGCATTCGAAAACCGCGCGCCGTCACCCGATGCCAGCGCGGGCGCGCCATCGGCAATGCCGCGCATCAGATCATCCAACCAGTCCCGGTCGGATTTGGCGAAATCGGACAGCACATATCCTGACACACGGTCCTTGTGGCCGGGATGTCCGATACCCAGCCGAACACGGGCATAATCCGGCCCCAGATGCTCGTGGATAGACCGCAACCCGTTATGGCCCGCATGCCCACCGCCTTGCTTAAGCCGCAGCTTGCCGGGGGCCAGGTCCAATTCATCATGGAACACCGTCAGATCGGAGACATCCAGCTTGTAGAAGCGCAACGCCTCCCCCACCGATTGGCCGGAAAGGTTCATGAAAGTGTGGGGTTTCAGCAGAAAAACCTTTTCTGACCCAAGCCGCCCTTCGCTGACCTCGCCCTGAAACTTGGCGCGCCACGGCGCGAATCCATGCGCATCGGCAATCGCCTCTAGCGCCATGAAGCCGATATTGTGCCGGTTGCCCGCGTATTTCGTGCCCGGATTGCCAAGACCTGCAAAAAGTTTCATCATCGCCTACCTTATTCGCTGGAGCAGCATAGTCCCCCATAGGGGCAGAGAAAAGCGCAAGCCGCGCTTGAGGCTTGGTGGAGCGTCTCTTACCTTGGGGAAAAGTGAAAGGATGAACGCATGTATCTGACGATCAACCGGTTCAAGGTGCGGCCGGGGCAAGAAAAAGCCTTCGAAGAGATCTGGCAAAGCCGCGAAAGCAAGCTGCCCGCGATGGATGGGTTCGTGGAGTTCCACCTGTTTCGGGGGGCTTCGAACGAAGAGGCCACGATTTACCTGTCGCACACGTTATGGCGCGACAAGGCAGCATTTGACGGTTGGGCAAGATCGCAAAATTTCCGTGGGTCGCACAAGGGCGTGCGCGATCATGGTGCAATTTATATGGGGCCGCCGGAACTGGAGTTCTATGATTCGGTCCAGTGCATAAGCGCCACGGATTAAACTGCAAAAAGGGCGCCCCAATCGGGACGCCCTTGTCGTTTCCAGGCCCGGCTGAGGATCACTCCTCTGCGGCTTCGGCCTCTTCTTCGTCGTCTGCTGCCGCCAAGGCACGCGGTGCGGCGATGTTGGCGATGACGAAATCGCGGTCGATGGTCGGCTTCGTGCCCTGGGGCAGGTTGATGGCCGAAATCGTGATCGTGTCGCCGACCTTGTAGTCGGACAGATCGATTTCCAGCTTGTCCGGGATCTCACCGGCGAGCACGTTCAGTTCCACTTCCGGGCGCACGATGGTCAGCGTGCCGCCGCGCTTGAGACCGACGCATTTGTCGGCATTCAAGAAATCAACATGGATAAACAGGTTGATCCGGCTGGTGCGGCGCAGGCGCATCAGGTCGACATGGGTTGGCAGACCGTTGACCACGTCACGCTGAACGGCGCGGCAGATCACGCGGACGTCGTCTTGTCCTTCGACCTTCAAGTTGAAGAGCGTGGACATGAAACGTCCGGCCTTCAGCTTGGCGATCAGGTAGTGATAGTTGAAATTGATCGGCTGCGGGTCAACGCCGCCGCCATATACGATACCAGGTACGAAATGCTCACGACGAGCTTGGCGGGCGGCCCCCTTGCCTGTCCCCGCACGTACCTGGGCTGAAAGATCAGGGATCTCTTTTGCCATGGTGTGTGTGTTCCTTATGACATGTGAAACGGCCCGCCTCCAAGGGTGCGGGCCGCAAGTGCGCTGGCTATAGGGCAGATTCGGCGGGAAGGGAAGGGGGCTTTCCAGCCCCCTCTTGCGCCTTCGGCACAATTCACCCCCGGAGGATATTTTTACAAGGATGAAATCAGAGTGGCACGGTCGGGTCGCCAAAGCCTTGTGGGACATACAGCATATGTGGGCCGACATTGCGGATGTCGGTTTCACCACACAGCGCCATGGTCACGTCCAGTTCCTTGTGGAGGACTTCCAGCGCGCGGGTGACACCGGCTTCGCCCATCGCACCCAGCCCGTAAGTAAAGGCGCGCCCGACATAGGTGCCCTTTGCGCCAAGCGCCACGGCCTTCAGCACGTCTTGCCCAGACCGGATGCCGCTGTCGAAATGCACTTCCATACGGTCGCCCACGGCATCCAGGATTGCGGGCAGGGCGCGGATGGAACTGACGGCCCCATCCAACTGGCGACCGCCATGGTTGGACACGATGATCGCATCGGCACCGATATCGGCGGCGCGGCGGGCGTCTTCGGCATCCATGATGCCTTTGACGATCAGCTTGCCGCCCCACCATTTCTTGAATTGCGCGATGCGGTCCCAGTCGAGCGAGACGTCGAACGCCTCGGCGGTCCAGGTTGCCAGCGAAGATGGATCGCTGACGCCCTTCGCATGCCCCACGATATTGCCGAAAAAGCGCCGCTTCGTGCCCAGCATGCCCAAGCCCCATTGCACCTTGGTCATCATGTTGGCCACGGATTTGACCGTCAGCTTGGGCGGGGCCGACAGGCCGTTTTTCAGATCCTTGTGGCGCTGGCCCAGCACTTGCAGGTCCACCGTAACCACGATGGCCGAACACCCCGCCGCGCGGGCGCGATCGAAAAGGCGGCGCATGAAATCATCGTCTTTCAGCGTGTAGACCTGAAACCAGAAGGGTTTGGTGGTGTTTTCGGCCACATCTTCGATAGAGCAGATCGACATGGTCGACAGCGTGAACGGCACGCCGAATTTCTCTGCGGCGCGGGCGGCCTTGATCTCTCCATCCGCGGATTGCATGCCGGTCAGCCCGACGGGGGCAAGCGCCACGGGCATGGAGACATCTTCGCCGATCATCTGCGTCTTGGTCGAACGATTGTCCATATCCACTGCAACGCGCTGTTTTAGCCGGATGTGGCTGAAATCCGAGGTGTTCTCGCGGAAGGTCTGTTCCGTCCAGCTGCCAGATTCCGCATAATCGTAAAACATGCGCGGGGTGCGGCGTTCGTAGATCCGGCGCAGATCTTCGATATTCGTGATGACGGGCATGGCTTCCTCCGCGCATTGGTAAGAAATGTTTACCGGTGGGGGGCGATGAAAGCAAGCATCCTGTCAGGAGCTGAAGGTGCGCTTCAGCCATCCCTTCTTGGGGGCGTCGTCTGGCTCTGCGCTTTCTGCGTCGGGCTTGGGCGGTTCGACCTGCTCTTGAAAGTGGGTGAAGAAATCCTGCGCCATCTTGCGGGCGAACCCATCTACAATGCGGCTGCCAAGCTGCGCCAGTTTGCCGCCGACCTTCGCATCGACAACATAGCTTAGCTTGGTGGCGCCGCCTTCGGCATCTTCCAAGGCCACCCGCGCCTCGCCCTTGGCAAAGCCCGCCGCGCCGCCTTTGCCTTCACCGACAAGCGTGCAGCTTTCTCCTTCGACGACATCGGCCATGGTCACGGCCCCCTTGAAGGTGGCTTTTACCGGGCCAACTTTCTGGACGACGACCGCGTCAAACCCGTCCTTGGCAGAGCCGGTCAATTCCTGACAACCGGGCACGCAGGCTTTCAGCACTTCAGGGTCGAACAATGCGGCCCAGACAGTTGCCCGTGGTGCTGCGATGATGCGATCTTCGGTCAGTTCCATGGTCTGCGTCCCCCTCGAATTTGGGTGCAGCTTACGGCAATGCAGCCGTGTCGGCGACCAAGGCTTTCGTCGCATGGGCAAAGGTCGCAGGCCCGGCTCTGAATTGACCTTGAGCGGTAAATGTGATCACAGTTGTCCATGTCCGATATCTTGACCCGATTGCCATCTGTCCAGCCCGACGCCCCTGTGCAGGCAGCGCATGACCGGGTGTATCGTGGTCTGCGCCAGCAGATCATGCATGGAGAGTTGCCACCCGGACACGCACTTACCTTGCGGGGGATCGGCAAGTCGTTTGGCGTCAGCATGACTCCCGCGCGCGAAGCCGTGCGGCGCTTGTCGGCGGAAGGTGCGCTGACAATGTCGGGGTCGGGACGTGTGACCACCCCGGAACTGAGCAACGACCGGATCGAGGAACTGGCCCAGATCCGGGCGCTGCTGGAACCGGAATTGGGCAGCCGCGCGCTGCGCCGTGCGCATCTGGCGTTGATCGACCGGATGGATGCGATTAACGAGGCCAATGCCCGCGCCGTCAACCGCCAAGACCCGATCAGCTATATTCGCACCAATCTGGAATTTCACCGCACGCTTTACTTGCGCGCGCAAAGCCCGGCTATTCTGGGGCTGCTGGAAACCGTTTGGCTGCAACTTGGGCCGACCATGCGAGAGTTGTATACGCGGTTGCGCCGGACCACGCCGCCACCGCATCACCGGCATATTCTGGAAGCCCTGCGCGCGGGCGATGATGCGGCCCTGCGGCTGGCAATCCGCACGGATGTGACGCAAGGGCTGAAGCATTTGCAGGGCTAGTCAGCCTGCCGCAAGACCGAAGCAGGCCGATAGCTGCGCGCAATGAAAGCCAGCAGGATCGGACACATCATGGCCGAGCGCTTGCGCTTTATCAAAGAACCCGCGTGCAGGCAGGCCACCCGTGGCGCGCCCGACCACAAGCGCCGCGCGTAAGGGGCGGCCCGCTGCCGTGTCCTGCGCCATCAAAGTTTCGAGTGCCGTGGTGAGCCGCGCAATGCGACCCGGCCCGTCCAGCCCAAGGTCAGCGGCCAGTTTGCCATAAGTGATGACGTCGTGTTGCGCGGCCAGCTTTGCCAGCCGCGCCTCTAGCTCGTCGATCACACGTCTGTGCCGTCCTCTGGCGGCTCTGCAACCGCGTCCTCATCGCCGGTTTCGGCAATGCGCGCCACCGACACAACCTGTTCCCCGGCCCCGGTGTTGAACACTTTAACCCCACCCCCGGTGCGGCGCAGGAAGCGGATACCTTCAACCGGCACGCGGATGGACTGGCCTTTCGACGTGGCGAGCATGACCTGATCGGTTGCATCGACCGGGAACAATGCCACCAGCGCCCCGCCGCGCATGGCCTTGTCGGTGGCACCCACACCTTGGCCGCCGCGCGTGGTAATGCGGTAATCGTGGCTGGAGGTGAGCTTGCCCAAACCATTCGCGGTGATCGTCAACAGCAGGTCTTCGGCGGCGGACATTTCGGCATAACGCTCTGTGGAAAGCTGGCCCGCTTCCACGGCCTCTTCGCTCTCGTCGGCGTCCTCTTCGGTCACACCGGCGATCAAGCGGCGCTGGCGGATGAAGGCTTCGCGCTCTTCCGGTGTGGTTTCAAAATGGCGGATCACGGCCATAGAGACCACGCTGTCATCGCCGCCCATGCGCACGCCGCGCACGCCGGTCGAATCGCGGCCTTTGAAGACACGCACATCGGTGGTCGGGAAGCGGATGGCCCGGCCCGATGAGGTGACAAGCATCACATCGTCATTTTCATCGCAGATGCGCGCATTCACCAGCGTTACATCCTCGGGCAGCTTCATGGCAATTTTGCCGTTGCGCATGACATTGGTGAAATCCGACAGCGCATTGCGCCGCACATCGCCTGCCGAAGTGGCGAAGACGATTTGCAGGTTTTCCCATTCTTCTTCCGGGCGTTCGACGGGTAGAATAGCGGCAATGCTGACGCCGGTGGCAATCGGCAGAATATTGACCATCGCTTTGCCGCGTGCGTTTCGCCCGGCCAGCGGCAGGCGCCATGTCTTCAGTTTGTAGACCATGCCATCGGTGGTGAAGAACAAAAGCTGAGTATGCGTGTTGGCCACAAAGAGCGTGGTGACAACGTCATCATCCTTGGTGGCCATGCCTGACAGACCCTTGCCGCCCCGGCGCTGCGCGCGGAAATCGGCCAAGGGGGTGCGCTTGATATAGCCGGCAGAGGTGATGGTTACGACCATATCCTCGCGCTCGATCAGGTCTTCATCGTCCATATCGCCGGCCCAGTCGACGATTTCAGTGCGGCGCGGCACGGCGAATTGCTCGCGCACGTCGCTCAGTTCGGTGCTGATAATCTCCATCACCCGCGCGCGGGACCGCAGGATATCCAGATAGTCCTTGATCTTGGCGGCCAGCGATTCCAGCTCGTCCGTCACTTCCTTGACGCCCATGGCGGTCAGACGTTGCAGACGCAGTTCCAGAATGGCGCGGGCCTGCGTTTCCGACAGGTTATAGGTGCCATCGTCATTCATGGTGTGGCTTGGGTCGTCGATAAGCCGGATATATTGCGCGATATCACCAGCGGGCCACCGCCGCGTCATCAGCTTTTCGCGGGCTTCCGCCGGGTCGGCAGAGCCGCGGATGGTTGCGACAACCTCATCCACATTCGACACGGCCACAGCCAGACCGCACAGCACATGGGACCGCTCGCGCGCCTTGTTCAGCTCATATGCGGTGCGGCGCGTGACGACTTCTTCGCGAAAGCTGATGAAGTTGGTCAGGAAGTCGCGCAACGTCAGCTGTTCAGGCCGCCCGCCGTTCAGCGCCAGCATGTTGCAGCCGAAGCTGGTCTGCATGGGCGTGAAGCGGAACAACTGGTTCAGCACCACATCGGGCGTCGCGTCGCGCTTCAACTCGATCACGACGCGCACACCAACGCGGTCGGATTCATCCGCCACGCCGGAAATGCCTTCAATCCGCTTGTCGCGCACGGCCTCGGCAATGCGCTCGACCATGGTGGATTTGTTCACTTGGTAGGGGATCTCATCGACGATAATCGCAAAACGGTCCTTGCGGATTTCCTCGGTATGCGTTTTCGCGCGGATAATGACCGACCCGCGGCCCTCCAGATACGCTTTGCGCGCGCCGGTCCGGCCCAGAATCAAGGCTCCGGTCGGGAAATCGGGGGCGGGGACATAGTCGATCAGGTCGGCGCTGGTCAGGTCCGGGTTCTCAATCAGTGCCAGGGTGGCATCGATCACCTCGCCCAGATTGTGGGGGGGAATGTTGGTGGCCATGCCGACGGCAATCCCGCCCGCGCCATTGACCAGCATGTTCGGGAAGCGTGCGGGCAGCACAGTCGGTTCCTGGTCGCGCCCGTCATAATTGTCCTGAAAATCGACCGTGTCCTTGTCGATATCGGCCAGAAGTGCTGCCGCCGCCTTGTCCATCCGGACTTCGGTGTAGCGCATGGCGGCGGGGTTATCGCCATCCATGGACCCGAAATTGCCTTGCCCGTCCAGCAGTTTCAGCGACATGGAAAACGGCTGCGCCATCCGCACCAGCGCGTCATAGATCGCGCTGTCGCCATGCGGGTGGAAGGTGCCCATCACATCGCCCACACCGCGCGCGGATTTGCGGTAGGGCTTGTCATGCGTGTTGCCCGCCTTGTGCAGCGCATACAAAATACGCCGATGCACAGGTTTTAACCCGTCGCGCAGATCGGGGATCGCGCGGCTGACGATCACACTCATCGCGTAATCAAGGTAGGAGGTCCGCATCTCCTGCTCGATAGAGATGGTCGGCCCGCTTGGACCTGCGGGCGGCATTTCGTCAATGTTCTCAGGGGTTTCGGGCGTGTCGCTCACTGGACCCTCATGTGCTGTTGGGGCAATCTATATTTGGTTGGGGCTACCGTATCAGATGCACGATATGGGGTGCAATGGCTCGCGCCCCGGCATTTTGGCAGCCGTGATGGTGGGTGGCTAACAATATGTTTTCATTGAAAATTATATTTTGCTTGGCATGATTTCATGATCCAGCGTTGCAAGAGGTTGAAAATGACTGCATCCCCCACCGAATTGATGCTGAAAGGCTATGGGCTGACCACGGCAGAAATGATTTACCGCATGCCCGATCATACTCATGTGCTGAACACGTTTCTGTGGCAGGAGTATGATCTGGCCCCCGACTATCCGCGCCTGTTCGAGTTTATCGAATTCTGGCACGATCAGATCGACGGCCCGCTTCATTCGGTGCGGTTTTCACACCGAAAGCGGATGTCTGCGGGCGAATGGCGGCATGTGGTGGGCGAGTTTGAGATCGGCGGACGCAGCGCCCTGGATATGCGGTTGCGGTTGAATCGTTCCCGCTCGGAGTGATCGCCAAAAGCGCTCGGTTTGAATTTTGCTTGTATGCAAAGCAAGTGGCAGCAGCGCCGACTCAATGCAGCGCAGCCCACGGATTGTGGTGTGGAAAGCATGAACGCCTTGCGCCGATGCGTGAAAGTGGTGGTCCGTGCTTCGGCCAGCATCACCCAGACCTAGAACGCTTCGTTGGACAACAACTCGCGTTGATGCATTATCTGCCTACGTCGACTGGCCGAAGCACAGTTGGACATAAGGGAGCCTGTCATTCATGATCACACTCGACACACCGGTTACTTATCCTGGTCCTTTACCCGCTCAGGCAGACGTTGTTGTGATCGGGGGCGGCGTGATCGGTGTGTGCGCTGCACTTTACGCAGCGCGTGCAGGACACCGTGTTGTGCTGCTGGAAAAAGGACGTGTTGCGGCAGAACAATCCAGCCGCAACTGGGGGTGGATTCGTCAGCAAGGGCGCGATCCTGATGAACTGCCAATCATGGTTGAAGCGAACAAGCTCTGGCATGAGCTATCTGCACAGACCAATGTCGACATTGGCTTGCGTCAGACTGGGACCACGTATCTTGCCACGACCGATGCCCATATGAAGGGCTATGCCGATTGGCTGCCGGCGGCCTATGAAAACGGCTTGGACAGCAAGATTTTATCGACCCAAGAGGTCGCAGCTCAGTTTCCAGATATGCGTACCGCTGGTATCAAGGGAGCCTTGGTCACCCCGTCTGATTTGCGCGCGGAACCGTGGGTCGCGGTGCCTGCTTTGGCGGCGATTGCCGCGCGCGACGGTGTCCAGATTGTCGAAAACTGTGCCGTGCGTATGCTGGACATCGCTGCAGGCCGCGTTGTCGGTGTTATCACAGAGGCAGGCCGGATCGCGGCACCGGAGGTCGTATTGGCAGGCGGCGCATGGTCGTCGCTGTTTTTGCGCAATCACGGCATCAGCATCCCGCAACTGTCGGTGCGCGAAAACGTGGCAGCAACTGAACCACTACCGAATATCCATGACGGTGCTGCGACGACCCGCAAGGTGGCTTTTCGCCGCCGGGCCGACGGCGGCTACACCTTGGCCCCGCCCGGCGCGCCGGAGTTGTTTGTTGGTCCTGATGCGGTGCGCGCCTTTCCCAAGTATCTGGCACAACTGCGCGCCGCGCCGTTTGGTCAGCGTCTGCTGCCCTTTGCGCCCAAGGGTTTTCCGGATGCATGGGGCACCGCGCGGCGCTGGGATGCAGAGCAGACAACCCCGTTCGAGGCAATGCGGATCCTTGATCCCGCACCCAACACGCGCAAGCTTGAAAAGCTGCTGCGCGATTTTCAGCAGTTGTTTCCGGGTTTACCCCCTGTGCGCGTTCAGGCGGCTTGGGCCGGAATGATTGATACAATGCCCGATCTTGTCCCCGTGGTAGACCGCGCCACAACCATGCCCGGTCTGACGATCGGCACAGGCATGTCAGGACATGGTTTCGGCATAGGGCCGGCCATGGGCCGTGTGCTCGCGGCGCTGGCTACGGGCGGGAATGTTGGCCATGATCTACAACGGTTCAGGATGTCGCGCTTTACCGATGGCAGCCCGATGCGCCCCGGTCCCAACGTGTGAAGCTTGCGATGGCAGCCCTTATCGGGAACAGGTCTGCGGCGTCCCGCTGACATGCCGCACAGCATCATAGATGAAGATGCCTTGTCCTTGCAGAACTTCAACCCGACGCCATTTCAGGACGATTTCTTCGTGTTTGCCTCCCGTTTCCGCCGTCTCTTGATCCTACAGAAAAGACATAAACCTGTCCCAATTCGTGGACAATTCTACTGGGGCGCATCACGGCGGGGCTTCAGGCCACGGTGCCGCCGAGGGGAGGGAAGATATCTCGTCGCGTCACAGTCACACGACCCTCGCGGCCTCGTTCAGATGCGCCATTCCGCTTATCCGGGTTGGGTGGATCAGTCGGACATTCCCGCACCTGCGGTATCCATTTTGTCGCGGAGCCTTTCGAAAAATCCTTCTACCTCTGCTTCGGTGGTGCGCTCGATCGCGTCGTCTCGGACCTCAGAGCGTGACCATATCCATGTCGCGGCGGGATCATGCAGCATGGCCCATTTCCCAAACATTCGTTCAGGTACAGTGTGCTCGACATGAACTTGGAATTCTACATGTCTGTCATCGCGCCTGATACGTTCCATGACGTTCCTGACGGCATCTTCCGGACCTTCCAGAAGTTGCAGATAGACGTCTTCGCGGCAGATCAATGCGCCAGTAATGCCAACGCTGGGGTTGGCGTGCTGCGCATGCACCAGAATGCTGTTCAGTGTATTGCTGTCAAAGCCGAATGGGCGTGATGTGTAGATCGCGCGATAAACTGACATGGGTAGGCCTTTTGCTGCTTGTGCGAGCATGGCACATCCCTGTCTACTTGGCACGGATAAAGGCAGATTTCTTGGTCTGCTGACATCGGCCATGAAGCACGTCAGATTTTGCCCTCTACCCAATTCGCCGCGAAGGCACCTGAAACTGCCTGTTCAGCAGCCCGTGCACCGCCCGCCAGGTATAGCCGTTTTGATAGACGTGGTCTGATGCGCCTGTCGGCATGTCGGCTGCGGTGCCCTAGCAGCTTGACCCGGTGACGATAGTTTATTATATCATCGATAATAATAACAAGACACGAGGATATGATGATTGTTGCAGCTTTCAGGGATTCTGATGGCCCAGGGCTTGGGCTTGTCGAAGATGATGTGATCACAGTGATCGCGCGCGGCGATCACGGCCCTTTGTTGCTTGACCTGATCGGGGCCGGCATGTCGGGGCGCGCCTCGACCAAATCCACGTCAAACCGTATTGCCCTGTCTTCGGTCCAACTTGAAGCGCCGGTCGCATCTCGTGACAGAGCCATCATATGTGTGGGCAAAAACTATCATGCCCATGCGAAAGAATTCTTTGGCAGTGGCTTCGATTCGACCGCGCAGGATGAAATTCCACAAGCGCCAGTGATTTTTGCAAAACTTGGGTCCAGTGTTGTAGCCGATGGCACCGCTATTCGGGCGTCGTTGGACCCGACGAACACTGTCGACTATGAGGGCGAGCTTGCGATTGTAATCGGAAAACAGGCGCACAAGGTTTCCAAAGCGGATGCTTGGGATACGATCTTCGGATACACAATTTGTAATGATGTGACGTCGCGCGCATTGCAAAAGACGCATAATCAATGGCTTATTGGGAAAAGCCTTGATAGCTTTGGTCCAGTTGGTCCGTGGATCGTGACCGCTGACCAGCTTCACGATATTGTCGATCAGGAACTGGTGACAACCGTGAATGGGGAAGAGCGTCAGCGTGCGTCAATCCGTGATCTGATCTTTGACATCCCAACGCTGATCGAAACTTTAAGCGCCACCATGACGCTTTACCCCGGTGACATAATCGCCACCGGCACCCCGGCCGGGGTCGGGATTGGCCACAAGCCCCCCTTGTATCTGAAACCGGGCGACACCGTCTCGGTATCGATCTCCGGCATCGGCACGCTGTCAAACCCCGTCGCGTAACGAACGATCTTTTCTTTTTCCAACGTCAGGTAGCACCATGAGCAAACCCGAATTCACCATCACCTGCGTTGCGACGGACCGCACGCGGCTATTCGCTACAGGCGAGGTAGACGTGCCTGGTTGCAAGATCGGGATGAATTTTTCCGAGCCAGAGGCGATCTTTAGAGAAGCACTCAACAATCAAAGCTTCGAATTGACCGAATTGTCGATGTCGAGCCATATCATAACAACAGCACGCGGAGACGCGCATTACATTGCGGTTCCTGTGTTCCTGTCGCGAGCATTCCGACATTCTGCGATATTCATTCGCTCAGGGGCCGGGATTTCATCTTTGGCGGATTTGAAAGGTGCCAAAATCGGGGTCCCGGAATACCAGCAAACCGCTGCTATGTGGGTCCGCGGTATGATGGCCGACGAAGGGGTCGCAGCGTCGGATGTGACATGGCATGTCGGCGGGCTCAATGCCCCGAGTGCGGGAGAACGGATTGCCATAAAGCTGCCAGAAGACATCGTGGTCAAACCCATCGATACAGACGACACCTTGGATGAGATGCTTTTGACCGGGCGTCTGGATGCCATTATCAGCCCGCGCGTTCCGGCCAGTCTGCTGCGCGGCGATCCAAGGATTGCGCGGCTCTACCCAGACCTGCGAGCCGCAGAGGTTGACTATTATCACAAGACCGGTTTCTTCCCGATCATGCATGCGCTGGCATTGCGCAAAGATATCGCCGAAGCACACCCATGGTTGCCCGAGGCGCTGTTCAATGCGTTTTCCAAGGCCAAGCGAATGCGTCAGGACGAAATGGCACTTGGCAATGTGTTGCGAATTTCGCTGCCATGGGCCGCGCATGACTATGCCGATACGATGGCGATAACCGGCGGCGACCCATGGCCATATGGCTTTGAGCGCAACCGCGCCGAGTTGGAGGCGATGACCCGCTACATGCATGCTGATGGCACGGCCAGCCGAAAGGTCGCTCCGGAAGAGCTGTTTCACCCCTCTACATTGCGGCTTGTCGATTAAGCCTCAAACGCGCCAATAACGGAGCAACAGATGACACCGCATGCAGGCATTGGACAATCCATTCCGCGCTCAGAAGATCGTCGCCTGACCACCGGTCGCGGGCGCTATGTCGATGACATTGTCGCAGCGCGTGAAACCTATATGGCCGTGATCCGCGCGCCCCATGCGGCGGCGCGAATTCTTGATATCGACACATCAGAGGCCGAAGGGCATCCGGGCGTGCTGGGCGTGCTGACCGGGAAAGACTTGATCGCGGATGGCATTGGCCGCTTGCACACCATGGTCCAGCGCCACAAGCGCGATGGCACCCCGATGGAGCGCCCGCCCTTTTACCCGCTTGCGATTGAGAGGGTTCGCTTTATTGGCGAAGGTGTGGCGATCGTTGTTGCCGAAACGCGCAATGCCGCGCGCGATGCCGCCGATTTGGTCGAGGTCGAGTATGAGCCCCTTGAGGCCGTCGGCAGCGCGCTGGCCGCGGCCGAGCCTGACGCCCCTGCGGTTTGGCCGGGGCTGGTAGATGATAACATTTCCTTTGTTTTCGAAGCCGGCGACTCTGCGCGAGTAGAAAGTGCCTTTGCCAAGGCCGACCATGTGACCCGTCTGGATTTTCGTGTGACCCGTGTTTCCGCCAATGCGCTGGAGCCGCGCAACGCGCTTGGAAGCTATGACGCGATAGACGACCGCTATACTTTGACATCGGGCGTTCAGATTCCTCACAAAATTCGAAGTGAGATTGCTGAAAACACCTTGGGGATCGACCCAATGCGCCTGCGCGTGATTGCACCCGATGTCGGCGGGGCATTCGGGATGAAGGGCAGCCCGTATCCTGAACATATACTTGTCCTTTGGGCGGCGAAAAAACTGGGCCGCCCTGTGCGTTGGACCGCCACTCGTTCAGAATCTTTCCTGTCGGATTTCCATGCGCGAGACAATTTCACACATGTTGAGCTTGCCCTGGACAAGGCGGGCACATTTCTGGGGCTGAGGGTGCGAACGAAGGCCAATCTGGGTGCTTATCTAGGGTTCAACACACCCCATTCACCGACGAACAATCTGGGCGGGTTATCGGGTGTCTATACCACGCCAGCCATTCATGCCGAAGTTCTTGGCGTGTTCACAAACACACAGCCAACAGCACCCTATCGCGGTGCGGGCCGTCCCGAAGCCACTTATGCCATCGAACGTGTCATCGACCTGGCGGCACAAGAACTGGGCATAGACCCGGTGGACTTACGGCGCCGCAACCTGATCCCTGCCTCTGCAATGCCCTATGATACCGGGTTTCTGTTCGTCTATGATACGGGTGAGTTCGAGAAGAACATGGATATCGCCTTGGACGCCTCTGACTACAAGGGGTTCGAGGCGCGGAAAAAACAGTCTGAAGCGCGCGGAATGTTGCGTGGCATAGCGCTAATCAACGCGATAGAGATCGCGGGCGGCCCGTTTCGCAATACCAATGAAGAAGGCGCGGAAATACGCTTTGACACTGGTGGGGGCGTGACCCTGCTGATGGGCACGCAGAACCATGGCCAAGGTCACGAGACAACCTTTCGCCAGATGGCTGTCGAATTTCTGGGCGTGCAACCCGAAGCCGTCCGCGTAACGTCTGGCGACACTGATCGGGTTATTCATGGGCGCGGCACGTTCGGGTCTCGTTCGGCTATGGCCGGGGGGCTGGCATTGCAGCGCGCTGCGGACAAGGTGCTTGCGCGCGCCAAGGAAATAGCCGCGCATCTGCTGGAAGCCGACCCCGCACAGATTGATTTTGCCGAGGGCACATTCCACGTCCGCGACAGCAACCGCAATATCCGGATCGAGGATGTCGCGCGTGCGTCGTTCATACGCGGCAAGCTGCCGCTGGATTGGGACATGGGGCTGGGGGCGTCGGCAATTGTCGTTCCGCCCGAGGCCAATTTCCCGAACGGCGTGCATGTCTGCGAGGTAGAGTTGGATCCGAAAACCGGCCGGGTAAGCATTGAGCGTTATCTGGTGGTTGACGATGTAGGCACGGTGGTGAACCCCATGCTGGTCAAGGGCCAGATACACGGTGGCGTTGCACAAGGTATCGGACAGGCCGCAGGAGAGGAAATTGTCTTCGACGCCGACTCCGCGCAACTTCTGACCGGGTCGTTCATGGATTATCCAATGCCGCGCGCATCAGATTTGCCCATGATCGACGTTATATCCAATCCGGTGCCAAGCACCAATAATGCCTTGGGCATAAAAGGTGCGGGCGAGGCGGGCGCAGTAGGTGCCCTGCCTGCCTATATGAATGCCGTGATCAATGCACTTGCGCCCTTGGGTATCCGGCATCTTGATATGCCGGCAACGCCCTACAGGGTGTGGCAGGCGATAGAGGATGCGCGCCAGAAATCGGACTGAGCAGGGTGGGCCGCGCGCGTCAAATATGGCGCGCGGCAAAGCCTGCCAGAGCGGTTGCGCAGATCAACCCGCCGCCGACCATCCAGAAACCTGCGGCAATGCCGAAGATTTCGACCAACAGTCCCATTGCCAACGGCAGAGCAAACGCAGCAAGCCGGTTGGCTGTTGCCCGCAGTCCCGCGGCGACACCCTGTTCTTGCAGCGGCAGTCGGGATGACATCAGGTTCAGGATGCCCGGCATGCTGGCGCCGACCCCAAAGCCAAACACGATTGCGCCAAGCAACAGCAGCGGCAACGACGTCAATAAGGGTGTCGCCGCCATCGCGCTTAAGGATAGTGAAATTGCGATTGCCAAGGCACGGCCATCACCGCCCCAAAGACGGGACCAATGCTCTGACAGCATGGACGCAGGCAGGCTGGCGAGGTTTCCAAGACCGACCAGCGCCCCGATTAGACCCGCTGAATAGCCCATATCTTGCAGCAGAACGGGATAAAAACTTTCTTGTATGGTAATTCCGGCCAGGCGCAGCATGCTGAAGATAACCAAATATGCCCCGGCTGCCGTGAACATAAGCCGCATCGCAACGGCATAGGCCGCCGGATCGGGCAAGACAAGGCGGCGAAAGCTGCGCGACGGCGAGGGCTGGGCGGTGTCAGATCCGGGCAGGGCGCGTAGGTATGAAACCGCCAGCAAGGTGCCGGAACCCCACAGGCTGAGCAAGGTGAACCCCGCGATTGCCCCCAAATGCTGCCAGACCAACCCAAACAGCACGGGCCCGACCATTAAACCGGCTGCCGCAGATAAGGAAAACCGCGTCGTGTGCCGGCGGTTGTTGCCCGCAAGTTGCCCGATGGCAGTCTGCGCACCCAGCCAACACATAGCAGAAGTGAATCCCAGAACTGTCTGCAAGACAACCAATGCGCCCGTGTATGGCAGCACGGGGTGCATCAGTGGCAGGATCACCCCGAGCAGCGCTGCAACCCTGAGCACTCGGCGCACGCCCAACCCATCCATCAACGAACCGATATGAATGGAATAGACCAGCGGCAACAACGAACGGGACGCCATTGCCACACCCATAATGGCCGCCGAAAAGCCCAGACTGCCGCCCCAAAGCGGCACTGAAAGCGCGATCATCTGCAAATGGCCAAGGCTGAAAAAAGCGCAGAGACATACGGCGCGCAGAGCAACGGCTTTTTTCAACTCCGACGTGTGGTCCGTGTCATGATCAGATGATGGCATAGGGTTTTGACCGAAGCCTCCGGGTAGGTGATCGGCGGGGCGTCAGGGCATACGGATTAAAGATGCAGCGATTTCATTTGTGCTGCGGGATACCGCGTTCCCGCAGCGGCACCGAAAGAAAACACTTGGTCAAGCTCAGCCAAGGTCTGCTCTGACAGAGTGATATCCAGCGCGGCGATGTTTTGGTCCAGCCATTTGCGTTTGCTGGTGCCGGGAATTGGGACAATGTAATCACCTCTTGTCAGCACCCAAGCCAGTGCAAGCTGCGCTGGTGCACAGCCCTGTTCGCGGGCCAGAGTGGTCAGTGTCGCGATCAACGCGGCATTCGCGGTCATGTTTTCCGGTGCAAAGCGCGGATGGTCGCGCCGCCGGTCATTTTCTGCCAAAGCATCGGGGCTATCAAGCAGGCCGGTCAGAAACCCACGCCCCAACGGTGAATAGGCCACAAACCCGGTTCCAAGGCTTTTGCACAGAGCCAGAAGCTCGGTTTCCACATCTCGGGTCCATAGCGAATATTCGGTCTGGAGTGCGGCAATCGGATGCACCGCATGTGCGCGGCGCAACGTGTCCGGGGCGGCCTTTGACAAACCAAGATGACGAATCTTGCCTTCCGTCTTCAGGTCCACCATCGCGCCGATTGTATCTTCTATCGGAACATTAGGGTCGATCCTGTGGATATAATACAGGTCGATCACATCGGTGCCTAGACGCCGCAGGCTTGCCTCGCAGGCAAGGCGAACATACTCGGGCCTGCCATTCACCGCCATGGTGCCATCGGGGTTGCGCAGGTTGCCGAATTTGGTTGCCAGAACCACCTTGTCGCGCCTGTCGGCGATGGCGCGTGCGATCAGGTCTTCGTTTTTCCCAAAGGCATAGGCGTCTGAACTGTCGATCAGGTCGATACCGTGGTCTAGCGCGTGATGGATCGTGAAGATGGATTCTTGCGCGTCTGGAGTGCCGTAGATGGGGGTCATGCTCATGCAGCCCAGCCCGATAGCAGAGACACTCAAATCTCCAAGATTGCGTCTTTTCATACTGGATTTCCTAAGCTCATGGTGGAAACGAATATAAGAGAGGCCGTGTCACGTCAGCGCGCCCATCCGCTGCTCAGGCGTTGCCCCAAGAGACGAAAAGTTTCTGTATGTCAGTGTTTTGGTTATGCCCGGCGGCAAGCCCAAGCTGTAGCAATAGCCGAGCCTTCAGAGGCCCCAAGGAACCGCCCGGCACAAGGTTGCGTTTCAGCAGATCAATCTCTGATCCGGGAAATCCGTAGGTGTTTTCAAAAACCGGTCCAGTGGCGACGCGGCTGGACAGGACAACAGGGATTGTGTCTGCCAAGATGCCAAGCTCTTCGACAATCGGCTGCGGCACATGCCCTGCACCCATGGCCGCGATCACGGCGCCCTCAAACCCCATTTCGGGTAAATGACGCAGCATGCGACCATCGTCGCCCAGGCCAATCTGTAGCAGCGCAACCGGTGGGATCGGCGTATCTGTATCCAGATAAAGGGTTTGGCCAACTGATCTATGCAAGTATTGCCGAAACTGCCCCTCGAACACATATCCCAAAGGCCCGAACGGTGCTGAGGTGAACGCATCCGGGCGCGCGGTATGCCCTTTGCGAACGTGGCGTGCGGCATGGGCTGTATCGCCCAGCACAACAAGCACACCTGTATTGCGCGCGCCACTGGCCGCAACGATTGCCGAAGCCAGCAGGTTTGCCGGGCCATCGGCCCCTGCGGCTTCTGGCCCACGCATGGCGCCTGTGACCACGACCGGCGCCGAGGTTTCCAGCACGCAATCCAACAAGAAGGCAGTTTCTTCTATTGTATCTGTGCCCTGAACCACGACTGCGCCGTTTGCGCCATTTGCAAGCGCGCTCCGCACTTCGGATGCAACCGCCAAGATATCGGAAATCGTCAGCGACGCTCCGGGCTTTTGCAGGGGCGAATGAACCGCGATGTCGGCCACATCGGTCAGGCCGGGCACAGCCGCCACAAGAGCCGCGCCCGACAGGGACGGTGCGATTGCTCCGGTTTCTCCGCGTGTCATTGCGATCGTGCCACCAAGCGCAAAAACCGCGATGCGGGGTTTGTGTGAAACATCTGCACCGGGCAATTTTTGCGGCATGGAGCCTCTGGTCTTGAGTAGGGTCATAACTATCGGTCAGCCCCGCGGGTCTACGACAACGTCCTGACGCTGTTGCCCCAGCCCATCGATCCCCAATTCAACGACATCGCCGGGTTTAAGAAATTGCGGCGGCTTCATCCCCAAGCCCACGCCCGGAGGAGTGCCGGTCATAACAATGTCGCCTGGATGCAGCGTAAAGAAGCGGCTGAGATAGCTCACAAGAAATGCTGCGCCATACACCATTGTCTTGGTAGAGCCGTCTTGTTTCTTGCTCCCGTTCACGCTGAGCCATAGGCCTAAAGCCTGCGGGTCGGAAACTTCGTCGCGCGTTACCAGCCATGGCCCGACCTGTCCGAAGTTGTCAGAGCTTTTTCCTTTGGTCCACTGGCCTGAATGTTCCATCTGCCATGCGCGTTCGCTGACATCATTTGCCACCGCATAGCCCGCAACATGCGTTAAAGCGTTGTCTTCGCTGACGTAGCGCGCCGTGGTGCCGATAATGATCGCAAGCTCCACCTCCCAGTCTGTTTTCTCAGACCCGCGCGGTATGATGATCGGATCGTTTGGCCCGCACAGTGCCGATGTTGCCTTCATGAAGGTAATCGGTTCCGGCGGCACCTGAGCACCCGTTTCTGCGGCGTGGTCTGAATAATTCAACCCGATGCAGATCACCTTGCCGGTCTGGCCAACGCAAGGCCCCAGCCGGGCATCCTGAGGAACTTGTGGCAGGTTTGCAGTGTCAAGTCCGCGCAGCATTGCAAGGCCAGTATCGCTCAAGACTGGTCCGGCAATATCGGGAACCAGTCCGGAAAGGTCGCGTGCCGTCCCCTGCTTATCCAGTATTGCCGGCTTTTCTTGACCTTTTGGCCCCCAGCGCAAGAGTTTCATAGTGTTCTTCCTTTTTAGTTCAGTTTTTTAGTGTGCAGGGTTCGGCCGTTCTTGCGGCCTGCGCGCTTAAACCGGCGGCAATTTTCGGTGCCAGTCCGTGTCCATCTGGTAAGCGTCGGCGGCATGCAACAAGGTCGCTTCTGCAAAGGGACGCCCGGCAAGCTGAAACGCGGCGGGCAGGCCATTTTCCGTAAATCCTGCTGGCACCGAGATTGCAGGTAGACCAAGAAAGTTCAGGCTGCGCGTGAAAGCGGTCAATGCTGACAGTGAGGCTGCAATGATCTCTGGCGGGCCTTCCGTCGTCTGGGCAATTGTTGGAACGGCAGATGCGAACATCGGAAGGTGCACGAGATCGGCTTGTGCGAAAACGACATTCATATAGTCTTGCAAAACCTGCCGACGGGCGCGCAATGCGTTCATGTATTGCGTTGCCGAAAGGAATAGCCCCGGTTCTATACGGCTGCGAACAACCTCTGCGTAATCATCCCGCCGTTCGGCAAGCCATGGTCGATGGACCGCGGCTGCTTCGACAGCCATCACCGCCTGACCCAGTGCATTTGCAGGCCCCAGATCAGGGGCCGGGCAGTCAATAATCTGTGCTCCGCGTGCGCGCAGCACCTCGATGCTGGCCTCTAGCTTCTGGGCAACTTCCGCGATTAGCGGTGCGTCGTGAAAAGCTCTTGGCACGGCAATGCGCAGGCCCGTCAGGTTGCCGTCGAGCGTGGCCTCATAATCGGGAACGTCGGCCAATGATGCACTTGGGTCCGCTGCATCTTGCCCGGCAATGACCGATAAGAGGCGGGCGCAGTCGCGCGCTGTGCGGGCAATCGGGCCAACACAATCCAGACTTGCCGACAGCGGACCAACACCGAAGCGACTCACCCGGCCCAATGTTGGTTTAAGACCGACCACGCCACAGGCCGCAGCAGGATGGCGGATCGAACCGCCGGTGTCTGTTCCCAGCGCCCCGAATACCATACGCCCGGCGGTTGCAATGGCCGATCCGCTGGAAGACCCACCTGCGATGTGTTTGCTGTTCCATGGGTTGCGGCCAGAGCCGAACCTCCGGTTAAACCCTGTGGGGCTGAACGCGAATTCCGACAACGCCAAAGTGGCGATGTCCAGCGCTCCGGCATTGTCCAGCCGTGTCAGCGCAGTTGCCGTAACGCTGGGCACAAAACCCTCGCGTATAGCTGATCCATATGTGGACACGCGGCCAGCGCGGTAGAACAGATCTTTGTGAGCAAGGGGTATGCCGTGCAACACGCCACACCGGTCGCCCCGTGCGCGAGCCTTGTCGCAGTCGCGCGCCTGCTCCAGTGCGTTTTCGCGGTTCAGCGCAATAACGGCATTTAGCGGTTTGCCGGTTTGCTCCAGCCGGTCAAGCGCAGTGGCCGTCAGCGCCTCGGAGGTGATGTCGCCACGGGCCAGCGCGTCGCTGGCTTCAGTCAGGGTCAAGTCAGAATGCATGGTTTGATGTCTGCGCAAAGCTGTCAAGGAAACCCGAGAATCCGGCGGCTTCGTCTTCGGGCTGTAGCGCCTTGGCCGCCATGTTGATTTGGTCCGAAAGATCAGCCAGAGTTGCCGCATAGGTCAGCAAAGAGCCATCTGGGATTGGACATCTGCCCATATCCTGTGTCAGCTGCGCTTTCATGTATTCAAGGCTCATCGCCATATTGGGTTCCCCTATCGGTGATGGACGTTCGATCACAGCCCCGCCGCGCTGCGGCGTGGCGCGTTGATTTCGGCGGTGTAGAACCACCACCAATCCTTGGCTGAAAACTCATTCTGCTGAATGTGTTCTCGCGCTGTCGGCATGGGATTAACGCCGCCGAAGCGCCGCGCCAGATGGTCCATTTCCAAAAACTGCTCGCGTTGGATTGCGTCGACCAGTGCCTGCTCCAGCGTATCGGCAACAAAATCGGTTCCGTGGCAGGCTTCGTGAACCATGGGCCCATCGCCCAGCAGGTCGATCACATCGCGGCGCACATCAACATCTACAACCAGATCGCAACGCGGGTAGACCGGCAGAGGCCGCAGCGCCACATCAAGCCCCAGACGGGTCATCGGAACCAGTTCGTGGCGCGACAATGCGTAACTGCGGCCATACAGGTCGTGGGTATGCACAATAGCCTGCACATCTGGTCGTTCTGCCAATATCTGCGCGTGGATGAACTTGTAGCCCGGCGGCTTGGGGCCATTGATCCAATTGCCGCGAAGGTCCGTCACGCACATGTCTTCGGGCGCAACCATTGAAAAGTTCTTCGCGGCGCTGATAATCATGCGGTCATCTTCTGGCAGCCTGTGGCTAACGTGTTCCAGAAAGGCGACCAGCGTGTCGCGCTCCCAAAGCGCTTTGCAGGCAATGCTTGCAGATTGCAGAATGTGCTGCCGTTCATCCTGGTCCTGCGTCTCTTTAAGCGACTGCGCGGGGTGGGGCAGGGGGCCTGGGTCCAGCGAGTGAAAGAAATCGACATAATGGTCCCAGCCTGCAAACTGGCGCCACATCTTTTCGGAATCTTCGCGCTTGCAAAGCGTGGTCACGTCCATGTTTGCAATAATGCTGTTCTGTTGGCCTAAATATTCCAGATGATAAGCGGCCAGCAGTGTTTCGAGCAGCGACTCGCCCTTTACCCAAGCGGCAATTCCGGGCTGCTGGACGGCAATGGACCTCGCCAATAGCGCAGCCAGATCTTCTGCGGCTGCGGACGTAACGGCCAGTTCGGCGCAGTTCCAGACATGGGTGTCATAAGAAATGAAGGCTTCCATATGCGTCATCGGCTTCAGTTCGAAGCCCGCTATCGCAGCAGCCATCGCATAGCGTGGTGAAAAGCTGATGCAGGCGCCTGCGCCGGGATCGCGACGGTAAAGCGCCAGATCGGTCTTGGCCTGAATAGGCAATTCGCCCGCACCGTCCACGATATTGCCATCCAGATCGACGACCAGCATCTGACCCGCAGTCAGGCCGCGCGGCCACGCTGTGGTGCCAAAACGCGGGGTCATGAGGATGTGTTCGCTTCGGGGAATACGCATGCTCAGATGCCCCCAAAGGTCAATAATTCGATGCGCCGCAAGAACATGGCAAGCCATCGCAAGATCCGCGCGAATGTCGTGTCCCAGCATCCGTTCAGCCCCTGTTTGCTTTGCGTTTATACGACGATATGCTAGACTATCGATGATTATTATGTCAAGCTAGCTTATAATTTATCATCGACTAAGCCGCGCTGGTGGCGAAGTGGCGTGAAACTAAAAGGAGGGTAGCTTATGGCCGACGATCTTCTGGCGGAAACCCTGCGCGACCGGCTGCCTCGATTGTATGCGGCTGGGGTGGATTACAACGATATCCAGTCGCTGATGCGCGATATTTCGCGGATAGAGGATTGGCCTGCCGCGTGGCAGTCGCTCGCCCTTATGCGTGAGGAGTTGGGCGAGGCGGCCTTGGCGGAAGGTCGGACTGTCTCGGCGGGGGCAGCTTTTCAGAAGGCCGCGCTCTACCACCATTTCGGGCAGTTCGTTTATGTCGATGATCCGGCGGAAAAGCAGCGCATGCAGCGCCAGCAAGTTGCAGCTTACCTGCGCGCCGCGCCATTTCTTCAGCCCCCTGCCGCACAACTAAGCGTGCCATTCGAGGGGATTGAATTCGTGGGCAACCTGCGGCTGCCACTGAATTCATCAGGCCCTGCGCCTTGCGTTTTGCTAAACCCCGGAGCGGATTCGACGAAGGAAGAGTTTCACAGCCTGGAGAACGAGTTTCTGGCCCGTGGTGTGGCAACCTTCAGCTATGACGGGCCTGGGCAGGGGCTGACATGGGCCAACATGAAGCTGCGTCCAGATTATGAAGCGCCGATTGGCGCAGTCATAAATATGCTTTGCGCGCGCGCAGAGATTGATCCGGCCCGTATAGGTTTATGGGGGCGTAGCTTTGGAGCGTATTGCGCCCTTCGAGGGGCGACTGACCCAAGGTTGCGCGCTTGTATCAGCATCGGGGGGTTTTACGACATGGGTGCGATCTGGTCGCGGATGCCGAAAGGGACCACCGATTCCATTTGCTATGCGTTCGGGGTGCGCACATTGGCCGAAGGCGCAGAACTGGCGCGCGAGTATACGCTTGCGGGGGTGCTTGCCAATGTGCGCTGTCCTGTCCTGATCGTGCATAGCGGACAGGATAATGTCTGCCCGGTCGCGGAATCGCAGCGCATGATCGATGAGTTGGGGTCTGATGCAGAGCTGACAGTTTTTGCGGATGGAAACCACGTCTGTGACAATATTCCATATAAGGTGCGCCCGCTTATGGCGGATTGGATGGCTGAGAGATTGCGCGCGCCCTGATCGTGTTTTGTCCGAAGCAGCGCAGGAAATGCGGTCCATTGCATCTACGCGGTGACCCAAACTTGACAATGATGATAATCATCGATAATAATGTAAGTCCTAGACTGTTGGTGAGCGACCAGCAGCGGACCCAAAACCGGGAGGAATTTTCTGAGATGACAAGACCAATACATGCACTGGCTATTGTCGCCGCCATCGTTGCCTTGCCTGCAAGTGCACAAGAGGTGTTGCGTGCCCAAACCGCGCTGCCGACTCAGCACACACTTTCCAAAAGCTTCACCAAGCATTTTGTTGACGTGATCAATGCCGAAGATGGTGCAGTTCAGGTGAATATGCTGGGTGGTCCAGAGGTGAACCCACAGGACCGCGCGGTTGCCGCCCTGGAGCGCGGCTTGCTGGACATCCTATGGATTCCAGCCGCGTTTACCACAGGCACGATTCCCGAAGCGCAGGCCATGATGCTGCAAAATATCGGGATTGATGAATTGCGGGCAAATGGGTCCTACGATCACTTCGCCAATATCTTTGCGGAAAAGGCGAACGCCCATTTCCTTGCTTGGGCAGAAACCAGTGCGGGCTACTATCTGTATCTGGCAACTGAGCCGGCCATGACCGAAGACGGCGTTGTGGACCTCACCGGTCTGTCCATGCGTTCGACCGGGGCTTACCGTCCGATCATCGAGGCGCTGAATGGCTCTCCTGTTGCGATCCCTTCAGGGGATGTTCCGCAGGGTCTGGACCGTGGGGTAATCAATGGTTTTGGCTGGCCGACGGTTGGTCTTGAATCCATCGGGTTGCAGGATTCGGTCAGCTACCGGGTTGAACCGCAGTTCTACAATCTGGCCAATATTGTTCTGGTCAATCAGGATAAGTGGGAACGCCTGAGCGATGAAGCTCGCGATCAACTGAGCCGTGTCGCTCTGGCCTATGAGCAGTTGTCGATCGACGAGATGAACATGATGGGCGAGGCCGATATTGCCGCCGCGGATGCGGCAGGCGTGCAGGCCGTGCGGATGGAAGGTGACGCAGCCGCAAGTTACCTTTCAACCGCCTTTGATGCGATGTGGAACAGTGTGCGTGGCAATGTCGGTGACGACGTGACCGATGAATTGCGCGGCATGATCTATAAAGCTGACTGATCCGTCTGCGATTCGACAGGGCGCGCGCTTAATGCGGGCGCCCTATTCATGTAGTGCAGGAACTGGACTGTAGACCATGCTTGCCATAATCTCTCGGCTGTATCACGGCCTGATCTTCGGACTGGCGGCAATTGCCGCTTTGTTGATCGTGTTCTCAATCGCCCTTGTTGTGCTGAATGTTGCTTCCAGAGCTTTGGGCTACGGGTCTTTTCAGGCCACCATCGCTACAGTCGAATACATCCTGTTATATTTCGCCCTGTTCAGCGCGCCCTACCTGTTGCACACCCGCGGGCATGTGATGGTTGACATGGCCATCGCGAACATGAGCGGCCTGCCACGCCAAATCCTGGAAGCTCTGATCTACCTGCTTGGCATTGCGGTCAGTCTTATCTTCCTGTTTGTCAGCATAGAGATCATGAGCGAAGCCATTGCGCGCGGTCACTTTGATCAACGCTCGGTAGACATGCCCTATTGGTTGCTACATGCCGGCTATCCGCTGACCTTTGGGCTGCTGACCATTGAATTCGGGCGGTATCTTGTCACTCGGCGTAGCCTGTATGGGTCCACCGATGCGAATGAGGGCCTCTGATGATCCTGGAATGGTATATGGCCCTTGCGCTCTTGATTGGGCTTGTCGTCGGATTGATGATGTTGGGGGTGCCTGTTGCGTTTGCCTTCATGGCGACCAACCTGATCTGCGCCTACATCTTTATGGGCGATACGTTCGCGTTTTATCAGGTTGTCGATAATTCGACCTCTTTGATAACCCGTTTCCAGTTGGCCCCGGTCCCGTTTTTCATCCTCATGGGGTCATTGTTCTTTTATTCAGGCATAGCACAGCGCGTGTTCACGACGCTGGATATTCTGATGGGTCGGATTCCGGGTCGTCTGTGCTTTCTGACGGTCGGGGGCGGGGCGCTGTTTTCCACGCTAACAGGGTCCAGCATGGCCAATACCGCTATGCTGGGGTCGATGATGGTGCCGGAAATGGAACGGCGCGGCTATCATTGGCGCATGTCGCTTGGCCCCATCCTGGGCACGGGAGGGCTGGCAATGGTCATTCCGCCGTCAACGCTGGGTGTGTTGCTGGCAACCATCGCGGGCCTGGACGTGGGCGCATTCCTGATCGCGGGTATTCTGCCCGGCGTGTTGCTCGCCGTCCTGTATACTGCCGTGATCGCTGGGCAGGTTTGGTGGAACCCCAAAAACGCACCGCAATATGATGTCCCACCAGTGCCTATGGCGGAAAAGGTTCATGCCTTCATCGTCAATATCATGCCGATGGGTTTTGTTGTGTTCATGGTGGTCGGGCTGATCTTGCTGGGCGTTGCCACACCAACGGAATCCGCTGCATTTGGCGTTGTCTCAATCCTGATCCTGATGGCCGCATTTCGTGTCCTGAGCTACGACGCGGTGAAGCAGGCGTTGATCTCGACGGTCAAGATTGGCGGAATGGTGTTTTTCATCATCTTGAATTCCAGCATTTTCAGCCAGCTTTTGGCCTATTCCGGCGCAAGTTCGGGGATGCTGCGCTTTGCCACCTCGTTCGATGTAAGCACGGTCGTCGTCTTGATTATCATGTTCGTGGCGCTGCTGAGTCTGGGCATGTTCATGGACCCGGTTTCCATGATCCTAATCACCACACCGATCTTCTTTCCGTTGGCGGCTCAATTAGGGATCAACCCGCTGTGGTTTGGCCTGTTCGTGCTGATCAGCCTGGAGATGTCGCAGACGACACCGCCTTTCGGCTTGCTATTATATGTCATGTTGGGTGTGGCTCCGAAGGGCACCACGCTGCGCAGGGTAGCCGTGGCTGCGGCCCCGTATCTTGGTTGCGATGCCGTACTGATCTTGCTGATGTATCTCTTCCCGTCAATCGTTCTATACTTGCCCAGCCTTTTGTAGGTGGATGCAAGACCGAGCTGATCGCATGTCGCGGCCCCGGCCGCGGCGTTGAAACCCAATAAGTGCAAGGATGGATGATGGAACTCTCTGGCACCCGCATAATTGCTGCTGATCGTGCAACGGTCTGGGCGCATCTGAATGACCCCGAAACCCTGCGTGCGGCAATTCCGGGCTGCAAATCTTTGGAAGGGTCGCCCGACGAAGGGTTTGTCGCCAGCGTGACGCAAAAAATCGGGCCGGTGAAGGCAACCTTCAAAGGCAAGGTCACGCTGACTGATATAAACGCGCCGGAAAGCTACCGTATTGTCGGCGAGGGAAATGGCGGGATTGCCGGGTTTGCCAAGGGCGACGCGGTCGTGACCCTACGCGAGGTGCCTGAAGGCACAGAGCTGACCTATGAAGCGACAGCGGCGCTTGGCGGCAAGCTGGCGCAGCTTGGCTCTCGATTGGTTGGTGGTGTTGCCAAACGGCTGGCCGGGCAGTTTTTCGACGCGTTTCAGGCGCATATTGAAAACGGCCCGGATGATGCGACAGAGGGTGCCTGACCCATGAGGCAGGCCATAGGGGCAATGGTCCGAGGTATGGCCAGTGGTGCCGGACTGCGTGCAGTGCTGGTAATATTCCTGAGCGCGGCGCTGGCGCTGGGCTTGCGCATATCCGGCGCACCGCCGCAAATGGCCGATAGTCTTGCGCTTGTGGCGCTGGCCATCGGGTTTTGGGCGTTGGGTGTGCTGCCAGAGGCGTTGACGGGCCTGCTGTTTTTGCTTGGGGCGGTCACGATCGTTGGCCTTGCCCCCCCGGTGGTATTTTCTGGATTCACCACCACGGCGTTCTGGCTAATTTTTGCAGGCGTTATTCTCAGCGCAAGCGCAACCAAAACCGGGCTGTCGCATTGGTTGGCCGCAAGGTTTTTGAATGCGCGCTTTGCCGCGTCCAGCTATGCCGCGCGGGTTAGCCTGATTGTTCTGTTCGCTGCCGCGCTGGCGTTGATCCTGCCCTCTACCTTGGCGCGGGTGGCGGTTTTGTTGCCGCTTGTCATCGCGCTGTGTGACGTGGTGGGGTATCAGCCCGGCAGCAAGGGGCGCACAGGGCTGGTTCTGGCGGTGCCCGTCGGCACCTACATCGTTCCCATCACCTTTTTACCTGCGAACCTGCCGAATATTGTTTTGGCCGGATCGTTGGAATCCCTGCATGATGTAACGCTGACTTTTGGACCTTACATGCTTCTGCATTTTCCGGTTATTGGCCTGGTCAAGGGCGTTGCTCTGGTGTTGATCCTGGTTCATCTGTTTCAACAAGACCCTACGCCTCAAGCAGCGCAGCAAGAAAACGTGGCGAAGCCGCTATCGGGTGCGGGCCTGCGGCTGATAGCGATCATGGGCGCGACACTTCTGCTCTGGAGCCTCGATTTTCTGCATGGTGTTTCGCCCGCCTGGATCGGTTTGGGTGCGGCTGTGTTGTGCCTGATGCCATTCATGCAGATCACCGATCTGAAAGCGATGCCATTCAACACCGCCTTTCCCATGTTGCTCTATATTGGCGCTGTGCTGGGCATAGGCGCGGTTATGACCGTGTCCGGTGCGGGCGATGCGTTGTCGCGCATGTTGGTTGCCAGCGTTCCGCTGCAAGAGGCATCTAACCCGGTGCGTCTGACAATGCTGGCGATTATTGCCGCTGCGACCTCGCTTGTGACAACCATGCCAGTCGCGCCTGCCATGACAGCGCCTTTCTTCGGAGAGATTGCCGCGTCCACTGGCTGGAGCGTAGAAGCCGTGGCCATGAGCCAGGTTCTCGGATATGCCACGCCGCTTATGCCCTATCAGTTGCCGCCGCTGATGTTGGCGATGGCGATGGCGAACATATCCATGCGCGATGCAACCCGCGTGCTGCTGTTGTTGGCGCTAATCACAACACCGATTACCATGATCGCGGCCCATTTCTGGTGGCAGGCGCTGGGCTGGTACTAAGTTGAACGACAAGCAAGGCATGCGCCCTGACGCGGCCAGCTATAGAAGGAGAGACCTGATGCAAAAGATAACCATGACGGTCAATGGTCGGTCTGTCACTGCCGATGTCGAAGGCCGGACACTGCTGGTCGATTACCTGCGAGAGACCCTGAATCTGACCGGCACCCATGTTGGATGCGACACCAGTCAGTGCGGTGCCTGCACGGTCCATGTGGATGGTATGGCGATAAAATCCTGCACCATGTTCGTCGGAGAGCTTGACGGAGCAGAGGTGCGCACCATTGAAGACATGGAAAACAAGGATGGCTCGCTGTCGGCCCTGCAAAAGGCGTTTCAGGACCATCACGGGCTGCAATGCGGCTATTGCACGCCGGGCATGATCATGTCGCTCAGCGCGCTTTTGCGCCACACTCCTAAACCCACAGAGGCCCAGATACGTCATCATCTGGAAGGCAATATCTGCCGGTGCACCGGCTATGCCAATATCGTGAAAGCGGCGCTTGCGGCTTCTGGCCAGATGCCCTCCGCTGACGCCTTTGCGCAATGATGGACGGAAGGAAACGATAAGATGCATGCATTCGACCTTGTCTCCCCCACCACGCTAGAGGATGCGCTGACAGCGTTGGCCGAAGAAGAAGCGCAACCCCTGGCGGGCGGTCAGACCCTGATCCCGACACTGAAATCCCGGCTTGCTGCGCCGTCCAAACTGGTCAGCCTGCGCGCGATCCGCGATCTTCAGGGGCTGCGCGTAACAGATGATCTGTTGTGCATTGGTGCGATGACCACGCATGCAACCGTTGCAGCACAAGCGCGCGATATTTACCCGGCCCTTGCCGATATGGCTGCAAATATTGGTGATCCGGCGGTGCGTAACCGCGGCACCATTGGCGGCAGTCTGGCCAATAACGACCCGTCCGCCTGCTACCCGTCTGCCGTGCTGGCATCAGGTGCCACCATTATCACACCACAGCGCAGCATTGCGGCCGATGAGTTCTTTCAGGGCATGTTCTTCACCGATCTGGAAGAGGATGAGATTATTACCGAAGTGCGGTTCCCGATCCCGGTGTCGGCCTCTTACCAGAAATTCTGGCAACCCGCATCGCGCTTTGCCTTGACCGGCGTGTTTGTTGCCCGGTTTGCAGATGCAGTGCGCGTTGCGGTCACGGGCGCATCTGAAGCAGGCGTCTTCCGCTGGCAGGACGCAGAAGCAGCCCTTGCAGATGAGTTTTCACCCAATTCTGTAGAGGCGTTGGCGAGGCCAAGTGAAGACATGATTGCGGATTTGCATGGCAGCGGCTCTTATCGTGCACATCTTACGCAGGTTCTGACCGCGCGTGCGGTCGCGGCACAGCTTCCCTAGTGCGAGAGCATAACGAACCGCAAAAGGCGGTTGGGGTTCTGGATGCCGAACAATTGCGGAGAGACGAGAACGTGGTGCTTACATATTTCGGCTTGCAAGACGGCATTTTAAGGCATAACGCGCTTGCCGCCAGCAGCGATCCATATTCTGAACAGCGCAATGAAATATTTTTCAGGTCTTGCCGACAGCGGCCGACCTTAGTTTGATGGGGCAAAGTTAATGATAAGTTCAGAATCCAGTTCCACAGACTTGGTGCGCGGCACAGCCAGCCAGTCGACGGTGGAAAGCGTCTATGGCGCCATGAAGGCCGATATTATTTCGGGCAGCCGAAAACCGGGTGAATTGTTGCGCATCGACCGCATGAGCCGGACCTATGGGGTTGGTCCAACACCGCTGCGCGAGACACTTCAGCGCCTGACAGCCGAAAAACTTGTTATTGCGCGTGGTGGGCGCGGGTTTCAGGTGGCGCCACTTTCTGTAGAGGAATTTGTGGATCTCAATATTGCGCGGACCGCTATAGAGACGGCGGCGCTGCGCCTTTCAATTCAATACGGGGGTGAAGACTGGGAAGGCCGCGTTGTCGCCGCTGGCTACATCTTGCAGAAATGGGACGCACAGATGCTGGACGGAAAATGCGACGATGTTGCACGCTGGGAAAGCGCGAATGCAGAGTTTCATGGCGCGCTTCTGTCCGGCTGCCCGTCACAATGGCTGCTGCACAGCCAAGAGGGCTTTGCCAGCAAATGCGACCGTTACAGGCGCGCTGCGGTCGTTAGCTCCGGGGCACCTTACCGCGAAGAGATCGCGCGCGAACATTCCGAAATTCTGGACTCTGTCCTGAAACGCGATGCTGATCGCGGCTGCGCACTGCTTGCCGCGCATTACCAGCGGACGGTAGACGCGTTTCAGCGCGCGGTGCAAAACGGGCAGATTGAAACAGGGGCAGACGCCTGAGCAATCTCGTCCTATATGCGCCATTAGCATGGTCACAGCGGTGACATAAACATGGGCCCGTTGCAGAAATATCGTGATCTGGTCGCGGCGGGTTCTATCGCGCATGACCCGGCACAAGTGCATGTGGTTGAAAAGCTGCAAGCACTGTCAGAGCGTTTGCAAACCCCCGGCCATGGAATGGCCAAGCGCGTCGCGCGTGCGCTATTGCGCCCAGAGCGCGGCCGCGTTGGTGCTGAAACTCGGATGCAAGGGATATACCTGTATGGCGCGGCGGGGCGCGGAAAATCCATGTTGATGGACCTTTTCTTTGACACGGCACCTGTCACGGCAAAAAGGCGCGTTCACTTTCATGCCTTTATGCAGGAAATTCATTCGGGTATTTCAAGCCAACGCGAGCAGGGCGCAACTGATCCCGTAAGACATGTGGCCGATGCGGTGGCCGATACCGCGTCATTGCTGTGCTTCGATGAGATGCAGATCACCGACATTACGGACGGAATGCTGGTGGGGCAATTGCTGAAGCGCCTGTTCGAGCGCGGGGTAGTTGTGGTTGCGACCTCTAACCGGCACCCGGACGAGCTTTATGACGGCGGATGGAACCGCCAAGCGTTCCTGCCGTTCATAGAGGTGATAAAATCGCACATGCAGATGCTGGAACTGCGTCACCCGGTCGATTACCGTCGTGTGCTGGCGCAGGCCGAGCACGCCTACCATGTGCCTGCCAATAACAAAGCAAGTGCGGCAATGGATGCGCTGTGGCTGCGCTTACTGGACGGGGAACCTGAAACAGCCCTCACGATCAGCGCTCATGGCCGTAGCCTGAGCTTGTCGCGCAGCGCAGGTCGCATGCTACGGGCAGATTTCAAAGAGTTGTGTGTCCAGGCATTAGGGTCGGCGGAATATCTGGCCTTGGCCAAGGCGCTGGATTTTCTGATCCTTGAAAATGTCCCGGTCTTGTCACCTGCACGATACAATGAGGCGAGCAGGTTCATCACCCTGATCGACGCACTTTACGAGGCCCGCGTGAAACTGATTATGACCGCCGATGCAGAGCCCGACGCGCTTTATGTTGAAGGCGAAGGAAGTTTTGAATTCGGGCGCACAGCATCGCGGCTAGAGGAAATGCGCAGCACGGGCTGGTGGCAAAGCAGCTAGGGACGATATGCGACCGCAGGCGCAGCTCCATTGCGCGAATTGCCAACCCAAGTTGCGCGCCAGCAAGGGAGTGTCATGAACTTTGTGTATCTGGTCTGGCCCATGCGGGTTTCAGATACGGTTACGCATTGAAGCGATCCTCGAACATTATGGCGAAATGGTTGCGGGCGGCAAACCATTCCCGGACATTTCG
>NZ_JALZWP010000002.1 GCF_023336755.1 Roseinatronobacter domitianus | reverse complement strand
GCAACCCATGCAACCTCATCTCCTGACATGATAACCAAAACAGCAATGCTTCCCGCCGCCTCAGCCAACCAACAACGTCCCCGCCGCCGGTGAAGCGCTATCTAGGCCACACGCTTTTTACACGCAACAGGAAAATGACACGCGATGTTATATTTTCTGCAAAAAAGTCATAAGATATTGTAATGTATAACTTATTTTAAGGTGCTGGCGCTAACGACAATACGATCCGCCGCGATGAGCCGCGGTGTCGTAGTGAAAGTGATTCTCGTGCATGCCATCTGAGCCAGGGCCAAGCGTGGTCCCGAAGATACCACAGGCTTTGGTGTGCATCTGGCGAAGCGCGCGGCCGTGACGGGATTGCCGGGACCAGTCATCCTGCACCGTGATCGCAGTGCCGTCATTCAGGATGATCGCGCTGATATCGATCGCCCGGCCCTTGCCATGCTCCGAGATACGCGCACCCGGACGGTGGTTGCGTGTTCGGCAAACGTAATGCGCGGGGACACGCAGTTCCGTCACGGCGGCGCTGTCACGGCCAAGGGCCGGGCGCATAGCTTGTGTGACCCAGCGGTGCAGCGCCGTTGCCGTTGGGCAATCCAGTGTGGCCGGTTGTGACAGCTTGATGCCATCCACATGCGTGACCTGCACCGGCGCCGCGACACCGCAGCCATTGGTCGCCGAGGTAATGGGGGCGATGGCCGCGCCTTGCAGCCCCGCCACACCACAAAGATTGCCAGCCGAGGAATTTCCCCGCGATGCGATATCGCCGGTAAAGGGAATCACCCGCCCCAACAGACGTCCGACGCCGCCGCGCTCATCCGGGGCGCGCACCCCGCCGCCGGAACAGGCGGACAGCGCGGTTACGGTGGCCAGAATGGCGACGAGCGGTTTGAGCATGGCCTGTCCCTAACGTTTGGAGCGCCCGAAATCCGGGGCGTCGGTATCCTGCCCGGCGTCGATGATACCGCGACGAATGGCGCGGGTGCGGGTGAAATAGGCATGCAGATGCTCACCGTCGCCGCGCCGGATGGCCCGTTGCAGGGCAAAGAGTTCTTCGGTGAAGCGGCCAAGGATTTCCAGCGTTGCGTCCTTGTTGGTCAGGAACACGTCCCGCCACATGGTCGGGTCGCTGGCCGCGATCCGAGTGAAATCGCGAAACCCCGCTGCGGAATACTTGATGACTTCGCTATCGGTGACGCGGCGCAGATCATCGGCCACGCCCACCATTGTATAGGCAATCAGATGCGGGGTGTGGCTGGTTACGGCCAGCACAAGGTCATGATGCGGCGGGTCCATGACATCGACCTGCGCGCCCATGCCCTGCCAAAGCCGTGTGAGGCGATCAAGCGCAGCGGCATCGACCCCGTCCTGCGGGGTCAGGATTGTCCAGCGATTGTCGAACAGTTCGGCAAAGCCGGCACGCGGGCCGGAATGCTCGGTCCCGGCCAGCGGGTGGCCGGGGATGAAATGAACATTATCGGGCATATAAGGCCCGACCGCGTCAATGATAGCCTGCTTGACGGACCCCACATCGGTGACGGTCGCACCCTGCGCCAGATGTGGGGCAATGTCCTGCGCGACGGCATCCATCGCCCCCACGGGCACGCAAAGCACAACCAGGTCCGCGCCTTGCACCGCCTCGGCCGCCGTGTCCGTAACATGATCCACCAGCCCGATTTCAGCGGCAATGGCGCGGCTTTCCGCGGAACGCGCGGTGCCTACGGTTTCCGCCACCAGCCCGCCGCGGCGCATGGCGAGCGCCATAGAGCCTGCGATCAGCCCTAGCCCGACAAAGGCCACACGCTGGTAAAGCGGGGTCATCTCTGCCCATCCATGAAGCGGTCGATGACATGGGCGACACGGCGGCAGGCCGATTCGTCGCCCACCGTGATGCGCAAAGCCTCGGGCAGGCCGTAGCTGGACACTTGTCGCACGATCAGCCCATCGGCCAGCAACGCCGCATTGCAGGCTGCGGCCTGTTCGGCGCTGGCAAAGCGCGCCAGCACGAAATTGGCGAAAGAGCGGTCGGTGGCAACACCCGCCGCGTTCAGCCGATCCGCCAGCCAATCGCGCAGGCGCGCGTTTTCCGACAGCGACCGCGTGATATGCGCCGCATCGCCCAGCGCGGCTTCGGCCACGTCCAGCTGTGTGTTCGACAGGTTGAACGGCCCACGCAAGCGGTTCAGAACCGCCATCACATGCGCCGGGCCATAGCCCCAGCCGATGCGCAGCCCACCCAGCCCGTGCAGCTTGGAAAAGGTGCGCGTCATGACAACATTCTCGCGGGCATCGACCATGGCGGCACCGCCGTCATAACCCTCGACATATTCGGCATAAGCGCCGTCCAGCACCAGCAACACCTGCGGTGGCAAACCATCGGCCAGACGTTCCAGTTCCGATAGCGGCACCATGGTGCCGGTCGGGTTGTTGGGGTTGGCGACAAAAACCAGTTTGGTGCGCTCTGTGACCGCCGCCAGAAGCGCGTCAATATCGGTGGTGCGGTCCTGTTCCGGCGCTTTCACCGGCGTTGCCCCAGCGGCCATGGCGCTGATCGGATACATCAGGAACCCATGCTGCGAATACAGCACTTCATCCCCCGGCCCGGCAAAGCCTTGGCACAGGAAGGTGATGATCTCATCAGAGCCGACGCCGCAGATGATACGCGACCCATCCAGCCTATAATGCGCGGCCAGTGCGGCGCGCAAACCCGCATGATCCGTCGAGGGGTAGCGATGCAGGTCATGGCCCGCGCGGCGATACGCTTCCCGCGCCAATTCACCCGCGCCAAACGGGTTCTCGTTCGATGACAGTTTCAAGGCATCGTCGCGCCCTGATATCTTGGCTGTCCCGCCCTCATAAAGAGCGATGTCCATGATGCCGGGTCGCGGGCGGATCTGGTGGGGCATGGAATGTCCTTATGGTCTTGCTGACCACGTCTTAGCGCCGCAAAGGACGTAGGACCAGAACCCATTGACGCCAAAACAGCGCAGCAAGTCGATCGCGTTGCACTTGTGCCGCTTAAGGCTGCTCTGCTGCCTCTTGCGAGACGGATTGCAAACCACTGACGCGCGGAAAAGTGCCAGTGTCGGTCCGCGTGCGCGTGGCCAGCACCGGGCGGTTTTCCGACACATTGGCGGTTTCCTCGCGCATCAGGATGAAGATTCCACTTGCGATGATGATCGCCGCCCCAAGGATGGTGAACAGATCCACGCTTTCCCCGAAGATCAGCGCGCCGAACAGGATTGCCCAGATCATCTGGGAATACTGCATGGGCGCAACCTGAAAGGCCGGCGCGCGCTTATAGGCCGCGATGACGCACAGGCTGGCACCCAATGCCAATGCAGCCATAGCTGCCAATGCGCCAAAATCGGCCAAGGGCATGGGACGGTAAACAAAAGGCAGGACTGCGCCCATAACAACAAGATTGGCCATCATCGGATATAGCAGCAAAACGACATTGCGCTCTTCCGCCCCGATCTTGCGCACGATGATAGAGGCGATTGCGCTGCCCAGCGCCCCGACAAACGCCGCAAGATGGCCAAGGCCAAGTTCCGCGCCTTGCCCCGGACGCAAAACGACCAGCACCCCGAACAGGCCGACCAAGACCGCAACACTCCGACGCCACCCCACGCGCTCGCCAAGAATTGGCACCGAAAGGAGGGTTATCAACAAAGGCGTTGCAAACAGAATGGCATAGGTCTGCGCCATGGGCAGAACGGAAAACGCATAGAACACGCTGACCCCGGTCAGAACCGCCGCCACCGTCCGCAAGATGGTCCAGCCGGGATAGCGCGGCAACAGGTTGCCATCGGTGCGGTCGCGCATCAGCATCAGCATGGCGATGGGCAAACCCAGAAGCACGCTGAAAAACACGATCTGCACGGGGCTGTAACTGCCGCCCAGTGATTTCACGATCACATCATGCGAGGAAAACAAAACGAAGGCCAACAGTGCAAGCCCGGGCCCAGCAAAACGCGATGTCAGGCCAAGTGGCATGGCGGACCCTTTCGTTACTGCGCCACTGATACCGCTATCATGCTCTAGGACCGCATTTCAATCAAGGCGAGTCGTTTCGGGCATAAAGATCGTGGCGTCGCCCGCCTGCAAGGCCCCCTCCGCTCGGTTAAAGCGCAGATAGGCAATCGCCTCGCCACCGCTTTGGGTAAACAACCGCCCCACAGCTTTGCCATCTGCCGCAATCTCGGTGCCAACCTCGGCGTGCCCTTCGATCCGAACAGTGGTCAGACCTTTGCGCAGTTCTGTCTTGTGATGCATCCGCGCAGTCACTTCCTGCCCGACATAACAGCCCTTGCGGAAATCGACACCGTTCAGACGTTCAAAGCCGCATTCCAGAATAAAACTGTCATTCGGAACCAGTTCTATACCCGCTTCCGGCACGCAATGCGCCACCCGCAGCGCGTCCCAATCTGTGCCATCTTCGGGCAGGTCCGCACCATAAACACGCCAGCCCAAAGCCGGGTGGCGCGGGTCGGCCAAAGCGCCGTCCGGTGCCGGGCCAGTGCCACGGCTGACCGCCATGTCCTCGCGCACCAACGTAATCGGAGCGCGCAGCTTGTACATGCTCAAGCGTTTGAACAGATCGTCCGCCAAAGGCGCCGCCACATCAACCAGAACATCCACGCCATCTTTCACCAAAAAGAAATCGGCAAGGTATTTGCCCTGCGGCGTCAGAAGGGCCGCATACACGATCCCGCCAGACGTCAGATGACGCGCATCATTGCTCACCAATCCTTGCAAAAAGCCGACCGGGTCTTCGCCCGCAACGCGGATGATCGTCCTGTCCATCATGTCCACCTCTGGCTGCTCTGTTTCGCATATAGGCAGCGGGCGCGCCCGCGAACACCCCTGCTTCATCTTGCCCCAAATACTCCGGGGGTGCGGGGGCAACGCCCCCGCCCTATGCCGTCAATGCGCGGGCTGAATGAATGTGCCATTGCGCAGGTCGCGCATGGCTTGGCGAATTTGCTCTTGCGTGTTCATCACGATCGGTCCGTGCCACGCGACCGGTTCCTGCAACGGTGCGCCAGAGATCAGCAAGAAACGGATTCCCTCTTCGCCCGCCTGCACCGTCACCTCGTCCCCTGTGCCAAAGCGGATCAGCGTCCGGTCGCCCGACATGTCGCGGATATTGACCTCTTGGCCCATAACCTCTTTTTCAAGCAGCACGCCCGACGGCGCAGAAGCATCCGCGAACATCCCGGACCCGGCAAACACATAGGCAAAGGCGCGGCGGTAAGTGTCGACCTTGAAGGTCTTGCGCACGCCCGGCGGGACCGCGATATCAAGATATTGCGGATCAGCGGCAATTCCGTCGACAGGGCCGCGCTTGCCCCAGAAATCGCCCACGATCACCCGCACCTTGGTGCCATCATCGTCGATCACCTCTGGAATATCCCCCGATTGCACATCCTGATACCGGGGCGCTGTCATCTTCAGCGACCCCGGCAGGTTGGCCCAAAGCTGGAAGCCGTGCATTTGCCCGCGCCTGTTTCCACGCGGCATTTCCTGGTGCAAAATGCCCGAACCGGCGGTCATCCATTGCACATCGCCCGCGCCCAGCGTGCCGGTGTTGCCCAGGCTGTCACCATGGTCGACCTCGCCCGCCAACACATAGGTGATTGTTTCAATGCCCCGATGCGGGTGCCACGGGAACCCGCGCAAGTAATGCTCGGGGATTTCATTGCGGAAATCGTCGAACAGCAGAAACGGGTCCAGTTCGGACGGGTCCTGAAAGCCGAAGGCGCGGTGCAGATGCACACCGGCACCTTCCAGCGTCGGGACAGCTTGGCGGATGTCGATTGTTGGACGGATGGACATGGCATTCCCCTTGGAACAGCTTCGTTGCTGTCCAAGATCATCTGTCTTGAGCAGGATTCAAGCCAAGACCTGCGCGCCGTGGGTGTTCATTTTCGCACAACCCCTCATCGTCAAGGGCTGCCTAAAAGCGGGGCGCGCACAGTGTATCAGGATATGAACCAAGTCACGCGCCACGCATAGAATACCCCAAAAAGAAGCGCCGACCCGATTACAATGCGGATCATGAGGCGGCGCATCCATGACGGTTCAGGAACCGAAACCTCCTCTGTCCCCGTGGGGTCTGGTGCCGGGGCAGAGCGCCGCACGCTTTGGATAAAAGAGTTCAGCGCGGTTGCCTCGGCTGTGCCGGACTCTGCCGGGCGCGCCCGGCGCTTGGCCGCGCGCAGCTCCGGCCAGCGGGTCCAGACATCGCGCGGAGCCGATCGCGGCAGCTCTGCCAAGCGCGGGTTAGCGATAATTCCCACCCGGGCTTGGCGCGCGGCCAGAGTTTCCTCCCGCCTTCCGGGCCCGAGTTTGAGAGTTCCGTTCATCCATGCCCCCTATGTGCCCCAGCTTTGTTCCCAGACTAAACCACGCGGGTTTATATTCTCTTACCGCCACGGCGGCGCGCGCCGGGCACCCGAGACATGAAATCCGGCGGACGCTTTGCGACCCATGCTGCGAATTTTGCCAGACGCGGATGGCTGCGCAAAGCCTCTGGCGTGTTAAAGTCGCGGGCCAATTCGGTTTCCGACAACGTTGCGTGGATTTCTTTGTGGCAGATGTGGTGCACCAAAATCACCGGTCCACCCTTGCCGCCGCGCAGCTTGGGCACAAGATGATGCAGGCTTTGCGGCACTCCCGGCGGAATGGGGCGGTCGCAAAGCGGACATGTCGGGATTGGAATATCGGGCATGGTGCTGGCAGCGCAATCGACTTATTGTCGAAGAAGTAGATACAGAATACCATTCGACAACACCTTACAGAACAGATCAACATGCCGACAGAAAAGATCGCTGCCTTGCTCGATGACTGGAGCGCCGCCCTCGCGTCCGGGGACGCGGACCAAATCGCGGAGCTTTACGCACCCGACGCCGTGCTGTTGCCAACGGCCTCTTATCAGATCCGGCTGGAGCCTGGCCAAATCCGGCGGTATTTCCGCGATATCATGCAACGCACGCCCAGCGCCCGCTTCATGGAAGTGCATTCGCGGCGGTTTGACACTGTCGGCATAAATTCGGGCATCTACACCTTCAAAATGCACCGCAGTGACGGCACACCCTTCGAATTGGTCTGCCGCTTCACTTTCGTCTACCTGCTGTTCGACGGGGTCTGGAAGATCATCGAACACCATTCGTCAATCATGCCCGATCAGCTCTGACTCAAGATCTACATGCCTGCGCCGCCTCCAGCAGGATGAAGCCCTCGGCATGCAGCCTGTATGCGGAACCCAACAAGGTCAGGTGCATAGAGTTCAACTCGTTGACAGGTCCGTGTAGAATACGGTGCCGCAACACGCGTCCGTCAGTCTGGTAATCGGCTTTCTGCCCGCACTGCCGTGTTATCAATATGGCCCAAAGGCCGCGACACATGTCGAACTGACCCCACACCAAGCTTAATTGCCTTATTCTTGATGTAATGATGGCCTACAAACGCAACCCGTTTTCATGGCAAGATCTGGTCAGCATAAACCAGATCTTAAAGATATGCTGCGATGCTGGCGTTGTCATTATATACATCAGGACATGTTCATGATTGCCATCACACGTCTGGAACCGTCGGACTCGATCACTGTGGATTGCTCGGTTGTCACAGCCCTGTTCCGCACCCACGGCGCTGTCGTAGCAGAGGATATGCTCATGGGGCAGATCGTCGAACTCACGGATGGTATTTCGGCGCTTGACCGTCTGGGCGCAGACGCTGCGGCACCTTGCACAAAAGACCGGTTGCAGGACTTGGCAACACTTGCGGGCGATATTGGGCTCACCTCGCTGGCGCAGGCTTTGGCAGCGGTCGCGCAGGCAACGGCAGCAGACAATCGCATGGCGCTGCCCGCACTTTGGGACCGCGTCAAGCGCATCGGCGACCGGTCGCTGGTGCGGTTGTGGGACTTGCCGCAACTGCGCATGTAGCATCCACATTCAAACGAAAAAGCGCTGCAAATCCACTCTTGACTGGTCTAGTGTCCTTGCAAACGCATGGAAGGACATCGCGCAATGACCACCGTTTCACCCTACAGCTTTGCCCCGGATGGCCATGGCACCAAGGAACTGCACCTTGTTGCGGTGGAAACGCTTGATAGCTGGCTGGAAACCCAATCGCGCCGGGTCCGAAACTGGCTGTCTTCCACCGGGTTCGCCGCGAAATCGGGCGAAATCGCGCTCATCCCTGATCCGGATGGCGCCTTGGTCAGCGCCGTAATCGGCCATGGCACAGCGCGCGATCGTGCGCGCGCCCGCTTTCATCTGGGGGGCAGCCGGCGCGCCCTGCCGCCGGCACGCTACAAGCTTCACCATGCGCTCGACCCCGACGCTTTGGCAGAGGAGGCCTTGGGGTGGTTGCTGGCGGGCTACAGCTACCGCGCCGGGCCGCCCTCGCCGCCAGCCGACATGGCCAAACTTGTCGCACCTGACGGGGTCGACGCCGCGCAACTACAGATCATTGCAGCCGCTGAAGTGTTCACGCGCGACCTTATCAACACCCCTGCCGCATCGCTTGGCCCGGAGGAGCTGGAAAGCGCCGCCATGGGGCTCGCCACCCGGTTCGGAGCAGACATGTCCGTTACCTATGGCGACGATTTGCTCTACCAGAACCTGCCGCTGATCCATGCCGTCGGACGGGCTTCTGACCGCGCGCCGCGACTTCTGGACATGCGCTGGGGTCAAACCGGCCCAAAACTGACCCTTGTGGGCAAAGGTGTCTGTTTCGACACCGGCGGGCTGAACCTGAAACCCGGCGCATCTATGGGGCTCATGAAGAAGGACATGGGCGGGGCCGCAACCGTGCTTGGACTGGCGCAAATGATTATGGCATCCGGTTGGCCTGTGCAGTTGCGCGTGCTCATCCCGGCTGTCGAAAACGCGGTATCGGGCAGCGCCATGCGGCCGGGCGATGTGCTGACCTCGCGCAAGGGCCTGACGATAGAGGTGAACAATACCGATGCCGAAGGTCGGCTGGTGCTGGCCGATGCGCTTGCACTCGCCTGCGAGGATGCGCCGGATACGCTCATCTGCATGGCCACACTGACAGGGGCCGCGCGGGCAGCACTCGGCCCCGATGTCCCGCCCTTCTACACGCATGACAGCGCCTTGGCACAAACGCTCATGTCCGCCAGCGCCCGCGTGCGCGACCCGCTGTGGCAAATGCCGCTTCATCCCGCCTACCAAGCGATGATCGAACCGGGCATTGCCGATCTGGACAATGCGCCCGCAGGTGGCATGGCCGGGTCCATCACGGCCGCTCTCTTCCTTGACCGTTTTGTCGAAGGCAAAACCCGCTTTGCCCATTTCGACATCTATGGCTACCAGCCCAAACCCGCGCCCGCCCGCCCCAAGGGAGGCGTAGGGCAAGGCGCGCGCGCGCTATTTGCCGCGCTGCCGGATGTTCTGGACCTGTGAGCGATCCTCGCCTGACCCCATTTTCAGGCCGCGTGGCGCATGACAGCCTGCGCGGCCAGATCGACGCGCCCGCCTTCGTGCCGGGCACACCCGCCAATGTGACCGCCCCGCTGGCAGACCTGCTGCGCCGCCCTCATGGCCCGCGCGACCGGCAGCTTTTGCGCGGGGCGGCTGTGACCGTTATCGACCAGACGGATGACATGGCTTATCTGGTCTGGGACGGCTATTGTGGCTGGGTCCGCGCTGTTGCCCTTGGCCCCAGCACTGTTCCGACCCACCGCATCAGCGCCGCCGCCAGCCATCTTTACACCGCGCCCGACCTCAAAAGCCCGGACCGCGCGGCCCTGTCGCTGAACGCGCAACTGGTCATCACCGGCGCGCAGGGTGCATTCCTGCAAACAGAGTGCGGCCATTTCATCCCAAGCCAGCACGCCGCGCCACGCGACAAGCCCGCCATAGACCCGGTCGCGGTGGCAGAGCAACTCCTCGGCACCCCGTATCTGTGGGGCGGCAACAGCCACGCGGGCATAGACTGCTCGGGGCTGGTGCAAGTCGCCTTGCACGCCTGCAATCGCCCCTGCCCGGCCGATAGTGATCTTCAGGAACGCGCCTTTGCCGCCCATAGCCTGCCCCCCGGCACCGCTGCCCAGCGCGGTGATCTGTTGTTCTGGCGCGGTCATGTCGCTTGGGTCGTGTCCCCCGACACCATCCTGCACGCCAATGCCCACAGCATGTCGGTGGCCTACGAAAATCTGCCGGGTGCAATCAGCCGTATCGCCCCCGATAGCCCCGTGACAGCGCATATCCGGCTTCCAACACCCTGATTTCATCTTGCCAAAAATACTCACGACACCGCGCCAGCCACGGGCGAAGACTTACCGTTTGCGTGGTTTCGCCCGCAACGTCGGGTCGGCTTGCAAAGGGTCTTCGGGCCAGGGGTGCTTGGGGTATTGGCCGCGCATGTCCTTTCGCACATCGGCGTAGCTGTTGGCCCAGAATCCGGGAAGGTCGGTTGTCACCTGCACGGGCCGTCGTCCGGGCGACAGCAGAACCAGCCGCAAAGGCAGGCTTTTTGGCCCGACCGTCGGGTGCTTGGCTTGGCCGAACAGCTCTTGCAGCCGCAACTGCACTTCGGGCGCATCGCCCGAATAGTCGATGGGCACGCGGTTTCCCAAAGGGGTCACGAACTGCGCGGGGGCCTGGGCGTCCAGTATCTGCATCTGCGCCCAGTCCAGCCGCGCGCGCAAAGCGGGCAGCAGATCAAGCGCGCGCAGGTCTTCAGCGCTGCGCACGCGGGTCAGATGCAGGCCAAGCCAATCTTCCAAAGCGTCCAGCAGCGCCGCATCCGACATATCGGGCAAATTCGCGCCTTGACTGCGCAGCAGCTCTACCCGCGCAATGAACCGCTGCGCGGCGTTGGACAGGGGCAGGCCCAGCTCGCGCAACCCGGCGCAGGCCGCTGCGATCAGCGCAGCCTCATCCGGGTCGCGCCAATGGCGTTCCGATAGCACCAATGCGCCGAAACATTCGCGCTCGCGGGCCAGAATCCGGCGCTCTCGTTTCGACCAGTCGCAGATTCGCTGCCAGCGGAAGCGGTCCCCGAACAGGTCGCGCAGGTTACTTTCCGCAATCGGGATCGCCTGCCGAATACGCGCCTCGCGCGGGTCGCCATCGGTGTCGGTGACAACCAGCAGGCGGCTTTGCGCCAGCGGGTCGCCCTCTTGTAAAACTGCGCCTTTTCCGCCCGACAGCACATAGCGCGGAGCGTCCCCCTTACGCCGCAACGCAATGCGGTCCGGGTAGGCCAGCGCCGCCATTTCGGCAGGACCAAGCCCAGCACTATCGCCGCCGTGCCGCTTGATCCGGCGCAACGTGTCCCGCGCCCGCTCCAGCGTGGGGCGGTGCAGGTCATAGGGGTGGCGCGCGGCAAAAGCCTTGGCATCGCGCAAAGCCTCCAGCCGCAAGGCCAGGTCCACGGGCGCACCGCGCAGCACGTCGCCCTCGGACAGGATTGCGGCCAAGGGGGCGGCAGCCTGCCCCGCGATCAGCACCATATGCGCCAAGCGCGGGTGCAACGGCAGGGCGGCCATTGCGCGGCCATGCGCAGTCACGCGGCCCGCGCCATCCAACGCGCCCAGATCAGCGAGCAGGGCGCGCGCCTCTGCCAATGCAGCCTCTGGCGGCGAGGTCAGGAAACGCAGATCATCCGCACCGCCCCACGCGGCAAGTTCAAGCGCCAGCCCCGCAAGGTCGGCGCGTTCAATCTCTGGCGGAGCGAAAGCCGCAAGCGCGCCCTCCTCGGCCCGCGCCCACATCCGGAAGCAAACCCCTTCGGCCACGCGCCCTGCGCGGCCTTGTCGTTGGGTGGCCTCGGCAAGGGTGACACGTTCTGTCACCAATCGCGACATGCCGGTGCCGGGGTCGAACCGCGCACGCCGCGCCAACCCGCAATCGACCACGGCGCGCACGTCCTCGATGGTCAGCGACGTTTCGGCAATCGCCGTCGCCAGCACAATCTTGCGTGCCCCGTGGTCCGGTGCAATAGCGGCGCGCTGGGCAGCATTGGGAAGCGCGCCATAGAGGGGTCGGATTACCGCGTCCGGCACCCGCCCCTCCAGCAGGTTGGCGACACGGCGGATTTCCCCTTCCCCGGGCAGAAAGACCAATATTGCGCCCTTTGTCTGCGCGGCCGCCTCTATCACCAGCGCGGCGGCGGCGCTCTCGAACCGCTCCTCCTTGCGGCGGGGCCGACCGAGCCAACGAGTTTCCACCGGAAACGCGCGGCCTTGGGCAGTCAGGATCGGCGCGTCGTCAAGCAGGGCGGCGACGGGGTCGGCATCCAACGTGGCCGACATGACGACCAAGATCAGATCGGGGCGCAGGGCCGCGCGCACCTCATAGGCCAAAGCCAGCCCCAGATCGGCATTCAACGAACGTTCGTGGAATTCGTCGAAAATCACCGCGCCAATACCGGTCAATTCCGCGTCGGATTGCAGCATTCGCGTCAGGATGCCTTCGGTCACGACCTCTATCCGGGTCGCCTTGGATACCACGGCCTCGCCTCGAATGCGGTAGCCAACGGTTGCGCCCACGTCTTCGCCCAGCAACCGCGCCATTTGTTCGGCAGCCGCGCGGGCGGCAATGCGGCGCGGCTCCAGCATGACAATCCGGCCCGCGATCTGGTCCAGCAGCGCCAGCGGCACGCGTGTGGTTTTACCCGCACCCGGCGGTGCTTGCAGCACCGCGCGGCCATGCTCGGCCAGCGCGGTTTTCAGGTCGGGCAGGATGTCGTCAATTGGCAGGCGCATGGGCGCGCTTATGCCTGTGCCGCGGGGCCTCGGTCAATCATCCGTGGCGTCACCATAGGCTGCGATCAGCGCGCGCAAACCGTCCTCCAGAGCCGCGAACCGCTCCGGCCCGATCTTTGCTGCCATATCTGCCTGATACGCCATGCCGCGCGCACCCAAGCGGATATACACGTCGCGCCCTGCCTCGGTCAAAGCCAGATCCTCGCGCCGGCGGTCATCAGAGGCACGGGCGCGGGTCAGATAGCCCTCGGCTTCCAACTGTGCCACGGCCCGCGAGGCACGCGTTTTCTCGATATGGCTGATGCGGCAAATCTCGGCGGCGCTCATAGCGCCAAAACGGCCCAGATTGGCCATGACCCGCCATTGCGTGCGCGTCAGGCCATATTCCGCCTTGTAGGTGGCTGCAAAACCAAGACTGACATGCTCTGCCGCCTGGTTCAGCAGATACGGCATGAAAGCGTCCAGGTCGAAATCGGGGCGGGGCGTGTCGCGCATGTTGCGGCCTATTAGGTGTATTCGACTTACACGATAGCCTTGACATAGTTGCATTTGCAACAAATAACTAGGCACCACCAGAAGGAGGGCTGCCATGACCCGTCACGATCTGCCGCAAGGGATGGTGCGCGCGCCATCACATACCGGCCCGCATGAAGGCTATATGCCCGGTTGGGGCAATGATTTCGAGACAGAGGCCCTGCCCGGCGCACTGCCCCAAGGCATGAACAGCCCGCAGAAATGCGATTACGGGCTGTATGGCGAACAGCTATCTGGCACTGCCTTTACCGCCAACCCGCCCGAACGCACATGGACCTACCGGATCCGTCCAAGCGTCAAGCATTCGGCGCGTTATACCAAGATCGAACTGCCCTATTGGAAATCCGCGCCTTGCGTGGACCCGGATGTTATTTCACTGGGCCAATACCGCTGGAACCCGGTGCCCCATGCCGAAACTGGCCTGACATGGCTGACCGGTATGCGCACCATGACCACGGCAGGCGATGTGAATACGCAAGTGGGGATGGCCAGCCATATCTACCTTGTGACCGACTCGATGAAAGACGCCTATTTCTACTCCGCCGATAGCGAACTGTTGGTCGTGCCGCAGGAAGGGCGTTTGCGCTTTTGCACAGAGCTTGGACTAATCGACGTAGAGCCAAAGGAAATTGCCATTATTCCGCGTGGGCTGGTGTATCGGGTAGAGGTTCTGGACGGTCCCTGCCGTGGTTTTGTCTGCGAAAACTACGGCCAGAAATTCGAGATGCCGGGGCGCGGCCCCATCGGGGCCAACTGCATGGCCAACCCGCGCGATTTCAAAGCCCCCGTCGCGGCGTTCGAGGATCGCGAAACCCCATCCACCCTGACCATAAAATGGTGCGGCCAGTTCCACGAAACCCGGATCGCGCAATCCCCGCTGGACGTGGTCGCGTGGCACGGCAATTACGCGCCCTACAAGTATGACTTGCGGACATATTGCCCGGTCGGTGCGATCCTGTTCGACCACCCGGACCCAAGCATCTTTACCGTGTTGACCGCGCCCTCTGGCGTGCCCGGCACCGCCAATATCGACTTCGTGCTGTTCCGCGAGCGTTGGATGGTGGCCGAAAACACCTTCCGCCCGCCATGGTATCACAAGAACATCATGTCGGAACTGATGGGCAATATTTACGGGCAGTATGACGCGAAACCCCAAGGCTTCGTGCCCGGCGGAATGAGCCTTCACAACATGATGCTGCCCCACGGCCCCGACCGTGACGCGTTCGAGAAAGCGTCAAACGCCAATCTTGGCCCGGACAAGCTGGACAACACCATGTCCTTCATGTTCGAAACCCGCTTCCCGCAACACCTGACGCGCTTCGCCGCGCAAGAAGCCCCGCTTCAGGACGATTATATCGACTGCTGGGACAGCTTGGAAAAGAAATTCGACGGCACTCCGGGGCGCAAGTAAATGGCTCAGGTCACGATTCTAGGGGCCAAGGGCGGCCCCGCCGTGCGCAAGGACGGGGCAATGCCCACGGCTCTGCTGGTGCAAATGGGCGGCGTGCAGATCGTGGTCGATTGCGGGCTTGGGGTCACGCGCGGGCTGGTACAGGCGGGGTTCGACCTGCGCGGCCTGTCGCAGATCGTCATCACGCATCTGCATTCCGATCATGTGTTGGAACTTGGCCCGCTTATCCACACGGCTTGGACGACGGGGCTTAAAACCCCGCTGCATATCTGGGGGCCACCGGGCCTGCGCGCCTATTGGGACGGGTTCATGGCGTCGATGGCCTTCGACTGCAACTTGCGCGTGGCCGATGAAGGCCGCCCGCCGCTGGGCGACCTCGTGCAGCTTCATTTTCTGGAGGAAGGCGCATTCGACATCGGCCCGGTTGCCGCCCAAGCCCTGCGCGTGCTGCACCCGCCGGTCCTGGACTGCTTCGCCCTGCGCCTTGATGCCGGTGGCAAATCCCTGTGCCTGTCCGCCGACACCGCCCATTTCCCACCCTTGGCCGACCTTGCGCACAGCGCGGATGTGCTGCTGCACGAAGCCATGCTGCCCCAAGGGGTCGAAGCGATCATCGCCAAGACCGGCATGGGCGACCAGCTGCGCGCGCATTTGGCCAATAGCCACAGCACCGCTGCGCAAGCTGCGCAAATCGCCACACAAGCGGGCGTCGGGCATCTGGTCTTCTACCACATCATCCCCGCCGATGACCCGGCCTTTGGCCTGCCCGATTGGCAAGCTGCGATAGCCGGGCATTGGAATGGCCCCTTCACGCTGGCCCATGACGGGCTGACGATCGAATTCTAGGGGATGCGGATGGGACTGCGACAAAGCTGGGTAGGCAGCGCCAATGAACCGGGATGTGATTTCCCTCTGAACAACCTTGCGCTCGGCGTGTTCGATGCGGGGCATGGCCGCCGCTGCGGCGTGGCGATTGGCGACCAGATCGCGGATGCGACCGCACTCGAAGCCGCCGGGCTTCTTTCCCTCGGCACCCCCCTGCTGACCCACCCGTCATGGAATGCGCTTATGGCCGCTGGCCCAACCATCTGGGCCGATTTCCGCGTCCAGATGACCGACCTTCTGCGCGCAGGTGCACCCGCTCAGGCGAAAGTTGCCCCGCATCTGCACGCAATGCAGGGCGCAACTTTGCACCTGCCCTTTACGGTCAGCGAATTCACTGATTTCTACGCAGGCCGCCACCACGCCACCAATGTCGGCACCATGTTTCGCGGAGCGGATAACGCGCTGCCCGCCAACTGGCTGCATATCCCCATCGGGTATAATGGCCGCGCATCGTCGGTTGTCGTGTCGGGCACGCCGGTGCGCCGCCCTTGGGGGCAGGTCAAAGGCCCGGATGACAACGTGCCGCGCTTCACCCCCTCGCAGCGGTTCGATTTCGAGCTGGAACTGGGCGCAATCATTGCTCAACCTTCAAACGGCCCGGTCAGCGTGGCGCAGGCGAATGACATGATCTTCGGCTATGTGCTGCTGAACGATTGGTCCGCGCGTGATATCCAAGCCTGGGAATACCAGCCGCTCGGCCCCTTCCAGTCCAAGGCCACCGCAACCACGATCAGCCCGTGGATTGTCATGCGCGCGGCGCTTGATCCGTTTTGCGCGGCCCCGCCGGACAGAGAGACCCCGCTCCTGCCACATCTGGCCGATAGCGGCGATGACTTTCACGATATCGCGCTGGACGTCACGCTCACGCCGCAAAACGGCACGCCCGAAACCATCACCCGCACCAACACGCGCGAGCTTTACTATTCACCCGCACAACAACTGGCGCACCACACCACCAGCGGCTGCCCCATGCGCGTGGGCGATCTGTTGGGGTCGGGCACCATTTCCGGCCCGACGCCCGATAGTCGCGGCTCCATGCTGGAGCTGTCATGGGGCGGGCAAACCCCGATTAACGTGGGCGGCACCCCCCGCGCCTTCCTGGAGGATGGCGATACAGTCACCTTCCATGGCGCGGCCGTCGCGCCGGACCATCGCATCGGCTTTGGCACCTGCGACGGCACCATCCTGCCCGCACTTCCAAACCCTTACGCCTCCTGATTTCATCTTGCCCCAAATACTCCCGCCGGAGGCGCACATAAGCCTCAGGCACCACGATAGAAGGACCGCACCCATGGCCAAAGCCTTCGCCTCGCAAGGCGACATGACCGAGAAAAAGATCAGCTTCACCGAAGTGGGGCGCGATCTCTATGCCTTCACCGCCGAAGGTGACCCGAATTCGGGCGTCATCATCGGGGATGACAGTGTCATGGTGGTCGAAGCCCAAGCCACCCCACGCTTGGCGCAAAAGGTGATCGACTGCATCCGCCAAGTCACCGACAAACCGATCACCCATCTGGCGCTGACGCATTACCACGCAGTGCGGGTGCTGGGTGCGTCCGCTTACGGGGCCGGACAGATCCTTATGTCGGACGCCGCGCGCGGCATGGTCGCAGAGCGCGGCCAAGAAGACTGGGACAGCGAATTTCAGCGTTTCCCGCGCCTGTTTCAAGGGTATGAAAGCATCCCCGGCCTGACATGGCCGACGACCAGCTTTACCGGCCACATGTCGGTCTTCCTGGGCAACCGCCGGGTGGACCTTATGCAACTGGGCCGCGCGCATACGGCGGGCGATATCGTTATCCATGTGCCTGATGAGAACGTCCTGTTCACCGGCGATATCGTCGAATATCACTCTGCCTGCTATTGCGGCGACGGGTATTTTACCGAATGGGGCAAGACGCTGGACGCGATCAAGGCTTACGGCGTCGATGCCATCGCGCCGGGGCGGGGCGACGCGCTGATGGGCCCCGACATGGTCAACCAAGCCATCGAAAACACACGTGATTTCGTCATTTCGACCTATCGCCCGGCAGCGCGCGTGGCGGCGCGCGGGGGCAGCCTGAAAGAAGCCTGGGACGCCGTGCGCGCCGAATGCGACCCGAAATTCGCGGATTACGCGATTTACGAGCATTGCCTGCCCTTCAACGTGGCTCGTGCCTATGATGAAGCGCGCGGTATCGCGCATCCGCGCATCTGGACCGCAGAGCGCGACATGCAGATGTGGGACGACCTGCAAGGATGAGCTTTGGCCCGGACAAAGCCGAACACCGCTTCCGTCTGGCCGTGTCGATTATCGGTCTGGTGGTCTTGATCTGGATCATCGCATCAGGCCGCATGACAGGGTTTGCTTGGGTAGAAGTGGGCGCGGTCGCGGGCCTGTTCTTTGGTGGCTCGGCGCTGTGGTCGGGCTGGCAGCTTTGGCGTGAAGGAAAGAACAGATGAGCAAAATCTTCGAAACCCCGCTATACCCCTATGCCCGGAACGCGGATCAGGACCGCGATCAGGACAACCCCGCACGCCACCCGGTTGTGATTATCGGCGCGGGCCCAGTTGGGCTGGCGGCGGCGATAGACCTTGCCGGGCGCGGTGTGCCGGTCGTGGTGCTGGACGACAATGACCGCGTCAGCTTCGGCTCTCGCGCGATCTGTTTTGCCAAACGCACGCTCGAAATTCTTGACCGGCTCGGCTGTGGGCGTGCGACAGAGATGGGCGTTACATGGAACACCGGCCGCGTGTTCAACGGCGAGGGCGAGGTTTACGGTTTCAACCTGCTGGAGGAAGACGACCACAAGCACCCGGCTTTCGTGAACCTGCAACAATATCATGTCGAACATATCATGGTGCAGCGCGCGCAAGACTTGATCGCCCAAGGCGCACCGTTGGAAATACGCGGGCGCAACCGTGTGGACACGATTGGCACGCATGACGACTATGTTCATTTGAGCATCGCCACCCCTGAGGGCGACTATGAAATCCAAGCCGATTGGCTGGTCGCCTGCGACGGCGCGAATTCGCCGACACGGCGGATGATGGGCCTCGATTTCGTGGGCCGAGTGTTCGAGGACAACTTCCTGATTGCCGATGTGGTCATGCAGGCCGATTTCCCGACGGAACGCTGGTTCTGGTTCGACCCGCCTTTCAACAAGGGGCAATCGGCGCTGTTGCACCGCCAGCCCGAAAATGTCTGGCGCATCGACCTGCAACTGGGCTGGGACATTGACCGCGAAGCCGAGAAACGGCCCGAACGGGTGATCCCCCGCCTGCAAGCCATGCTTGGGCCGGATGTGGAGTTTTCGTTGGAATGGGTGTCGATCTACACGTTCCAATGTCGCCGGATGGAAAAGTTCCGCCATGGCCGGGTGATCTTTGCGGGCGATTCGGCACATCAGGTCAGCCCGTTCGGCGCGCGTGGGGCAAATTCCGGCATTCAGGACGCCGATAATCTGGCATGGAAGCTGGCCGCCGTGGTGCAGGGCCATGCGACCGAAGCCTTGCTGGACAGTTATGAATTCGAGCGCGTTTATGCGGCAGATGAAAACATCCTGAATTCCACGCGCGCGACCGAATTCATCACGCCGAAATCCGACACCAGCCGCCTGTTCCGCGACGCAGTTCTGGCACTGGCCGAGCGGTATGAATTCGCGCGCCCGCTGGTCAATTCCGGGCGGCTGTCCATGCCCAGCGCTTATGAAGATAGCTGGCTGACCGGCCCCGATACCGATGGGCTGCCCGACGCTACGCGCCCCGGCGCGCCCATGCCCGATGCGCCTGTGCCGGATGGCTGGTTGCTGGACCAAACCGGCGGCGAGTTTTGCCTGCTCTGGGTGAATGGTGCCGCGCCGCCAGACTTGCCACAAACGCCGGTGCCGCTGCGCGTGCTGCATATTGATCCTACGCAAGCGCCCGTCCTTGCGGCGCGCTACTTGGGCGACGCCCCGCGCGCGGCTTATTTGCTGCGCCCCGACCAGCATATCGCAGCCCGCTGGCGCGCGCCGGAAACACTGCCGCTGACCACAGCACTTGCCCGTGCGCTGTCACAGATGGAGCTGTCCGATGCCTGACCTGATCCTGCACCGCAACTTAAGCGACCCGGACGGGTTCTATGCCGACCTGATGGCTGTGCATGAGGGGTTAACCAAGGCAGAAAGTGATGCCCTGACAGCAAGGCTGGTGCTGATTCTGGCCAATCATATCGGGTCACGCGATGTATTGAATGCCGCCCTGCAAGCCGCGCGCGAAACTGCTTCACACCCCCCTGCGGACGCCTGAACACGCGCCGCTGAAGAGATCTTGAGGGTGCCGCGCCTTGGTTTTGCCGTAATATCGTCGTCAAACCGCTTGAATAGCTGTTAATAAGTTCAGAACGGAAACAATGGTCCGGTCGAACAGACAGCGAGGCGCGCACCGTCATGGTGGATACAACACGGCTAGAAAAGCTTCTGGGCTCTGCGCCCACACCCGGCCCGAAACGGGCGGGCGGTGGTGCCGTGCATCAGCCGCGCAGCCTTGCGCTTTCCGGCCACCGGGAGTTACGGCGCGACGGGGCCCGCGGGCTTTCTCCGCAGCGTTTGGCGCAGGTTGAAGCAGAATGGGACAGCCTGCAAAGCTTTACCCGCGACCCCGCGCCGAATTCCGCGATGACCCAGTTCAACAAGCAGGCGCGTTCACCCGAAATCGCCGGGCTATTCGACGTGTTGCGCACCCAGCTTTCCCAAACCTTTGCCGATAGGCGCTTGCGCACTCTTGCGATCACCGCGCCGCATAATGGCTGCGGCACCAGCTTCGTAACCGCCGGGCTTCTGGCCAGTTTCGCACGTCGCAACGAACAGCGTGTTCTGGCGTTGGACCTGAACGTGGGCGCACCGGCCTTGCACCGCTTTTTCGAATTGCAAAGCCCCGGCCCGATGGATGCCATGATCTCTGGCGCGGCCAGCCCGCATGACCATCTGGTCAAGATCACCAGCCGGGTCGCGGTTGGCCTGGGTGCCCCAAGTGACAGCCCGGACCTGCTGAGCAAATCCATCTCGGCACAGGAACTGGCAGAAATGCTGGACGAACTGACCGCAGAACTCGTCCCGCAACTGGTAATCTGCGACCTGCCGCCGCTGCTGGAAGGCGACGCCGCCATGACCATTCTGCCGCAAATGGGCGCAACGCTGCTGGTGGCCGACAGCAACACCACCACAGCCGCCGACATCACCCAATGCGAGCGTTTGCTGGCCGAAAAATCCGATTTTCTGGGCGTAATCCTGAATCAGAACACAAGCGCGGCGCGTAGCAACGCCAAGCGCAGTTAAGAAAGGGGCGGCACCGATGGGCCCGATCCAGACACTTGGCGAGCTTTTCGGCTTCCTTTCGCGGCGGGCGGCACTGATCGCGGCCACGGCGTTTATCGCCACGGTCGGCGCGATCTTCTTCGCGCTCAGTTCCGAACATAGCTACGAAAGCCAGGCGGTGATTCAGGTCCAAGGGCCAAGCGTTGGCAGCGACGTGACCTCGGCGGCCGTGCCGTCCAGCGCAGCGCGGCGGCTGGCCTCTGTAGAGCAACGGCTGATGTCACGCGACAATCTGCTGATACTTGCCGACAAATACGACATGCTCCCCGGCCTGACCCCGCAAGAGCGTGTCGTTGGGATGCGCGAATCGATCCGGTTTGAAGTTGTCGCCGCAATCCGCGAACGGGCCGCGCTGGGCACCGATGTTACTAGCGAAAACCGCTCGCGCACCCTGACGGTCAGCGTAACCGAAGCCTTCGCGACAGATGCCATCGTGTCGCTTGTGCGGGTCATGACCGAAGCAGGCGATGCACAGGTCGCCGCCGATCTGGCCAATGAGTTGGCCGGGGCCATCGTGCAAGAAAACGCCTCGGCCGTGGCTGGCAATGTGCGCGAGGCGATCGACTTTTTCGCCCGTCAGGAAGACCGCATCCGCCAAGAGATCGAAGCAGTCGCGGCCGAGATTGTGGCCTTCAAATCCGAGAATTTCGAACTGTTGCCCGACGCGATGGAAGATCGCCGCGCCGAGCAAACCGTCATCCGCGAGGATTTGCTACGCGCCGACCGTGAAATTGCTGGCTTGGAGAACGAAATTGCCACGCTGCAAGGCCAAAGCCGGCTGCGTGCCACCGAACAGCGCCGCCTGAACGCCGCGCAGGAAGAGCTGGAGGCAGCGCGCCGCGAGCTTGACCAATTGCGGCAGCAATCGGCAGAACTGGAACGCTTGGCCCGCGCCGCCCCGCAAATCGCGTTTCAACTGGACGCATTGGAGCGGCGCGAATTTCAACTGCGCGAACAGGCCAATGAAATTGCCGAACGGCGTCTGAACGCGTCGCTGGGCGAACAACTGGATGACGATCAGAACTTCGAACGCTTCAATATGCTGGAACCCGCGCTGCCCGCGGATTACCCCTCCTCACGGTCGCGCGCGTCCATCGTTGTGATGGGTCTGGCCGCGGGCCTGTTTCTGGGGCTGATGCTGTCTTATGCCATCGAATGGCTAAACCCAGCCTTGCGCAGCGCAAGCCAAGTTGAACGCGAGTTGGGGATGCAGCCTGTGCTGGTCATTCCCAAGCTGGAACTTCCTGCTGAACGACGCCGTCGCAGCATTGGCTGGGCCGCAGGTGGCGCGCTGGTAGGCCTGACCTTGCTGGCGCTGGTCATGATGCGTCTGGGCGGCTGAGGGGCAGTATGGGCAACGCAGTCGCATATCTTGCACTTCTGACATGGCCTCTGGTCATTTTAATCATGTTCAAGCGCATGCCGGTCGAGCGGGCGTTCATCTGGTCCATCCTTGGCGGCTACATGGCATTGCCGCAGATCACCCAGATCGGGCTGCCGCTGCTGCCGGATCTGGACAAAGTGCTGATCCCCAATGTCACCGCCTTCGTGGTTTGCCTGGCGCTTGTCCGCGAGCGCGTCGTGGTCGTGCCGCAGAACCTGCTGGCGCGCGTGTTGCTGGTGCTGTTCGTCCTGTCCCCCGCCTTTACCGTATTTACCAATACAGAGCCGTTGCGCTTTGGGCTGGTCACATCGGACCACACCACATGGATGGGAATATTCTCGCCTGCGAACGCGACCATTCCGGGGTTGCGGCTTTACGACTCGCTTTCGGTTGTGGTGGCGCAAATCATCTTCATGCTGCCTTTCTTTCTGGCGCGCAGCTTGCTGGCGCATGAACGCGCGTTGGCGGAACTTCCGCGCGCGCTGGTCGTGGCCGGGCTGATCTATTCGGTCCCAATCGTGATCGAAAACGCGATCGGGCCGGAACTGCACCGCATGGTCTATGGATTCATTCAGCATGATTACGGGCAGGCGATCCGGTTTGGCGGTTTCCGGCCCTATGTGTTCATGCCGCACGGTCTTTGGGTCGCGTTCTTTGCCATGATGTGCTTTGCCTCTGCCCTGTTGCAGGCTCGGCAAGCTGGTCCGGAAGAGCGCACGCGCGCGATCATGATTGCAATCTGGCTAGGCCTGATGCTGGTTCTATGCCGCAGTGTCGGCCCATGGGCGCTGGCGTTGGTGGTGGCCCCGCTGGTGCTGTTTTTCGGCCCGCGCATGCAGTTGCGCATCGCCGCACTGATGGCATTGACGGCCATGGCCTATCCGCTGTTGCGCGGCTCTGGCATTGTGCCAGCCGATGCGCTGGTGCGGTTCATCGCCGGGCTAAGCCCCGACCGCGCGGAATCTCTCGCTTACCGTTTTACGAACGAGGATATCCTGCTGGAACGCGCCGCCGACAAACCCTTGTTCGGCTGGGGCGCTTGGGGTCGCAACCTGGTCTACGATCCCGAAACCGGAGAGGCGCTGACCATTTCTGACGGCCAGTGGATTATCACCATCGGGCAAGCCGGCTGGCTGGGCTATATTGCCACCTTCGGTCTGCTCTGCCTGCCGCTGCTTGCGCTATGGTGGCGGTATCGTCAGGTGCCGAACACGCAAATCCCCGCGCAGGTTGGGCTTTTGGCGCTGCTGCTGGGGGCTAACGTGGTCGATCTGCTGCCGAATGCCACGCTGATCCCCTTCACCTGGCTGCTGGCGGGTGCGCTTCTGGGCCATGCAGAGTTGCAGGCCGAGCGCACGCGCACCGCCCGGATCGACAAATTGCGCCAGTCCAGCACCCGCCGGACCCTTCTGGCCACTGCACAACCCCGGCAAAGACCGGACCGTTTTAATCCCGAACAGGATCAACTGTCATGAGTAACGAGCAGATTTCCAACGAGAATGACATTGCCATTATCGGCATGGCCGCGCATTTGCCCGGCGCCGCGTCGGTGGCGGAATTCTGGGACAATCTGCGCGCCGGGCGGTCGTCTATCCGCAAGATGTCAGAGCAAGACCTGCTGGACGCGGGCGAATCTGCCGCCATGCTGCGCAAGCCCAACTATGTGCCCTTTGCCGCACCGCTGGAGGGTTTTGCCGATTTCGACCCCGACCTGTTCGGCTTTTCCCCGAAAGAGGCCGCAATTCTAGACCCCCAACACCGCCAGTTTCTGGAAGTCGCGTGGGAAGCGTTTGAGAATGCAGGCCACCCGCCGCGCGGTGAAAAAGGCAAGGTCGGCGTGTTTTCCGGCTGCGGCATGGGCAGCTATTTCTATTTCAACATCTGTTCCAACCCGCATCTGGTCGATGATGTGGGCATGTTCCTGCTGCGCCACACCGGCAATGACAAGGATTTCCTGACAACCCGCGTCAGCCATATTCTGGACCTGCACGGGCCATCGGTGAACGTGCAGACAGCCTGCTCGACCTCTCTGGTGGCGGTGCATTACGCGGTGAATGCGCTACTAACGGGCGAATGCGACATGGCGCTGGCGGGGGGCGTGACGATAGAACTGCCGCAAGCGCGCGGCTACCTGCATAAGGAAAACGAGATCCTCTCGCCCGATGGCGAATGCCACGCTTTCGACCATCGCGCGCAAGGCACGGTGTTTGGCTCTGGTGCGGGCGCGGTGGTGCTGCGCCGTCTGTCCGATGCGCTGGCCGATGGCGACCGCATCATCGCCGTTATCAAAGGCACGGCCATCAACAATGACGGCGCGCAGAAAGCGGGCTATCTGGCCCCCTCGGTCGAAGGGCAGGCGCAGGCGATTGCAGAGGCGCACCAGATTGCGGGCGTATCGTCGGAAAGTATAACTTACGTCGAGTGCCACGGCACCGGCACCTATCTGGGCGACCCGATCGAAGTGGCCGCACTGACGGAAGCATTCGCTAGCGACAAGGCAGGGTTTTGCCGCATCGGGTCTGTGAAAACCAATATCGGGCATCTGGACACGGCGGCAGGGGTCGCAAGCATCATCAAGGTCGTGCAAGCCCTGCGCCACCGCGAATTGCCGCCCTCCTTGGGGTATGAGGCCCCGAACCCCGCCATTGATTTCGAACATTCGCCCTTCGTGGTGAACGACACGCTTACCCCATGGCAGGCGGATGGCCCCTTGCGCGCTGGCGTCAACAGCCTTGGTGTTGGCGGCACCAACGCGCATGTCGTGCTGGAAGAAGCGCCGGCGCGCGGACCGTCGGACGAAAGCGATTGGCCCTTCCAGATAATGACGCTCTCGGCCAAATCCAAAACCGCGCTCGCCGCGAACGCAGCGCGCTTGGCAGCCCATCTGCGCGCGCACTCCGAGCAGCCCTTGGCCGATGTGGCCTTTACGTTGAAAGAGGGGCGCACCGAACTGGACCAGCGCCGCGTGGTCGTGGCGGAAACCCATGCGGAAGCCGCCGACCTGCTGGAACAGGACAACCCGCGCCGCGTGTTCACCCATTCAGCTCTCGACCGGCCCGACATGGTGTTCATGTTCCCCGGCGGCGGTGCGCAATACGCGGGCATGGCGCGGGAATTGTATGAAACCGAACCGGTCTTTGCCGAATGGATGGACCGTGGCCTGGACCACCTGCAACCCAAGCTGGACTATGACCTGCGCGCGCTGTGGTTGCCCGAAAAGGGCGCAGAGGCGGCGGCGAATGCGGCGCTGACCAAGCCGTCTGTGCAACTGCCGCTTATCATGATTACCGAATACGCTTTGGCGCAGATGTTCATGGGCTGGGGGGTGGAACCCTCGGTTCTGGTCGGCCATTCCATGGGCGAAAACACCGCCGCATGCTTGGCCGGTGTCATGTCGTTCGAAGACTGCATCGGCCTTGTCCACCTGCGCGGGCGGTTGTTCGACACGGTGCCTGCGGGCGGGATGCTGTCGGTGCCCTTGTCACTCGACGCGCTGCAACCCTATCTGGATGAAGACCATGACATCGCATCGGTAAATGCGCCGGAACTGACGGTTGTCTCCGGCCCGCAAGCCGCATTGGACCGTCTGCAAGCGCAGCTCGCTGTGGAGGAGGTCGAGGCCACGCGTATCGCCATCGACATTGCCGCGCATAGCCGGATGCTGGAGCCGATCTTGGCCGAATTCGGCGCTTATCTGCGGTCGATCCCGCTAAACGCGCCGCGTTTGCCCATCATTTCAAACCGCACCGGGCAGGAATTGACCGACGCGCAAGCCACCGACCCGGATTACTGGGTGCAGCACCTGCGCAACACCGTGCGCTTTGCCGATTGCATTGGCAAACTCAGCGCGGTTCCGAACCGGATTTACCTTGAAATGGGTCCGGGCAAGGCGCTGTCCTCGCTTGCCCGCATGCATGGTGCCGTGCCGGGGCAACAGGTGCTGGCCGCGCTGCGCCACCCGGAAGAAGAGATCGCAGATGACCTGTATCATCTGGGCGTTCTGGCGCGAATCTGGGCGCTGGGTGGCAGTTTTGATTGGGCGCAAATCTGGGGCGACGCCAAGCGCCACCGCGTGGAACTGCCCACATATGCCTTCCAACGCGCGCGCTATTTCATCGAACCGGGCCAAACGACGGTCGAGGCCGCCCCGGCGCTGGAACGCATTGACGATATTTCCAAATGGGGCACCAGGATCGCGTGGAAGCCTGCCTATGCCGATTGCGAAATTGACGTAAGCACGGATCTGGGGACGGACCCGCAAACATGGTTGGTCTTTGCCGACGAGGACGGCACCGCCGCCCCGGTCATGGACCGTTTGCGCCGCGCCGGTCACAAGGTGATCGAAGTGCGCGCGGGCGATACCTATGCGCGCAAATCAGACACGTCCTTCACCCTCGCCCCGGAACACGGGCGCGAGGCCTATGCCCGCCTGCTGGCCGATCTGATCGCCAGCGGCACCGCGCCCACGCGCATCGCGCATTTCTGGCTGGTGACGGGGAAAGAACGCTTCCGCCCCGGTTCCAGCTTCTTGCACCGCAATATTGAACAAGGGTTTTACGCGCTGATGTTCCTCGCGCAGGCCATGCAAAGCGAAACCCTGCCGCAGCCAGTGCATATGGTTGTGTTCACCAATGGCGCGCAGGCTTTGGAGGGCGAGGCGCTGCGCTACCCGGAAAAAGCCACGATCGCTGGTCCTGCCCGCGTCGCCCCGCGTGAAATTGTGGGCCTGACCTGCGCGACGCTGGATATTGACGGAACCGCAACGCCAGACATGTTGCTGGAAGAAATCTGCGCCGCGCCGGCCAGCACCACGGCCCTGTTGCGCGCGGGCAAGCGGTATGGGCAGGTCTTGCGCCCCGCCCCGCTGCCCGATGCGGTCCCCGACATGCCCGATGGTGCGCATTGGGTCATTACCGGCGGGTTTGGCGGTATTGGCCTAAGCCTTGCCGAAGACCTGATTACGCGGTTCAAGGCAAAAATCACCCTGATCGCCCGCACCCCCCTGCCCGACCGCACCGACTGGGCCGCGTGGCAGGCCAGCCATGGCCCCGCGGATACGACGACCCGCCGCATTCTGGCGGTGGAGCGGTTGGAAGCCCTTGGCGGCCATGTCCACGTCGCGGGCGCGGATGTTTGCAACATTGACCAGATGCGCAATGCGCTGGCCGCCGCCCAAGCCGCGCATGGTGCGCCTTATGGTCTGATCCATGCCGCAGGGCATATGGCCGATGCTCCGATGCTCGCGAAATCCACAGGCGACGTAGAGGAAGTGTTCGCGCCAAAATTGCACGGGTTGCGCGTGCTCGACAGCCTGCTGCCCGATGGCAGTTTGCAGGTGATGGCACTGTTTTCGTCCAGTTCTACCCTGACCGCGCCGGTGGGGCAGGTGGATTATGTCGCCGCGAATGAATACCTGAACGCCTTTGCCCGGTCGCGCGTGGGCGGCAAAACCCGCGTCATCGCGCTGGATTGGGGCATCTGGGCCGAAGCGGGCATGGCCGCCGACGCCATGGCGCAGCGTCTGGGGCAAACGCCCAGCGCGCCTGCCAGCCCCTGCCCGCAACCGCTTTATGACGAGATGGGGTTCGACCCGGCGGGCAACCGCCGCCTGACCCTCGCTCTGGAAAGCGGCCATTGGCTTGTTGACCAGCACCGCACCCGCGATGGCGCAGCAATTCTGCCGGGCACTGGGTATCTGGACCTTGCCGCGCAGGCGCTACGTGCCCAAGGCGAAACCGCCCCGTTCGAATTGCGTGACCTGTATTTCTTCCGCGCGCTTGGTGTGGCGGATGGCAGCACACGCAAACTGCGCGCGACGCTTGCGCGCTCTCCCGAAGGGTATGATTTTGCGCTGCGCTCCGATGTCATGCATGGCGGCTCCGAAGGGTTCGTGCTGAACGCACAAGCCCAGATCACGCTTTTGGACAACCAAGCGCGCCCCGCCCCGATTGACCCTGCCGCCATTGCCGCACGCTGCCCCGATGTGACGACCGGCGCGGGCCTTGCCAGCCCGCAAGAAGCGCATCTGGCATTCGGACCACGCTGGCGCGTTCTGAACCGGATGGCCTATGGCAACAGCGAAGGCTTGGCGGATCTGGCATTGCCCGACGCCTTTGTCGGCGATCTGGAGGTCGGACATATCCTGCACCCGGCCCTGATGGACCTTGCGACCGGCTGGGCAATGGGCCTCATTCCCGGCTATAACGGTGTTAACCTGTGGGTGCCGTTGTCCTATGGCAGCGTGCGTGTTTGGGCCGATCTGCCGCAACACATCATCAGCCATGCCCGGCTACGTGGCGACAGCGATCCGGGCTTTGCCAGCTTCGACATTACCTTGGCCACACCGGATGGTTCCGTGGTCGCAGAGATTACGCGCTTTACCATCAAGCGGCTGGCACAGGGCAGCTTTGCCGATGCCGCCCCGATCCGTGCCGCAGAGGTTGAACGCGACGCCATCGCCAACACAAACCTGTCGCCCGCAGAAGAACGGCTGCGCGACATGCTGGCGCTGGGGATCACACCGACCGAAGGCGCGGCGGCCTTCCTGCGCGCATTGGCAACCGGGGTATCGCCCATCGTGGTGTCGTCCATTGATCCCAAAGCTCTGATTGCGCAAGTCACAGCAGAGGCAAACGCCCCCGCGACCGAAGGCGGGTTCGAGCGCCCCGATCTGGGTACCGATTACATCGCCCCGCGCAACGATGTAGAGCGCACTTTGACGGGTATCTGGCAAAACTTGCTGGGCATAGATGAAATCGGGGTCGAGGACAGTTTCTTCGATCTTGGCGGCCATTCGCTGATCGCGGTGCGCTTGTTCGCACAGATCAAGAAAGCCTATGGCGTGGATTTCCCCATTTCGGTGCTGTTCGAAGCGCCGACCATCGCGGCCTGTGCCGCGATGGTCGCAGAGCAGACGGGCGCAAGCCTCGAGTCTGCTGTGGGCGACAACGTGGTGCAGATGCCAAAGCGCCGCCGCTTCAAGCATCTTGTGCCCATGCATGACGGCGAAGGTGGGACAAAGCCACCCTTCTTCCTTGTAGCGGGCATGTTCGGGAATGTGTTGAACCTGCGCCATCTGGCCACGCTTGCAGGCCGCGACCGGCCATTTTACGGGTTGCAGGCGCGCGGCCTGTTCGGGGGCGAGGCCCCGCATGACCGCATAGAGGACGCCGCAGCCGATTATATCGCCGAAATCCGGCAGGTGCAGCCGCACGGGCCTTACACGCTTGGCGGTTTTTCCGGCGGGGGAATCACCGCTTATGAAATGGCGCGCCAGTTGAAGGCTGCGGGCGAAGCGGTCGATATGGTCGTTCTGCTCGACTCTCCCTTGCCAGTGCGCCCGGACCCGTCTGCACTGGACCGCGCGTATATCAAGATCGCGGAACTGCGGCGCAAGGGGCCGAAATACCTGTCGGAATGGTGGCAGGCCCGCGCGGAGTGGAAACGCAAACAAGCCAGTGCCCCAGAGCAAGCCAGCGAAGATGCGTTCCATAATGCAGAGATCGAAGCCGCGTTCCTGCGCGCTGCCGCCGCCTACGAGGTGCAACCGTGGAGCGGTAGATTGGTGCTGTTCCGTCCGCCCCTCGACAAACACTGGAAAGTGTCTGGCGGGCAATGGCTGAACCATGACCGCGATTTCGTCTATCATGACAACAATTGGACGCAATATGCGCCCGCGCTGGAAGTGTATGAAGTGCCCGGCGATCATGACAGCATGGTTCTGGAACCCAATGTCCGCGTTCTGGCCGCCAAGCTGCAAACCCTGCTGCCCGACCTGCCCTGCTGCACGGAGGCGGCGGAATGAGCGGCTGCGTCCTGACGGTCATCCTGAATTACCGCACCGCCGAAATGACCTTGCGGGCGGCGCAGGCGGCGCTTGCCGCCATGGAGGAGGTGACGGGCGAGATCGTCATCGTCGACAATGACAGCGGCGACGGGTCGGAAGATATCCTGCGCGATGGCACACGGGGCTGGCCTCGGACCCGCGTTATTCAATCGGGCCATAACGGCGGCTTTGGCGCGGGCAACAATGTCGGCATCCGCGCCGGGCTGTCGGACGGCGCGCGGCCCGATTTCATCTACCTGCTGAACTCTGACGCCTTCCCCGAGCGCGACGCCATTACAAAGCTGCGCGATTACCTTGGTGCGCACCCCGATTGCGGCTTTGTTGGCAGCCATATTCAAGGCGAGGATGGCGAAGATCACATCACCGCCTTTCAGTTTCACTCTGCCTGGTCAGAGCTCGAGACAGCGGCGCAGACCGGCCTCGTCTCGCGGTTGCTGCGCAAACATATCGTGCCCATCGGCATGCCACGCAGCCCGACGCGGGTCGATTGGTGCGCCGGGGCAAGCGTGATGTTTCGCCACGCCACGCTCGATCAGGTCGGCCTGTTTGATGAGCGGTTCTTCCTGTATTTCGAGGAAACCGACCTGTGCCACCGCATTTCCGATGCTGGCTGGCACGGCATGTTTTTGCCCACAAGCCGGGTCGTGCATGTCGGCGGTGCCTCTACCGGGGTGACAGAACACGCACGCAAACCGGCCTATTGGTTCGATTCGCGCTGGCTGTATTTCACCAATCGTGGCGGGCGCGGCTATGCGCTACTGACGACTTTAGCCTATCTGGCTGGTGCGATCATCTGGAACACGCGCCGCGTGATCGAACGCAAAGAAGATCGCATTCCGCCTTATTTTCTGCGCGATTTGCTTTCACACACAATGCGATCCCTGATGCCGGGCGCGACGGCCTCTCAGGACACTAAAAGGGCACGCGAAGCGGCCCGATAGGGGTTTGGTATGACACAGTTTAGCAGCATCCTCATTGGCGACGAAACTTTGACCGCAGAATGTGGCGCACAGATTTTGGCGCGCGGGCATTCTGTGGCAGCGGTTGTCACCGATAATCCGCGTGTCGCGGATTGGGCAACAGACGCTGGACTGAACGTGCTGACCCCCGGTGCAGGGCTGGCGGCACGGCTGGCCGGGCTGCGGGTTGATTGGCTGTTCAACGTGGCCGGGCTGCGCATGTTGGGGCGCGATGTGCTGGACCTGCCCCGCAATGCCGCGATCAATTTCCATGACGGCCCATTGCCGCGCCATGCAGGGCTGAATGCGCCGGTCTGGGCGTTGCTGAACGATGAGCCGCGCCACGGCATCGCCTGGCACATCATGGAAGACGGTGTTGATACCGGCGATGTGCTAATGCGCGCCGAATTCGACATCACATCCGACGACACCGCGCTGACGCTTAACACCAAATGTTTCAGCGCCGGGCTGGACAGCTTTGCGCAGGTTCTGGACATGCTGGAAAGCGGGCAGCTGATTCGCCAGCCGCAAGACATGTCGGCCCGCTCTGTCCATACCCGCGCCGACCGGCCCGCACTTGGTGGGCAGATTGATCCGCGCCAGACCATGTCCGACATCATGCGCCTTGTCCGCGCCATGGACCACGGTCCCTATTGGAACCCGCTGACCACGGCCAAGCTACGACTGGGCGAAACGGTCATCTGCCTGGGCCATGCTGAACCCGCCACCGGCCACGCCACCCCCGGCACGGTTCTGGACGTAACCGAAAACAGCCTGACACTGGCCTGCGCCGATGGCGCATTGCGCTTGAGCGGGCTGACCTGCCAGCAAGGCCACGCGGTCATTCCAGCCGCAATCGCGGCTGCTGGCGACACAATCGCTAACCCCGATACACGCCTGCATGATGTGCTGACGCAAATTGGAAATGCAGAGCTTGGCTATCGTGATGCCCTGCGCGCGGCGTCCGATCTGGGGCTTGGGCGCGGCACACCGTCAGACATGCTGGCGCTGTCCATGGGCGACGCGACGGTCGCGCAACAGATCGCAGCTTTCGCCGGTGCATTGGCCGCGCAATTCGGGCGCGACGCGCTGCGCATGGCACATGTTACGCGTGCCGGTGCTGAACACGCCGCACAGGCTTCAGATTTTCTGCTGGGCTGGGTGCCGCTCGCCGTCCAGATGGACGACACCGGGCCACTGACCAGCCTTGCCACGCAAATCACACGCGCCACCCGCGCGCCTGCCTTGGCCCGCGACCTTCCCGCGCGCGATCCGCAACTTGGCCCCATCGCACCGCCGGAATTGGCCGTAACCGATGGCACCTTAACCGATGCCGCGCTGGTGCTGGACCTGTCCGGCCCGTGCCTGCGGTTCGACCCGGCGTGTTTGTCACACGAACAAGCCGAGGCGCTGAAAACGCAGATCGAAATGCTTGGCCCCAAACTGGCCGATCTACCGCTCTCGGCGCAGATCGACGCGCCGGCAGCGCCACAGGACGACACAGCGCGGGATTATGACCGAATCTGCATACACCACGCGTTCGAAGCGCAAGTGGCCAAAACCCCCGATGCCGAGGCGCTGACATTCGAGGCGCAACGCCTGACCTATGCCGAATTGAACGCGCGCGCCAACCGTGTCGCGCATGTGCTGCTCAGCATGGGCCTACAACCCGATACTCCCGTTGCGCTTTGCGCCAAGCGTGGGCCGAACCTGCTGGTGGGCGCACTGGGTATTCTGAAGGCTGGCGGCGCCTATGTTCCGCTGGACCCGGCATACCCTTCCGACCGCTTGGCGCATTACCTGACAGATTCCGGCGCGCCGATTGTCGTGACCGAACACGCGCTGCTGGATGTGCTGCCCAACCACGCGGCAGACCTGCTGCAACTGGACACAGATTCGCGGCTGGCCGATGCTCCCGCAACCAACCCCGACAGCGCGGTCACAGCCGACAATCTTGCCTATCTGATCTACACGTCAGGCTCTACCGGAACACCCAAGGGGGTCATGGTTGAACACAGCAATGTCGCCAATTTCTTCGCGGGCATGGATGATTGCATCCGCCACGACCCGCCCGGCGTGTGGCTGGCTGTCACGTCACTCAGCTTCGACATTTCCGTGCTGGAACTGTTCTGGACGCTGGCGCGCGGCTTCAAGATCGTGCTGATGGGCGACGAAGATCGCGCCATGGTTGCCAAGGGCCCGGTGCGCGTCAGCGACGGGCACATGGATTTCAGCCTCATGTATTGGGGCAATGATGACGGCCAAGGCCCTCAGAAATATCACCTTTTGCTGGAAGGCGCCAAGTTCGCCGACACCCACGGCTTCTGCGCGGTCTGGACGCCGGAACGCCATTTCCACGCCTTTGGCGGGCCTTTCGCCAACCCCTCTGTATCGGGCGCGGCGGTTGCCGCCGTGACCAAGAATATCGCCGTGCGGGCAGGCTCTTGCGTGGCCCCGCTGCATTCACCCATCCGCATTGCCGAAGAATGGGCCATGATCGACAACCTGACCAACGGGCGCACCGGCATTGGCATCGCCTCTGGCTGGCACCCGGTCGATTTCGTACTGCGCCCCGAAAATCGCCCCCCCAACAACAAGGCGGCTATGTTCGACACGCTGGACACCCTGCGCAAGCTGTGGCGCGGCGAAACGGTGGAATTCGACAAGGGCGATGGCATGGTGCCCATCCAGACTTTGCCGCGCCCGGTGTCGTCCGAATTGAACATCTGGCTGACTACGGCGGGCAACCCCGACACATGGCGTGAGGCCGGGCGCTTGGGCGCGCATGTGCTGACCCACCTGCTGGGCCAGTCGATTGCCGAGGTAGAGGGCAAAATCAAGATCTACCATGAAGCGCTGCGCGAAACGGGCTATGACCCTGCCAAGTTCACCGTCACGCTGATGTTGCACACCTTCGTCGCGCGCGACCGCGACCATGCTCGCGAAGTGGCGCGTGGCCCGATGAAAAGCTACCTGCTGGCGGCGGCGGGTCTGGTAAAGCAATATGCCTGGGCTTTTCCGGCGTTCAAAAAGCCCCAAGGCGCGAAGAACCCCATGGATATCGACCTCTCCACCCTGTCCGAGGATGAGGTCGAGGGCATTCTGGACTATGCCTTTAACCGCTATTTCGAGGATTCGGGCCTGTTCGGCACGGTCGAAGATTGTCTCGAACGGGTCGAGCAGTTGAAAGCCATCGGCGTGAACGAAGTGGCCTGCCTGATCGACTATGGCATTGCCACCGAACAGGTGCTGGAAGGGCTGTATCCGCTGGCCGAGGTGGTGAAACGGTCCAATGCCGGGCTGCAACTGCCGGAGGATGATTTCTCGCTGGCCGCGCAAATCCTGCGCCACAAGGTCACGCATCTGCAATGCACGCCGTCCATGGCGCGGATGCTGTGCCTGAATGACGAGGCGCGCGCAGCCCTTGCCACCGTCCCCAACGTAATGCTCGGGGGCGAGGCACTGCCGGGTGCCTTGGCGCAAGACCTCTCCGGGCTGACCGGCCAGCCGCTGCGCAACATGTATGGGCCGACGGAAACGACGATTTGGTCTTCGACCGCGCAATCGCGGGGCGGCTCGGGCACGGTCGGCATTGGTGCACCAATCGCCAACACAACCCTGCACGTGCTGGACGATGCACAACGCCCCGTTGCCCTTGGCATCGAGGGTGAACTGTATATCGGCGGCGATGGTGTTACGCGCGGCTATTGGAACCGGGCCGAGCTGACCGCAGAGCGGTTTATCGAAAACCCCTATGGGCCGGGGCGACTATACCGCACGGGCGATCTGGTGCGCCGCAACCCGGCGGGGGGTATCGACTTTCTTGGCCGGGTGGACAATCAGGTCAAGCTGCGCGGCCACCGCATTGAACTGGGCGAGATCGAGGCCGCGCTGGAAGCGCAGCCCGGTATCAACGCCGCCGTGGTTATCGCGCGCGAAGATCAGCCCGGAGATGTGCGGCTGGTGGCCTATTACACCGGCACCCCGACGGGCGAATTGCGCGCAGCACTGGCAGACAGGCTGACTGCGCATATGCTGCCTGCGCATTATGTGCCCATGGCCAGCCTGCCGCTGACCCCGAACAAGAAAATCGACCGCAAGGCGCTTCCCGCACCTGTGGCGCAAGCACCGCTTTCGGCACCTGAACCGGTCACTGGCACGCAGGCCGATGGCAGCACGCAATCCACCATTGCGCAGGTGTGGCAAGACGTGCTGGGCGTGGCACGGGTGCAGGCGTCGGATAATTTCTTCAACCTTGGCGGCCATTCGCTTTTGGCGGTGCAGGCGCATCGGGACTTGCGCACGCGGCTGAACATGCCGGGACTGTCGATTACTGACATCTTCCGCTTCCCGGTTTTGGGCGATCTGGCCCGCCATCTGGAGGCCAAGCAACGCCCGGCAAAACCGGCCAGCGTGCAACCCCTGCATCCGGCACCTGACGCAACCGCACAACCCGACCGCCTAGATGCCACGGCCCGCCGCCGAGCCATGCGTGACAGAAGGACTGGCTCCAAATGATTCAACAACGTTTTTCGTATTCCGAATTCGCCCGGCCCCTGTTCAGCGAAACCGTTGCCATGGCCTGGGCTGACCCGACCGCTCCCATGCCGCGCCTGATCGGGGACGAGGTTCTGGCCGTCGAGCAGGTCCGCCCTGCCCGTGCGCGCGAATTCGGGGCCGGTCGCGCCGCCGCGCGCGAGGCAATGAGCCTGCTGGGACAGCCGCCGCGCCCCGTGCTGCAAGGTGAAGATCGCGCGCCCATCTGGCCACGCGGCCTGACCGGCTCTATCACCCACAGCGCACGCGATTGCCTTGCAGTGGTGACGGACGCGCCCGAAATCTGCGCGCTGGGGTTGGATATTGAAGCCACGGCGCCGCTTGAATCTGCGCTATGGCCGGAAATCTGCACCATGGCGGAAATGAATTGGCTGTCCAGTCTTGGACCGTCGCAACGGGGCCATTTCGCAAAACTTGTCTTCAGCGCGAAAGAAGCGGCCTACAAGGCGCAATATGCCGTAAGCCGCCAAATGCTGGGCTTTCACGACATAGTCTTGACGATAGATCTGTCCAAACAACGATTCACCGCACAGTTCACGGCCGATGTCGACGGCTTCATCCCCGGCGCAACCTTGCAAGGGCGATTCGCTATTCTGGGGGCTGCCTTTATTACAGCGGTCGAACTTGCGGCCAATGATCGGGCGTTATCTGCCACGACCCACAGCTAGGACTGGTGGGGCAAAACGAGCGTGCTGCAACATCTGCCACACGCTTGGCGGGATGCGCGGCAGAATGACCAAAGCTTGGTTTTGAATGGAAAAACAGGCGTTTTCTGCTACTATTCAATCATAGGCAGTGTGCGTTGTCAGTTAATTTACCCTCGGTCATCAGTATCGGCAGCAACGCGCAACAAACATCGGCAGAGGTAACATGAAATATCTTCTTTCCGCCGCGGTGACGGGGCTTTTGCTTGTCGGACCGCAGGGCGCATTTGCAGGACCGATCGAAAACGCATGCGTGCGGTCGGATCGCGCACAAGCCACGCGGGCATTATGCCGGTGCATAGACAGCGTGGCACAAAGCGCTCTCACGCGCTCCGAGCAGCGCCGCGCCGCGCGCTTCTTTTCCGACCCTGACGAAGCGCAGCGTGTCCGGATGTCAAAAACCGCACGCGATAACGAATTCTGGGACCGCTACCGCGCCTTTGGGGCATCGGCAGAGCAATATTGCGCTGGCCGCTAAGCGATTGATTGGTCAGGCCGCGCGCCTGACCAGCGCGTCTGCTCCTGCCTCGATCATCTCGAACACCTGTGCGAACCCGCCCGTGTAATATGGGTCGGGAACGTCTTGTGTAGTTCCAAGGGCGTGTTCCAGAAACAACGCCACACTCGCCGCAGTGCCTGCCGGGCGCAGGGCGTTGATATCGCGCAGATTGCTGCGATCCATGGCCAAGATCAGATCAAACCGGTCGAAATCTGCCCCAACAAACTGCCGCGCGCGAAGATCGGCCATCGGATAGCCGCGCGCCTCGGCCTCTGCCACGGCGCGCGGGTCGGGCGGGTCGCCCACATGCCAGCCGCCGGTGCCTGCGCTATCCACCGTCCAGCCTATGTCACACGCCTTGGCGCGCAACACCGCATGGGCAGAAGGCGAGCGGCAGATATTGCCAAGACAGACAAACAAAACGCGCATTTTATCCCCGAATATAGGGCGCGGGGGCCAACCCCGCGCCAAAACAGTGTCAGTGGTTGTGGCCATGATTCATTTTCATGGCACCGTCGCCGCCCATATTGCCATGGTCCATCTTCATGCCACCCATCTCGCCTGTCACGTCATTGCGCTTCAAGTCGACTGGGATAATGACATCCAACTCGCCTGCTTTTTCGAAAACCAGCGTCACCGCCACCTCGTCGCCATGGGCCAGCCTGCGATTCAGGCCCATGAACATCACATGATGGCCGCCGCGTTCCAGCATATGGGTTTCCCCGGCTGGAATTTCGAAACCTTCCTCTACCTCGACCATACGCATCACGTCGCCATCCGCGATATGGGTGTGCAATTCGACCCGCTGCGCCACATCAGAGCGGGCAGACAAAAGGCGGTCATCTTCCGCGCCGGTGTTCTGAATGCCCATGAAGGCCGCGCCAGATTGCGCCATGGGAGAGGCCACGCGCGCATAGGCGCCGTTGATGGTGATGTCTGCCGCAGCGGGCAGGGCGAAAAAGGCAGCGGCGGCTGCCATGATTGCAAAACGGTTCATGTCATATCCTTGTTTTTGCTTTGATTTGGGTAAGATCAGGCAAAAACAGTGGCAGGCGGGGCACGCGCATCACGCCATGCATCTGTGGTCTGGGCGCGAACAAGCACGCCCTGCGCGTTGGCCAGAATTCGCGCAACCGACAGATATTCGAACGCATCAGCAACAGGAAGAACAGGCAAGCCCGCCGACAAAGCAATGCTGTCGGGACAAGGCACACCTTCGGCCACGCGGTTGCCCTGGCGGTCGACCGTGATGGTGACAAGCCCGTAACCGGTGCAGATTACATATTTGTCGGCTCCCACCCCTGTCTGGTGCGAGGAGGCAAAGCCCACAGACCCGACCGCCAGCAGAACGGCCACCGCGAACGGGGTTGCTAAGGACAACAAGTGACGCATGCTTCGGTGTTTAACTGCAAACACCGCGCGCGCCTAGCCTATTTGGGTGCGACACGTCGCTTGATGGCCGCCACATGCGCAGGCGCGGCGGCACAAGCATCGGCGGCAAGGGCGCGCGCGTCTTCTGTCAGGGTTTCGGGCGCAGCAATGCGGTCGATCAGCCCCCAACGCAGCGCCTCTTCCGCGTCTATTTTCGTTCCCGCCATCAGGATCATCTTGGCACGCGCCGGACCAATCAGGGCAACCAAGCGAGCAGGGTCGGACGGTTGCGGCAGAAAGCCCAGTTTCATGACCGGATAGAAGAACTTCGCGCCCGGAACGGCCAGCCGCATGTCACACGCCAACGCCATACCAAATGCACCGCCCGCAAGCGTGCCATTCAGCGCCGCGATGGTCAGGCAGGGCAGCGCCGCGATCTGGCCCGAAAGCCGATCCCATAGCGGAGAGGTCGCAAGCCCCGCGCGCGCGGCCTCCAGGTCGGCCCCGGCGCTGAAGACGCGGCCCGCGCCAGTCAGGATAAGCGCATTCGGCAGATCATGCCGCGCGGTAATCTCGCACAGCTCTTCCAACATGTCGGGCGTCAGCGAGTTGGCCTTTTCGGGGCGGTTGAGGGTGATGGTCCACAGCCCGTCCGACATGTCGAGTGCTATCATCCGGTCAATTCCAGCCGTTTGCGAATAATCTCGTCGCGCAAGGACACTTCCTGCCCAAGCCAATCATCCGCGTCGGGCGTGCACATCCATGCCAGCGCGCGGGCGGGCCAGTCTGGCGGGATATGGGCGGACCACTCCAACTGGCTGACCGGGTTGATCCCGCTTGCGCGAATATTGCGCTGCATATCGGTGGCCACAGTGCCCGGCGACAGGCTCATGATACGCAGATGCGGCGCCTCTTTGGCGGCAACGCGAGTCAGCATCCAGGCGCCAGCCTTGGAACTGCAATAACCGCCCCAGCCATCCAGCGGGTTATACGCCGCACCGGAGCCGACCGTAATGATTGTGCCGCCATCTGGCAGAACCGGCATAGCCGCGCGCATCCCATGGAACACGCCTTTCAGGTTAATGTCGATCAACCGCCCGAACTCTTCGGGATCGGTCTGCGCCAATGGCGCAATCGGGTCAATCATGCCTGCGTTGTTCACCAACACGTCCAGACCGCCGAACTGCCTTTGCATCTGCGCGACCGCCTGCGCAACGGCGGCGAAATCCGTGATGTCGCAGGCAATTGGCAGGGCACCGGTGTCTTGCGCCAGCGTCTGAAGCGCGCCTGAGTCACGCGCAATCATGCCGACACGCGCACCAGCCGCCACAAAAGCGCGCACCGCTTCGGCCCCGATGCCCCGGCTTGCGCCGGTCACAAGAACCGACTTGCCACGCAGCGATGACAGGTCAATAGCCATGATCTCTCCTCAATAATCGCGCTCGAAGAACAGTCCCACGCTGGAGCGCCCGGAATTGTCCACCTGACCCCGCGCGGTCAGCGATGGCGACAGGTCGATATTGATCGACACTTCGCTGTCGCCCTGCGGGTTCACTTCCAGATCGGTATACACGTTTTCGGTCAAATAGCGGCCCACGCGCAAAGATGCTTCGCCATCTTCATTCGTGCGCACGTCCAGATCGTCCAGACCGACATTGCGGCGCAGTTTTTCCAATATGCCCTCGGACTGCCCCGACAACGTGGCCAGCGAAGAGGCAAGCTGCGCTGCCTGAAACAGGCTAAGCGTCTCGAACCCGCGCCCGAACAGCAAAAGCGAAACAATTTCCTCTTGTGGCAATTCCGGGCTGGATTCGAACACCAGTTCCGGTTCATCGGCCGGGCCTTGCAACACCACGCGCGCACTTACCCCTTCGCGCTCTGTCGAGGCGATGAGCCGCACGAAAGGCATGAAATCACCCTGAAGGCTGGCAAACCCTTCGTTCAGCGCGAAACGGTTGCCCAACAGGTCCAACCGACCCCGGATCAGGTTGAACTGGCCAATGGGGATAACATCGGCGCTCGTGCCAGTCAGCCGAAGGCTACCACCCAATTCCGCATCCAGCCCACGGCCCCGGATGAAAATTCGGTTTGGTGCCTCGATCGTCAGGTCAAGACTGGCTGGAAATCGCTGGCGGCCATGAGTTTCGCCCTGAAAAATACCAGCGCGCGCGCGGGTGGTCTGGGCCGCACCGGCCTCGCCCACATGGCGGATATCTGGCGGGATAAAGGAGGGACCGGTCAGGCCTACGCGCGGAATCCGCAATTCCATGCTGTCCAGACGCAGCGTGCCCGCAACCCTTGGACCGCGCGTCAGAGCACCGCTAATACCAAGATCACCCGATACGCTGGTTTCAAAAAGCTGCGGGTCGATGATGCGCAGCGCATCCATACTTGCACGCAACGCGCCATCGAACGGCGGCACAAGCCCTATGGAACCATCCAGCGTAAGCGTGCCGCCTTGCGCGGAATTGCCCGACAAGTCGATCTGCGCGCGACCACCGGCCAAATCTGCCCGCGCCTGCACATCTGTCAGCCGCAAGCCCCGGCGCGGCTCGACCACGCTGACCCCGTCAAGCGTGGCGCTGCCGCTAAGCGAGGACAGTTGCAACGGCCCCCGCAGCGCCAGATCAAACCGTGCCGGTCCCTGCACCGAACGCGGCTCTATCCGTGGATTTATCAGCGCGATATCGGTCGCCCCAGAAATATCCAGATCAGCCTGAAGCGATTTCGACAGGCTGCCATTGGCCCGCACCGACAATCCGGCAGGACCGTTTGCGGCAAAATCCATCGCGTAGTTTTGCCCGGTGTCACGCGCTGTTCCGCTGACGGACACTGCGCCGGAAATGCCGGGCGCAAGATAGGCAAGGTCCGCCAAGCGCGCATCCACGGTCAGTTCCGGCGACCCGTCGCGCAGCTGCCCCGACACCCGCGCCGACAGCGCCGGGCCATCAACGGCAAGACGTTCCAGAAGCACCGTGTCCGGGGTGGCCAATGCGCGCATCTGCACCACATGCCGCCCAGCCAACATGCGGTCGGCGGCCTCTGCTCCGAAGGCCAGGTTGCGTGTCTCGGCATCTAGCGTCAGATGCCGGTTTGTGCCCTCCTCGCGCAGGCCCACAGAGCCGCTGACCCCGCCGCGAAACCCCGGTCGCACGGCGGCAAGGTCAGGCAAATCGAACCGACCATCCAACAACGCGGCGCCGGGATCGATCCGCCCTTGAAGATCAGCGTTCAGCGCGCGGTTTTCAACCTGCAACCCGGCCAGTGCGAATGCGGTCCCGTCACGCTGGCCCGACAGCGTCAGGCGCGTGTCACCGCGCAAGGCGCGGTCCAGATCGGCTTGCCCCACGGCCAGGTCGGTTGCCGTGGCCGTCAGGTCGACCTTGGCCTGTTCCAGCGGTCCGGTGACGGCCATATCAGCCAGCACCCGGCCCCCGTATTGCGCGCCCAGAACAGCAAGGTCGGCAAAATCCAGCCGTCCCGACAGGTCCAATCCGGTTTGCGACGATTGCCCCGACACATCGACCGTCAGGCTTTGCGCCTGCGCGCGAAACTCGCGCAGGGTGATCTGACCGTTGGTCCCGCCCGCATCCAGCGTGATGGTGCTGGCCCCGGCCAAAAGCGCATCCGCCTGCGGCTGATCCAAGCCCAGGTCCTGCCCATCCAGCCGCGCGGTCAGATCGAACTGGTCGCGTTCCGGCCCCCATGTGCCGTCCAGCCGGGCGCTGAGCGCGCCGCTCAGGTTGCGCCCTGCCAATGCCGACAGGCGGGCAATATCATTGTATTCGGCACGGACATCGCCCTCGATCACGCCGCCATCCAGTCGCGCGCGGCCTTGCAGCAGATAGTCGCGCCCTTCCACCAGAAAGCCCGGCAACAGAAAGGGTTGCCCCTCGCGCCAGATAACCGCAATCGAGCCGTTGACCGACCGGCCCAGCGCCGCCGCAAGCGCGGGATCACGCGCCGAAACGCCCATGCTGGTGAAATCAACCAGCGCATCCACCGTGTCGCGATCTTCGCCAAAAGCCTGCGACGTGATACGTCCCAGCCCGTTCACGAACAGGGTATCGACCGACAGATCGCCATTGTCGAACCCCGTAAGGTCCAGCACAAAGTCCCAATCCTCGCTTTGGGCCGCGTTGAATGCCAGTTGCAGATCGGCGCTTTGCACACTGGTATCGGCACCCGCCACCGGCAACAGAACGCGACCGCCGTCAGGGTCCGTCAAGGTGCCGCGCAGGTCGATCAGTTCAGGCAAACCGCGCGCACCCATGCGGGCACGGCCCTCAAGCTCCAGGGTTTGCGTGCGGATATTCAGCGCATCCAGCGACAGACGCCCGTCATCGAACCGCCGGGCATTGGTCCGCAATGTGCTTTGAGCACCGAAAAACGGATGATAGGCCTCTTGCAGCAAGGGGCGCAAATCGCCCGTCAGGTTCAACTCCACCGCCTGTTGCACACCGGGCTGTGCGGTTTGCAGCGTGAAACGGCCTTCGACGCGCGGGGTGCCATCGGTCGCCAGTTCGATATCAGCGGCGAAATCCTCTATTGGGCCTTCACCCGCGATCCGCAACTGCGCCGAAGGGCGATCCGGCACACCAAGTTTCGACACGGCAATGCCGCCCGGCGCCTCTACCGCGTCCAGCTCCAACGACAGCACGCGGGTTTCGTTGGAAAAGGCGGCCTCTAGCGAAAACCGCCCTTCGACCGCGTCCAGACGTTCCAAGGTCAGGCTGGCCGACCCGGCACCCCCTGCAAGATCGGCCCGACCGCGCACGCCAGCGCGCACCGACTGGCCCAGCAATTCGGGCGCAAGGATCACCTCTGCCAAGTCCAAATTGCCCAGCTCCACAGAAACCGGCAGGTCCGGCAATTCAAACCGGCGCATCGGCACCAATTCTTCCGACGGCGCGGCGACCGGCGCGCGCAACACCTCGACCCGCGCTGCCGAAATCTCTGATATCTCGATCCGCCGCTGGAACAGAGCCGCACGATTCCATTGCAAGGCCGCATCGCTGATGCGCAGCCACACACCGTCGTCATCCGCGATCGTCATCTCATCGAAGGTTGCGCGCGAAGACAGCGCGCCCTCAAAGCCGGTGATGCGCACGTCGCGCCCACGGTCTGACAGACTGTTTTGCAAAATACGGGTCAGAAACCCGACATCGCTTTCACCCGCCTCTGGCAGCGCGCCGTCTTGGGCCAGCGCGGCAAGGCTCAGCCCCAGAACGGCACAGGCAGCAAGAACCCATCTGCGCATTAGAAAGCCTGCCCGATACCAAGATAAAGCTGCGCGCCCTTGCCGGTTCCGCCGCCGACAGGCAGGCCCACATCCAGCCGAAGGGGGCCGATGACGGTATCATAACGCAAGCCCAGCCCAGCGCCGGCATGCCAGTCGGATGCGCCCGAAAACGCCCCTTCCGTTACATAGCCCGCGTCCAGAAACGCAGCGAGGCCCAGCGTCTCGGTCGCGCGCATCCGCAATTCGACCGAACTTGCCACGAAGCCCTGACCGCCAGAGGTGACGCCACCAGAGGTCACGCCAAGACTGCGGTAGGGCTGGCCGCGCACCGTGCCGCCACCGCCCGAATAGAACAGGAAATCGCGCGGAGTATCGGCCAGCGCCGGGCCTTGCACGACGCCGAACTGCGCGCGCCCGGCCAGAACCAGCCTGTCGCCCAAGGGGTAATAGCCCCGCAAATCTGCTGTTGCCTGAACCCCGGCACCGGTGCCAGAGCTTCCGAAAAACGGTGTCAGGGTGCCGCTGGCATACAGGCCTTGCGTGGGATTGGTGATATCATCGCGCCCATCCCATGTGGCGGCCAGCGGAAGCAGCACCAGACGGTAATCGCGGCGAATGCCCAGACCCGGCCCAAAATCCGCCCGTTCGGCCAGCAGCCCCAAGCCGCCCGAAAAGGTCAGTTTGTCGCTGTAGCGATGCACCAAAAGCGCATCAGCCCGGATGCGGCGCGCGTCGAAATCTGCCTCGGATTCGGTTTCAATCTCGACCCCGATGGTCAAGGTTGTGTCGGGTGTGAGCGTGGCGGGGCGGGCGAAATCCAGCTGCAAGCTGTAATCCAGCCCGCCGACATTGGCGCCTATTCCGTCGATCATCCCCTCAATTCGGAAACGCTCGGCCCCGCCCAGCAGGTTCCGATGCAGCCAGAACCCACTTAGCTTGACGCCGCGCTCGGTGTCATATTCCAACCCAGCCCCGATGCGGCGCGGAGGCGCTTCCACCACGGCGGCAGAAATGTCGAGCGAGCCATTCGCGTTGACATCTTCTGCCTCGCGCAGCGCAACCGACGAAAACGTGCCTGTCGCGCGCAGACGTTGCGTTGCGCGGTCGATATCTTCAGGGTCAAACACCTCTCCCGTAGGCAGGCCCGCGATCTCGACAATCCGTTCAGGGCGCACGGCCTGCTGCCCCTCTGGCTGCAACGCGCCAAACCGCAATCGCGGGCCGGGGGTCAGGGTGATGGCGACATCAAGGGACTGTGCAGGATGGTTGGCGGTAATCGCCTGCCCTGTCGGCGCTGCCTTGGCGTGACCCTGCGCGCGCCATTGGTCCAGCGCGGTTCCAGTCGCATCGCGGATCACGGTGCTGCGCGCGGGCTGGCCTGCGGCAAAACCGCCCGGAAGCTCTGTCCCGTCAGCCAAAGGCGCAATCTGCGCGCGGCCGAAAGCAAAGGCCGGACCCGGCACCATGCTGACAGTGATATCGTCAACCCGCTCTGGTGGCTCCAGCGGTGAGATATCAGCCGCCTCGCGCCCATCAATCCGCACAGAAATCTGCGGCGCGTAATAACCCGCCTCATAGAACACGCCGATCAGCCGTCCATATTCGGCACGCGCCGTCGCAAACAGTTCCAGCGGGTCACCGACCCCTTGTGCATTGGCCTGCGCCAAAAGCGAGGCGCGCTGCAACGCCGTTTCCAGATCGGACGTGCCGCCCGTCAAACGAAACTGGAACGTCTCAAGCGCAGCCGCGGGCGTTCCCAGCCCCAGCATGACCGCCAGAACCGGACCGGCGCAAATCGCCGGGCGCACAGCTATACCCGATTTACCAAAGACCAATACGACCACCGCGTTGCGAGAAGCGTTTTTACCTTGTTTTTTAGTGTCGCAGATCAAGCATGGCCCGACAACTCGAAACTCTGTCACGCCAGCGCGATCCCGCCCATTGGTGCCATGCTATTGTCGGCAGGGTCCGCCGATGCTATGTCGCAGCAAAACTTGACCTCCCCCAAATGCAAGGAGCTTGGGCTTATGGCGCAAGACTACATTGTCCGCGATATCAATTTGGCTGAATTCGGCCGCAAGGAACTAGACATTGCCGAAACCGAAATGCCGGGCCTGATGGCATTGCGCGCGGAATTCGGCGCGGCCCAGCCGCTAAAAGGTGCGCGCATCGTCGGCAGCCTGCACATGACGATCCAGACCGCCGTTCTGATCGAAACCCTGACTGCTCTGGGTGCTGATGTGCGGTGGGCGTCGTGCAATATCTATTCCACGCAAGACCATGCGGCGGCAGCGATCGCGGCAGGCGGAACGCCGGTTTTCGCGATCAAGGGCCAGACACTGGAAGAGCATTGGGATTACCTCGACAAATCCTTCATGTTCCCAGACGGCGCGAACATGATCCTCGATGACGGTGGCGATGCCACGCTTTACGTGCTGCTGGGTGCGCGCGCCGAAGCGGGCGAAGAGATCATTCCCGTCCCTCAATCAGAGGAAGAAGAGGTCATCAAAGCGCAGATCAAGAAGCGCATGGCCCAAAGCCCCGGCTGGTTCACCAAGACGCGCGATGCGATCAAAGGTGTGTCGGAAGAAACCACCACCGGCGTGCACCGCCTGTATGACCTGCACAAGCAGGGCCAGCTTCCCTTCCCCGCGATCAACGTCAACGATTCCGTGACCAAGTCGAAATTCGACAACAAATACGGCTGCAAGGAATCGCTGGTCGACGGCATCCGCCGCGCCACCGACACCATGATGGCAGGCAAGGTCGCCGTGGTCTGCGGCTATGGCGATGTGGGCAAAGGCTCTGCTGCGTCGCTTCGTGGTGCGGGTGCCCGCGTGAAAGTGACCGAGATCGACCCCATCTGCGCGCTTCAAGCCGCCATGGACGGGTTCGAGGTGACGACGCTGGAAGATGTCGTGTCCTCGGCGGATATCTTCATCACCACCACCGGCAACAAGGATGTCATCCGCATCGAGCATATGCGCGAGATGAAGGACATGGCGATCGTTGGCAATATCGGCCATTTCGACAATGAAATCCAGGTCGCCGCGCTGAAGAACCACAAATGGACCAATATCAAGGACCAGGTGGACATGATCGAGATGCCCTCTGGCAACCGCATGATCCTTCTGTCCCAAGGCCGCCTCTTGAACCTTGGCAACGCCACCGGCCACCCGTCCTTTGTGATGTCCGCGTCCTTCACCAACCAGGTTCTGGCCCAGATCGAGCTATGGACCAAGGGCGAGGAATATCAGCCCGGCGTCTACCTGCTGCCCAAGCATCTGGACGAAAAGGTCGCGCGCCTGCATCTGGAGCGCATTGGCGTAAAGCTGACCGAGCTGAAGCCGGAACAAGCCGACTATATCGGCGTGACCGTCGAAGGCCCGTTCAAGCCGGAACATTACCGCTACTGACCTCTCCTGCCCCTTGGCGCCAGACGCCGGGGGGCAGCCTCTATGCCTTGACCTGGCGCAACCCTTGCGCTAACCAAGCCATCGTTGCGGGCGTTGTGTAATGGTAAGACCTCAGCCTTCCAAGCTGATGATACGGGTTCGATTCCCGTCGCCCGCTCCACCCTCCCCCTTGCCAATTGCGCCTGTTCGGCATTTGCTTGTGTCCAAGCAAATGAAAGGCGCGCCCATGTCCGAGATTCCCATGCCCTTGGCCGGTCAGGTCAGCGATTTCTTGGAAAACCAAGCGCCTACGGTAGTCCGGGAACTTGTCGAGGAAGCACGCAAGCGCGACACCCTGGCAGGTGATTTTCCCTATCCGCGCTGGATGGACAAAGACGATTACAAAGACGCCCTGACGCCGCTGCAACTGGAATTGATGAAGCTGCAACACTGGCTGACCACCAGCGGCGCGCGCGTGGTCGTGGTGTTCGAGGGGCGCGACACCGCCGGTAAGGGCGGCGCGATCAACCGCATTGCCGATGTAATGAGCCACCGCGTTCTAAAGATCGAAGCCCTACCCAAACCGACCGACCGCGAAGCCCGCGAATGGTATTTCCAACGTTATGTCGCGCGCCTGCCCGCGGGCGGTGAAATGGTGCTGTTTGACCGAAGCTGGTATAACCGCGCCATCGTCGAACACGTGTTCGGCTTTTGCACACCCGCACAGCGCGCGGCGTTTTTCGACCAACTTCCCGGCTTCGAGAACCTGCTGGTGCAAGACGGTATCCATGTCATCAAGATCTGGCTCAATGTCAGCCGCGCCGAGCAACTGCGCCGCCTGCTTGCGCGTGAGGGCGACCCGATGAAACACTGGAAGCTATCGGGCATCGACATAAAGGGGCTGGGCAAATGGGACAGTTACACCCATGCCATTGCCGAAACATTCGAGCGCAGCCATACCGCCGCCGCTCCTTGGACGATCATCAGGTCAGAAGACAAGTATCGAGCCCGTCTGGTGGTATTGCAGCATATACTTGGGCAAATCCCCTATGCAGGCAAAGGCGACATCGCTGCCCCGGACCCGGCCATCTGCGGAACGCCCGCGCTGTGGCAGCCCGAACTCTGGGACGACGGGACCTGACCGTGCCCTTGGGCCTGTCATAAAACATTCATTAGACTTGCCGCAGTAATTCTATTATTCCAGAATTATGGAACAGTCCGATGCAACCCAAGCCTTCGCAACCCTTGGCCAGACAGGTCGCCTGTCGGTTTTCCGGCTGCTCATGCGCTTTGCCCCGCAAGGCGTCCGGCCCACAGAGATCGCGCAGGCGCTGGACCTGCGGCCCAACACGCTCTCGCATTACCTGTCCGACCTGACCACCTGTGGCCTTGTCACGCAGCGCCGTGACGGTCGCTCGCTTTACTATGCGGTCAATCTGCCCAGCGCGCATGCGCTTGTCTCGTATCTTGTCCTTGATCTTGGTCGTGCGCGACCCGACCTCTTTCCCGCCGAAAGGGCCGATCCCATGCCCGATACCGCCTTCAACGTGCTCTTCATCTGCTCGGGCAATTCCGCCCGCTCCATCTTTGCCGAGGCGCTGATGCGCGATCTGGGCAACGGCCGGTTCAACGCCTTCTCTGCCGGGCTGAACCCCAATTCGCAGCTGAACCCCTTCGCCCTGGACGTGTTGGTGCGGAACGGGCACGCCACCGATACGATGCGGTCCAAACATGTTTCGGAACTCCAGACCGCCGACGCGCCGATGATGGATTTCGTCTTCACCGTCTGCGACACATCCGCCGCAGAAGACTGCCCGCCATGGCCCGGTCAACCCATTACCGGCCATTGGGGCCTGCCCGACCCCGTCAAGGCAACCGGCACCGATGCCGAACGCGCTTTGGTGTTTGCCCAAACCTATGGCGCCCTGCGCCGCCGCATAGAAGCGTTTGTTGCCTTACCGCTTGAAAGCCTGTCGCGCCTGTCACTGCAAGCGCGCGTCGATGCCATTGGCACCCAAGCAGACCTGAAGGATAAATCCCAATGACCCGCATTGCCCTGAACGGCCTTGGCCGTATCGGAAAACTTGCCCTGCGCGACCTTATCGACACCGGCGCAGGCGGCCAGATCGTATTGCTGAATGATCCCGTGGGCGACGCGGAACAACACGCGCTGCTGATGGAGTTTGACAGCGTGCATGGCCGCTGGCCCACCCCGGTCAGCCACAGCGCGGACAGCCTGACCTTGGGCGACCGCACCATCCGCCTCACGCATGAGAAAACCATAGACGCCCTGCCCCTTGCCGAACTGGGTGTCGATCTGGTCATCGACTGCACCGGCGTCTTCAAGACCGACGCCAAGCTTGCCCCCTATTTCGCGGCAGGCGTCAAAAAGGTCGTCGTCAGCGCCCCGGTCAAGGATGGCGGCGCGCTAAACCTTGTCTATGGCGTGAACCATCACCTCTATGATCCTGCGCAACACCGCATCATCACTGCCGCCAGTTGCACCACAAATTGCCTGGCCCCGGTGGTCAAGGTCATCCACGAAAACCTTGGCATCAAACATGGCTCCATCACCACCATTCACGATGTGACAAACACACAAACCATGGTGGACCGCCCCGCCAAGGACATGCGTCGCGCGCGCTCGGCGCTGACCAACCTCATCCCAACAACCACCGGCAGCGCGACTGCGATCACGCTCATCTACCCCGAACTGGAAGGGCGGCTGAACGGCCATGCCGTGCGCGTGCCGCTTCTCAACGCCTCGCTCACCGATTGTGTGTTCGAGGTCGAGCGCCCCACCACGGTCGAAGATGTGAACCGCCTTCTCAAAGCCGCCGCCGATGGCCCGCTCCACGGCATCTTGGGGTATGAAGAGCGCCCGCTCGTCTCCTCCGACTACCTTAACGACCCGCGCTCATCGATCATCGACGCGGCCTCAACCATGGTCACGGGCGGCACGCAGCTAAAGCTCTACGCGTGGTATGACAACGAATGGGGCTATGCCTGCCGTCTTGCAGACATCACCCGCATGGTGGCCCAAAGCCTCTGACCCCTTCATCCTTGCAAAAATATCCTGGGGGAGTCGCGGCACAGCCGCGACGGGGGCAAAGCCCCCTGCCCCGCTGGCCAAAGGTGCGCCCCGATGACCACCGTGAACCCACTCCGCGCCTATGCTGCCGTCACGGCGGCCTATTGGGCGTTCATGCTGTCAGATGGCGCCTTGCGCATGTTGGTGCTGTTGCATTTCAACGCGCTCGGCTTCTCGCCGGTGCAACTGGCATGGCTGTTCCTGCTCTACGAGGTCGCCGGGATCGTCACCAACCTTGCGGCGGGCTGGCTTGCCGCGCGCTTCGGACTGGCGGCAACGCTTTACGCGGGGCTAGGCTTGCAGATCGTGGCTTTGGCCGCCTTGGCGCAGCTTGACCCGAACTGGACAATTACGCTCTCGGTCATCTTCGTGATGCTGGTGCAGGGCGCGTCGGGCGTGGCGAAAGACCTGTCCAAGATGTCCTCGAAATCAGCGGTCAAGCTGCTGGCACCATCCGAAAATAACGGCCTGTTTCGTTGGGTTGCGGCGCTGACCGGGTCGAAAAACGCGGTCAAGGGGCTTGGCTTCTTCCTTGGCGCGGCGCTTTTGGCGCTGGCAGGGTTCCAGGCTGCGGTCTGGGCCATGGCCGCGGTGCTGGCAGTCATTTTGGTCGCGATTATCCTGTTCCTGCCTGCGGGCTTGCCGGGGCGAATGAAATCCGCCGAGGGTTGGTCAGGCTGGCGCTCATCCGACCCGCGCGTGAACAAGCTATCGCTGGCACGCATGTTCCTCTTCGGCGCGCGCGATGTGTGGTTCGTCGTCGGCATCCCGATCTATTTTCAGGCGGTGCTCTCCGACGGCACAGCGGACGGACGGCGCGAGGCATTCTTCCTCGTCGGCGGCTTCATGGCACTCTGGATCATCGGCTATGGCGCGGTGCAGGCCTTCGCGCCCCGCCTGCTGGGCGGCGCAGCGCAATCCGAAGCGGCGATCACCGCCAAAGCGATCTTCTGGGCCGGCCTATTGGTGCCCATCCCCTTTGCGCTGGCGCTTGCGGTATGGTTGGCGGGCGCTCCTGCGCCGTGGCTGACTGCCACCCTTGTCGCGGGGCTTTTTCTGTTCGGTTTTGTCTTTGCCGTTAATTCCTCGGTGCACTCTTACCTGATCCTGGCCTTTGGCGCCGCAGAGCGAATCACCCGCGATGTCGGGTTCTACTACATGGCAAATGCCAGCGGGCGGTTGGTCGGCACCTTCCTGTCGGGCGCAAGTTACCAGTTGGGCGGGCTGGCGCTGTGTCTGGCGACCGCCGGGGTCATGGCGCTGGCAAGCTGGCTGGCCGCACGGCGATTGGCTTAGGCATAGGGTTCCAGCAAGGGCCGCAACGCTACCCGCGCACGCAGCCGCTGACCCAACAGATACATGCCCGCGATCTTGCGGTGCAAAAACAACATCTCTGCCGGGGGGACATGCCAGAAATCGCGCGCTTGGCCCAGCTCTTGCCCTTCGCGCAAGATATCCTCGACCAGCGTTGCGTTGCCGAAATCATAGGGCGCTTGCTGTCGCAACGGCGCGCTGGCTTTTTCGGCCAGATCAAGAATCAGCGCCCGCCGGTCAGGCGGCACATCGCCGCGGAAATAGCCGATCTGTGCCATAAGGTCGGCCATGCTGTCGCGGTTTTCCGCAAGGATGGCGCGCAGCAAAGCGCGGTAATTCTGCGCATCTTCTAAAGCAACGTCCCGCGTCGCGCCAAAATCCAGCAACACGATCCGTCCATCCGGGGCCAGCCGGTAATTGGCAAAATTCGGGTCGGTCTGCATCTGCCCCAATTCGAACAGCTCGCGCAGGGTAAGTGCTGTCAACTGCTCCATCGCCGCATCGCGGGTCGCTTGCGGCTGCGCGACCAGCGAGTCAATCGGCTGGCTTTCGACGAAATCCATCGCCAAAACCTGCGGCGTCGTCAGGTCGTCCCAGACCTTTGGAACGATAAAATCATAGCCCAGCGCCTGCCGAAAATGCGCCAACGCGCGGGCCTCTCGGGCGTAATCCGCTTCGTCATGCAATTGCGCGCGAGCGGCGGCTAGAAAAGGCGTGATGTCAACATCACGCGGCAGAACACCGGGCAAACGCATAAGCCGCCCCAAGGTTGCGATATCGCTGTCAATGCTGCGCGCGATGCCCGGAAACTGCACTTTGATCGCCAGATCACGCCCATCCTGCGTGACCGCGCGGTGCACCTGCCCGATCGACGCGGCCGCCAAGGGCCGCACATCGAAACGGCGAAACCGTCTAGGCCAGTCTGCGCCCCAAGCCTGTGTCAGAACTTTCTTTAGCTGCGCAGGCGGCATTGCGGGTGCGTTCGCCTGAAGCTGGGCGAGCGGTGCGCTGAATTCCGCAGGCAATGCCAAACCGCTATCCATTGAGAGCATCTGCCCCAGCTTCATTGCCGCCCCGCGCAGCGCTGACAGACCGCCCGCCACGCGGAGGGCATTCGCAGGGGTCAGCGCCGCGCGGCCAAGATCTGCACCTTGCCCACGAATGAGTTGACCTGCCAAAGCACCAAATGTGGCCCCTGCCATGCCCGTGGCCATGCCACTCACCCGCAAGCCGCGGGCAAAGGCAGAGGCCGGGACAGATCGAGCGCGGTTTTCCATGTTCAGCAAGATGGCGCAGCCCGTCCAGATGTCGAGCGTCCCTGACCAAATTGCGCTGCGCAATGCTATGTGTTCAGGGGGCTTTGCCCCCGCCGCGCTACCGCGCGACTCCCCAAGGATATTTTTGCAACAATGAATATATAGAAAAACCCCCGGCCCATAGGGCGAGGGGTTTTGAAAAGTGGCGCGGTTGACGGGGCTCGAACCCGCGACCCCCGGCGTGACAGGCCGGTACTCTAACCAACTGAGCTACAACCGCGCGATAGAGGGCAATTACGCAATGCAGCGCGCGGCGTCAAGCGTAAAGCCACGGGTTTTTTCCGGAATATCAGCTTTTGCGCGGGGCGTGGCGACGCAGGCTTAGCACAGCCAAAACGGTAAGATAGACAAGGTCTGTAATTACCAGAGTGGCCCATGTTTGCAGGAATAAAAGCCCAACAAAGGCGCTGGCGCCAACCAACACCCATATCGCATGTTTGCGCGCGATGCGGATCGCTTTCAGCGATGGCGTGGGCAAGCGCGATATCATGAGCAAGCCTATGCCACCAAGGTAAAGCGCAACCGGCACCGGAATTGCTGACGGGTCTATCCACCCGGCCAGCCCAAGATAGACCGGCAGCAAGCCCAACATTGCCCCGGCGGGTGCTGGCACACCAACAAAATGACGGATCATCCCGCCATCCGTGGCGCTTCGCGACAGGTTGAAGCGCGCCAGCCGCAGACAGCCACAGACAGCGAAGATCAGAACAAAGACCCAGCCGAAGCCCGCTGCCATCCCGTTGAGCGCATAGGCATAAACGAGAATACCCGGCGCGACACCAAAACTGACGAAATCCGAGAAACTGTCGAGTTCCGCGCCGAAACTCGTGGCGGCGTTCAGTTTGCGCGCCAAAAGGCCGTCGAGCCCGTCCAGAATGGCCGCAACGATGATAAGGGCCGCCGCAAGCTCATAGCGTTCGGCGAATGTGTAGCGAATCGCGCTCAGCCCCGCGCACATGCCCAGAATCGTGACCACATTGGGCACAAGCTGCACAAGCGAAAGGCTGTCGCGTTGCATCAGCGCGCGCCCGCCATGCGGCGCGGTTCCGCGCTGGTCAGGTCCGCGATCACGGTTTCCGCCGAAATCATGGTCTGGCCCAGCGCCACCAGCGGCTCCACCCCGTTGGGCAGGTAGACATCCACGCGCGAGCCGAAGCGAATCATCCCGAAACGCTCACCCGTCTGCATGTCTTGACCTTCGGAGACCTCGCACAGAATGCGCCGCGCCACGAGCCCGGCAATCTGCACCACGCCAATCATGCGACCATCGGCCATTTCCACGGCCAGGCCGTTGCGTTCATTATCAACAGAAGCCTTGTCCAGCGACGCGTTCAGGAACTTGCCCGGTCGATAGGCGATCTTGGTAATACGCCCTGCGATGGGCACGCGGTTCACATGGCAGTCGAATACATTCATGAACACCGACACACGGGTCAGGGGTTGGTCGCCCATCTCCAGCTCTGCCGGCGGGACGGCGGGTTCGATCAGCGAAATCACCCCATCGGCGGGGCTGACAAGCAGCCCTTCGCGCAAAGGCGTCTGGCGGTCCGGGTCGCGGAAAAAGTAGTAACACCAAACCGTCAGACCCAGGCCGATCCAGCCTAAAGGCTCCCACAGCAGGAACAGCGCAACCGTAACAACGCCGAAGATCGCCAGGAACTTATGCCCCTCGCGGTGGATAGGTTTAACGATTGTCGAGAGCATATCGGCAGCCATGTCGGGCCTTTCCTATATCGGGTCTATATCGCCTTGGGCGCGCAATTCGTGGAACTCTGCCACGAAAACGTCCAGTCGCTGGTCGGCAATCGCCGCGCGCAGCCCCGCCATCAGGCGTTGATAATAACGCAGGTTATGCCATGTCAGCAGCATTCCTGCGATCATTTCATCCAACCGGACAACATGATGCAGATAGGCGCGGCTATACTTGGTGCAGGCCGGGCAATCGCAGCCCGCTTCCAGCGGTCGCGGGTCATCGCGGTGGCGGGCGTTGCGCAGGTTCACCGACCCGCGGGCGGTCCAGGCCTGTCCCGTCCGACCAGAGCGCGTGGGCAGCACACAATCGAACATATCGACCCCGCGCTGCACCGCACCGACAATATCATCAGGCTTGCCCACACCCATCAGATAGCGTGGCTTGTCTTCAGGCAGTTGGCCGGGGGCATAATCCAGCACGTCGAACATCAGTTCCTGCCCCTCACCAACAGCCAACCCGCCGATTGCATAGCCATCGAAGCCGATACCACGCAGCGCCTCGGCACTTTCGGCGCGCATGTCCTTGTAGACAGACCCTTGCTGAATCCCGAACAGCGCATATCCGGGCCGATCACCAAAAGCCTCGCGCGAACGGGCCGCCCACCGCATCGACAGTTCCATAGAGGCGCGCGCCACCGCTTCATCCGCAGGAAAGGGCGTGCATTCATCGAATGCCATCACAATATCAGACCCCAGAAGGCGCTGAATCTCCATCGAGCGTTCCGGCGTCAGCATATGGCGCGACCCGTCCACATGGCTGGCAAAACGCACACCTTCTTCCGTCAGCTTGCGCAGATTGGCCAGGCTCATGACCTGAAACCCGCCCGAATCCGTCAGAATGGGCCGGTCCCAATTCATGAACTTGTGCAACCCGCCCAGATCGGCAATCCGCTCGGCACTGGGGCGCAGCATCAGGTGGTAGGTATTGCCCAGCAGAATATCCGCGCCGGTTTCGCGCACCTGCTCGGGCAACATGCCCTTTACGGTCGCGGCGGTGCCCACGGGCATGAAGGCCGGCGTGCGGATTTCGCCGCGCGGCGTGTCAATCCGACCTTGCCGCGCGCGACCGTCCCGTGTCTCTATCTGGAATGCAAATCTCATGTCGCCACGCTTTGCCGCAAAACCAAGGCTTTGCCAAGCGAAAGCACGCGCCCTTCATCCTTGCACAAATATCCTGGGGGAGCGTGGCAAAGCCACGCGGGGGCAAAGCCCCCAAACGCGCGCCCGTGCGCGGGTGGGTGGGTGGGCGCCACGGGCGCGCGTCCCGGCCCGCTTAACGCATCCGACGCAGATAGACATAATACGCCCCCGACCCACCATGTCTGGCATGGGCTTCACGCAACTCCAGCACCGCACCCACCAGCGGGGCCATGCGTAACCATTGCGGCACGTCATGTTTCAAAGCGCCGCGCCGCCGAGGGATGGGGCCGTCATCCTCGACCTGCCGCCCTTTGCCAGTAATCACCAACACCAGCCGCAACCCTTCGGCTTGCGCGCGTAAGATAAACCCGTTCAATGCGCCATGCGCCTGCGCCAGCGTCATGCCATGCAGGTCAATCCGTGCTTCTGGCTGCAACTTGCCGCGCGACATACGCTGGAAACGGCGCTTGTCCATCGCCACAGGGGCTTCTGCCAACGCTTCGGATAGCGGTTGTGCCAAAACATGCTGGGGGCCGGGATTGCTACCCTGCGGCCGCAAAACGCGCGATGACGACGCAGGCTTTGGTGGCACAGGGGCTGCGGGCGCTTCGGGCGGGGTGTCGAAAATATGGGCAAGATCGGTTTTCAGGGGGCGGGCGCTTTGCACGACCCGCGCCCATAATTCGCGGTCTTCCGGGCTGAGCGCAGGGCGCTTTTTGCGCGACATACGCTCCTCCTTCCGGTGGTCTTAATCGCCGGTTGCGACCAGTTGCCAGTTCGGGCTGTTCGACGTCATTTCGCGCGCGAAGGTCCAGACATCTTTCTGGCGCTTGATCGTGTTGGGGTCGCCATCCACCAATTCACCGGTTTCAGCTTTCCGCACGGCCTGCGTCAACTCGGCCACGAAACGCAAGGTGATCTCGCCTTCCTTGGTCTTTTCGTCGAATGTCGCCTCCACAATCTCAATCTCGCGCAGACCCACAAAGGATGCTTCCACAACCAGCCCTTCACGCTCGCGCGTCTGCACAACTTCGTCGAAGCTGTTGAACACATCGCGCGACAAGAAGGGCAGAATCGATTCCATATCGGCGGATTCGAAGGCCATCAAGATCATCTCATAGGCACCGCGCGCGCCCTGCAAAAAGTCGCTGACCCCGAATTCCGGGTCCACGGCCTTCATCCGGGTCAGCGCCTTGGCGCTGTCGGACCCTTCCGTGACATGATCGGTAATATCCGTGTCAGGACCACCCTCGATCACCTCGAAAGCTGGTTTACGATCAAGCGGGGTGGCCGGGGCATCGCGCTGAACGGAGGTTTTTTCAAACCCGTCGCGCGTGCCCAGCACGGAACGCAGGCGCAGGATCAGGAACACGGCTATTCCTGCAAGAACGAGTAATTGGATCACGGCGGGGTCCATTGTTACCTCTGCCAAGGGTTGGTATGGCTTTGTCCATGCATATGTAAGGTGGCGACACGGGCAAGTCCACCATAAGCGGCCCGATCCTTTGGGAAAGAGGGGAAGACATGCCTATCCTGCTGGCCTTTCTGGCAATTCCGCTGCTCGAAATTGTGCTTTTCGTGCAGTTGGGCGGCGCTTTGGGTGTTTTGGGCACGCTTCTTGAAATTTTCGCGAGCGGGGCCTTGGGTCTGTTTCTGATGAGGTTGGAGCCTTATCGCAACAGCACAGACATTCGCGCGGCGCTGGCGGCAGACCGCAGCCCGGCCAGCCCAATGGCCCATTCGGCGCTGCGTATGATCGGCGCTTTGCTGTTGGTGGTGCCGGGGTTCTTTACAGACGCGCTTGGCCTGTTGCTGTTAGTCCCCGCAATCCGCATGATCGCGCTGCGCCGGATTGTGGTTCAAACCCGGCCCGCACCCCGCGACGACATCATAGACGGCGATTACACCGCAGAATCCGATGCCGCGCCCGACCCAGATCGTAACCGCCTGCCGCCCGATCCGCGCCAATACCGGGATTGAGGCGCGCCGGGCGGGCTGCTACACATCTTCGCAATTAACGCATAACCAGACAGAGAGCATAGACATGACTGACACGGACACAGCCAATCAAGGCAATGGCGCAGCGCCACAGGCCCCGAAAGTGAACATGCGTATCCTTGCGCAATACATGCGGGATCTGTCCTTCGAGAACGTCGCTGCACAGAAAAAAATGCAGGGCGCGAACGTGCAGCCCGACATTCAGGTTCAGGTCAGCCTTGACGCACAGAAGCGTGACGCAGAAAATCAGTATGACGTGGCGACGAAATTCAAGATCACGTCCAAGAACAAGGCCGACGATCAGACCCTGTTCCTTGTCGAGCTGGACTATGTTGGCGTGTTCCTGGTCGAAGGCGTGCCGCAAGAGCAGTTGCACCCGTTCCTGCTGATAGAGTGCCCGCGGATGATCTTCCCCTTCGCGCGCCGCGTCATCTCTGACGTCACCCGCGATGGTGGCTTCCCGCCGCTGAACCTGGATACGGTCGATTTCCTTGCGCTGTATCGTCAGGAATTGCAGCGCCAGACAGCCGCACAGGCCGGAAACGCCGCAGCCCCCGTGCAAAACTAATTCCAAGTGGCGGGCGTGTTACGCGCCCGCCCTACCAGCCCTAGCCATAGCGGGCCCAAACCGCGCTATCCCCCAGTTTTGCAACGAACGCGGCATGGGCTTCGGCCTCTGCCTCTGTCAGCCTTTGCGGCAACGGGGTAGGGCGCTTGGGCAATGGCCTGCGCGTGATCGTGCCTTCCGCACTCAGCGGTTCCGATGACAGCGCAAAATCAGGCTGCGCGCCGCCCAGAAGCTCCAGATACACCTCTGCCAGAATTTCACTGTCCAGCAGCGCGCCATGCAGCGTGCGCGATGAGTTGTCTATGCCGAAGCGGCGGCACAGCGCATCCAAAGAGGCGGGCGAACCGGGGAATTTCTTGCGCGCAATCGCCAAAGTGTCGACCGCACGCGGCCAGTCAAGCTGCGGCAGGCCCATGCGCCCCAACTCGAAATTCAGGAATTTCATGTCGAAGGCTGCGTTGTGAATGACCAGCTTCGCATCGCCAACGAAATCCAGAAATTTCTGGCCCACCGCCGCGAAGAGCGGTTTGTCGCGCAACGTCACCTCGCCATCACGCGCGGGGCGCGGTTGTGGCAGCAGGTCCGGGCCAATGCCATGCACCCCGAACGCGCCTTCCGGCATGTCGCGCTCTGGGTTTATGTAGACATGAAAGGTCTGTCCTGTGGGCCGAAGGTTTACCAGTTCCAGCGCCCCGATCTCGACAATCCGGTCGCCCTGTTCGGGTTCGAAACCCGTGGTTTCGGTGTCCAGAACAATCTCACGCATCGGCACCGCCCCTCAGTTTTCCTACAATATCTTGCACAGCAGCGCGCGTGCTGTCCATATCCAGTGTTTCTATCACGAAATCAGCGCGGGCGCGCTTTTCGGCATCCGGCATTTGCCGGGCCAGAATACGCTCGAACTGCGCGGCGTCCATCCCCGGTCGTTCAAGCACGCGCGCGCGCTGCACTTCTGCCGGGGCCGTCACGACCAGAACGCCGTCCACATCCGCCCCGGTTTCGAACAACAGGGGTATGTCCAGAACCACAAACGGAGCATGCGCGGACGCGATAAATTCCGCACGGTCCGCCGCGACCAACGGATGCACCACCGCTTCCAGCTTGCCAAGCGCCGCAGGGTCGCGGGCGATCCAGTCTTTCAGAACTGCCCGGTCTATCGCGCCGTCCTGCACCGCGTCCGGGCAAAGCGTGCCAACAGGGCCAACCGCCGCGCCCTGATACAGCCTGTGCACCGCCGCATCTGCATCCCAGACCGGCACGCCACAGTCACGGAACATCTGCGCCGTGGTGGATTTCCCCATCCCGATGGACCCGGTCAGCCCCAGCCGGTACGTCACGCCAGCACCGCCATGCGCAAAGCGTCTGTCACCTGTGGTCGGGTGCCGAACCACCGCTCGAACCCCGGCACAGCCTGATGCAACAGCATGCCAAGCCCGTCCACCACCGTGCAGCCCTTTGCCTGCGCTTGTGCCAGAAGCGGCGTTTCAAGCGGGGTGTAAACAATATCCGTAACCAAGGCAGAGGCGGGCAGGGCGCTTAGGTCTATGTCCAGGGGCGGTTGTCCGCCCATCCCCAGCGACGTCGTATTCACAACACAGGCCACATCGCGCAGCACATGCGCGCGATCCTCCCAAGGCAGCGCAGTCACGCCAAATTCCGTCGCCAGCCCTTGCGCCCGTGCAGCGGTGCGGTTGGTCAGGTAAATCTCTGGCACCCCAGCATCCTGCAACGCAACGATCACCGCGCGGGCCGCGCCCCCGGCCCCCAGAACAAGCGCCGGGCCGTGCGATGGCTGCCATGCCGGCGCGTTTTGATGCAGATTGGCAATAAACCCGTAAGCATCTGTATTATCGGCATGAATGCGCCCATCGGGACCAAAGCTAAGGGTATTTGCCGCGCCAATTCGCAAGGCGGTCTCAGACACATCATCGGCAAGCGCCAGCGCGGCTTCTTTGTGCGGCACTGTCACATTCGCGCCGACAAACCCCATACGCGGCATGGCGCGCAGCACATCTGCCAGATCATCCGTCTCTATATGCAGCGGCACATAGTGCCCGGCCAGCCCAAGCTGGCGCAGCCATGTCCCGTGAAGAACGGGCGAGCGACTATGCCCGACAGGGCAACCGATGACACCGGCGAGGGGAATTTTCATCCGTCAATCTCTCCACGCAGGGCAAGGTAATTCAGCAACTCCAGAAGCGGCAGGCCAAGAATGGTAAAGTAATCACCGGTCACTTGGGCGAATAGCCGCACGCCTTCTTCCTCCAGCTTATACGCCCCGACCGATTCGCCAATGTCTGGCCAGTTCCGTGCGATATAGTCATCCAGATAGCGATCATTGAACATGCGCATGGTCAGACGGGCAACCCCGACATGCCGCCAGACGGGTTCCCCATCGGCATAAAGCACGGCAGCAGATAAAAGCTGATGCGTATGGCCCCGCAACGCCTGTAGCTGCGCGCGGGCATCCTCTGGCGAGTTGGGCTTTTCGTAAATCTTCCCCCTCAAGGACAGCACCTGATCGCAGCCCAGAACAAGCCCGGCATGACGCCCAGAGATTTTCCGCGCCTTACCCTCTGCCAACGCATCGGCAATATCGCGCGGCGGGGCACCCTCTGCCAACAGCGCATCCCGAATAGCGCCCTCGTCAATGCGGGCAGGCGCTACGTCTACCGCGACCCCGGCGCGACGAAGCATATCCGCACGAACACGCGATGCAGAAGCCAGAACAAGCACCATGTGGATATCCTTGTGAACAAGCCCCCGGAAACTGAAGGGCAAAACAGACGTAAAACACGCAGGTCGTGGTTTGCTGGCATGTTCCCACAAATCTTGCAAGTTGCCGGGGCGTGTTATCCACCTGTTAAGATCGGTTCGCCGGGGGTGTGGATAACTTTTGTGATCCATCGTCTGAATATCTCTGTTCTTGATTTGATCTTGTCTATACAATTGAAATATATAATTATTATTCGTGATCCGCTCAAACACGCAAAGATCTGTCCTGTTGATAAGACTGTGGGGCGTTCCGTAATCCCCATATCCACAGGCCCTATCTACTACATCATTCCCTTTATTCTTTTCTTTTTATATAGAAGCGCAGAAGGGATCGCTCATGCTTGACACGCTCTACCCATGGATCAAGGCACTGCACATCATGGCAGTTATCAGCTGGATGGCTGGCTTGTTCTATTTGCCACGATTGTTCGTCTACCATGTCGAACGCGGCACCAGCCCGGAAATGGTCGAAACCTTCAAGGTCATGGAACATAAGCTCCTGCGGGTCATCATGAACCCGGCCATGATTGTGGCATGGGTGACGGGGCTGACCATGGCGGCAATGCCCTGGGTTCTGGACCTGGGCGCAATCTGGCCCTATTCGAAATTCATCGGGCTTATCGGGATGACGTGGTTTCACATCTGGTGCGCGAAACGCCGCCGGATATTCGAGGCGGATGGCAACAGCCTGACGGGTCGTCAATACCGCATGATGAACGAAGTCCCGACAGTGATGATGGTCATCATTGTCATCTCGGTTGTTGTCAAAATCTGACATTGATTGACTTGGTGACAAGGCTGCGGTATGCGCAGGGAGCTCTGCCGTCCGGCGGATTGCGTCTCCGATACCACATCGTGACCCTTGACTGTCCCGCATATTCCGCGGGCGAACTGGATTTCCAATGCTCGACACCGAACTTGACCAAATCGAACGCCTGAACCTGTCCGACCTGAAGGCGAAAAGCCCGGCGGAATTGCTGGCTTTGGCCGAGGAACTGGAGATCGAGAACGCCCCTTCAATGCGCAAGGGCGAGATGATGTTCTCTATCCTGAAAGAGCGTGCCGAAGATGGCTGGGAAGTTTCGGGCGAGGGCGTTCTGGAAGTGCTGCAAGACGGTTTCGGGTTTCTGCGCGCGCCAGAAGCGAACTATCTACCCGGTCCCGATGATATCTATGTGTCCCCCGACATGATCCGGCAATATTCGCTGCGCACGGGCGACACGATCGAAGGCGTCATTCAGGCTCCATCAGAAAATGAACGCTATTTCGCTATCACCAAAGTCTCTCAGATCAATTTCGATGATCCGTCCAAATCGCGCCACAAGGTGCATTTTGACAACCTGACACCGCTTTACCCGGACGAGCGGATCTGGATGGAAACGGATGATCCCGCAACCAAAGACCGCTCTGCCCGGATTATCGACCTTGTGTCGCCGCTTGGCAAAGGCCAGCGTGCGCTGATCGTGGCCCCGCCGCGCACGGGTAAAACCGTTCTACTACAGAACATTGCTCATAGCATCGCCAAGAACCACCCGGAGTGTTACCTGATCGTTCTGCTGATCGACGAACGCCCGGAAGAGGTGACGGATATGCAGCGCTCGGTGAAGGGAGAGGTCATCGCCTCTACCTTTGATGAACCCGCTACCCGCCACGTTGCTGTGGCCGAAATGGTCATCGAGAAAGCCAAGCGCCTTGTGGAACATAAGCGCGACGTGGTGATCCTGCTGGATTCGATCACCCGTCTTGGTCGCGCGTTCAACACCGTTGTGCCATCGTCCGGCAAGGTGCTGACCGGCGGTGTAGACGCGAACGCCCTGCAACGCCCCAAACGCTTCTTTGGTGCTGCCCGGAATATCGAAGAAGGCGGTTCGTTGTCGATCATCGCCACCGCGCTCATCGACACCGGCTCGCGTATGGATGAAGTGATCTTCGAAGAATTCAAGGGCACCGGTAACTGCGAAATCGTGCTGGACCGCAAGGTTGCCGATAAGCGCGTCTTCCCGGCAATGGATATTCTGAAATCCGGCACCCGGAAAGAAGACCTGCTGATCGAAAAGAACGATCTGCAAAAGACCTTCGTGCTGCGCCGTATCCTGAACCCGATGGGCACGACCGACGCCATCGAATTCCTGATTTCCAAGCTGAAACAGACCAAGACGAACAGCGATTTCTTCGACTCGATGAACGCCTAACGCCATGGACACGATTTTCGCGCTGGCCTCGGCCCGTGGAAAATCGGGCGTCTCTGTTATTCGGATTTCTGGCACACGCGCGCATGACGTGGCGCGCGCTATGGCGGGCAGCTTACCGCCGTTGCGCCAAGCGACGTTACGCATGTTGCGCAACGAGGCAGGGGAACGGCTGGATTCTGCGCTGGTCCTTACCTTCGCCAAAGGCGCCAGCTTCACGGGTGAGGATGTGGCCGAACTGATGGTTCATGGCAGCATGGCCACGGTCGCAGCCGTGGAGCGGTGTCTTGCCGTCGACCACGGCTTGCGGCTTGCGCAACCCGGAGAGTTTACCCGCCGCGCCCTAGACAATGGCATCATGGACCTGACCCAGGTTGAGGCTCTGAGCGACCTGCTGGAAGCGGAAACCGAAAGCCAACGGCGGCAGGCTTTGCGCATTTTGGACGGGGCGATTGGGCGTGTTGTTGGCGTTTGGCGCAGGCATCTGGTCAAGGCGGCGGCGCTGGTCGAAACGGCGATTGATTTTGTCGAAGAAGACGTTGGCAATTTCGACACGCAGATATTGGCGGAACTTCGCGCGGTAGAGGGTGGGGTGCAATCCGAACTGGCCGGACAGCGCGCCCGAGAGCGCATTCAGAGTGGCTTTGAAGTTGCTCTAATTGGCCCGGTTAATGCCGGAAAATCGAGCTTGCTCAATGCCTTGGCAGGTCGAGACGCCGCAATTATATCCGATGTGGCTGGGACAACCCGTGATGTTCTGGAAGTGCGGATGGACGTGGGCGGGTTTGCTGTTACCTTTTTAGATACGGCAGGCCTGCGCGATACGACGGAAGAAGTCGAAGCGATCGGCATTGCACGCGGTAAAGCTCGCGCCGAACAAGCGGATTTGCGGATCATTCTGCACCCCGCCGACCAGCCCGCGATGATGATCGAGACGACAGACCGCGATTTAGTTGTCCGCAGTAAAGCGGATATTAACGCGATGCCGAACGGTATCTCTGCCCATACCGGCCAGGGTGTGGACCGGTTGTTAGACCAGATCACAGAGCGGCTTTCTGCCATGACAGCGCGCGATGGTGTCACGGTTCGGGAACGCCACCAGCAAGCGATGCAACAGGCCGCCACAGCGCTGACCGATGCGATTGATAAAATCGCGGAAGGGGACTATATCGCAGAACTGGTGGCGGCAGATATCCGGATAGCAATCAACGCGCTTGATGTGCTGATCGGCGTGGTAGATGTCGAAGACGTGCTGGGCGACATTTTCAGCAGTTTTTGCATCGGCAAGTAGGAGTGTTTCACGTGAAACAATACGATGTGATCGTTGTTGGCGGTGGTCATGCCGGTGTCGAAGCAGCGCTCGCCGCTGGTCGGATGGGTGCAAAGACCGGTTTGGTCACGTTTCGCAAAGACGATCTGGGTGTGATGTCCTGCAATCCAGCCTTCGGCGGACTGGGGAAAGGCCATCTGGTTCGTGAAATTGATGCGCTGGATGGTGCCATGGGCCGCGCCTCGGATTATGCTGCGATCCAATATCGCCTGCTAAACCGGTCAAAAGGGCCAGCGGTGCAAGGGCCACGCGTGCAGGCCGACAGGGTGCGCTACCGCGATGCGATCCGCCATATTGTTGCAGAAGCACCAAATGTAGATGTCATTGAGGCTGAGGTGACAGCGCTAGAGCTTGAGGGTGGGCGTGTCGTTGGTGTTCGGATCGGTGATGACAGCGCGCTGCTTGCCAAAGCGGTTGTATTGACAACTGGCACCTTCCTGGGCGGTAAGGTGTTCATTGGTGACCGTAGTTTTCCGGCGGGCCGCATGGGGAACGCTGCCTCTACCGTCCTTGCACAGCAGTTACGTGGCCTCGGTTTGCCGATGGGCCGCTTGAAAACCGGCACGCCGCCGCGCTTGCGGTCATCAAGCATTGACTGGGACATGCTGGAAACTCAGCCCGGAGATGACATCCCCGCCTATATGTCATTTCTGACCAACCATACGATTGCCCCACAAATCGCCTGTGCGATCACCCACACAAACCCCGAAACACACCAGATCGTGCGCGAGAATCTGTCACGCTCTGCGATGTATGGCGGGCAGATTGAGGGGGTTGGTCCGCGATATTGTCCTTCGATAGAAGACAAGATTACGCGGTTTGCGGACAAGGATTCGCACCAGATTTTTCTAGAGCCAGAGGGGCTGGATAGCGATACGGTCTATCCGAACGGGATTTCGACATCGCTTCCGGCAGAGGTGCAAGAGGCTTACGTCCGCACGATTCGCGGCTTGCAGAATGTAGAGATTTTGCAACCGGGCTATGCGATTGAGTATGACTACCTTGACCCGCGTGCGTTGGACCTAAGCTTGCAGCTTTCTGCGCTGCCCGGCTTGTTCCTGGCGGGGCAGATCAATGGGACAACAGGTTATGAAGAAGCTGGCGCGCAAGGGCTTGTTGCTGGTCTGAACGCTGCATGTATGGCGTTTGACCGCGAACCGCTGCACCTGAGCCGTGCGGATAGTTACATCGGGGTTATGATAGATGACCTTACCGCACGCGGAGTGTCAGAACCTTACCGTATGTTCACCTCTCGTGCAGAATACCGGTTGTCGCTTCGAGCGGATAACGCTGACCAAAGACTGACGCCGTTGGGCCAGACGCTTGGTTGCATTGGTGACGGGCGTCGCGTTGCGTTTGAGGAAAAGAATGGCAGGCTGCAATCCGCGCGGGCAAAACTGACGGCGAAGACCTTTACGCCGGGGCAGTTGCGTAATGCTGGTTACAAGATTAGCGAAGATGGCACCCGCCGCACTGCGCTGGAATTGTTGGGCTTGCCGGGGTTTGGTTTTGATGTGTTGGAAACTTTAGAACCCGATTTCAAGACGATAGATGAGGATACCCGCGCACAGCTTGGTCGAGAAATGATCTATGCCGCATATCTGACCCGACAGGAAAGTCAGATCGCATCTTTGCGGGCGGATGAGGCGCGGGCAATTCCGGATGGAATTGATTACAGCGCGATTAACGGTCTGTCGCGCGAGCTGGCAGATAAGTTGTCCCGGTCCAAGCCCAAAAGCATTGCGCAGGCTGGCCGGATAGATGGAATGACGCCCGCCGCTCTTGTTCTTATTTTGGCGCGCATTCAGGCTGTCGGCAGGCGAGAGTCCGCATGATGCCGCAATCACTGGACGGCAATGTTTCACGTGAAACACATGAGAAGTTGCAAGCGCTTGAGGCTCTGGTTCGGCGGTGGAACCCTCGTATAAATCTGGTAGCCGCCTCCACGCTTGATGATCTTTGGGCGCGTCATATCGTTGATTCTATGCAAGTTTTCGAACTTGTTGGCCAGCCTGTTACGTCTTGGGTCGATCTTGGATCAGGTGGCGGTTTTCCCGGCATCGTTTGCGCAATCATGGCGTTGGAACAGATGCCGGACTGTCACTTTACGTTGGTTGAAAGCGATAAGCGGAAGGCGGCGTTTCTGCTTGTGTGCCAGCAACAGTTTTCGCTGAATCTGACCGTTCGGGTTGAACGGGCGGAGCAACTGTCGCCTGTGTCTGCTGATGTAGTGTCCGCGCGCGCTCTGGCGCCGCTCCCTCAGCTTTTGCCACTCGTTCACCGTCATCTGGCATTGGGTGGGATTGCCTTGTTGCCAAAGGGTAAAAATCACATGGCAGAGCTTGAAGCGGCGCGGGCAGAGTGGCAGTTTGATGTCACCAGCCACGACAGCAAGACGGACGAGTCTGCGCGCATTTTAGCCTTGAAGGATATTCAACGTGTCTAGCCAGCCAAAAACGCGGGTCATTGCGGTTGCGAATCAGAAAGGCGGGGTCGGGAAAACGACCACGGCAATCAATCTGGCCGCTGCTTTGGCAGAGGCGGGGAAGAAGACTTTGCTGATTGACATCGACCCGCAAGGCAATGCTTCTACCGGCTTGGGGATAGAGGGCAGCACCCGTCGTTATACGACCTATGATTTGATATTTGGCGACGTGCCCGCCACCGACATCATGCGGCAGGTTGGCGAGGCGCCGCTGTGGGTAATTCCGGCCACCACGGATCTGTCCTCGGCGGATATAGAATTAATGTCGCGCGCGCGGCGGACCTATCTTTTGCAAGACGCGCTGCGCCAACCGGCGATCACATCGGCTGGGTTCGACTATGTCCTGATTGATTGCCCGCCATCGCTAAACCTATTGACGGTAAACGCCATGGTCGCTGCGCATTCGGTTCTTGTGCCGTTGCAGGCGGAATTTTTCGCGCTGGAAGGGCTGTCTCAGCTAATGTTGAGCATTCGTGAATTGCGCGAAACCGCGAATTCCAGCCTGCGGATAGAGGGTATTTTGTTGACGATGTATGATCGGCGGAACAATCTTGCGCAGCAGGTAGAGGCCGATGCTCGTGACAACCTTGGTGATTTGGTGCTGAAAACCATGATTCCGCGAAATGTTCGGGTGTCAGAAGCGCCGTCTTATGCGGTTCCGGTTTTGCAATACGATTCGCAGTCCAAAGGGGCTGTGGCGTATCGTGAGCTGGCTGTCGAATTGATGACCAAGCATGGCAAATTGGCACAAGAAGGGGCGGCGTTGTAATGGATCGTAAACCTGAAAAGCGTGGCGGTTTGGGGCGCGGTCTGTCTGCCCTGATGGCCGATGTTGCGCTGGAGCAGCAGACAAGCACCAGCGCGCCGGGGCCGATTGTGACGTTGCCTGTCGAATCGATTGTGCCGAATCCCGATCAGCCCCGGCGGCATTTTGATGATACCGCGCTTGCAGAGCTTGCAGCATCTATCCGCGAAAAAGGCGTTATTCAGCCCCTGGTCGTCCGTGCGAAGGGTGAGATGTATGAGATTGTCGCTGGGGAGCGTCGTTGGCGCGCCGCGCAGCGCGCGCAGGTGCATGAACTGCCCGTTGTGGTGCGCGAATTTACCGATACCGAGGTGTTGGAAATTGCAATTATCGAGAACGTGCAACGTGCTGATCTGAATGCGGTGGAAGAAGCGCAGGGCTACCGTGCGCTGATCGAACGCTTTGGTCATACTCAGGAAAAATTGGCAGAGGTCTTGGGTAAAAGCCGGTCCTATATTGCCAATCTGTTGCGCCTGTTGAACCTGCCGGATGATGTGCAGCTTTTGGTGCGCGATGGCAAGCTAAGCGCAGGCCATGCCAGAGCGTTGGTGACGTCCGAAGATGCGGGCACTTTGGCGCGCAAGGTTGTGGCAGAGGGGCTTTCGGTCCGTCAGGTCGAGGCGTTGACGAAACGCGCCGACGCCGGGCCAAAGGCAAAGCCCCGCTCTAAGGGCAAGGATAGCGACACGCAGGCGCTGGAAAATGACTTGTCTGCCGCATTGGGGATGAAAGTCTCTATTGACTATGATGGGGGCGGTAAGGGCAGGGTGACGGTCGCCTATCGCAACATGGACCAGTTGGACAAGCTATGCTCTGTTCTGGGAACGCCTAGGTAAGTAGCTCGCGTAACACGCCATTTAGCACGGCACGCCCTTGGGCGGTCGCCGTCAGGCGATTTTCGCTGAGATGAACCAGCCCTTGCTCTATTAGCGTGTCGATCTTGTCTTGGGGCAGGGGGCGCCCGTTTAGGTGCGCGAAACGGTCTATATTTAGACCCTCTGCCAACCGAAGCCCCATCATAATGTGCTCAAGAGCCTGCTCTTCGGTGGGGATGGCCTCTCTGGGACTTTCGCCATGGCCTTCGGTCTCGACCTGTTTTAGCCATGTGTTGGGCATGAGCGGTGTTTGCGTGGCCCAGCGAGTGCCGTTCAGCGTTAGTCGCCCATGCGCGCCGGGGCCAATGCCCGCATAATCCCCGTAGCGCCAGTAAATAAGATTGTGCCGCGATTGCGCGTCGGGACGCGCATGATTCGACACCTCATAAGCTGGCAGGCCGTATTTGGCGCAAATATCCTGCGTGGCCAGATACATATCGGCGGAAATGTCGTCATCGGGCAGGCCGTGCAAACCGCCTCTGGCGGCGCGGGCACCGAAAGCGGTGCCGGGTTCGATCGTCAATTGATACAGCGACAAGTGATCGACGGCCATGGACAGGGCTTCGGTCAGTTCTGCGCGCCAGTCGGTCAGCGTCTGGTATTGGCGCGCATAGATCAGGTCAAAGCTGATGCGGTCGAAGGACCTGCGGGCGATGTCAAAGGCCGCGCGGGCCTCTGCCGCCGAATGCATCCTGCCAAGGCGCTTCAAGTCTGTATCATTAAGCGCTTGAATTCCCATGGAAACGCGGTTGACACCGCCCTGCGCATAGGCGCGAAAGCGTCCTGCCTCAACCGAAGTCGGGTTGGCCTCTAACGTCACTTCCAAATCATTCGCGGCGGGCCAGCGCGTGTGGGCGCGCTCTATGATCGCGGCAACCAGATCTGGCTCCATCAGCGACGGTGTGCCGCCGCCGAAAAAGATGGTGTTCAGCACACGCGGCCCGGTTTCGGCGGCCAGCCGGTCAATTTCGGACAGGTAGGCTTGCCCCCATGCGGCCTGGTCCACATGGGCGCTGACATGGCTGTTGAAGTCGCAATAGGGGCATTTGGCCTGGCAAAACGGCCAATGAATATACAGGCCGAATCCGCCGTTTTGCCAGTCGTTCATCATCAGCCCTTGAAAGCCGTGACTTCAATCTCGATCAGCATTTCGGGCTTGATAAGACCCGCAATAACCATGGTCGCGGCGGGGCGGATGTCGCCCATCGCTTCGCCCAAGGCGGGCAGCAGATCATCGAGCAGCGCAGCATCGGTCAGGGTGTATTGCACGCGGACCACATCCTCCATGGTGAAGCCGCCCTCGGTCAGCGCCTTGGCAATGGTTGCAAAGCAGTTGCGCGCTTGGTCAGCGACGCTGTCCGGCATGGTCATGGTGGCGTAGTCGTAGCCGGTCACGCCGCTGACAAAGCACCAATCGCCTTTCACGACAGCGCGGGAATAGCCCATTGTTTTCTCGAACGGAGAACCAGTAGAGATGCGTTTCATGTGAAACAGGCTTTCATAAGGGCGGCGATGGCTGCGCCGCGGTGGGAGAGGGCGTTTTTCTCGTCTGCTGACATTTCGGCAAAGGTGCGGGTTTCACCGTCAGGCTGGAACATGGGGTCGTAGCCGTGGCCGTCCTGCCCGCGCCGGGGCCAGACCAGTTGGCCGTTTGCGTGGCCTTCGACCACTTCATCATGCCCATCGGGCCAAGCCAGAACCAGCGTGCAGCAAAAGCGCGCCTGCCAAGGCTGGGGGGCTTGCGCTTCGATCAGCTTGGCGTGGGTTTTCTCCATCGCCATGATAAAATCGCGGCCATTCGGCGTGTCGGCCCAATCGGCGGTGTAGACGCCCGGCGCACCGTCCAGCGCCATCACTTCCAGCCCGGAATCGTCAGCCAGCGCGGGGAGTCCGGTGGCTTTGGCGGCGGCATGGGCCTTGATCCGGGCGTTACCGATGAAGGTGCTTTCGGTTTCGTCAGGTTCCGGCAGGCCATGTTCCCCCGCAGAGGTAACGGTTATGCCCAGCGGCGTCATGATCTGGCGAAACTCTTCCAATTTGCCCGCGTTATGCGTGGCGATCAGAAGAGTCTTTTCGGTAAACTGCCTCATGCAATCGCGGCTTTCTGGGCAGTGACCAAATCGCCCACGCCTTTTTCGGCGAGGTTCAAAAGCTGGTCCATTTCGGCGCGGCTGAAGGTGGCCCCTTCGGCGCTCATCTGCACCTCGACCATGCGGCCAGAGCCCAGCAGGATGAAATTGCCGTCTACGCCTGCGGTGCTGTCTTCGGCATAGTCCAGATCCAGCACCGGCTGGCCTGCATAGATGCCGCAAGATACCGCCGCGAGATGGTCCATGATCGGATCGCTGACCACATCGCCAGCTTTCAGCAGCTTGTTCACAGCCAGACGCAGCGCGACCCAACCGCCGGTGATGGCCGCGCAACGGGTGCCGCCATCGGCTTGGATCACGTCACAATCAACGGTGATCTGGCGCTCTCCAAGGGCCGACCGGTCTACGCAGGCGCGCAAAGACCGCCCGATAAGGCGTTGAATTTCCACGGTGCGGCCCTGTTGCTTGCCCGAAGCCGCCTCGCGCCGCATCCGCGTGTTGGTTGATCGGGGCAACATGCCGTATTCCGCCGTGACCCAGCCCAGGCCGGTGTTGCGCAGGAAGGGTGGTGTGCGGTCTTCCAAAGACGCGGTGCACAGAACCTTGGTGTTACCCATGGAGATCAGGCACGACCCTTCGGCGTGCATGGTTACATTGGTTTCGATTGAAATTTCGCGGAGGGTGTCTAAATCACGACCAGAGGGGCGCATGGCATGTCCTTTCACGGGGGTTATCCCCCGATACAAGGCAGAAGAGCCGCAATGCAAGCTGTTTGGGCTTGAAAAGGCAGGGATTTTGCGGTGCTGTCGGGCGGTCCCAGCCAGAGGTTTCAGAGGATGTCGGACCCACGCGATACTGCAAAGCTGTTGAGCGAAATGAACGACCGCTCGCGAGAGGTGTTTCGCCGCGTGGTTCAGGCCTATCTGGACACCGGCGGCCCTGTTGGGTCACGCACCCTGACGCGGGGCCTAAGCGAGAAAGTCTCTGCCGCGACCGTTAGAAACGTAATGCAAGACCTTGAATATCTTGGATTACTGGACAGCCCGCATGTGTCGGCGGGTCGGGTGCCGACCAATCTGGGGCTGCGGCTGTTTGTCGATTCGCTTCTGGAAGTGTCACCCCTGGATGACGACGACCGGGCCAAGCTGGACCAGACCATGGGCAGCAACGAGCGCGACATGGGCACCATGCTGGAACAGATTGGCGGGGCGCTGAGCGGGGTGACGCAGGGCGCGTCCCTGGTGCTGTCGCCCAAGCATGAAGCGGCGGTCAAGCATATAGATTTCGTCAGCCTGTCGCCGGATCGCGCGCTTGTGGTGCTGGTGTTTACGGACGGTCATGTTGAAAACCGCATTTTCACGCCGCCGCGTGGGATGACGCCATCGGCAATGCGCGAGGCCGCGAATTACCTGAATTCCATGACCGAAGGCGCCAGTGTGGGGCAGCTTTTGGTCCGGTTCCGGGCCGAGCTGGCGCGCAACCGCCGCGAAATCGACACGCTGGCGCAATCGCTGGTCGAACAGGGGTTGGCGGTATGGGAAAATGAAGGCGAGCCGCAAGAGCGGTTGATCGTGCGCGGGCGATCGAACCTGCTGGACGAGGCATCGGCCGAAGATTTTGAACGCATTCGCAGCTTGTTCGATGATTTGGAACGCAAGCGCGACATTACCGAGTTTCTTGAACTGACGGAACAAGGCGACGGGGTGCGTATTTTTATCGGTGCCGAGAACAGGCTTTTTTCGCTGACGGGTTCAACTCTGGTCGTTTCCCCTTATATGAACGCTGACCGAAAGATTATTGGTGCGGTTGGCGTGATTGGCCCGAAGCGGCTGAACTATGGACGAATCGTGCCGATTGTGGATTACACCGCGCAACTGGTTGGGCGTCTGCTGACAGACACCCACCGCGCAGATTGAGGAAGACGATGGCAGAGCCGAAAGACACCCCTTTTTCCGAAGCTGAAATGCCGGAGGATGACACGCCAGAGGCGGCAGAGACCGAGCATGATGTGATTGCCGATCTGGAAGCGCGCCTTGCGACGACAGAGGCCGAGCGCGATGATATGCGTGACCGCATGATCCGCGCATTGGCAGAGGCAGAGAACAGCCGCAAGCGTGCCGAAAAGGACCGCCGCGATGCCCAGCTTTACGGCGGGTCGAAGATCGCACGCGACATGTTGCCGGTCTATGACAACCTTGCCCGCGCGCTGAACGCCGCCACAGAAGACACCCGCGCTGCCGCCGGTGGGCTGGTCGAAGGGGTAGAGCTGACGCTGCGCGAGCTGACCGGAATTCTGAACAAGCACGGCGTGGAACGGATTTGTCCCGAAGTGGGCGACCGTTTTGACCCGCATTTGCATCAGGCGATGTTCGAAGCCCCCGTTCCTGATTTCAAGGCGGGCCAGATCATACAGGTCATGGCCGAGGGCTTTATGCTGCATGACCAGCTTTTGCGCCCTGCGCATGTGGGTGTCTCTTCGACGCCTGCTTAAGTTTTCACGAAGCCTAGTTTATAGGCAAATGTTAAAAGCGCCGCCCGTTTGACAGGCAAACGGGCGGCGCTTGCATTGCTGCCATGGCCCATGATCTGCGCTTGGCGCGCCAGTCGGTATCAAGTGACCGCTTATGGGGGTGCGATGCTTGATTCCGGTCAACAGGTGAAGATGCAGCGAAGCGCGGGCGAGGCTCGTGTCGGGTTCGCCGGTGCGCGTTTGGGCCAGTTGCGGCAGGTCGGTTCGGCCAAAGCGCAGCTTCCGCGCATTTCCGGTCGGCCAGAGGTTGTGTTTCTGAACACATCTGGCGGGCTGACCAGTGGCGACCGGCTGGATTATGCCGTTTCCTTGACCGAGGGCGCCCATGTCACGGCCACGACCCAAACCGCCGAACGCGCCTACCGGGCCAATGATGGGCCGGCGCATGTTCGGGTGACGCATGATGTCGGCGCGGGCTGCTGGCTGGATTGGCTGCCGCAGGAAACCATCCTGTTCGACCATAGCAATTTGCACCGTGACACCCGGATTGCCTTGGCTCCGGATGCTGGCTGTCTGCTGTTGGAAAGCGTTGTGCTGGGTCGCGCGGCCATGGCCGAGGACGTCCGCTCATTGAGCTTGCGCGACTGTCGCACCCTTACGCGCGGTGGCGTGCCGGTCTTTCTGGAGCCGTTGGTGTTGGATACCGCCGCGCTGGCCCATCCCGGCCAAACCGCCCTGCTTGGTGGCGCACGCGCTTTTGCGACACTGGTTCTGTGCGCTCAAGGGGCTGAAGATGCTTTGGGTGCTGCGCGGGACGCGCTGACAGACGATGTCGAGGCCGCCGCCAGCGCCTATGACGGCAAGCTGGTTGTGCGGCTTCTGGCCGCCGATGGTTGGCCTTTGCGCCGTCAAATCCTGTCTTTGCTGCGTGTTTTGCGGCGCGGCGCCCCGCCGCCGCGCGTGTGGCAGATGTAACCCCAAGAGGAGTGAGATGAACTTAAGCCCCCGTGAAAAAGACAAGCTGCTGATTTCCATGGCCGCGATGGTTGCCCGGAACCGTCATGCGCGTGGCGTGAAGCTGAACCACCCCGAAGCGGTGGCGCTGATTTCCGATTTCGTGGTCGAAGGCGCGCGCGATGGCCGGTCGGTGGCTGACCTGATGGAAGCGGGCGCGCATGTCGTCACCCGCGCCGACTGCATGGAGGGGATCGCAGAGATGATCCACTCGATTCAGGTCGAGGCCACATTCCCCGACGGCACCAAGCTGGTGACCGTCCACCACCCCATTCGTTGAAGGAGACCCGCCATGAACCCCATCTTTCGCATAACCACCCTTGCTGCGCCCATGCTTTTGGCCAGCCCTGTCGTTGCACATCCGGGCCATGGCCCTGAAACTGTCGCAAGAGATGGAATTTTGCACTTCATCCTTGCCCCCGATCACATGCTCTGGGCGCTGGGCCTGATTGGCGTGGCTTTTGGCGCGGTTGTGCTGTTGAACCGTGCGGGCGGGCGGGGGCCGCGCGCATGATCCCCGGAGAAGTCTTTCCCGCATCCGGCAGCATTACCATGAACGAAGGGCAAGAGGCAATCACCCTGACTGTGGCCAATACCGGCGACCGGCCTATTCAGGTGGGTAGCCACTATCATTTTGCTGAAACCAACCCCGGCTTGCAGTTCGACCGTGACACGGCCACCGGCTACCGGCTGGATATTGCTGCCGGAACTGCCGTGCGGTTCGAGCCGGGCCAGACCCGCGAGGTGCAGCTTGTGCCCTATCGCGGCGACCGCAAAGTGTATGGGTTTAACCAGAAAATAATGGGGGCTTTGTAATGCCAGCCAGCATAGACCGCGGCACATATGCCGATATGTTTGGCCCCACGACGGGCGACAAGGTTCGGCTGGCCGATACCGACCTGATAATAGAGGTCGAGCGCGACCTGACCATATATGGCGAGGAAGTGAAATTCGGCGGTGGCAAGGTTATCCGCGACGGTATGGGCCAAAGCCAGCGCACCCGCGCCGAAGGCTCTGCGGACACGGTCATTACCAATGCGCTGATCGTGGACCATAGCGGCATCTACAAGGCGGATGTCGGCCTGCGGGATGGGCTGATTGCGGCAATTGGCAAGGCGGGCAACCCCGACACGCAACCGGGTGTGACCATTGTGATCGGGCCGGGAACCGAAGTGATCGCGGGCGAAGGCAAGATCCTGACCGCAGGCGGGTTCGATGCGCATATCCATTTCATCTGCCCGCAGCAGATAGAGGACGCACTGGCCTCGGGCATTACCACCATGCTGGGCGGTGGCACCGGCCCCGCGCATGGCACGCTGGCCACCACTTGCACACCGGGGCCGTGGCACTTTGGCCGCATGTTGCAAGCGTTTGAGGCGATGCCGGTCAATCTTGCGCTTGCTGGCAAAGGTAATGCTTCGCTGCCCGCCGCGCTGGAGGAACAGGTCACGGCCGGGGCTGCCGCCATGAAGCTGCACGAGGATTGGGGCACCACCCCGGCCGCCATTGATTGCTGCCTAAGCGTGGCCGATGCGATGGATGTGCAGGTCATGATCCATACAGATACGCTGAACGAATCGGGCTTCGTGGAAAACACGCTGGCCGCGATCAACGGGCGCACCATTCATGCGTTTCACACCGAAGGGGCGGGCGGGGGCCATGCGCCCGATATTCTGAAAGTGGTCAGTTCGCAGAATGTGATCCCGTCCTCGACCAACCCGACGCGGCCCTATACCGGCAACACGATCGAAGAACACCTGGACATGCTGATGGTCTGCCACCATCTGGACAACAAGGTGCCAGAGGACGTGGCCTTTGCCGAAAGCCGCATCCGCCGCGAAACCATTGCCGCCGAAGATATCCTGCATGACATGGGCGCGATGTCGATCATCAGCTCTGACAGTCAGGCCATGGGCCGTGTGGGCGAGGTGATAATCCGCACATGGCAAACCGCCGACAAAATGCGCAAGCAGCGCGGGCGTCTGCCCGAGGAGACCGGCGATAATGACAATATGCGCGTGCGCCGGTTTATCGCCAAATACACCATCAATCCGGCCATTGCGCATGGCATTTCGGAACATATCGGGTCCATCGCGGTCGGCAAACGGGCCGATCTGTGCCTGTGGAACTTCGCGTTTTTCGGGGCCAAGCCGGAAATGGTGCTGATGGGCGGCAGCATTGTCAGCGCGCAGATGGGCGACCCGAACGGGTCCATCCCGGCGCAGCCCTTCTACACCCGCAACATGTGGGCGGCTTATGGGCGGTCGCGGTTGAATTCGTCCGTGACCTTCGTGTCCGGTGCGGCCCTGGCCGATGGAATCAAGGGCAGGCTGGGGCTGGAAAAGCAGCTTCTGGCGGTCAGCGGCACGCGCAATATCGGCAAATCCGACATGGTGCTGAACGCGGCCACCCCGCAGATAGACGTGCATCCCGAAACCTACGAAGTGCGCGCCGATGGCGAGCTTCTGACCTGCGAACCGGCGGCCGAATTGCCGTTGGCGCAGCGGTATTTCCTGTTCTGAGGAGGACATGATGGAGGATTACCCCAAGGCCGTGCGCATCCACGCCCATGTCCACCACGCCTGCGACACGGTCGCGCTGGACTATGAGGGGCGGTTCTTGCGCCGTAAGCGTTTGGTCGCGGCGTCGGGCCGTGGGTTCCTTGTGGACCTGCCGGAAGTGACGAACCTGACCGGATCAGAGGCGTTTGTGCTGGAAGACGGGCGCGAGATTGCCGTGCAAGCAGCGCCCGAACCCGTGCTTGTGGTGCGTGGCGATCTGGCACGGCTGGCATGGCATATCGGCAACCGGCACACGCCGTGTCAGATCGGCCCGGATTGTCTGGTGATCCGGCAGGACCATGTGCTGGAAGCGATGCTGGCCAAGCTGGGTGCAGAGGTCATGCGCGATACGCGGCCCTTCACGCCCGAAGGCGGCGCTTACGGGTTGGGGCGGACCATGGGACATAGCCACGATCATGACCATTCGCATGACCACGCCTGACGCCCCGGTGCTGTTGTCGCTGGTGCAGTGGCTTTCCCCGGCGTTTCCGACCGGGGCATTTGCCTATTCGCACGGGTTGGAGCAGGCAGTGGCAATGGGTGAGATCACCGAGGCCGAGGGGTTTGGCCATTGGCTGACAGCGATTCTGGACCATGGCACGGGCTGGAATGACGCGGTGCTTCTGGCCCTTGCGCTGCGGCCCGGTGCTGACCTGACGGCGCTGAACCAAACCGCCCGCGCGCTGGCGGGCAGCGCCGAGCGGTTGCGCGAAACGATGGATCAAGGCGCGGCTTTTGCTATGGCACGCGGACAGATGGGACAGGCCGATGCCGTGGCAGAGTCGCTGCCCGTGGCCGTGGGCCGTGCTGCCGGTGCTTTGGGCCTGCCCACACAGACTGTCATCGCACTATATCTGCATGCCTTTGCCAGCAACCTGACCTCTGCCGCCGTGCGTTTCGTGCCCTTGGGGCAGGCGGCGGGGCAAAAGGTGCTGGCGGCGCAACATGGGCGGATTGCTGCGTTGGCAGAACGCGCCGCAGGAGCCAGTCTGGACGATCTGGGAAGCGGCGTTTTCCGGGCAGAACTGCACGCGATGGCGCATGAAACTCTGGACGTAAGGATATTCAAGACATGAGCAACGGACCTTTGCGCGTTGGTATTGGTGGCCCTGTCGGCGTTGGCAAGACCACCTTAACCGAACATCTGTGCCGCGCGCTGGCGGCGCGCTGTTCGATGGCGGTGGTCACGAATGACATTTATACGCGCGAGGATGCCGAAGCGCTGATGCGTGCCCAGGTGTTGCCCGCCGAGCGCATTCGCGGGGTCGAAACCGGGGGTTGCCCGCATACGGCGATCCGCGAGGATGCGTCGATTAACCTGTCGGCGATTGCCGATCTGACAACGCAATTTCCCGACCTGGACCTTGTGCTGATCGAATCCGGCGGCGACAATCTGGCGGCGACCTTCAGCCCGGAACTGGCGGACCTGACGATCTATGTCATCGACACGGCAGCAGGGCAGGACATTCCCCGCAAGCGCGGGCCGGGGGTGACGCGGTCGGATATGTTGGTGGTGAATAAAACCGATCTGGCCCCGTATGTTGGCGTGGACCGCGCACTTCTGGAAGCCGACACACGGGCGGCGCGGGGGCAGCGCCCTTATGTTATGGCAGAGCTGCGCCACGGGCGCGGGGTTGATGCCATCGTCGCCTTTCTGGAGCGCGAGGGCGGTTTGCGGTTGGCGCCACAAGCCGCCTGAGATCGGTCAGGCAAGGACATTGGCTTGTGCGCTGACAACACGGTTGCGACCGGTGAGCTTGGCGCTGCGCAGAGCCTTGTCTGACGCCTCTAGCAATTGGTTCAGCATCTCGCCGGTCAGCGGGTGCTTTGGCGCGCCATGTACGGAGATGCCGATCGAGGCCGTTACGGTTAACCGTGTGTCGGAGTTGCGTAATTGGAAAGCGTCATCCGCGATCCGGGCGCAAAGCCGCTCTGCCACATGGCGAGCGGTCTCCAGATCGGCATTGGGCATGGCCAGCAGGAATTCCTCCCCACCATAGCGGCACAGAATGTCGGATTTGCGTAGGTCCGTCTGCATCCGCCGGGCGACCTGTTGCAAGATGTCATCGCCCGCATTGTGGCCATGCTGATCGTTAATCTCTTTGAAGCGATCAAGGTCGATCAGAAGCAGCGCGAATTTGCCTTGGTCTTGTGTAATTGTGCGCGACAGCCGCGTCACGGCATGATTGCGGTTGTGCAGCCCCGTCAGCGGGTCGAACGCGGCAAGGCCAAGCTGGCTTTCCAGAGTCCGGCGCTGGGCGTCAGCCAGTTGCTTGTGGGCAATGATCTTTTCCAGCCGCAACCGCGATTCCGCGCGATCCAGTGGCAAGGTCAGGATGTCCGCCGCGCCAAGGTCCAGCGCCATTGCGGCGTTCGCGCGGGCTGCGGGGGGCAGGATAATGCAGATTTCGGAATGGCGCGTGGCGCTGCGCGACCGCAATTCGGCAATGACATGCAGGCCCGAAATAGCCAGCGCCTCTGGCGATATGACGAACAGGTCGGGCGCCTGTTCCGGCGCATCCAGGCCAAGCGCATTGGCGACGCTGGTGCCGGTTAACCGCGCCTCTGGCCAGATGGCCGCCAGTGTCGAAAGCCAGCCCGCGGAGGCATCCGGCTGCCCGCTCAACAGGGAAAGGTGGGGCTGCACAACGAAGGCCCCGGCAGCTTCTGCAAGCCCGGCCTGCAAGGCGGTGTTGGGGTGCAGGCGCCATTCATCCCGGTGTGCGACGCTGCGTAACAGGCTGCGGATACGGCCCAGCAAATAGATTTCATCCAGCGGTTTTGCCAGAAAATCATCTGCGCCGGCGGCCAGTGCGCTAAGCCGATGCCCATGATCCGCCGTGGCCGAAAACAGAATAACCGGAATATCGCGCGTTTTCGGGTCTGCGCGCAATTCCTGACACACGGCCAGCCCGTCCATGTCGGGCATGTGATAATCCAGCAAAACAAGGTCCGGCTTGTGGCTGCGCGCCAGCGCCAGCGCGGCGATCCCACCATTGGCTGTAATGGTGCGGTAGCAGGCAGAGGTCAGTTTGCCGCGCAAGACCGTGCGGTTCAGCGATAAGTCGTCAGCGATAAGAATCTGGCCTGCCATTCAATGGTATTCCAATGTTAGATTGCACAGGAACAGAATAGCGCCGAACTGGTTAACAAAACCTTTAGGGCGTGATGCAATCGGGGAAGGTGGCAGATGCAGACAACGCAAGCGCAAGAGATCGCAGGGGATGTGTTGCTTTGGTTATGCGGGCAGGAAGAGCTGTTGGGCGTGTTCCTGTCGGCCACGGGTGCTGCGCCCGAAGAGCTGCGCGCTGCCTTGCAAGGTGGCACGCCAGAACCGGGGCTGAGTGCCGCCGCGCTCGATTTCGTCATGATGCGCGATGAGACGGTGCTGGATGCTGCCGCCGCAATGGGCCTGCCGCCAGAGCGTCTGGCCATGGCGCGGGCGGTTTTGACCGGTGAGGCAGGCATGCATTGGACCTGAAACCCTTGACTTTACGCGGCGCAAAAGGTGTATCGCGCAGGCCAGAGCAAGGAAGGGTTTCCCATGCATGCCTATCGCAGCCATACCTGCGCCGATTTGACCGCCGCCAATGTGGGCGACAGCGTTCGTCTGTCGGGTTGGGTTCATCGTATCCGCGACCATGGCGGGGTGCTGTTCATTGACCTGCGCGATCATTACGGGATCACACAGGTTCTGGCCGATAGCGACAGTCCGGCCTTTGCCCGGATCGAAAAACTGCGCGCGGAATATTGCGTGCGGATCGACGGGGTGGTGAAGGCGCGTGATGCATCGCTGATTAACACCAAGCTGAAAACCGGCGAGATAGAGGTTTACGCCCGCGACATGGTGGTGCTGGGCGCAGCCGATGATCTGCCGTTGCCGGTGTTCGGAGAGCCCGATTACCCGGAAGAAACGCGCCTGTCCTACCGCTTTCTGGACCTGCGGCGCGAGACGATGCAGCGCAACATGGTGTTGCGCTCGGACGTGGTGGCGGAAATGCGCCGTCGCATGTGGGACCAGAACTTCCGCGAGTTCCAGACGCCGATCATTACCGCATCCAGCCCCGAAGGCGCGCGCGATTTCCTTGTGCCGTCGCGCCTGCATCCGGGCAAGTTTTATGCGCTGCCGCAAGCACCGCAGCAGTTCAAGCAGCTTATCATGGTGTCGGGTTATGACCGGTATTTCCAGATTGCGCCCTGCTTCCGCGACGAAGACCCGCGCGCCGACCGGTCCCCGACCGATTTTTACCAGCTTGATCTGGAAATGAGCTTTGTGGAGCAAGACGATGTGTTCGCCGCTGTTGGCCCGGTTTTGCAGGGTGTGTTCGAAAAGTTCGGCGGCGGGGCCAAGGTCGATGCCTGCGCCGACTGGCCGCAAATCCCCTATGCCGAGGCGCTGCTGAAATACGGCACTGACAAGCCTGACCTGCGCAACCCGATTGAAATGCAGGTGGTATCCGAGCATTTCCGCGGCTCTGGCTTCGCGATTTTTGCGAAATTGTTGGAGAATGACGGCACCGAGATCCGCGCCATCCCCGCGCCAGGCGGCGGCAGCCGCAAGTTCTGCGACCGGATGAACGCTTTTGCGCAAGCGCAAGGGCTGCCGGGGATGGGGTATATTTTCTGGCGCGCGGGTGCCGATGGGCTGGAAGCCGCGGGCCCTCTCGCGAAAAATATCGGCCCCGAGCGGACCGAAGCCATCCGCCAGCAATTGGGCTTGGGGGAGGGCGACGCCGCCTTCTTCCTTGGTGGCAAGCCTGCGCAGTTCGAAGGTGTCGCAGGCCGTGCGCGCGACGAGATCGGGCGCGAGTTGAAGCTTGTTGATGAAAACCGCTTCGCGTTCGCGTGGATCGTGGATTTCCCGATGTATGAGGAAACCGACGACGGGAAGGTCGATTTCAGCCATAACCCGTTTTCCATGCCGCAGGGCGGGATGGACGCGCTGTCGGGCGATCCGCTGGCCGTGAAGGGCTACCAGTATGATCTGGCCTGCAACGGGTATGAGCTGCTGTCGGGCGCGATCCGCAACCACAAGCCGGAAATCATGTATCGCGCGTTTGAAATCGCGGGCTACCCGAATTCCGAAGTGGACAAGCGCTTCGGCGGGATGGTCAAGGCGTTCAAATACGGCGCGCCCCCGCATGGCGGCTGCGCGGCCGGGATTGACCGGATCGTGATGCTGCTGGCCGGAGAGGCGAATATTCGTCAGGTCATCATGTTCCCGATGACCCAGCGCGCCGAAGATTTGCTGCTGGACGCGCCTTCGGACCCGACGAACGAGCAGTTGCGCGAGTTGGGCTTGCGGTTGGCGCCGAAAGACTAACGGCACGGTTTCAGGGAAGTTACGGGCAGTTTCAGATTTGTGACGCTGCCCGTTGCCCAAAGCCAAACCCATTCAGATCAGCGGCAGCGCGCGCAGTCGGTTGCGCAACAGTGCCGCGATTTGCGCGCGCTCGCCCGTTTGAACTGCGCGTTCCAGCGCAAAATCGCCGGTCATACAGGCCAGTTGCGCGATAAACTGCCCTGCATAGGCGGGCCGCGCGCCTGGGCCATTCAGCAAGTCCAGCGCCAGATACAGGTCGTCACGCAGCGCGGCCTGCGTTGGGGCGGGGTTTTGCACATTTGCACCGCGCAGGCCGAAAAACACCGGCGCAAGCATCTGTGTGAATTGCGCCCCGGTGCCGAAGGGTTTGGGCAAGAAGCGATCGGCCCCTGCCAAGAACGCGTCCTCTTCGCTCTCTGGGTCGCCAGAGGTGGCCACGATCAACCCGGTGCGAGGCCGCCGCCGGGCCATTTCCGCGATCAGGTCCAGCCCTGACCCATCGGGCAGGCCCAGATCGACAATCGCGGCATCGGGGGTGTAAAGCGACATGTGCCGCCGCGCGCTACGCAGGCAGTCGGCCCGGCGCAAGCGCCCGCCCGCGCCCCGGAACAGCAGGCGCACATAATCGGCGGTCAGGCGGCTGTCTTCGACCAGAAGCAGCGTGCCACCGCGTTGATAGGGCTGCGGCAGACCGGGGCTAAGGGTGGTGCTGGTCGATTCGGTATTCATCGCATCCCTCCATGGCAGAGCTTTATTCAAGCGCCGATTGCCTAAGATCGGGTTAAGTGCGGGGGTTGCGGCCGCGTGTCACTGCGCCTTGGGCTTGCCAGAGGCCCCACCCATGCCCCATATGGAGCGAAACGGAGGACTCCCATGATCGGACGCCTGAACCATGTCGCCATTGCCGTGCCGGACCTAGAGGCCGCAGCAGCGCAGTATCGCAACACGCTGGGCGCGGATGTCGGCGCGCCGCAGGATGAACCCGACCACGGGGTGACGGTTATTTTCATCACCTTGCCGAACACCAAGATCGAGTTGTTATACCCGCTGGGAGAGGGCAGCCCGATTCAAGGGTTTCTGGACAAGAACCCTTCGGGCGGCATTCATCATATCTGTTACGAGGTCGATGACATTATCGCGGCGCGCGACAAGCTGAGCGCCGAGGGCGCGCGCGTTTTGGGAACCGGAGAGCCGAAGATCGGCGCGCATGGAAAGCCCGTGTTGTTCCTGCACCCCAAGGATTTTAACGGCTGTCTGGTCGAACTGGAGCAAGTGTAATGAGCATCATGTCCGCAATCGTGTTATATGCGATTATCTGGTTCATGACGTTGTTCATTGTGCTGCCGCTGCGAACACGCACGCAGGGCGAGGCAGGGCATGTGGTTCCGGGCACGCATAGCGGCGCCCCGGAAGATGCCCAGATGTGGAAAACCGCGCGCATTGTGACCATGTGGGCCACGGGTTTTTTCGTGGTGATTGCCGGGATTATCCTGTCCGGTGTGATTACGATGGATATGATCGAGCGGGTTACGCGACCCGGCTAGACCCCGGTTTGCGCCCCTGCACCCGGTGATACATATGGGTGAAGGCCGCAGCCCCCACGACCGGCATCAGCAGATTGATGAAGGGAATGGACAGCGGCACAGCCATCCACATCCCCGCGAACCACAGCCGCCAGCGGTGGCGCTGTTGCAAGGCACGGGCCTCTGCCGCGGTGTGGCGGCGTAGCGCGACCAAGGTGAAATACTCGCGCGCCAGCAGCCATGCGTTGATGCCCCAGAACACCACGAAGCCCAAGCCCCCCGAAAACACGAACACTACCATGCCCAACAGGTTCAGCGCAACCAGCAGGCCGAAATAGCGCAGCGAATCGGTAATGGCGGTGGTCAGGGGCACGGGTGTTGGCGCGGGCAGGCCGGGATAATGCTCACGCTCGACCGCGCTGGCCACGTCTTCTAGGAAGATGCCGGTAAAGGCCGAGGCGACTGGCACCATCAGGAACACCGACAGCCCCAGCATAACCAGAAGCGACCCGATGGAGAGCAAGGTTTGCAGGCCCGATACTTCGCCCGCGATGGGCAGGGTCAGCGTGCCGGGAACGAATATCTGCACCACCAGCAAAACCAGCGCATACATGGCGAATAGCAGCGCCACAGCCAGCGCAACGCCAAACCAGATGACACGGCGAAAGCGCGGGTCGCGCAACTGGCCGACGGCATGGGCATAGGAGGACAGGATCATGTCTGCACCCAGTCTGTGATGGCGTTCATGTCGGGGCGTGGGCGGTCGGGGGGCGCTGTATCTGCGGTGCCGATATGAATGAAGCCCGCGACCCATTCCTGCGGGGCAAGGCCCAATATCTGCGTCATCAGCGCGCCGTCATGCGCGGGCCATCCTGTAAGCCAGTTCGCACCCCAGCCCGTGGCCAGCGCCGCGTTGACCAGACCAAGGCAAACCGCACCCACTGACAGCGTCTGCTCCAGTTCCGGAATTTTCTGCGACGGTTTGGGGCTGGCGATCACGGCCACGCAAACCGGGCTGTCAATAAAGGCGCGGGCGGGCTTTTCGCCCTCCAACTCTCGTGTTCGGGCGTATTCCATGATCTGACCGGCAACGCGCGCGCCGGCTGGTTGTTCCAGCACGATAAAGCGCCACGGTTCCAGTTTGCCGTGGTCAGGCACACGGGCGGCGGCTTGTAGCATGGGTTCCAGTGCGGCGCGGTCCGGGCCGGGCGCGCGCAACAGTTTTGCCGGACGCGAGCGGCGGGTTAGCATGAACTGCAAGACGGGGTTCGCGGTGTCGGTCATCGGCGCTCCTTCAGGCTTGGAGCAGATGTATGCCCAGTTCGGTTAAGAAAAAAGGGCAGGCGGTTTTTTATGCCCCTTCCTGTGCAATATGCTAAGACCCGAACATGACCCGCGTTGCCCTTTTGACAGCCCTGTTTTTGGCCGGATGTGCCAGCCACCCGGTTTGCGAGGGGCGCTTGGCCGCTGTCATGGAACAGATTTCTGACCGCGAGCAGGCGTTGGCGCGCGGCTACCGCACGCAGCCCGCGCAAGATGGCAAGACACTGCTGAGGTTTTGTGGCCCGCCAGAGTGGCTTTGCACAGATCCAGTGCAACAACCCCGCGCCGCTAGGCGTGTTGCTGTAAACGTCGCCGAAGAACAGAGCGCCTTGCAGCAGCTAAGGGCAGAGGCGCGGGCGTTGCGCGCAGAAGGGCTGACATGCTCTTAATTTGGGACGTGAAATGACGGTTTATTGCTATGGGTCCATCAATCTGGACCATGTGTATGATTTGCCTCATCGCCTGGCCCCCGGCGAAACGCTGGCCGCGCGTGGCTACCGGGTGGAACTGGGCGGCAAGGGCGCGAATCAGTCCGTGGCCGCTGCGCGGGCCGGTGCGACTGTGCGCCATATCGGGGCTGTGGGGGGCGGCGGCGCGAAGGACGCGCTGGCGTCCTTCGGTGTGGATGTGTCGGGCGTGCAGGTTGTCGCAGAGGCCACGGGTCACGCCATTATCCTTCTGGAACCGGAGGGAGAGAACAGTATCGTCATCCACCCCGGCGCGAACCGCGCAATTGATCTGGACCAAGCCCGCGCGGCGTTGAGCGGTGCAGAAATTGGCGATATTCTGCTGATCCAGAACGAGACCGCGCATGGTGCCGAAATTGCCGAATATGCAATGGGGCTTGGGATGGAGGTGGTCTATTCCGCTGCGCCTTTTGATGCCGAGGCGGTTCAGGCTGTCCTGACCTTCACCAATATTCTTGTGCTGAACGCGATAGAAGCGGCGCAGCTTCAAGAGGCTTTGGGCGCGTCTTTCGCGGATTTGCCGGTCGAAACCGTGATCGTGACCAAAGGGGCCGAAGGTGCCAGTTGGCACGCGCATGGCACGCCCGATATGCACGTCCCCGCCATGGCGGGCCAAGTTGTGGACACCACGGGCGCGGGCGATTGCTTTACCGGCGCTTTGGCCGCAGCGCTGGACGGCGCCATGTCCCCACAAGATGCGATGCGCTTTGCCGCCGCTGCCGCCGGGCTGAAGGTGGGACGCGCAGGAACGGCGGCAGCTATGCCCACGCGCGCCCAGATCGACGCCGCGCTGGCTTAACCGCCCACGAAGGGCGCGTCACTGCCCCAGATGCGGCGGACTTGCGCGTCGCGGCCGCAAGCCTCGCGGTAATTCTTGTAGGCGTCCTTGCGGGTGATCCAGCCAAAGCGGGTCAGCGTGCGTTCCTCGCTATTGGCGTAGTTCTGGTGGTAGTCCTCGGCCTCGTAAAACGTGGCCATGTCGCGCACCGGGGTGACGATGGATTTGTCCAATTCCGCCTCTGCCGCCGCAATGGCCGCTTGCGCGATGGGCTGCTGCTCTGGCGTGGCGAAAATGGCGGTGGAATATTGCATGCCCCGGTCGCAGAACTGGCCGCCTGCATCAAACGGGTCGATCGAGCGCAGGAACAGGTCCAGCACCTGCCGATAGCTGATCTCGCCCGTGTCGAATGTGATCTGCGTCACCTCCAAGTGGTCGGTGCGTCCGCGCGCCACGTCTTCATAGGCGGGGTTGGGCTGGCTGCCGCCCGCAAAGCCCACGCGCACATCGGTCACGCCCTCGACGCGCCGGAAATCGGATTCGACGCACCAGAAACAGCCCCCCGCGACCAGCGCGGTCTGGGTCTGCGCCATGGCGGGCAGGGCGGTGAAAAACGCTGCGAACAGCGTGGCGAATAAAGTTGTCAGCCGCATGTCGGGGCCTCCGGGGTTAAGGAACTGTCTTAGGATATACGATAGAAAGCGAAGGGGTGTTGCATGGGATGGTGTCACGATGGTGTGAAAGCTTGGCCAAGCCCAGTCAACAAGGGTCGAAAGACCCGCCGGGCAGCGGCTGGCCGCCGGACCGGCCACCCGCTGCCCTTCACCCCATCCGCTCCATGACCTTGCGCAGCGCGGGGCGGGCAAACATGCGGTCCAGGTAGGCGGTCAGCCTTTCCTCTTGTACCGGGAATTTCGCGATTCGCGCCCAGTGCCCGCAATGCGTCAGGATCACATCGGGCACCGTCATCCGCGCGCCCATCAGGAATGGCCCGTCACCCATGCGCTGCGCCAGCGTTTTCTGGCTATTCGTAAACTCCCAGATCAGCGATTGTTTGATCGCGGATTGGCGCAGTTCTTCGGGCAAGACAAAGGAATGCCGCGCGGCCATCCACAGCGCGGCATCGAATTCATCCAGCAGAAACTGCGTCAGGCTGTCTTGGCGTGCGCGGTCCAGGGTGCCTGCCGGAAAGGTCAGATCACCATGTTTGTCGGCCAGGTATTGTATAATCGCGGTCGAATCGGTGATCGGTGTGCCATCTTCGATCAGCACCGGCACCTTGCCGGCCGGGTTGAAGCTGACCACCCCTTCGGATTGGGGCGCAGCCGGGACATGGTCGTAGTCCAGCCCCAGTTCTTCCAGCACCCACAAAACGCGGGTCGCGCGGCTATTGGCCTTGCCGATAACGGTATACATGGGCGCCCTCTTGTTAGCGGCGCGCCATCATCGCCAGACGGATCAGCGCGCGTTCCACCACCGCCATGCTGGGCGCGTTGGAGGACGAGCGCAAGGTCAGATCGGCATCCGTCAGCGTGGCGAGCGCGGCTTCCAGTCGCACCAATCCCCAGCCCTGCGCCTGCTTTAACAGACGGTCGCGGCGCGGGCCGAAAATAGGGGGCTTCATGCGCTGAATGCCCGCCGAGGGGCCGCCGGGGTCGCAATTCATGGCGTGAAGGCTGCGGAAATGGCGCATGGCCATGATCGCAAGCGTCACGGCGGCAACCCCCTGGGCATGCAAGCGCACCATCAAGGGACCGATCTTGGCAGACTCGCCCTCTGCCACAGCATGCAGCAGGTCATCTACCGCGGCCTCATGGCTGGCGGGTGCCAGATCGGCAACCTCTGCCGGGGTCAGCGCGGTGCCGTCGCCATGTTTATACAAAGCGATTTTCTGCAAGGTCTGGCGAAAATCGCCGGGGTCCAGCACGCGCGACAGCGCCGTCAGGTCGCGCATGGCGTCAGGGCTGATTTGTGTCAGGCCCGCGCGCGTCAGTTCCGCCTCGATTTCCTCTCGCGTGGGGGGGTCGTCATAGATCGCGACCGCGCCCGCAGTTTTCGCGCCCTCGAACAGTTTGCGCAGTTTCGAGCTGGCTTTCAGCGCGCCGGCGGTCGCGATAATCTGCGCGTCCCCCGGTCGCCAGTCCGACAGTGCGGCCTGAACTGCGTCTGTCCCCTGATCGGTCACGCCGTCCAGAAAGACCACGCGCGGACCGGGGAAAAAGCCTTGTGCTTTGACTGCGTCCAGCAATTGCGCGGCGTCGCGCCGAAGGTCGGCGCCTGCCAGCCGTTCCAACCGCATCTCGGCCTCGCCCTGCGGGCCAATGGTGGCGGCGATCAGTTCTTGCCGTTTCAGCGCCACGCGCATCGCGTCTTGCCCGTAAATCAGCACGCCCGACAGGCCAAGGTCGGGTTTGGCGACAAGGCGCGCGAAATCGCGAGGGTTGAGCTTCATTCCGCCAGAGCGGCGAGCAGCCGGGTGGCGATCTGATCGGCCAGAATGCGCATCAGGCGTTCTGTCGCGTCTTCGCGCGCGCGCTGCGTGGCAAGCTGGTTCGCAGTGGTGGAATAATTCGTCACATTGCGCAGGCTGGCAGAGGTGACGGTTTCACCCGTGGCCGTATCTGTCAGCGAATAGTCGATGCTGCCCAAAAGCGCGATCCGGGTTTCGCCCACGCCGACAACGCTTGCCGCGCCCCGTTCCGAGGTGGTGATGCTGTAGGCAAGCGCGTAGCGCGCGGTTTGGGGCCGGCCCAACCGTTCTTCCAGCGCGCCGACAAAGGCAAAGCCCAGCGAATCGCTCGGGTCATCGGCACGGACCTGCCCGCGCAAGGCCGCGCCCGGCCCGCCGGGCGCATAGGCGGGGGTAAAACCGCAGCCCGAAAGCGCCAATGCGCCCAATAAAAAAGCCCGTCTGTCAGACAACCACATTCACGATCCGCCCCGGCACAACGATCAGCTTGCGCGGCGGGTTGCCCGCCAGCGCCTTGACCACAGCATCATCCGCAAGGGCGAGTTTTTCAACCTCTTCCTTGCTGGCATCGGCGGCAACCGTGATTTCGGAGCGGCGCTTGCCATTGATCTGGATGGGCAGGGTCACGCTGTCGGCCACCAGCATGGCCGGGTCGGCCTTGGGCCAAGCGGCTTGCGCGACCAATCCTTCGCCGCCCAAGCGCGACCAGATATCTTCGGCCAGGTGCGGCACCATCGGGGCCATCAGTTGCGCGAGGGTTTTCAGCGCGGTCACTTGCGCGGCGCCAGAGGCTTTCGATTTCGACAGCGTGTTGGTGAAGGCGTAAAGTTCGGCAATCGCCTTGTTGAAAGCGAAGTTCTCAACCGCTTTCGTGACCGCATCAATCGCGCGGTGGGTGGCGCGCAACAGGTCGGTGTCGGCGTCCGACGGCTGGCCGGTGTCCATGGCGGCGATCCGGTCGCACAGCATCCAGACACGGTTCAGGTGTTTATAGGTCGCTTCTGCCCCCGCGCTTGTCCATTCCACATCGCGTTCGGGCGGGCTGTCGGACAGCACGAACCACCGCGCGGTATCGGCCCCGAACGCTTCAATGATGTTGACCGGGTCCACCACGTTTTTCTTGGATTTCGACATTTTGGCAGAGGGGATGATGCGCACTGCCTCGCCCGTGGCTTTCAGCTTCCCATCCTCGACATCTTCCGGCAGGTGATAGATTGCGCGGCCCTTGGCATCTTGTGTTGTATAAATCTCATGCGTCACCATCCCCTGCGTGAACAGCGCGTTGAACGGCTCTTTCGCGCTTTCCGGCAAATGCCCGGTTTTCACCATCGCGCGAGCGAAGAAGCGGGAATAGAGAAGGTGCAGGATCGCGTGCTCGATGCCGCCGATATACTGGTCGACATTCATCCAATACTCAGCGTCATCCTTGTCGGTCGGCGTGTCGGCGCGGGGGCTGGTGAAGCGCGCGTAATACCATGACGAATCGACAAACGTGTCCATCGTATCGGTTTCGCGCTTGGCCGGGGCACCGCAAGACGGGCAAGCACAATCGCGCCATGTCGGGTGGCGGTCCAGCGGGTTGCCGGGGGTGCTGAAATCAATCGGCGTGCCGTCTTCGTCATAGGGCAGGGCGATCGGCAGTTTTGCCTTGCTCTCGGGCACCACGCCGCAGGTGTCGCAATGCACCACGGGAATCGGGCAGCCCCAGTAGCGTTGGCGCGACAGCCCCCAGTCGCGCAGGCGGTATTGCGTCACGCCATGGCCCACGCCACGCGATTCGCAGAATGCAATCGCGGCTTCCACCGCGTCGGCCCCGGTCTGCACTTCTTCCCCCGCGAAACCGCGCACATAGCGGACCTTCTCGGTTTTCAGCGGCACAAAGGCGGTGGCATCGACAGGGGTGTCATTGTCCAACGCGAAGAACACATCCGGGTGTGGCAACCCGTATTTATTGGCGAAATCCAGATCGCGCTGGTCATGCGCCGGGCAGCCGAAAATCGCGCCGGTGCCGTAATCCATCAGGATGAAGTTCGCGATATAGACCGGCAACTCCCAGGCATCATCAAACGGGTGGCGCACGCGGATGCCGGTGTCGAACCCCTTTTTCTCTGCCTTCTCAAGGGCTTCCTCGGTGGTCCCGATCTTGCGGCAATCAGCGACAAACGCGGCCACCTTCGGGTCATGCCGTTCCAGATACTTGGCCAGCGGGTGATCCGGGGAAATCCCGACAAAACTCGCCCCCATCAGCGTGTCGGGCCGGGTGGTATACACCTCGATCCGGTCAAACCCTTCGGGCGCGTCCACCGCCCCAAAGGCAAACTGCAAGCCCCGCGACTGGCCAATCCAGTTGCGTTGCATCAGGCGGACCTTTTCGGGCCAGTCTTTCAGCCCGTCCAGCGCCTCCAGCAACTCGGCGCTGTAATCGGAAATCTTGAAAAACCATTGCGTCAGCTCGCGGCGTTCCACCTCTGCGCCCGACCGCCAGCCCTTGCCGTCGATCACCTGCTCATTGGCCAGAACCGTCATATCCACCGGGTCCCAGTTCACGACCGCGTTCTTGCGGTAAACCAGCCCCTCGGCCAGCATGTCGATGAACATCGCCTGCTGTTGGCCGTAATACTCCGGGTCGCAGGTGGCGAATTCGCGGCTCCAGTCAATCGACAGGCCCAAGGGCTTCATCTGGTCGCGCATCACCTCAATATTGCCGTAGGTCCAGTCCTTGGGGTGGCCGCCCTGCTCCATCGCGGCATTCTCGGCAGGCATGCCGAACGCGTCCCACCCCATCGGGTGCAGCACCGAAAACCCGCAGCTAGCCTTATACCGCGCGACCACATCGCCCATCGTGTAATTGCGCACATGTCCCATATGAATGCGGCCCGACGGGTAGGGGAACATTTCCAGCACATAATATTTGGGCTTGGCGGGGTCGCGGCGCGCGGTAAAGACACCGGCCTCGGCCCAGGCGTCTTGCCATGCCCGTTCAATGCTTTGCGGCTGGTAGCGTGCGTCTGTGGCTTGGGGCATGTCACTTCCTTGGGGCTGAACGCAAAATGCCGGGCGCGACCGGCCCGGCATCTGTAGCGATGTGTTTGGCGAAGGTCCAGAATCTACAGATTGCGGTCGCGAATCCGCAACTGGCGCGCGCGGGTCAGGATGGCATCTTCCACCGCGCGAATCGTGTCGCGGCTGGCCGGGCCATTCCGCGTCATGATCGCCACGTTCAACGACCGCGCATCCAGCGCCGGGTCATTTACCAGCACAGCGGCACGATACGCGCGACCGCCGCCCGGCGGTGTGCCATAGCCTGTCACGATCACGCCGGAAAACGGGTCAATCGACTGCACCGGCAGAAAATCCAGAACTTCCAAAGACGCGTTCCACAAATACTTGTTCACCTCTACCGTGGTCGAGGGCGGCTGCGCGTTGGAAAACAGGTCCCAGATGGTGGATTGCCCGACCATCCCGCCAGCCTGCGCCCGGTCGCGTTCCTGAATCTCGGCCACCTCTGCGCGCGACCGCTCGCCGCCGCTTAGAAAGTTGCCGAAGCCGAATCCGCCACCGCACCCGGACAAGACCAATACGGCACCCAATAAAATGCCACCGCGCGAAATGCCGTTCCAACCCATTGCATTGCCCCTATATAGCGTTGTCCTTCTGTAGCCCGTTCTAAAACACGGAACAAGGCCCGTGCCACGCACCGCTATAATGCGCCCATGGCGCGTGCGTGACAATTCTGCACCATTTTCGGCACATTGCCTGCGGGCGCGGCGCTTGCGCTTGAAAAAATGGGGCGAAAGGATGAAACAGGCTCAGACCTTGCCTGAGTGGTAAGGCGAGGAACACCTAAGACAACGAGGGTAATCAAAATGAAAAAGCTTCTTCTGGCTTCGACCGCTCTGGTCATGACCGCTGGCTACGCCGCTGCAGACGTCGCTCTGTCGGGTTCGGCTCGCATGGGTATCGCATACGACAGCGCCGCTGCACGCGAACTGTCCTTCACCAGCCGCGCACGCGTTGTGTTCACCCTGTCGGGCGAAACCGATGGCGGCCTGGCATTCGGCGGCTCCTTCCGCGCTGACAACGCCGTTGGCGCAAACGCCGGCACCGCTGGTTCCGTCTTTGTTTCGGGCACCTTTGGCCGCCTGTCCATGGGCGACGTTGCAAGCGCTGCTGAATTCATCGTTGGCGATCTGTCCGGCGTTGGCCTGACCGGTCTGGGCGACCTGAACGAGAACACCTATCTCGGCAACGCGACGCGCCCTGCTGCTCGCTACGACTACTCCATGGACGGACTGACGCTGGCTCTGTCCATCGACAACCCGTCGAACGCAGCGTTCGTCTACTCGGTCGCAGTCGGCTATGAAATGAACGGCTTCATGGGCGGTATTGGCTATGAAAAAGTGAACAGCGGTGCATCGCACACCATCGGTTACATCGGTGCTGAATTCGAAGGCGTCACGGGTAAGCTGACCTACGGTCGTTCGGCTGGTGCAAACCAGTATGGCCTGTCGATCTCCGGTTCGTTCGACGCAACCACCGTCACCGCATTCGGTCGTCGTGATTTCGCTGGCGCTACCCACTACGGTCTGGGCGCAAGCTACGACCTGGGCGGCGGCGCATCGCTGGTCGGCGGTATCGTGCGTAACGACACCGGCGCTGGCTCGACCCTGGCTGACTTCGGTCTGAACTTCTCGTTCTAATCCAACCCGGATTGAACGATGGAAAGAGCGGGCCTTGCGCCCGCTCTTTTCTTTTTGACCGCCGCGACCTTTTCCGCGCGCGTCATTTGCCCTAGATTGCCGTCAGACCCGCCGTTCAAAACTGGCTGATATGACCCGATACTGCGCATATGCCCTGATCTTTGCCACCAGCCTGCTTGCCGGGTGCGAAACCACATCTGCCGCGCTCGATGGTGTCGGCGGTGTGTTCATGGGCGCAAGCGAAGATGTCCGCAGCATTGGGCGCAGGTAAACATATGTTGGCGCGCGCTGTCATATTGGCCCTGTTGATCGTGGTTCCGGCCCAGGCCCAGACCACACGCGAACCCACCGGCCTTAGCTTGCAGGGCCAAACCCGCATGGGCGTGGTCTGGGACCGCCCCGCCGCCGCCCCCGGCAGCGACCGCGCCGAAGCGCGGCTATATGCCCGCACCCAGCTCAAGCTCAGATTCGTTGGCGAAACCGATGGCGGCGTGCAATTCGGCGCCGAACTGGATCTCGATAAACTGGGGTCAGACAACCCCAACCGGCCCCGCGGCCAGCGTGTTTTCCTCGGAAACTGAAGGGCACCCATGTCATTGCAGGATATTCAGACGCGGATCGCCGCCGCCGAGGCGCAGGCAGGCCGCACCCCCGGCTCCGTCCGCCTTATCGCCGTGTCGAAAGTTCAGCCCGATGACCGCGTGCGCGCGGTGCTGGACGCGGGCCACCGCGTGTTCGGGGAAAACCGCGTGCAGGAAGCAGCAGGCAAATGGCCCGGCTTCCGCGACATGTTCGGCCCGGTCGAATTGCACCTGCTCGGCCCGCTCCAGACCAACAAGGCCCGTCAGGCGATGGAACTCTTCGACGTGATCCACTCGCTCGACCGTCCCAAACTCGCCCGCACCCTCGCGCGTCTGGCCGATGAACTTGGCCGCTGCCCGGACCTGTTCGTGCAGGTCAACACCGGCGCAGAGCCGCAAAAGGCCGGTATCCTGCCCGATGATGCCGATGCCATGATCGCTGAATGCCGCAGCCTGGACCTGCCTGTTCAGGGCCTTATGTGCATCCCCCCGGTCGACGAAGACGCCGCCACCCATTTCAGGCTTTTGGCCGAAATCGCCGCCCGCAACGGGCTGGCGGGCCTGTCGATGGGCATGTCCGACGATTTCGAAACCGCCATCGCCCATGGCGCCACGCATATCCGCGTCGGCTCCGCCATCTTCGGTGCGCGGGTTCCGGGCTGACCGCGTTTGCCGTTCATCCTTGCTCAAATATCCTGGGGTGAATGGTCCCGCAGGGACCAGAGGGGCAAAGCCCCTTGCGACGGACCCTATCCCAGATAGGCGCGCAACTCCGGCGGCGGGTCGTCCAGAAGCGCCCCGGTCGGTTGCGGTGCATGGGCCACGCCCCCGGCTACCAGACTCGTCTCATCACAGATGGCCCGCGCATCGGCCACGTCGTGGCTGACCATCAGCAGCGTCGCCCCCGTTTCTGCCACGATTTCGGCGACCAGCGCCAGCATTTCGGCCTTCAGCGCCGGTCCAAGGGCGGCAAACGGTTCGTCCAGCAACAGCAGTGGCCGCGCCCGAATCAGCGTGCGGGCAAGCGCGACACGGCTTTGCTGCCCGCCCGACAATTCGGCGGGGCGTCGGTTGCCCATGCCGTCCAGCCCCACACGGGCCAAAGCATCGTGCACCCGCGCGCGCTCTGGTGCGCTCAACCGCAGCGACGGTTTCAGCCCTAGCGCCACATTCTCGGCGGCGCTCAGATGCGGAAACAGGTTATTGTCCTGAAACAGGATCGACACAGGCCGCGCGCCCGGATCTTTTGCCAGGGGGTCGCCCCGCCAAGTGATCCGCCCCGCATGTGGCACAAACCCCGCAATCGCGCCCAACAAGGTCGATTTTCCCGCCCCTGACGGCCCGATCACCGCAACCCGCGCGCCTTGTGACACCTCGAAATCCGCACGCAGGTGAAACCCGCCTTGCGTGATCTTCATGTCCTCAAGCCGTAGCATCGCTGCGTCCCCATTTGTCAAACGCCCAGAACAGGGCAAGACTGGCCAGCAGCAGCAACAGCGCCGCCCCCGCCGCGTCATCCTGCCGGTAGGCTTGCATCAGGCGGTAAAGCTGCATCGGCAGCGTCGCGCGCTCGGCATCGGCAAACAGCAGGATCACCCCAAGGTCGCCCATCGACAGCGCCGCGGTCAGCCCGGCGGCAAAGCCCATCGGACGGCGCAGGCGCGGCAGCGTCACCAGCCGAAACCGCGCCGCCCCGTGCAGGCCAATTGATGTGGCAAGCCGTCCCTGCGTGGCGGCCACATCGCGCAAGGCCGGCAGGATCAGCCGCAGCGCAAAGGGCAGCGCAAGCCCGGCATTGACCAGCATCGTCACGGCAAGCGCCATATCGCGCGGGTCGGCAATCGGGCGGAGGATCAGGAACAGACCTGTCCCGATCACCAGCGGCGAGGCCGCGAGCGCCGCCAGCCCCAACCATTCCAGTGCCGCCGCGCCGAAGCGGGGCAAGGCAAGGATTGCATGTGCCAGAACAAGCGCAAAAGAGAGCGTCAGCACCGTTGCGCCGAGTGCGACCCAAAGCGAGCGCATTGTGGCCTGCCAGACAGGTGCCGGCAGGCTGACCAGATGTGGCGCACCCCGCAGCACGATCAGCGCCAGCGGCACCAGCAGGAACAGCGCCGCCAGCGCGATCAGCACCCCGTCGCCCCAGATCGCGCGGGCTCGGTAATCCATGCGCGGCAACGGCCGGTCCAGCCCGCCGCCAAGCCCCGAGGGCAGAGCTACGCGCAGGGCCAACACGCCAGCCCCAAGGCACAGGCCAAACTGCACCAGGGCCAGCGCGGCGGCGCGGCCCATGTCGAAATCGAAGCGGAACGCTTGGTATATCGCCAATTCAACCGTTGTCGCACGGGGTCCGCCACCCAAAGCCAGCGCCACCGCGAAACTGGTCAGGCAGATCAGAAAGACCAGAAGAAAGGCACCGGGCGCGACCTCTCGCAGCATCGGCGCTTCCAGGTGGCGCAGGCGGTCTGTGGGGGAAAAGCCAAGTGAAACGGCCAGCCGCATGCGTTCGGATGGAATAGCCGCCCAACCTTGCAGGATAATCCGCACCGCCAGCGGCAGGTTGTAGAACACATGCGCCAGAACCACGCCGTGCAGCCCGTATATGTTGACCGGCCCCAGCCCGACCAGCCCCAACACGTCATTGACCAAGCCAGAGCGCCCGAACACGGCCAGCAGCCCCAGAACTGCGACCAAGGTCGGCAGGATGAAGGGCGCTCCCATCAGGGTTATCAGCAACCCTCGCCCGATAAATCGTCGCCGTGCCAGCGCGCGCGCCACCGGGATGGCGAGCGCGACCGACAGCAATGCTGACAGGAGCGCTTGCAGCAGCGTGAAGCGCACGGCGGCCCAGTCCGACGCACGCAAACCTGTCAGCCCTTCGGCGCGCAGGGCCACCGCGCCCACCGCGCCGAAATTCAGCGCCAAAAGCCAGAGCGCCACGACACTCGCAAAGACAAGTGTTAGGACGCGGGCCTGTGTCACCGTGTCATGCCCTCCAGCCACAGATCGAGTGCCGGGACGCGACGCTCTTCGGCCTGTGTTTCGCTATAGAATAGCGCCGTATCCGGGTAGGGCAGATCGCGCATCACTTCGGGCCAGTCTTCACGCGGCAGGGCAGATGGGTAGGACCAGTTGCCATAGGCGATCATCTGCTGGAACTCGGGCGAGAGGATATAGGCCATGAAATCGGCGGCAAGGCCGGGGTTTTCGGTTCCCGACAGCACACCCGCAACTTCGGCGGTCAGGTAATGGCCTTCGCTGAAAATGGCGGCGGCTTTGCTGTCATCTTCTTCGGCCACGATGTGATAGGCGGGTGATGTGGCGTAGCTTAGCACCATGTCGGCTTCGCCTTCGGTGAACAGGCCATAGGCTTCGGACCAGCCTGCGGTGACGGTGACGGTGCGCTCTGACAGCGCTGCCCAGACATCGGCAGCATCCTCGCCATATAGCTGGTCGACCCATAGCAACAGTGCCAGCCCGGCGCTGGACGAGCGTGGGTCTTGCCAGATCAGCGAGATATCCTCGCGGGTGATAAGGTCTGCAAAGCTGGTCGGTGGGTTTTTCACGCGGGTTTTGTCATAGACCCAGGCGTTATAGCCCCAGTTGAAGGGCAGAAAGGTGTCATCCGCCCAGTCGATTGGCAGCGTCAGCGCCGCCAACGGTTGGCCATGCGGCACGAACAGCCCGGTTTCGCGGGCGCGCAGCGTGGTGTCGGTGTTCAGCCCGATGACCACGTCCCCGTCCAGCCGTGCGCCTTCCAGTTGCAGGCGCGACATCACATCGCCCGTGCGGAAGTTGAGCGTGCAGGTGCCGCAGCGGGCCTCGAACCCTTCTTTTATGGCAGGTCCGGGGCCCCATTCAGAGCCGAAATAGTCAGGCGCGATGACGGTCAGCGTCTGGGCTTGGGCGGATGTCGCCAAGCCAAGGATTGCCGCCGCGAAAAGGGGTGATTTCATGTTTCGATCTCCATCTTTCACGACAGGCGGAGATGAGCGCGGGCGCGCTGCGCACCCTGTCCCTTCCCTCCGCCGGTCTTAACCGGTTCAGGTTCAACGGGTTCATGCGTGACACAAATCTCAGCCCAAAGGGCACCCCGAGGTAACTTCGCAGATAACGCTTTTGGTGTGTCGCGGCAAGGGCATGGCTTGAGCCTGCCGCCGCTGCCCGCTATTGCTGGCGCAAAGGAGTGCCAGCCCATGAGCTTCAACACATTCGGCCATCTGTTTCGCGTGACCACTTGGGGTGAAAGCCACGGGCCTGCTTTGGGCGCCACGGTGGATGGCTGTCCGCCGGGCGTGGCGCTGGACGCAGGCATGATTCAGACATGGATGGACAAGCGCAAACCGGGGCAAAGCCGTCACACCACGCAGCGCCGTGAACCCGATGCGGTGGAAATCCTGTCCGGTGTCTATGAGGGCCGCACCACTGGCACGCCGATTCAGCTGATGATCCGCAATGTGGACCAGCGCAGCAAGGATTACGGCAATATCGCAGACACATTCCGCCCCGGCCATGCCGATATCACCTATTACCAGAAATACGGTCTGCGCGACCCACGCGGGGGCGGGCGCTCTTCGGCGCGTGAAACGGCGGCGCGTGTGGCGGCGGGCGGTGTTGCGCGCGCGGCGCTTGGCCAGCTTTTGCCCGAGTTGCAGATCTTGGGCTACATGGTGCAGATGGGGTCGCACCGTATTGACCGCGCCCGGTTTGACGCGGATGAAATTGCGCGCAACCCGTTTTGGGTGCCCGATGCGCAAGCCGCAGAGGATTGGGCCAAGGCGCTGGATGCAATGCGCAGCGACGGTAATTCGGTGGGTGCGCTGATAGAAGTTGTCGCGCGCGGTTTGCCTGCGGGGATTGGTGCGCCGATCTATGCCAAGCTGGATACGGCGCTTGCCGCCGCGATGATGTCAATCAACGCGGTCAAGGGTGTCGAGATTGGTGCAGGCATGGATGCCGCCGGCCTGACCGGGGTGGAGAATGCTGACGAGATCGACATGGGCGCGGATGGTCCAGATTACCGCAGCAACAAGGCGGGCGGTATCTTGGGCGGTATTTCGACCGGGCAGGATGTGGTCGTGCGTTTTGCTGTGAAACCGACGTCATCTATCACAACGCCGCGCGCCTCCATTCTGCGCGACGGCAGCCCGAATGATGTCGTCACCAAAGGCCGTCACGATCCTTGCGTGGGTATTCGCGCCGTGCCGGTGGCTGAAGCGATGATGGCCTGTGTGCTGCTGGATCAGGTGCTGATGCAGCGGGCGCAGACGGGGGCTGTTGGCCCGGTGGGTGTGATCGGTTGAGCTGAGTGTTGGCCGAGCGCCTACCGCCCCGGCCCCCGAGCCGGGGCCTCTGCGTTTATGGGATGGGAGAGAGGCCCCGGATCAAGTCCGGGGCGCGGCGTCGCTAACGCCGTGCCGGGTCCGCTGGGTAGGTGCCCAGAACGTTCAGGTAATCGGTGAAATACCCCAATTCATCCAGCGCCAGTTTTACATTGGCATCTTCCGGGTGGCCTTCGATTTCGGCAAAGAACTGGGTCGCGGTGAAAGACCCGTTCACCATGTAGCTTTCCAGCTTGACCATGTTCACACCATTGGTGGCAAACCCGCCCATGGCTTTATACAAAGCCGCCGGAATGTTGCGCACGCGGAACAGGAAGCTGGTCATCATGCCATGATCGCCCCGCCGGGTCAGATCGGGCTGGCGCGCCATAATCAGGAAACGGGTGGTGTTGTCGGGCCGGTCCTCTATCTGTGGGGCAAGCACTTGCAGCCCGTAGATTTGCGCTGCCATCTCGCTGGCAAGCGCTGCGTGGGTCGGATCGCCCCGCTCGGCAATCTCACGCGCGGCGCGGGCATTGTCACTGCTTGCCATGCCGCGAATACCATGATTGCGCAGGAAGGTGGAACATTGCGGCAGGATCACCGGGTGGCCATGTGCTTCTTTAATCTGCTCGAGCGTGCTGCCGGGCAGTCCCAGCAGGTTGACATGCACGCGCACGAACGCTTCGGCCACGATATGCAGCCCGCTTTCGGGTAGCAGCGAATGCACATCGGCCACGCGCCCGTAGATCGAGTTTTCCACAGCAACCATGGCCAGATCGGCCGCGCCAGAGCGCACGGCCTCCATCGTGTCGTGAAACGTGGCACAGGGCAGCGGGTCATGATCTGGCCGCGTGTCGGCGCAGGCCTGATGGCCATAGGCACCCAATTCCCCCTGAAAAGCGATTTTGCCGGTCATGTTTACGCTGCCATCTCTCAAATTCGCCCAAAAGGGCGTTTCGTCGCGGTAACTACCGCTTGAAACCTAGTATGGGAAGCGGATACATACGCCCAAAATCTCTGGTTTAGGGACTGCGCTATGTTCGACACTATGGTGATCACGAAAACTGTGGCCTCGCTCTGCGGTGCTTTGCTGGTTTTGCTGCTGGGGCAATGGGCGGCCAGTGCGCTATATGTGCCGCGCAATGCCGATGCGCCCCAAGCCTATGCAATCGATACCGGGGAAGAGGACATGGATGCCGAACCCGTTGCCGAACTGAGCTTTGAGGACGCGTTCCAAGTTGCCGATGCCGATGCCGGCGCCCGTGTCTGGAGCCAGTGCCGCGCTTGTCACGCGCTGGAAGCTGGTCGCAACGGGGTTGGCCCTTATCTGCACGGTGTCGTGGATCGCCCCATCGGCGCGGTTGACGGGTTCAACTATTCCGGCGCGCTGGCCCAGGTCGGAGAGCTATGGACACCAGAGAACATTAGCCGGTTCATCGAAGGCCCGGCCAATGTGGCCAGCGGCACCTCTATGAACTATCGCGGCCTTGGTGATGTGCAGGATCGCGCCAACCTGATCGCCTATATTCAAAGCCAAAGCTGAGTTTGCGCCCATGCGCGTATTGGCAGGCCGTCCGTTTTTACGGGCGGCCTGTTTGCTTTTTGTAAACTGCGATCAAAATAGCTTGTTTAAGCGTGCAAAATACCGCGTGCTTGTCGACAGGCGGGTCGAAACGCTAAATACTGCCCGACAGGCCCGCGTCAGACGGGACAACAGCAGGAGGAGTTGCCAGATGTTCCATCGCATGACCCGCGCCGCCGCCATTGTGGTTGCGCTTGGTGTGACCCCTTTGGCCGCGCAAGAGCCGGAAATCATCCGCGCGCATGGCTATTCCTTCTATGGCGACCTTAGCTATCCTGCGGATTTTGCGCATTTCAACTATGTGAATCCCGATGCACCCAAAGGTGGGGCCATCGCGCTGTCCGCCCAAGGCACGTTCGATTCGATGAACCCGTTTACCCGCAAAGGCCGCGCGGGCGCGCTGTCATCTTCGATGTATGAAAGCCTGCTGGAAACCTCGGAACCCATGGGCGGCGGGATGGCCCCGGCGGATGCTTATGGCGAATATTACGGCCTGCTGGCGCATACGGTGGAATATCCGGCAACGAAAGACTGGGTCATCTTTCATATGCGCCCCGAAGCCCGGTTTTCGGATGGCTCGCCTCTGACCGCGCATGACGTGGTCTTCAGTCACAACCTGTTCATTGAGCAGGGTCTGCCGTCTTATTCCCAGGCTGTCAGCCAGCGCGTGCTGGGGGCAGAGGCGTTGGACGATCACCGTGTGAAATTCACCTTCGCGGAAGATATTTCGCGTCGGTCCCTGATCGATCAGGTTGGCAGCACGCCGGTATTCTCCAAAGCGTGGTATGAGGCGACAGGGTCACGGCTGGACGAGTCCCGGATGGAGATTTCGCCCGGCTCTGGTCCCTACATGCTGGACAGTTTCGAGGTGAACCGCGCCATCACCTACAAGCGCGACCCCAATTACTGGGCTGCGGACCTGCCCAACAATGTGGGGCGGCACAATTTCGATGAAATCCGTATCGAGTATTTCGCCGATGGTGCTGCGGCTTTCGAAGGCTTCAAAAGTGGCATCTACACGTTCCGGGCGGAAAACAATTCGCGCCAATGGGCGACGGGCTACGATTTCCCGGCGATGGAGCGCGGCCATGTCGTGCGCGATGAATTGCCCACGGGTCTAGCGCCAACGCCCACCGGCTTCGTGTTCAACCTTGGGCGCGAGATGCTTCAAGACCCGCGCGTGCGGGAGGCGATCTCGCTGGCGTTCAATTTCGAATGGACGAATGAAACCTTGCAATACGGGCTGTTCAAGCCGCGTGCGTCCTACACGCAAGGCACCCGCCTGCAAGCCGATGGCCCCCCCGAGGGGTTGGAATTGGCCTTGCTGGAAAGCTTGGGCGATCTGGTGCCGCCAGCCATGCTGACAGAGCCTGCGCGGGTGCCGCATGTGTCCAGCGCCGACAGGTTGGCCGACCGCCGCAACATCCGCCGCGCCAAGGGGCTGTTGGAAGATGCGGGCTGGACCGTGGATGACGCGGGCGTGTTGCGCAACGCGGCTGGCGCGCAGATGGTGATCGAAATCCCTGTGTCCTCTGCCGGGTCTGCGACGATGGATTCGATTGTCGAGACCTACACGCAGAACCTGCGCCAGCTTGGAATTGACGCGCAATTCCAGCGCATTGATGCCGCCCAGCACACCGACCGCCGCCGCAATCGCGATTACGACATGATCTTTGACCAGTATGGCGCGTTCATGGACACGGGCACCGGGTTACAGCAGCGTTATGGCTCTGAAACCGCCGAATTCAGCCTGTTCAACCCTGCCGGGCTGGCCAGCCCGCTTGTGGATGCGGTTATAGACGCATCACTGAACGCCGACAGCCCGGAAGCGCGCGACGCTGCGTTGACGGCGCTTGACCGCGCCTTGCGACACGAGCTGATTATGGTGCCCGCCTGGTATAACGACACGGTCTGGGTCGCGTATTGGGATATGTATAAACACCCCGAAACCATCCCGCCCTTTTCGACCGGAGAGTTGGATTTCTGGTGGTATGACGCAGAGCGCGCCGCCGAGTTGCGTGCTGCTGGCGCGCTGAGGTAATCCATGGGCGCTTACATCGCGCGACGTTTGCTGCTGATTATTCCCACGCTTCTGGGCGTGATGATGATCAATTTCTTCCTTGTGCAATTCGTGCCTGGCGGTCCGATCGAGCAGGTGATTGCCCGCATGGAAGGGCAAGGCAACGTGTTCGGCGCGTTCGACGGGGCTGGTGCGGATGTGAACGCGGGTGCCGTGGAAAACGAGCGCTACCAGGGCGCGCGCGGCCTGCCGCCTGAATTCATCGAGCAGTTGGAACGCGAATTCGGTTTTGACAAACCGCCGCTGGAACGCTTCGCGCATATGATCTGGAACTACATGCGCTTCGACTTTGGCGAAAGTTACTTCCGGTCCATTTCGGTGGTCGATCTGGTGCTGGAAAAGCTGCCCGTGTCGATAACGCTGGGCCTGTGGTCCACGTTGATTGCTTATGCCGTGTCCATTCCCTTGGGCATTCGCAAAGCCACGCGCGACGGCACACGATTCGACACATTCACATCGGGCCTGATTATTGTGGCCTATGCGATCCCCGGTTTCCTCTTCGCCATTCTGCTGTTGGTGCTGTTCGCCGGGGGGTCCTATTACCAGATATTCCCGGCACGCGGCCTGACATCCCCGCAAGAGGTGTGGGACACGCTGTCGCCCATCGGTAAGGTGCTGGATTACCTGTGGCATATCACGCTGCCGGTCATTGCCTCGACCATTTCGGCCTTTGCGACACTCACGTTGCTGACGAAGAACAGCTTCCTAGATGAAATCCGCAAGCAATACGTCATGACCGCGCGGGCCAAGGGGTTGATGGAAAATCGGGTGCTTTACGGCCATGTGTTCCGCAACGCCATGCTGATCGTGATCGCGGGGTTCCCGGCGGTTTTCGTTGGCGTGTTTTTTGGCGGGTCACTGATTATCGAGACGATCTTCTCGCTGGACGGTCTGGGCCGTTTGGGGTTCGAGGCCGTGGTTGCCCGCGATTACCCGGTCATGTTCGGCACATTGTTCGTGTTCAGTTTGCTGGGGTTGGTCGTGGGGCTGATTTCGGACCTGATGTATGTCTGGATCGACCCGCGCATCGACTTCGAGTCGCGAGAGACCTGAGCCATGGACCAGACCAATTTCCTGCCCCAGACCGAAACGCTGCCGAAACGCCGCTTTGCGTTGTCGCCGCTGAACCAGCGCCGCTGGGGCAATTTCAAAGCCAATCGCCGCGCGCTTTGGTCGCTGGTGGTGCTGGGAACGCTTTATGTGCTGTCCCTCTTTGCCGAATTCATCGCGAATGACCGGCCCATCATCATCAACTATCAGGGCGAATATTACTTCCCCATTGGGAATTTCTATTCCGAAACCACCTTCGGCGGCGATTTCCGGACCGAAGCGCAATACACCGACCCGGTCGTGCAATGCCTGATCCGCGCGGGCGGATCAGAGTTTTGCTTCGATGATCCGGCAGAGGCAACGGCTCAAGCCGCGACAGGCATTGTGGACGGTGCAGAGATCACCCAAGGCTGGATGATCTGGCCCCCCATCCCCTACAGTTATAACACGGTCAATGATATCGGCCGCGCCGCGCCCTCTCCGCCCGATGAAAACCACCTTCTGGGCACGGATGACACCGCGCGCGATGTGCTGGCACGGGTGATTTACGGGTTCCGCCTGTCGATCAGCTTTGCCATTGTCGTCACGTTGCTGACCTCTGTTATCGGGGTCGCGGCGGGGGCGGTGCAGGGCTATTTCGGCGGTGTGCTGGACTTGTTGTTCCAGCGAGTCATTGAGCTGTGGAACTCTGTCCCGTCCATTTACATCATCATAATCATTTCCAGCATGGTGGCGATGAACTTCTGGCTGTTGGTCTTCCTGATGACGTTGTTCGGCTGGACCGGGCTGGTCGGCGTGGTGCGCGCCGAATTCCTGCGTGCGCGCAATTACGAATATGTCCGCGCGGCGAAAGCCTTGGGCGTGTCGAATGCCAAGATCATGTTCCGCCATGTTCTGCCCAACGCCATGGTTGCCACGCTGACCTTCTTGCCCTTCATCATCACCGGCGTGATCGGGTCGCTTGCTGCGCTCGATTTTCTGGGCTTCGGCCTGCCCTCCTCTGCCCCGTCACTTGGCGAGTTGACGTTGCAGGCCAAGAACAACCTGCAAGCGCCGTGGCTTGGGTTTTCGGCGTTTTTCACTTTCGCGATCATGCTGTCGCTTCTGGTCTTCATCTTTGAAGGGGTGCGCGACGCGTTCGACCCCAGAAAGACGTTCCGATGAACCTGCTGGACGTGACAGACCTGAACGTGACCTTTAGCCAAGACGGCCAGCCCGTGCGCGCGGTGCGCGGCGTATCCTTCCATGTGGAACAGGGCGAAACCGTCGCACTGGTGGGCGAATCAGGGTCCGGCAAATCTGTCAGCGCGTTGTCTTGCGTGGGGCTATTGCCCGATGCAGCGCAGGTGGCCGGGTCCGTGACCTTCAAGGGCGAAGAACTGATCGGGGCACCGGACGCCAAACTGCGGCAAGTGCGCGGCAATGACATCAGCTTCATTTTCCAAGAGCCGATGACGTCGCTCAACCCGCTGCATACAATAGAAAAGCAGATCGCGGAAAGCCTGTCCTTGCATCAAGGGCTGTCGGGTTCTGCAGCGCGGGCGCGCGTGCTGGACCTGCTGAACAAGGTGGGCATTCGCGACGCCGAAAGCCGCTTGTCGGCCTATCCGCACCAGCTATCGGGCGGGCAGCGTCAGCGCGTGATGATCGCCATGGCGCTGGCAAACGGGCCGGAATTGCTGGTCGCGGATGAACCGACCACGGCGCTGGATGTAACCATTCAGGCGCAGATTCTGGAATTGCTGGTGGACCTGAAACGCGCCGAGGGGATGAGCCTGCTGTTCATTACCCACGACCTGAACATCGTGCGCCGTTTTGCTGACCGTGTTTGCGTTATGCAGGCGGGTGAGATTGTCGAGCAGGGCAAGACCTCCGAGATTTTCGCCAATCCCCAGCACCCTTACACGCGCAAATTGCTGGCCGCCGAGCAGCATGGCAAACCCGCGCCGGTGCCCGATGGTGCCAAGGAAGTGCTGCGCACCGATGCCCTGCGCATCTGGTTTCCCATCACGCGCGGGTTTTTGCGCCGCACTGTGGGGCATGTAAAGGCCGTCAATGGCGCCAGCCTGACGCTGCGGGCGGGCGAAACGCTGGGCGTTGTGGGCGAATCCGGGTCGGGCAAGACCACGCTCGCGCTGGCCATTTTGCGGCTCATCTCGTCCGAGGGGCCGATCTGGTTCAATGGCACCGACATTCAGGGCCGTAAATCGACCGAGTTGCGGGCGCTGCGGCGCGACGTGCAGATTGTGTTCCAAGACCCGTTCGGCAGCCTGTCGCCCCGCATGACCGTGGCGCAGATCATTGCCGAGGGGCTGGGGGTGCATGGCATTCCGACCGGGAAATCGGAACGCGATCTGGTGGCGGAAATCATGGCCGAAGTGGGTCTGGACCCGTCGACCATGGAGCGCTACCCGCATGAGTTTTCCGGCGGCCAGCGCCAGCGCATTGCCATTGCGCGCGCCATGATCCTGCGGCCCAAGCTGCTGGTGCTGGATGAGCCGACCTCTGCGCTGGACATGACCGTGCAGGTGCAGATTGTCGAATTGCTGCGCGACTTGCAGCGCCGTCACGGGCTGGCCTATCTGTTCATCAGCCACGATCTGCGCGTCGTGCGCGCGCTGTCGCACAAGGTGGTCGTCATGAAACAGGGCGACGTGGTGGAAAGCGGGCCGGTCGATCAGGTGTTCGACGCGCCTGTGCATGACTACACCCGCGCGCTTTTGGCCGCTGCGTTCGATATGACGGCCATCGGCGCGGACTGACGGGGTGGGCGCATGAAAATTCTGTTCGTCCACCAGAATTTTCCGGCCCAGTTCAAGCATCTGGCACCCGCATTGGCCGCACGCGGGCATGATGTTGTTGCCCTGACAGCGGACAGCAACAAGCAGCAAAGCCAGATCCGCACCTATCGCTACCCTATGTCGGACCCGGCCCCGAAACCGGGGCAAGCGCGTTTGGCCACGACCTATATGGCCATGACCGATCGCGCGCATCGTGTCGGGCGGGCGGCGGCGCAATTGCGCGACAAGCTGGGCTTTGTGCCGGATGTGATCTTTGGTCATTCCGGCTGGGGCGAAACCCTGTTCCTGAAAGAGATCTTCCCACAGGCCCGGCTGCTTGTCTATGCAGAGTTTTACTATGGCACCAAGGGGTTGGATGTGGGGTTTGACCCGGAATTCAGCAGTGCAGACCCGTTTTCGGGCTTTGGCGTGATCGCGCGGCAATCGCATCTGGCTTTGTCTATGGTGCAGGCTGATGCCGCGCTATCGCCAACCGAATGGCAGGCTGACACGTTTCCGCCGGAACTGCGCAGCAAGATCACCATCACCCATGACGGGGTTGATACCGATGCGCTGGTGCCGAACCCCGCCGCGCAATTCACCTTGCCCAATGGCCGCGCCTTGCGCGCGGGTGATGAGGTGCTGACCTATGTCACACGCAATATTGAGCCCTATCGCGGGTCGCACATCTTTATCCGCGCCTTGCCGCAGATATTGGCCGCGCGGCCCGGCGCACAGGTGGTCATTATCGGCGGGGATGGGGTCAGCTATGGTATGGCGCCCCCGCAAGGCACATGGAAAGAGCGGTTTCTGTCCGAAATCGCCGGTGCGCCGGGGCTGGAGCGCGTGCATTTCCTGGGGCGCGTGCCGTATCGCGATTACGTCACGCTGATGCAGATTTCGCGCGCCCATGCCTATCTGACCATCCCGTTCGTCTTGTCATGGTCGCTGCTGGAATCGATGGCTATGGGCGCGCATGTGATGGCGTCGCGCACCGCCCCGGTAGAGGAAGTGGTGGTTGATGGGGTCAACGGCCAGTTGGTTGATTTCTTCGATGTCGACGCATGGTCCGAGGCGCTGATCGCGGCACTGGCCAACCCTGCTGGCTTTGCCGCGCGCCGGGCGGCAGCCCGCAAAACGATTGTCGAGAATTACGACCTGAAACGGCTTTGCCTGCCGCGGCTTATTCGCTTTACCGAAGGTTAGCGCGCCGGTTTCGGCGCGCGGCTGAAGACCATTTTCTGGTTCGCCAGCTTTTCTGTCGCCCCCATCCAGGCATAGGCCAGCAATGACGGTTCGTGATCGGCGACCGTGATTCGGTGCAACTGCCCCGGCTGGTTGAAGATCAGCGACCCCGGCGCGTAGACCCCTTGGTCGTTTTCCGACACAGCCCCCGACAGGCACAGGTAGCTTTCGGTAATGCCGTCATGCGCATGGGCCGGGTAGGTGCAGCCGGGTGCGAAAAGCACCAGACCCAGGATCACCTCGTCCGTCACTACCGGGCCGGTCGGGCCAACCAATTCGGCATAGGCGAATTTGCGCTCCAGACCGCGCGGCACTTTTTCATAGCCATACTGCCACCGCAGTTTGTCATGGACCGCGTCGATGGTGCGGATGAAGGCCGCGTGCTGCGCCTCTCGTCCCTGGTCCAGTGCGCGACGGAAATGCAAGGTGACGGGTTTTTCTATTGGCGGCAGGTCGGCAATCGGCGGATTGGCTTTGATGACCCGTGCAATGCGTTCCCGCACGCCGCGTTGATGCGCGCGGATTTTGGCACTGCCGCCAGCGGGCAGGTGGCGATAGAGTTCGTAGAAATCACGCAGCAAATACCGCCATTCGGGACGGTCGGACAGGTGCAACACCGGCACCGGGGCGGGATCTGGAAGGAGTTCTGTCATGGCGCAACCCTAGTGATTCGGCATAGAAAAACGCCGCCCTGAACGACAGAGCGGCGCCAAATCGCGACAGTCGGGGCGAATATCAGCCCTGACGTGCCTTGAATTTCTTCTGGGTCTTGTTGATGACATAAACGCGGCCTTTACGGCGCACGATCTGACAATCACGGTGGCGCTGCTTGAGCGACCGGAGCGAATTCTTGACCTTCATCGGTCTTCTCCTTCTCGCGGCGCGCGTGCGCCTGCCTGTAAACTTGTCCTGCCGAAACAGGGATGAAATGGTGGGCACGACAAGGTTCGAACTTGTGACCCCTACGATGTCAACGTAGTGCTCTACCACTGAGCTACGCGCCCGACTGATCCGACAAACGCCCCAAACAAAAGGGACGCGGGCCAAACCGCGTCTGTAAGCGGGGTCTATAAATAGAGTCGCGAGCAGGATCAAGGGCTTTCGCAAGGGGAAATTCGCGGTATAACTTGGTATGGCAAGGAATTCTCTTATGCAGGCATACAAGTTCATCGAGGCGGCCCCGGCGACGACTTCGGTCATCTTCGCATCGCCGCATTCTGCGCGGGGTTATCCGGCAGATTTTCTGCAAGCCTCGCAGCTTGACGAACTGGCCTTGCGGTCTTCCGAAGATGCCTATGTGGACCTGTTGCTACAGGCTGCACCCGCTGCTGGCGCGCATGTCCTGCTAGGCGGCGTGCCGCGCGCCTATGTCGATTACAACCGTGCCGCGAGCGAGCTTGACCCGGCCCTGATTTCGGGAATAGCGGTGCGCGCCATGAATGCGCGCATCAGTTCCGGGCTTGGGGTTATTCCGCGTGTTGTCGCGGGCGGTCGTGCGATCTATTCGGGCAAGATTGGTCGCGCGCAGGCACAAGAGCGGCTGCACAATTACTGGCAACCCTATCATGACAAGCTGGCAAGCGTGATGGCCGATCATGTCCGTGATCTGGGCCGCGCGATTCTGCTGGATATGCATTCCATGCCGCGCGATGCGGTCATCTTGCGCAACAGCGGGCGGCCCGATGTGGTGTTGGGGGACCGGTTCGGCGCGTCCAGCCAGTCCGACATTGTCGATGCGGTCGCCGCCGTCTTTACCGCTGCCGGTTTGCGCGTGGCCCGCAATGCTCCGTTTGCCGGGGCCTATATCGCGCAGCGTTACGGTTTGCCGTCGGTTGGGCAGCATGTTGTGCAAGTGGAAATCGACCGTGGCCTGTATCTGGACGAGGCGCGGGTCGAACCGAATGCTGATTTCCCGGCCTTTCAGGCACTGATGGACCAGATCGTGACTACCTTGGCCGAAATCGGGCGCAGCGACCGTAAATCTGTTGCGCTCGCGGCCGAATAGGTCGGTGCTGCGTTCCAATTATTTGGCGCGCGCGCTAGACTGAACAGTATGGATATCATCGCTTTTTCCGGCGCGGTTGCGTTGCTTTTCATTGTGATCGGCGTGTCGGAGCCCTTGTCCGAGCGTCTGCGCCTGCCGTTTACCGTGATTCTGGCGATCATGGGCGCGTTGATCGGCGCGGTCGCGCTGACGCTCGCGACCTCTGGTTTGGGCGATACGCTCAGCCCAACCGTGCGGCGGCTGCTGGACCTGCCCATCCGCTCTAATGTGTTCTTGTATATCCTGCTGCCAACGCTGTTGTTCCAGGTGGCGCTGGTGGTCAATGCGCGGCGGATGCTGGATGATTGGGTGCCTATCCTTGTCATGGCGGTCGCGGCGGTGCTGGTCTCTACCGTGGTCATCGGTTATGCGCTGACGCCGTTTACGTCGCTTCCGCTGGCTGCCTGCCTGCTGATCGGGGCTGTCGTTTCGACCACAGATCCGTCTGCCGTGGTCAGCATTTTCCGCAACATCGCGGCGCCGCAGCGGCTGACCCGCATTGTCGAGGGCGAAAGCCTGCTGAACGATGCCGCCGCGATTGCCTTGTTCGGGTTTTTTCTGACTTTCGTTATGCTGGGCGTACCCAACCCGACCCTGCAAGAGGCCGCACTGACCTTTCCGTGGCTTATCGGTGGCGGTGTGCTGCTGGGGTGGGTCTTTGCCCGCGTTGCCACCGCGCTCATGGCGGTGCTGCCCACCTTCCCGCGCGCGCAAGTGTCGGTCAGCGTGGCCCTGCCGTATCTGACCTATATCGTTGCTGAACAATATCTGGGTGCATCGGGCGTGATTGCGGTGGTCGTGGCGGGGCTGGCGCTGAACCTGTCGGGGCCAAGCCGCCTGACACCGGCAAGCTGGGGCTATCTGCGAGAGGTCTGGGATATTCTGGCCTATTGGGCGGGCGCGTTCATCTTTATCCTTGCCGCTCTGTTAATCCCGCGCCTGATGGGCGATCTGCGCCCAAGTGACCTGTTCCTGATCGGGGTGATCGTGGTCGCGGCCTTTGTGGCGCGCGCGGTTATGTTGTTCGGAGTGCTGCCGGTGTTGGGCCGGTTGCGCTTGTCGCCACGGGTGGACCCCAGCTATCGCGCCGCTATCCTGTGGGGCGGTTTGCGCGGGGCGGTCACGCTGGCGCTGGCGCTGGCAGTAACGGAAAGCGCGCTGGTTCCACCTGCGGTCAAGCGCGAGGTGGGTATTCTGGCAACCGGGTTTACCCTGTTCACGCTGCTGGTGCAGGGCACAACATTGCGCTGGGCCATCGCAAAGCTGGGGCTGGACCGTCTGCCGGCCTTGGACCAGGCATTGTCGCGGCAGGTGATTGCGGTGGCGCTGCAAAACGTGCGCGAGGCCGTGTCGGACAGCGCGCGTGATTACCGGCTGACCCCCGATGTGATCCGGTCAGAGGCCAAGCGCTTTGCCGGGCGGCTGGATGGCGCGGTGGCAGAAGCCGAAAGCGTAGACATTCCCGACCGCGACCGCATCACTTTGGGGCTGGTGGCTTTGGCCGGGCGAGAGCGTGATCTGATTATCGAACATTTCCGGCAGCAGCTCTTCTCCTCCCGGTTGGTGGAGCGGATGTTGTCCGATGTCGACGGCCTGATCGAACGCACCCGCCTTGGCGGGCGCAACGAATACCGCAGCACGGCCCGGCGCGCGCTGGGCTATGGTGGGCGCTATCGGCTGGCGGTCTGGCTGAACAACCGTTTGCGTTGGTCTGGCCCGCTGGAAGTTATGACCGCCGACCGCTTCGAATTGCTTCTGAACCAACAGCTTGTTTTACAAGAGTTGCATGGTTTTATTGCGGGCAAGATCCGCCGCATTCATGGCCGGCGCGTGGGCGACCTGTTGCATGAATTGCTGCGCCGCCGGGCCGAGGAAACGGCCAGCGCCATCGAGGGGCTGCGCCTGCAATATCCCGGATATGCCGAAGAAGTCGAACGCCGTTTTATTCGCCGTACATCGTTGCGACTGGAAGAACGCGAGTATGAAACCCTGTTCGCCGATGGGCTGATCGGACGCGAATTGCACGCCACCTTGCGCAACAGGCTGGACGCCGCGCGCAAGCAGTTGGACGATCGGCCCCGGCTGGATTTCGCGTTGCAGCGCGAGGAATTCCTGCGCGCCTTCCCCGTGTTCGATGCCATGCCACCAGAAGCGCGCAAGCGTTTATCGCGGGCTTTGACCACGCATTATGTGGACCCCGGCGCCGTGCTGATCCGGAAGGGGGAAGTGGCGCGCTCGGTCTATTTCATTGCATCCGGCGCGGTAGAGATGGAACGTCGCGGCCAGAAACTGCGGTTGGGGCGCGGCGAGTTCTTTGGTCATTTGGGTATGCTGACCGGCCAGCCGCGCCGCGCGATGGTCAGTGCGATCACGCATTGCACCCTTTTCGCCTTGGACGAGGCGCGCTTCCGCCGTCTGTTGGCCCGCAATACCGCGCTTCAACAGGCGGTAGAGGACAGCGCGCGGGCGCGCGGCGCCAATCTCGAAAAGGTCATGTCGCAGACCAGACCCGGCGACGAACTGTAAACCTAGCTTGTCATAGACGCCCCCGCATGGCACATCATGGCAAAGCCATAGGGAACCGCGCCGATGACCGATCAGAATTTTGACGACCGCAAGGCCCACGCCGCCGCCTGGTTCCGCGAGCTGCGCGACCAGATCGTTGCTGCGTTCGAGGCGGTCGAGGACAGTCATACCGATGGCCCGATGTCCGACCACGCGCCGGGCCGGTTCGAAGTGACCGACACCAAGCGCACTGCGCCAGACGGCTCGGATGCCGGTGGCGGCTTGATGAGCGTGATGCGCGGCGGTCGCGTGTTCGAGAAAGTCGGCGTCAACGTCTCTGCCGTTTATGGCCAATTGGGCGATCAGGCGCAGCGGTCGCTGACCGCGCGCAAGGAAATTCCGGGGCTGGAAGATGACCCGCGTTTCTGGGCGAGTGGCATCTCGCTGGTGGCGCATATGCAGAACCCGCATGTGCCCGCCGTGCACCTGAACACCCGCATGTTCTGGACACCGGGCGGCTGGTGGTTCGGTGGCGGCACCGATCTGAACCCCTGCCTTGAATACCCCGAAGACACCGCCGATTTTCACGCCACGCTGAAAGCCCATTGCGACCCGCATGGCGCAGACCTCTATCCGCGCTTCAAGGACTGGGCGGATGAGTATTTCTACATCCCCCACCGCAAGCGCGCGCGCGGTGTAGGTGGCATCTTCTATGATGACCATTGCACCGGCGATTGGGAGGCCGATTTCGCCTTTACCCAAGATGTGGGCCGGTCCTTTCTGCCTGCGTTTCTGGCGCAGGTGGAAAAGCGGCGGGGTATGGCGTGGGATGATGCCGATAAGGAAGCACAGCTTATCCACCGTGGGCTTTATGCCGAATACAACCTTGTCTACGACCGGGGCACAAAGTTCGGCCTGCAAACCGGCCACGACCCGGACGCAGTGCTGATGAGCCTGCCGCCCTTCGCGCGCTGGGTGTGACGCCCCGGTCATCATAGCGACAGCGGCAGGCCGCGGGTCGGCCCGCGCGGCGGGCTTCGCCCTTGATTCCGCGCCTTTGGTTAGTTGGCCGCCCAATGATGGCTCTTTCAAACGCAACATTCCCCCACTTCCCCCGCAGCCGCTTTTCCTGTATGGCACAGCCCATCTGAGACGTGACGCTTCGGCCCCGGCGTGATGCACAAGGATTGGGGTCGGCGGCAATGGGGCCGCCATAGACATCAGGAGATCCGGGAAGGGCCCGGAAGTGCTCCGACGAGGAATGACGTATGTTCAATATCACCAAGAAATCCATCCAGTGGGGCGAAGAAACCCTGACACTGGAAACCGGCAAGGTTGCCCGTCAGGCAGACGGCTCGGTCATTGCCACGCTGGGCGAAACCAGCGTCATGGCCAACGTGACCTTCGCGAAAGAAGCAAAGCCGGGGCAAGACTTTTTCCCGCTGACCGTGCATTACGTTGAAAAATACTATGCAGCCGGCAAGGTTCCCGGCGGGTTCCTGAAGCGCGAAGCGCGCCCGTCCGACAAGGAAACCCTGACCTCGCGCCTGATCGACCGTCCGATCCGCCCGCTGTTCGTCGAGGGCTTCAAGAACGAAGTTCTGGTTATCTGCACGGTGCTGAGCCACGATCTGGTCAATGAACCCGACGTGGTTGCGCTGATCGCCGCCTCTGCCGCGCTGACCATTTCCGGCGCGCCCTTCATGGGGCCGATTGCTGCTGCGCGCGTGGGCTATTCGAATGGCGAATACGTCCTGAACCCCGAATGTCAGGATATGGAAAAGCTGCGCGAGAATGCCGAGCAGCGTCTGGACCTCGTTGTCGCGGGCACCAAAGACGCCGTGATGATGGTCGAATCGGAAGCCTATGAGCTGACAGAAGCCGAAATGCTGGGTGCCGTGAAATTCGCGCATGACAGCCTTCAGCCGGTGATCGATCTGATTATCGACCTGGCGGAAGATGCCGCGAAAGAGCCCTTCGACTTCCAGCCGCCGGATTACTCGGATCTGTATGCCGCTGTAAAAGCGGCTGGCGAAACCCAGATGCGCGCCGCCTTTGCCCTGCGTGACAAGCAAGAGCGCGTGGCTGCCATTGGTGCTGCCCGCGATGCCATCAAGGCTGCGCTGACCGAAGAGCAGTTGTCCAATGCCAATTTGGGTTCGGCCCTGAAAAAGCTGGAATCGAGCATTCTGCGCGGCGATATCATCAACGGGTCGCCGCGTGTTGACGGACGCGACACCAAGACGGTGCGCCCCATTGTGGCCGAAACCAGCCTGCTGCCGCGCACGCATGGCTCTAGCCTGTTCACCCGTGGCGAAACGCAATCGCTATGTGTGACCACCTTGGGCACGGGCGATGATGAGCAGTTCATCGACGCGCTGACCGGCACCAGCAAATCCAGCTTCCTGCTGCACTACAACTTCCCCCCCTATTCGGTGGGCGAGGTTGGGCGCTTCGGTCCTCCGGGACGGCGCGAAGTGGGCCACGGCAAGCTGGCATGGCGCGCGTTGCAGGCGGTTCTGCCTGCGGCAACCGACTTCCCCTATACCATTCGTCTGGTGTCCGAGATCACGGAATCGAACGGGTCTTCGTCCATGGCAACCGTCTGCGGCGGGTCGCTGTCGATGATGGATGCGGGCGTGCCGCTGAAAGCGCCGGTGGCCGGTGTGGCTATGGGCCTGATCCTGGAAGATGACGGGCGCTTCGCTGTGCTGACCGACATTCTGGGCGACGAAGACCATTTGGGCGACATGGATTTCAAAGTGGCCGGGACCGAAGCGGGGATCACCTCGTTGCAGATGGATATCAAGGTCGCGGGCATCACGTTTGAGATCATGGAGCAGGCTTTGGCACAAGCCAAAGACGCGCGCATGCATATCATGGGTGAAATGGCCAAGGCGCTGACCGCGCCGCAAGGCTTCAGCCAATACGCGCCCAAGATCGAAACCATGCAGGTGCCGACGGATAAAATCCGCGAAGTCATCGGCACGGGCGGCAAGGTCATCCGCGAAATCGTGGAAGTGTCGGGCGCGAAGGTCGACATCAACGATGACGGCGTTATCAAGATCGCTTCCAGCGACGCAGAGGCGATCAAGAAAGCCTACGACATGATCTATTCGATCGTGGCAGAGCCGGAAGTCGGCAAGATCTACACCGGCAAGGTTGTAAAGCTGGTCGATTTCGGTGCTTTCGTGAACTTCTTTGGCAAGCGCGATGGTCTGGTGCATGTGTCCCAGATCGAGAATCGCCGTTTGAACCATCCTTCGGATGTGTTGAAGGAAGGCCAAGAGGTGAAGGTCAAGCTGCTGGGCTTCGATGATCGCGGCAAGGTCCGTCTGGCCATGAAAATGGTCGATCAGGAAACCGGCGAAGAGATCGCGGCAGAGCAGGCAGAGTAAGCCTTTCGCTTTGCTTAGAAGCTGGAAAACCCCGGATTTTTATCCGGGGTTTTTTGCTTTCGAAACAGAAGCTGGCTGAAAATTCAAAAGCGCGCGTTAATTTTCGCAGCGTCGCTGACGGGCGTTTCGTGTGAAGAAAGCTGACCATAGGCGGTGTTTGTCATGTCTGGCTGTTGCTGCAAATTGCCGGTGCGCGGCAGCGCCGGATCATCCGGGGCATCGTTCCCATCATCTTCGCCCGTGCTGTCGGGCAACGCCATCTCTGGCGGGTCGTTGCGTGTTTCGCGGAGGTGCTGCAACAGGTTCACTTCGAATGTGGGGGGTGGCCCGACAAGGCGGTTGCGCCTGTCGGTAATGGGCACACTATCGCGCGTGGTCAGCACCTCTGTCCGGGTGCCGGCCTTGGTCTGCTGGACGGCGGTTTGGGTCAGCGTGGCAGAGACAGCCGGGGCAGGGCGTTGCGCCGCTGTGTTGGCAAAGGCCACCGGGTCGCGCGGTTGTGTGTTTTGCGGCAAAGGTGCCGAAACAGGTAAAAGAAGTGACATCTGGCCCTCCGCCACTGGGATAAAATCTAAGTCACTTAGTATAGCTGATTCGTCTTAACGACAGGTTTACACGCGCGGGGTGTGGTGGCCCCGCGCGTGTAGCGCTTAACGCAGGATTGAACGACCTGCGTAAACCGCGGTTTCCCCAAGCATTTCTTCAATGCGGATCAGTTGGTTATACTTGGCCAACCGGTCTGACCGCGCCAGCGAGCCGGTCTTGATCTGCCCGCAATTCGTGGCCACGGCCAGATCGGCAATCGTGGCGTCCTCTGTCTCGCCCGAGCGGTGCGACATGACGCAGGTCATGCGCGCGCGGTGGGCCATATCTACGGCGGCCAGTGTTTCTGTCAGGGTGCCGATCTGGTTGACCTTGACCAGCAGCGAGTTGCCGCAGCCTTTCTCAATCCCATCGGCCAGACGCGCGGGGTTGGTGACGAACAGATCATCGCCCACAAGCTGCACGCGGTCGCCCAAGCGGTCGGTCAGCAGTTTCCATCCATCCCAATCATCTTCTGCACAGCCGTCTTCGATGCTGATGATCGGGTAATCGTCGCAGAGTTTCGCCAGATATTCGACATTCTCGGCGGCTGTCAGTGACAGACCTTCGCCCGCCATTTCATACTTGCCGTCCTTGAAATACTCGGTCGAGGCGCAGTCGAGCGCGAGGTAGATGTCCTGCCCCGGCTTGTAGCCTGCCTTTTCAATGGCTTTCAGAATGAAATCCAGCGCGTCGCGGGTGCTGGACAGGTTCGGGGCAAAGCCGCCTTCGTCGCCAATGCCGGTGGACAGGCCCGCCGCGTGCAGTTCCTTTTTCAGCGTGTGGAACACTTCGGCGCCCATGCGCACCGCATCGCGGATATTGTCCGCAGCGACCGGCATTATCATGAATTCCTGAATGTCGATCGGGTTGTCGGCGTGCTCGCCCCCGTTGATGATGTTCATCATCGGCACCGGCAGCGTGCGCGCAGAGGTGCCGCCGACATAGCGAAACAGCGGCTGGCCGGTGTATTCGGCAGCGGCTTTGGCCACGGCCATGGACACGCCCAGAATGGCATTCGCGCCCAGACGGCCCTTGTTGGCGGTGCCGTCCAGTTCCATCATCGCGGCGTCAATGGCGACCTGTTCGGTGGCATCAAAGCCGACAAGCGCTTCGGCCAACTCGCCATTCACGGCGGCGACGGCTTCCAGAACGCCTTTGCCCATGTAGCGGGACTTGTCGCCATCGCGGCGCTCAACAGCCTCATGTGCGCCGGTAGAGGCGCCCGAGGGCACGGCGGCGCGGCCCATGGTTCCGTCTTCAAGGATGACGTCCACTTCGACCGTGGGGTTGCCCCGGCTGTCGAGGATCTCGCGGCCGATAACGTCGATGATGATGCTCATGATCTGTCCCTATGTATTGGCGGTTTGTTTGCGCTAGCTATACCGTTCCAGCCGACCCAAGGGAAGGGCGGCGCGTTTCGCGCCAGAGCGTGAATAGGCCTGCGGCTACAATAATCGCGGCCCCGATATAGGTCAGCGTGTCCGGACGCTCGCCGAACACCGTGAGGGCGACAATAAGCGCGAAGACCATGCGGGTGTAGCGAAACGGGGTCACGACCGGAATTTCGCCAACGCGCATGGCGGCGACCACCATATAATAGGCGGCGACCCCTATGACGAGTGTGCAGAGCAGCAGACCGGTTTGCGGGCCATCGGGCAGGACGGGGTGCCCACCCATGACCCACATCATGATTGCCCCTGTCGGGGCCATAAGGCCAAAGGCCCATGCCGACATCTGAAACCCGGATATGCGCGCGGGTGCGGCGCGGGTGGCCAGATCGCGCGTGGCAAGGCCCAGAACGCCCAGAACCGCCCAAAGCGAGGCAGGCTCAAATCCTGCCATGCCCGGTCGCACAATAAGCATGACGCCAAACAGACCTACCAGAATGGCGATCCAGCGTTTCCAGCCGACCTGCGCCCCAAGGAACAGCGCCGCGCCCAAGGTCACAACAAGCGGGGTGGCCTGCAAAATGGCAGACGCGGTGGACAGGCTGGCCAGCACGAAGCCCAGAACGAATCCGACGGTGCCAAGAACCTCGCCCATATTGCGAATAATCATCGCGCGGCTGGACATGTCAGCCGAAAACAGCGCCTGGCCTTTGGCGCGGGCGAATAGCCCAAAGACAACCGCGCCGCTTGCGCCAAGCATGACAAGGATCTGACCAACCGGGATCGCCCCTGCCAAAAGCTTTATGAACATGTCTTCAAGCGCGAAACCCGCCATGGCGAGGGTCATCAGCAGAGCGCCGCGAAGGTTGTCGGACATTGGGGGGTCTTTCACAGGTTAAGCATGGCCAAGTGCTACATAAGCAGTGTGGTCCTGCAAAGCAAAAAGCGCGCCTTGGTCAGGCGCGCTTTTCAGTCCCGTAGCTTGTTGGAAGATCAATCTTCCTTCGCGGCCCGCTTGATGGGTGCCCAGAGCTGCTTGTTGGTCAGATACAGCAGGGCTGCCAGCACCGACAAGAAGATGACGCCGACGAAGCCCGCTTGCTTGCGTTCGACCATTTTCGGCTCTGCTGCCCACATCAGGAACGCGGCCACATCCTGCGACTGCTGCGAAGCCGTCGCCGGGGTGCCATCAGCGTATTCGATGCCGTCCTCATACAGCACGGGCGCCATGGAGACCCAGCTTGCCGATGCCTTGTTGTAGTAAAACATCGACCCGGCTTCGAATTTCTCTTCGCCGGTAAAGCCGTTGGTGAAGGACGCGATGTATTCGGCGCCCCCCATCCCGTTCATAAGCTGGTTGATGCCCAACCCGTAGGGACCAGAGAAGCCCACACGCGACTTGGCCATCAGGCTTAGGTCGGGCGCACCTTCGAATTGCGATTCCGGGAAGTGGTCCGGGGTTGCGGCCACGCGCCAGTCACGCAGTTCCGGGTCCCAAATTTCGAACATTTCCGCAAAAGCGCGCACCTGGTCTTCGGGAAGGGCCGGCCCGTTCTCTGCGCTCAGCGTACGAAATGCGACCAGGTTCAGGCCGTGGCAAGACGAGCAAACTTCGGTGTAAACCTGCAAACCACGCTGAAGCTGGTTACGGTCATAGGTGCCAAACGGCCCCTCGAACGAGAAGGCGTAGTCGGTGATTTCACCCTTCTCCCCGGCCGCAAGGGCCGGAGAGGAGGCGAGCAAAGCTGCCGTTATCGTGGAAACGGCGAGTTTCTTGAACATTCTATCTCTCCAATTTCCGTCAGTTACTCGGCAGGAACCGGTTCGGGGGACGGGCCATTGCCACCGGATTTCTTCTTCAGCGATGCTTTGAAGTCCTCCTCGATCGTGGCGGGCTGCGGCAGCGGCTTCTCGATCACACCCAAGATGGGCAGGATCACGAGGAAATACGCGAACCAGTAGGTCGTCCCGATGAGCGAGATCATGGCGTAGATGCCTTCAGCCGGCATGGCGCCTGCCCACATCAGCACGAAAAAGTTGACCACGAACAGCCAGAACCACCACTTGAACATGGGGCGGTAGCGGCCCGACCGCACGGAAGAACGGTCCAGCCACGGCACCAGCGCCATGACGAAGATCGAGCCGAACATGGCCAGAACCCCGAAGAACGCCGCGTCGATGATCCCGAAGGACAGCCAGTTTACGGCTATCACGACCCAGACGTCAGAGGTGAAGGCGCGGAGAATCGCGTAGAAGGGCAGGAAATACCATTCCGGCACAATATGCGACGGCGTCACCAGCGGGTTCGCTTCGATGTAGTTATCCGGGTGGCCCAGGAATTGCGGCATAAAGCCGACCAGCGCCCAGAACAGCGCAAAGATCACGGCCAGCGCAAACAGATCCTTAATCACGAAATAGGGCCAGAAGGGCAGCGTATCTTTCGCAGCTTCTTCTTTCGACGTGCGGCGCACATCAACACCGGTCGGGTTGTTGTTGCCCGTGGTGTGGAAAGCCCAGATATGCAGGATCGACAGACCCAGGATCACGAAGGGCAGCAGGTAGTGCAGGCTGAAGAAGCGCGTCAGCGTGGCGTTGCCCACGGCAGGCCCGCCCAGCAGCCACGTTTGCAGCATTTCGCCGATGCCCGGAATAGCGCCGAACAGGCCGGTGATTACGGTTGCGCCCCAGAAGGACATCTGGCCCCAGGGCAGAACGTAACCCATGAACGCGGTCGCCATCATCGCCAAGTAGATGAACATGCCCAAAATCCACGTCACTTCGCGCGGGGATTTGTAGCTGCCGTAATACAGACCACGGAAAATGTGGATATACACAGCCGCGAAGAACAACATTGCGCCGTTCTGGTGCAGATAGCGCAGCATATGCCCGCCATTCACGTTGCGCATGATATGCTCGACACTGGCAAAGGCCAGATCGGCGTCGGGGGTGTAGTGCATGACCAGCACAATGCCGGTGACGATCTGCAATACAAGGCAGGTCATCAGGACAATGCCCCAGATCCACATCCAGTTCAGGTTCTTGGGCGTGGGGATCTTGATGGTGTCGTATAGCAAGCCAACGATGGGAAGACGCTTGTCGATCCACTTCTCGGCATTGCTGGTCGGCTCGTAATGGTCGTGTGGAATACCGGACATGTATTCTCTCCTTTAACCAAGCTGGACGGTTGTGTCATCGACGAAGGTCGCGACCGGAATATGCATGTTTTCCGGTGCCGGCCCACGGCGGATACGGCCTGCCGTGTCGTAGTGCGACCCGTGGCAGGGGCAGAACCAGCCGCCGAAATCGCCTGCGCCATTGCCCAGGGGCACACAGCCAAGATGGGTGCAGACACCTGTCATCACCAGCCATTCGCCCTCATCATCCATGGTGCGGTTGGCGTCGGATGCGTCGGTCCCCGGCTTGTTGGGGTTGCGTGATTCCTGGTCGATCGTCAGCTCGTCCACCGACACAGCGCGCCCGGCCTCGATTTCCTCGGCGGTGCGACGGCGCAGGAACACCGGTTTGCCAAGAAAGCTGACGGTCAGCTGGCTGCCGGGTTCTAGGCCACCGACATCAACAAATATCGACGACAGAGCTTGCACATCGGCCGTAGGGTTCATCTGATTGACAAGTGGCCACACGGCAGCGCCGACAGTCACGGCACCCGCACCTGCGGTTGCGTAATAGATGAAATCCCGGCGGGTGCTTTCGTGGTCATCAGCGTGGGACACGAGCATTCTCCCTTTTCAGTGGGTACGAGGGCTAAATTGCAGACAGGCCGCATGTCATTCGCGGCCCCTCGAGGTTGCATTTAGCGGGGATTGGGGGGTGCGTCCAGCTTTGAAAGCGTGGAAAGGTGTCGCACTTGCGCCGATTTTCACGGTTTTTTGCAAGGTTTGCGCTACCCGGGCGGGGTTGTCATGGCCATGCTGTCGCGCGCGCTGAATTCGTCTTGCCAGCGGGACAGTGTCGGCGCGTGCTTGCGCCACCCCCGATCCGCCAAGCGAAAATCCAGATAACCCAGCGCGCAGCCCAGCGCCATCTGACCCATGCAGAGTGGCCCGGCCAGATAGGCCAACCAACGGTCTTCCAACAGGGTAACGCTGCGGGCAATCTTGGACCATTGCCCGGCGACGATCGCATCAGAGCGCATCGGCTCTGCCCTCAGCCGGGTTTCATACATTATCGAGAGCGCTGCATCCAACATGCCATCTGCCGTTGCTTCCAGTGTCAGGCAATCCCAGCGCCGCGCGCCTTGCGGATAGAAACGATCCCCGGCCAAGGCATCCAGATAGGCGCAGATCACACGGCTGTCATACAATGCACCACCTTCTGGGCGCGTCAGCACCGGCACCTTGCCAAGCGGGTTGGCTTCCAGCGGCACAGAGCCAGGGTCCAGCGGCGTGCCAGAGGCCGGGACCAGCGCGATCCGGTCGGCAAGCCCGGCTTCATGCGCCAGCACCATAACCTTGCGCACATAGGGTGAGGTCGCGCTGTGATACAGCGTCAGCCCGCTCATACCCGGCGAAACCGGATGCGCCCCAGAAGGCTGCCGTCGATCTCCACGCCGGGCCCAGACTGCCCCAGTCGCACCACGCGGCGAAAACGTCCGGCCATGTTCCATTGTTGACGGTCGCGCGCGTGCTGCCCGGTCAGCCCTTCTGGCAGATCGTCAAACGCATCTTCCGCGCGTTGGTCGACGCGACCGCGTTCCATCTGGCGGGCCAAGACATAACCGGCAAGGGCAATGGCACCGTAACGCGCGGCGGTGGCTGCAATCGGGGCAAGGGGGACAGGCATATTGCGGTCTCTCCAAAATTCAGGTCCGGCAATGGTATCAGTATCCGCGAAGCTGTCCATTCACGTTGTTGGAAAAACTTACCTGTCGACCGGCAGGTTCTGGGCCAGCGCTTCGGCCCGGTCCACGGCGATTCGCGCCAATGGCCATGTCAGGTCCACCATTGCGCCATGCAGAACCGGACTGCCCGGCAAGGTCTTTATCGCGCCGTCGCAATTCAGAAATTCCAGCCGCGCGCCAGTGCGTTCCAGCAAGGTCTTGGCAATGAACATTCCCAACCCCATGCCGGCGTAGCCCGGACGACGCTTGGGGCGGTTCGGATCGCGCCCGCGCCCGATGAATGGCTCGCCGATGCTGCCCAGCACCTGCGGTGAAAAACCCGGCCCGTCATCGATGATGCGGATGCGCAGGGTCTGCGCGGTCCAGCTTGCATCGACCCAGACCTCGGACGCCGCGAAATCGACCGCGTTCTGCACAAGGTTGCGCAGGCCATGAACCAGCTCTGGACGGCGTTGGATAAGCGGTTGCGGATCATCGCCCGATTTCAACAGGAAATGCACGCGTTTGCCGCGGTCCAGATGGGGTTCTGCGGCCTCTTGCAGCACCGCTTCCAAAGGCGCGCGGCGCATCATTGTGTCGTCTTTGCCGCTGCGCCCCATAGAGTGCAGAATCGTCCGGCAGCGGTCAGCCTCTTGCACCAGAAGGCGCGCGTCCTCGACCAGATCGGGGCGGTCGGCCAATTCTTCGACCAACTCGGCGCTGACCAGCTTGATCGTGGCCAGGGGTGTGCCAAGCTCATGAGCGGTTGCCGCGACCACGCCGCCAAGGTCGGTCAGCTTTTGCTCGCGAGAGAGCGCCATTTGCGCGGCCAGCAGCGCGTCGGCCATGGAATTTGCCTCTGCGGCGACGCGCTGGGCATAGAACGCCTGAAACGCAATCCCGATCACGATTGCCGCCCAATGCCCAAAGGTCAGGATTGGGGCGACATCCAGCACGGTGCCATCGGCAAAGCGCAAAGGGCGGTAGCTGACACTGACCAATGTGATAAGCGCAATCGCCACAATCGACAGCAAAAGTGTCGAGCGTGACCGCAACGCCATGGCCGCCACTGCGACCGGGGCCATGACCAGAAGCGCAAACGGGTTGGTAATGCCGCCGGTCAAATACAGCAAAAAGGACAGTTGCGCGATATCGAACAGAAAGGTCAGCGAGGCTTCGGTGTCGGATAGCCGCTTGGCCGGCGGATATAAAAACAGCGACAGCAGGATCGAAATACCTGCCGCGCCCACCACAAGCGCGACCAAACCCGTGTCGAAGCGTAGCCCAAAGGCCAGTTGCCCCGCCACCAGCGCGGCGATCTGCCCCGACAGCGCGACGATGCGCACATAGGTCAGCGTGCGCAGCCGCACCCATTCGGTGCGGTTGTCTTGTGTGATCTCTCCGAAGGTGGGGTCCATGGGCGTGATGTCACATCTTGGGGAATAGGGATTGTTACGCGCGCGCGCCTTTGGCATCAAGCGTTGGTAACGTCACAGGGGTGCGCAAATGCTACGTCGATATTCCATCATGGCTGCTGGGTTTTTGGCGCTGGTTCTAGGCGGCCTGGGCGGCATGGTGTTCTTTGCGCCCGAAGACGGCGAATTTGCGCAATGCCGCGAGACATCCATTGCCGGGGGTAGCGGGGCCATTGGCGGGCCGTTCACCCTGACCGACCATACCGGCCAGCAGGTGACAGAGGCCGATTTCGCCGACCGTCCTGTTCTGCTTTATTTCGGCTACACGTTCTGCCCCGATGTCTGCCCCTATGACCTCGCCCGGAATGCTGAAGCCGTCTACACCCTTGCAGAGCAGGGCTATGATGTGACGCCGGTGTTCATCTCTGTGGACCATGGGCGCGACACGTTGGAAGGGCTGGCCGAATTCGTCAGCTTCATGCACCCCAATATGGTTGGCCTGACCGGGACCGAACAGCAGTTGCGCGATGCTGCCCGCGCTTATCGTGCCTATTATGCCGTGCAAGAAACCGAGGACGAATTCTACCTGATCGACCACACGACCTTTACCTATCTGAATCTGCCCGGTCATGGATTTGTCGAATTGTTCCGCCGCGAGGCAACACCCGACCAAATGGCCGACCGTATCGCCTGCTTTATCGACAATGCCTGAGGCCGGGACATGGTCGGTTCAAATTGACCTTTTACCCTGCACGACCTAATTGTGGTGTAACCCATAGGGGAAGCACAATGACTGAACCCGCGCAACTTGATCTTGGTCCCGACCCGTCTTTGCTGATCGTCGATGATGACGAGGTGTTTCTGAAGCGCCTTGCGCGCGCCATGGAAAAGCGTGGCTTCGCTGTGGAAACCGCCGAAGGCATCACGGCGGGTAAGGCAATCGCCACGGCACGCCCGCCCGCCTATGCCGTGATCGATCTGCGGCTGGAGGACGGTAACGGGCTGGACGTGGTCGAGGTGCTGCGCGCCAAGCGCGAGGACGCCCGGATCGTTGTGCTGACCGGTTATGGTGCAATTGCAACCGCCGTTGCGGCGGTGAAAATCGGGGCGACGGATTACCTGTCCAAACCCGCCGATGCCAATGAAGTGGTGTGCGCGCTGCTGGGCACGGGAGAGGCTTTGCCCGACATCTCTGAAAACCCAATGTCCGCCGACCGCGTGCGCTGGGAACATATTCAGCGTGTCTATGAGCAATGCGACCGCAACGTATCGGAAACCGCGCGTCGTCTGAGTATGCACCGGCGCACGTTGCAACGTATTCTGGCCAAACGTTCCCCGCGCTGACATTGCTTGGCGGCATAGCCGGGCTATCCTACGTGGCAGGGTTGCCGCAGGGACAGACATGACGCTTCTGGCGCTAGAGGATATCCACAAGAGCTTTGCCAGCGCCGAAGGACCGGTGCCGGTTTTGCAAGGCGTCTCGCTTACCGTCGCTGGTGGCGAGGTCGTGGCGCTGACCGGCGAAAGCGGTAGCGGAAAATCGACCCTTCTGCATATTGCCGCCGGGCTGGAAGCGCCCGATGCGGGCCGCGTGCTGGTCGGTGGGCAGGATATGGCCGCGTTGCCCGATACGGGCCGCGCGAAATTGCGGCGCGGCACGGTGGGGTTGGTGTTTCAGCAATTCAACCTTGTGCCGTCCTTGAGCGTGGGTGCGAACCTTGCTTTTCAGGCGCGGCTTGCGGGGGGTCATGACGCAGCGTTTTGCACGCAGCTTGCCGCGCGGCTGGGCCTGTCGGACCTTGTGGCACGCTACCCCGAACAGCTTTCCGGTGGCCAGCAACAGCGCGTGGCGATTGGTCGCGCCTTGGCCGCGCGGCCCAAAGTGTTGCTGGCGGATGAACCGACCGGCAACCTTGATGAGGCAACGGGCGATGCCGTGTTCGCCCTGATGCTGGAGCTTGCCCGCGCGCAAGGCGCGGCTCTGTTGCTGGTCACGCATTCTGCGCGGTTGGCGGGGCGATGCGACCGGGTCGTGCATTTGCGCGCGGGGCGGTTGGCATGACGCTGGCGGCGCTACTGTCGCACTGGGCGCGCAACAAGATGCAACTGGCCATGTTGCTGGCGGGGCTGACGCTGGCCACCGCTCTTTGGTCCGGGGTCCAAGCGTTGAACGCGCAGGCGCGCGGGGCGTATGCCACCGCCGCCGCCTTGGTGTCCGAGGACGGCGCGGCCCGGCTGGACACGCCTTCGGGCCAGATGCCGCAATCCCGCTTCGTCGCGCTGCGGCGGTCGGGGTTGATGGTGTCGCCCGTGGTCGAAGGGCGGGTGGTTCTGGGCGACACCCGCGTAACGCTGCTTGGAATTGAACCCTTGACCGCGCCTCCCGGAACGGCCGCAGCCCTTGCGGATGGCGATTTGCAGGGCTTCGTTGCGGGCGGGGGCTTTGCGCATCCTGAGACCTTGGCAGAGATCGGCCCAAGCGATCTGGCGCTGACCCCCTCGCAAGCCGTGCCGGTGGGTGTTGTGCTGGTGGATATTGGCACCGCGCAAACCCAGCTTGGTATGGCGGGCCAGATCAGCCATCTGATGCTGACCGGCCCTGCGCCCCGGCCCTTGCCGGAAGGGTTGCGGCTGTCCCAAGCCGATGCGGGCGCAGAACTGGACGGGCTGACCGACAGTTTCCACCTGAACCTGACCGCTTTCGGCGCCTTGGCCTTTGCGGTGGGCCTGTTCATCGTGCATTCCGCCGTGGGGTTGGCCTTCGAACAACGGCGCGGTCTGTTCCGCACCCTGCGCAGCCTTGGCGTTTCCTTGCGTGCGCTGACCTTCGCCTTGGCGCTGGAACTGGCGCTGATGGCGCTGATCGCGGGTCTGGCCGGGCTGGCGCTTGGCTATGTCATGGCCGCCGCGCTGTTGCCCGATGTGGCGGCTACTTTGCGCGGCTTATACGGTGCGCCGGTGCCGGGTAGTCTGCAATTCAGCCCGGTCTGGGCGCTGGCGGGCTTGGCGATGGCCTTTGCCGGGGCCGTTCTGGCAGGCGGGCAGGCGCTGTGGCGGCTGTGGCACATGCCGGTTCTTGCACCTGCGCAACCGCGCGCTTGGGCAATCGCGTCGGGCCGGGCAATGCGCTGGCAGGTTATGGGCGCGCTGGGCCTTGGTGTGGTTGCCGTCGTTTTGGCGTTCACGGGGTCGGGCCTGTTTGCCGGGTTCGCGCTACTGGCGGCGGCGCTGCTGGCGGCGGCGCTTCTGACCCCGGCGGTTTTGGCGCTGTGCCTGCAAGGGGCCGCGCGCTTCGCCCGCGCCCCGGTGGTGCAATGGTTCTGGGCGGACAGCCGCCAGAACCTGCCGCGTCTGTCGCTGGCGTTGATGGCGCTGATGCTCGCGCTTGCCGCGAATATCGGCGTCGGCACAATGGTTGCCAGTTTTCGCGCCACGTTCATCGGCTGGCTGGACCAAAGGCTTGTGGCCGAAATGACCGTCACCCCGCGTGATGCCGCGCAGGCGGTTGCGCTGGAATCCTTCCTTATGCCGCGCACCGATGCCGTGCTGCCCCTGCGGCGGGTGGATGCCACGCTTGCAGGTCAGCCCGGTGCCGTCTTTGCCATGCGCGACCATGCGACCTTTCGGGATAACTGGCCGCTGATCCAGGCCGCGCCGGACCCGTGGGACCGCTTGGCTGCGGAACAAGGCGCGCTGATAAACGAACAACTCGCCCGACGCGCGGGGCTTTGGCCGGGGGACAGCGTGGTCTTGCCGGGGGCTGGCGCGGTGTCTGTCTTGGGTGTCTACCCCGATTACGGCAATCCGCTGGCGCAGGCGATCATCACCGAAGGCTGGTTCGACCGGCTTTACCCCGGCACACCCACGCGGCAATTGGCAATCCGCACCGATAACCCAGAGGCAACCCGCGCCGCGCTGCTCGATGAGTTCGGGCTAAGTGCTCAAGCCATCACCGACCAAGCGCAAGCCAAGGCGCTGTCCCTGGCCATATTCGAGCGCACCTTCCTGATTACCGGCGCGCTGAACGTGCTGACCCTGTCGGTCGCGGCACTCGCCCTGTTCGCCACGCTGGTCACGCTGTCGGGCCTGCGGCTGGTGCAGCTTGCGCCGTTATGGGCGATGGGCCTGACCCTGCGCCAACTGGCCAGGTTGGAGCTGGCCCGAGCATTGGTTCTGGCAGGCTTGACGATGGGTTTGGCGCTGCCCGTGGGCCTGATGTTGGCGCAGGTGTTGCTTGCGGTCATCAATGTGCAGGCTTTCGGCTGGCGGCTGCCCTTGCAGGTCTTCCCCGCCGACTGGGCACGTCTGGCGCTTTGGGCCGGGTTGGCCATGTTTGCCGCGGCCGCATGGCCCGCATGGCGCCTGTGGCGCGCGGGTGGTGGGCCTTTGCTAAGGGTGTTTGCCTATGAACGTTAAGGCTTTGCTGGTCCTGCTTTTGCTTGCCCCGCCCGCGCTTGCCCAAGGCTTCGCCGGGCTGGGCACGGATGCAGAAGGCTTTGCGATTCCCGAACGCGGTCGCGCGCTGGACTTCCCGCGCGACCATGGCGCGCATCCCGATTACCGTATTGAATGGTGGTATCTGACCGCCACCTTGCAGGGCGCGGATGGCCGCGATTACGGCGCGCAATGGACGCTGTTTCGCTCTGCTGTCGCACCGGGAGAGGCCGACGGCTGGGACAGTCCCCAAGTCTGGATGGGTCATGCCGGCCTGACCACGCCAGAGCAACATTTCAGCGCCGAACGCTTCGCGCGTGGCGGCATCGGGCAGGCGGGCGTGCAGGTCGACCCCTTCACGGCATGGATTGACGATTGGCACATGACCAGCACCGCGCGCGCCGGGGCAGATGCTTATTCCGCGCTTCACATTGCCGCGACAGGCCCGAATTTCAGCTATGATCTGAACATGCGCGCCGAAGGCCCCTTGGTGCTGCATGGGGATAACGGTTACTCGGTAAAATCCGCCGCCGGGCAGGCCAGTTATTATTATTCACAGCCCTTCTACACGGTCGAAGGCACGCTTAACCTGCCCGACGGTCCGGTTGCAGTGACCGGCCAAGCATGGCTTGACCGCGAATGGTCCAGCCAGCCCTTGGCCAGCGACCAGACGGGGTGGGACTGGTTTTCCATCGTGCTACAAGATGGCCACCGCTTGATGGGCTTCCAATTGCGCGGCGACCAGACGTTTACGGCAGGCACATGGATCACGCCACAGGGCGAGGCGACCGCCTTGCCCGATGGCGCGTTGTCCTTCACGCCGCAAGGCACAGCGCAGGTCGCGGGCCGCGACGTCCCCGTGCGCTGGCGGATCGACTGGCCTGAACAGGGGCTGGCCTTGCAGACCGAACCCATTAACCCGCAAGCATGGATGGACCTGACCGTCAGCTACTGGGAAGGCCCTATCCGCGTGACCGGCAGTCATGACGGGCGCGGTTATCTGGAAATGACCGGCTATTAATCGCGCGCATTTCATCTTGCCCTAAATACTCACAACACCCGGCCCGCAAAAGGTGCTGCGCTTGCCATCCCCTTGACGCCGCGTTGCACTGGACCGGGCGGCCACTGCGCGGCTAGTGTTGGTGCATAGCCGGAGGAGCCCCCATGCCATCCTACCCTCATTTGCTTGCGCCTTTGGACCTTGGCCATACCGTGCTGAAAAACCGCGTTCTGATGGGCTCCATGCATACCGGGCTGGAAGAACGTGGCGACTGGAACCGCGTGGCCGAATATTATGCCGAGCGCGCGCGGGGTGGCGTGGCGCTGATCGTGACTGGAGGCATGGCGCCGAATGCCGAAGGCGGGGTCTTTCCGGGTGCAGCAGGGCTGTATACCCCGCAGGACATTGCCAATCACCGCCAAGTTACCGACCGTGTCCATGCCGAGGGCGGCAAGATCGCCATGCAGATATTACACGCCGGCCGCTACGCCTATGGCCCCGATTGCGTGGCACCTTCTGCCATCAAATCCCCCATCAGCCCCTTCAAGCCGCGCCCGCTGGACGAGGCCGGGATTGAAAAGCAAATCGCCGATATCGTCCTTGCCGCCGCCCGTGCGCAACAGGCGGGGTATGACGGGGTAGAGGTGATGGGGTCCGAGGGGTATTTCCTGAACCAGTTTCTATGCGCGGCCACCAACCACCGCAGAGACCGCTGGGGCGGCGACTACGCGAACCGCATGCGCTTGCCGGTGGAAGTTGTCAAACGCGTTCGCGAAACCGTCGGTCCCGATTTCATCGTGATCTACCGCATCTCGCTGATCGACCTCGTGCCGGGCGGACAGAGCTTTGACGAGGTCTTGCGCCTTGCTCACGCGATAGAGGCAGCGGGGGCAAGCATCCTCAACACCGGAATCGGCTGGCACGAGGCGCGGGTGCCGACCATTGCGACCTCTGTGCCGCGCGGTGGCTGGGCTTGGGTCACGCGAAAGCTGATGGGGAAGGTGGGCATCCCTGTCATTACCTCGAACCGCATCAACACACCGGAACTGGCCGAGGACTTGCTTGCCAAAGGCGCTGCCGACATGGTGTCCTTGGCGCGGCCCTTTCTAGCCGATCCCGAATTTGTGACCAAGGCCGCGTCAGGCCGCGCCCGTGAAATCGCGCCCTGCATCGCCTGCAACCAAGCCTGTCTGGATCATACGTTTCAGGGCAAAATTTCCAGTTGCCTTGTGAACCCCCGTGCAGGGCATGAAACCGAACTTAACTACACGCCCACAGATACCCCCAAACGCATCGCCGTGGTCGGTGCTGGCCCTGCGGGGCTTATGGCGGCTCTTGTGGCGGATCAGCGCGGGCATGACGTGACCCTGTATGAGGCAGACGCCCGCATCGGCGGGCAGTTGAACATGGCCCGCATCATCCCCGGCAAGGAAGAATTCCACGGGCTGGTGGAGTGGTTCTCTACCATGCTTGGCGCGTCGCGCATTACGCTGCACCTAACCACCCGCGCTACGCCTGACATGCTTTTGGGCTATGATGACGTTATCATCGCCACCGGTGTCATCCCGCGCGACCCGGCCATAGACGGGCAAACTGCGCCACATGTGCTGCGCTATACCGATGTGCTGCGCAATGCTGCGCCCGTAGGTGCGCGCGTGGTTGTGGTCGGCGCAGGGGGGATTGGCTTTGATATGGCCGAATATTTGGCGCATCAAGGGCCAAGCGCCACGCTCGACCTGCCCTTATGGCAGCGCGAATGGGGCGTGACCGACCCGGCCCTTGCCCCCGGTGGGCTTGCGCCAAATGGCCCGCAGCCCACGCCATCCGCGCGCGCAATCACGCTGGTGCAACGCAAACCCGGCAGGCCCGGCAAAGGGTTGGGCAAGACCACCGGCTGGATTCACCGCGCAAGCCTTGCCGCCAAAGGCGTGACCATGCTGGGCGGGATGACCTACAAGCGCATCAGTGCTGAAGGGCTCGTGGTGGAGCGTGACGGGGCAGAGCAGACACTGCCCGCCGACACAATCGTGCTCTGCACCGGGCAAGACCCGCTGCGTGATCTGGCCGACGTCTTGCCACAGGCGCATGTCATCGGCGGGGCGGATGTGGCCGCAGAGCTCGACGCAAAACGCGCCATAGACCAAGGCGCACGGCTGGCCGCCAGTCTCTGACCTTGTGCTTCATCTTGCCAAAAATACTCATGACGCATCATGGGCCACGGGCGCGACCTTTGGTCAGCGTCGCGCCACCCCGCGCTATGTGCGGCCTGCCCCTGCGTCGAGGGGCCAGCTTGGGGGATCACCGCTGCGTCCAGTCGCGGGTTAAGGCGGTGCAGCGGTAGCACCCGTTCAGCGATAGAGCAGGTCGCGGTGATACTGGCGCAACAGCATCAGCCCGACCACCATCGGCACCAGCGCGCAGGCGGCGGTATAGGCGACCGAGATATATCCGGGCGAATAGACCGGGTAGAAGCCTTCGCGCATCAGCCCGGTGATATGCATGATCGGGTTATACCAAAGGATGTCCTGCGCGAAGGGCGGCAAATCCTCGTATAAAAACAACACGCCCGAGATGACGAAAAGCGGGGCTGTGACGATGCCCCAGATATCTTCCCAGACCGGGAACCGTTGGAACAGGTAGCAGTTCAGGCAGCCAACCCCGAAGCCCAAGGCGCAGATCAGGGCGATGGCAAGAAAGATGCGGCCCCAGTCCAGCACGGTTTTCAGGTCTTCGAACAGGACTATCCCGGTCAGGATGATGCAGGCCGCCGTCAACGACACCAGTGTGTTAAGAAGAAAGCGCGCGATCACTGCGTCGATCCAGCAAACTCTTGGGTAAAACAGCAGCGCCCGCGAATAGTTCATGGCGCGCCCGACATTGCTGCCCAAAGCGTTGAAGGTCTGCAACACAAGCATTCCTGTCGCCTTGAACAGCAGGAAGCTGGTGCCAAGCGCGGGCGATTTGGCCAGAAGTGAAAAGGCGAAGGCGATGATGATGATGATCCCCAGTGGTTGCAGCACCGCCCAGACATACCCACCGGGGCGGCGACCGTAGCGCGTGCCCATCTCGCGCAGCGTTAGCGCTGCGATGCATCGCAGGGCCGATGCGCCGGCACTTTCGGTGGCAGGCTGCGGGATATCGCCAATTTCCGGGGCCTTGCCAGGCATTCGCCGCCTCTGCGCTGGTTTTTGCAAGCTGGACTATGTAGAAAAACAAAAGCAGAATCAATCAGGCAAGCAAGGCGGTCGCGACGCGTGAACACACAGGCCCCTCCCCCTGTTACCGACGATTCAGAAACATCCGTTCAGCGGCTTGCCCGTCAGACGGCTGTGCATTCGCGGTTGCGCACGCGCCATAAGGGGCTGATTGCCAGCCTGCTGTTTGTCGTTGTTTTACCGGTTGTCCTGACATCGCTCTATCTGGCGCTGCTTGCGCAACCGCAATACGCTTCGGAAACCGGCTTTGTGGTGCGACAGGAAGAAAGCGTGTCGGCCAGCCAGATGCTGGGCGGGTTGTCGCAGGTTCTGGGCACGCCATCGGCCAGCAATTCCGACCTGTTGTTCGAGTTCATCCAAAGTCAGGCAATGGTACGGCGCATAAATGACGAACTGGGCATCGTCGGACATTATGCGCAGTTCTGGCCATTGGACCCAGTCTATTCCATCAGGCCCGACATCACGATCGAGGATTTGGCGCAATTCTGGCGCCGGATGATCCGCATTACACATGACAAGTCGTCAGGCGTCATCATGGTCGAGGCGCGCGCGCGTGACGCCGCCATGGCCCAGCAGATCGCAAGAGAGATCGTGGCGCAGAGCGAAGCCATGATCAACATGTTGAACGCGCAAGCGCGCCGCGACAGTATCGCCAATGCCGAGGCTGATCTGGACCAGGCGTTAAGCGCGCTGCGCAGCGCCCGCGAAGCCTTGGTCGCCTTTCAGGCCCGCACCCAGATTCTGGACCCGCAGGCTGATATTCAGGGCCGCATGGGCGTGGTTGCGAATTTGCAGCAACAGCTTGCAGAGGCGCTGGTCGATTATGACCTGCTTTTGCAGGCCACCGATTCGACCGACCCGCGCGTGCGGCAGCTTGACCGCCGCATCCGCGCCATCGAGCAGCGGATCGCGGGGGAACGCGCCAGTTACTCCAGCGATGGCACCACAGAGGATGCCGACAGTTACCCCAGCCTGCTAGCGACCTATGAGGGGTTGCGCGTGGATGTGCAATTCGCCGAGGAAATTTACCGTGTGTCGTTGACCGCATTGAATCAGGCCCGCACGGCGGCCGAGCGTCAGCAATTATATCTGGCGACCTTCATTTCCCCCACCAGCGCGGAAACGGCAGAGTATCCGCGCAAGGTCCTGCTGGTCGCCTTGACGGCGTTTTTCTGCATGATGGGTTGGTCGGTAGGTGCGTTGGTCTATTACAGCCTGCGCGACCGGGGCTGACGGCGCGGCATGATCCAGCTTCAGAACCTGTGCAAGACATTTGAGATTCCGGGCGGCACGCATACCGTGTTCAGCGACCTGAGCCTTGATCTGCCGCCGGGCCGGTCGCTGGGGTTGCTGGGGCGTAACGGTGCTGGCAAATCCACCTTGTTGCAGATCATCGCCGGGACAATGCAGCCCACATCGGGCCATGTCATCCGACGCGGCAAGATATCATGGCCCATAGGCGGCGCGAACAGCTTTCACCCCGACATGACCGGGCTTCAGAACACACGGTTCCTGGCCCGGTGTTACGGGGTCGATACTGATGCACTTGCGGCCTTTGTCGAAGAGTTCGCGCAGATCGGCAAACATTTCAACATGCCGTGGCGCACCTATTCTGCCGGGATGAAATCGCGCATGTCTTTCGGGGTGGCCATGGGCATACCGTTCGACACCTATCTGATCGACGAGGTTACGGGGGCGGGCGATAAAAGCTTTCGCGAGCGCAGCAACACCGTCTTTAAAGCTCGCATGGCCAATGCTGATGCGATCATGATTAGCCACAACATGTCGGACATGCGCAATTTCTGTAACAGCGGTTTGGTGCTGCACAAGGGCGTGTTGGAATTCTTCGATGATATCGAGCAAGCGATAACCCGCCACGAAGAGTTGATGCGCGTTGCCTGACGCGGCTTAGGCTTCGCGCAGGAAGCCGTTGGCGTCGACCGTGGTGTTGGCCGATGTCCAGAGTTTTGCCCATGAAATTGCCCCGGTCGCAGAGGCGCGCGACCCAAGCCAGAAGCCTTGTGCCGCCCCAGTTGCCACGGGCAGACCCAGCAAGAAGGTCGCACCAGCCGGAGCCGCGCACATGACAAGCAAGGTGCCGCCGCCGGTCTGGCCCGTAGGCACACCTGTTGCCGCCGCCATGTCAGGGACATGGTAGAAGCCGGGGGCAAGCGCGGTGGTCAGGTCCGTCACCGCCGGAGGGGTGGTCGCCCCCAGCCCGAAATCCCCCACTTTCAGCAGCTTGTCGGCGCTGGCATCGGTCGCAGTCTGGGTTACGGCCGTCCCGCTCAAGGTGCCATCGACTGTCATTCCGGCGGGAAAGCCAGCCACACCGCTTGCGGCATCGACCACGATGGCCTCTTGCCACAAGCTGCCATCGGCGCTGACCTTCAGGCTGAAATCGTCATTGCCCGCCGTGCCTAGTTCGGCACGCCCGGACCAGTTGGTCTGGAACAGCAGGCTTGCCGTGTCTGATGCGCTCGCTTTGTTGACCTTTATCTGGTGCCCCGCACCCTCATGTGTGAACAGGCTGGCGTCGGAGGAAAGCGCCAGCCGGTTCACGGCGTCATGGCTGGCATTGATGCCTATGCCGGTCATGTTGTTCAGGCTATCGGGGGCCGCGATCTGCCAAGTGCCGCCGTCCCAGACATAGAGGGTCGTGCCTTGCGCAGCGCACCAACCCGGCAGCGGCGTGATGAATTGCCATGCATCGCCCATCCATGCGGCCAGCCGCCCGTCATTCCCGGACCAATCGCCAGTCGCGCCAGCGCCCAGTGCCCAGACTTGGCGAGTGCCGGGGCTGACAGGGGGATTGATGGCATCGACCCCTTCAAGCGTCAGATGCACGACAATGTCGAGCGTCTCCAGCGCCTCGTTATGCGTGACGTGCTTCTGGGCCTGTGCGGGCAACAAGAACGGCAGCCCAAGACGGGGCGATAGCTCTGACATGGTCGGCACTCCTGAACCGGAAATTCAGGGGCACCCTAGCGCGCGCAGGTAAGCAAAGCCTGACCGCAGCGCGCGCCGGTCAGGCAACAGGTCAGATAAGCAACTGCCGCGGGTCTGCGACAAGCTGGCAATAGCGCGTCATGAAGCGCGCGGCATCGGCCCCGTTTATCACCCGGTGGTCGTAGGACAGGTCAAGCGGCACCATCGGCACGGGGCGTGGCGTGTCGCCGTCCCAGACCGTGACCGTTTCGGTGCGGGTTATGCCAAGGATCGCCAGCTCCGGCGGGTTCACGATGGGGGTAAACGCCGTGCCACCAATGCCGCCCAGATTGCTGATGGACATGGACGCGCCGCCCATCTCATCGGGTCCGATCTTGCGGGCTTGCGCGCGCGCGGCAAGGTCGGCGATCTCTGATGACAGCTCCCACAGCCCCTTGCGGTCAGCGTTGCGGATGACCGGGACCATCAGGCCATTGGGCGTATCGACGGCAATGCCGATATGCACGTAGGTTTTCAGGACCAGAGTCTCGCCATCCGGTGTCAGCGAGGCGTTGAATCGGGGAAATTCCGTCAAACAACGCGCCAGTGCCATGACATGAAACGCCAGCGCGGTCAGTTTCAGCCCGCGCGCCTGTGCGTCTGCGCGCCACGCTTTGCGCAAGCTTTCCACCGCCGAGATATCGGCCCGGTCATGATGCGTGACCTGCGGGATCAGGCTGCTGGCCGCACCAAGATTAGCCGCGGCAAGCTTGGCCATGCGCGATAGGGGTTCTTCGGTCACGGGGCCATGCGCGGCATGGTCCACATCCCAGTAGCGGGTCTGGTCCGGCCCCGCCATGCTGGGTGCCGCGCCGCCCAGATGCGCGTCAACATCCTCGCGCCCAAGCGTGGTTCGTCCGGTTTTGCGGGCCAGTTCCTCAAGATCGACGCCCTTGTTGGCGGCATAACTCTTGGTGCTGGGGCTTGCTTGCAGGTCCATGATCCCCCCTTACCAACTGGCCGAAATATATTGCGTTTCCATGAATTCGAGCATGCCTTCATGCCCGCCTTCACGCCCCAGCCCAGATTGCTTGGTGCCGCCGAACGGTGCTGCCGGGTCGCTGACCAGCCCTCTGTTCAGGCCCACCATGCCGTAATCCAGCCGCTCGCAAACCTGCAAACCGCGCTTGAAATCGCCAGAGAACACATAGGCGACCAGCCCGTATTCGGTGTTGTTGGCGCGATGGATAACATCTTCCTGATCGGTGAATGTCTGGATGGCCGCGACGGGGCCAAAGATTTCATCCTGCACGCAATCGGCATGTTCCGGCACGTTCGACAGCACGGTCGGCGGATAGAAATAGCCTTTGGCCTCTGGCACCACACCGCCACATTCGACCTTCGCGCCCTTGGCGACGGCATCGGCCACGAACTCGGCCACCTTGTCGCGGGTTGCAGCGTTCACAAGCGGGCCGACATCTACGCTTGGGTCGGTGCCATTGCCCACCTTCAGCGCCGACATGGCGGCGGTCAGGCGGGCGGTGAAGTCCTCGGCAATGTCGGCGTGAACATAGATCCGGTTCGCCGCCGTGCAGGCCTCGCCCAGATTGCGCATCTTGGCCAGCATTGTGCCTTCAATGGCCGTGTCCATGTCGGCATCCTCGAACACCACAACGGGCGCGTTGCCGCCAAGTTCCATCGCCGGTTTCAGCACCTGGTCGGCAGCACCTTTCAACAGCGTGCGCCCCACGCCGGTGGACCCGGTAAAGCTGACCACCCGCACACGCGGATCGTGCATGATATGATCGACCAGCGCACCTGTGCGCTTCGATGGCAGCACATTGACCAAGCCCGGCGGCACGCCTGCTTCTTCCAACAGCGGCATCAGCGCCAGCATGGTCAGCGGTGTTTCCGAGGCGGGTTTGATGATGACCCCGCAGCCCGCCGCCAATGCGGGCGCAATCTTGCGGGTGCCCATGGCAGCCGGGTAGTTCCACGGCGTAATAAGAACGGCCAGCCCGGCGGGCTTGTGCTGCACCATGATCCGCGCGCCAGAAGCGGGGGCATGCGTAATCATCCCATCCGCGCGCACGGCTTCCTCGGCGAACCAACGGAAGAACTCGGCAGCATAGGTGGCTTCACCCTTGGCATCGGTCCCGGCTTTGCCGTTTTCCAGCGTAATCAGATGCGCGAAATGATCCAGCCGCGCGGTCATCAGCTCCCACGCGCGGCGCAACACCTCTGACCGTTGGCGCGGGGTGCGTGCGGCCCACTCGGCCATTGCGGCTTCGGCAGCGTCCAGTGCTGCATCGGCATCGGCCAGTTCGGCGCTTGCGACAGAGGCAAGCACCTCTTCGGTGGCGGGGTTGATAACATCGAAGCGCGTATCGGTCTTGACCCATGCGCCGTTAATATAAAGGTCAGTGTGGTCCATCTCGGTCCCCTTTCACAACAGGTGGCGAAGCGGTTGCTCCAGCCGTCCTGCGACAGTGTTCAATAGCGCAATCGCTGCCTCGGCGCTCAGCTGCTCGGGTGCGCATTCCAGCACCAGCGTCAGCCCCTTGCCCTTGGGCAGTAGCGTCAGGACCGGAATATCTTCGGCCCCAAGCTCTACATTCTGCACGAAGCTGCCGCGCAGATCGCGCAAGATCAGTTCTGGCATATCCTCAGTCACAGCAACCTGCGACAGGCGGCGCAATATTGCAAAGCTGCGCGCGTGGCCGATGCGTTCAATAGCCAGCGTCTGCACATGGCCTTGGCCCAGCAGCCCGGCCAAGGCGGCATCAGTGTCGTCCACCCCCTGGCCTTGCGCCCAATTCAGGAAGGCCTCCAGTTCCGGGCGCTTGACCCGTGCGGTCAGGCGGCGGCTGGCCTGCGCGGTGCCAGTGCTGGGTGTCTGACCTTCTGGCATCGCGCGCAGCACCTCCAGATCGCTCACATGGTAGGGCTGAGGGTGGCCAGCTTTGACCAAGCGCGACAGGTCCAACCCTTGTTCCAATGCCAAACGCCGCGCTTTTGGGGACGCAAGGATGCGCCCGCCCTCTGCGAGGAGCGCTTTGGGGGCGGGTTTCGGTGCCTCTGCGGGCTTGGCGGGCGCGGCCTCTGGTTCGGGCTGCGCGGGGGCGAGAGCCTGCGCTTTGGCCGCATCATCTGCCGAGCGCGCGACGGGGTTCGCCGGTGCCTCTGCCGTCAGGATCGCGACCGGCGCGCCGACTGCCACATCCTCGCCCGCTTGCGCCAAGGTCGCGGCCAAGTAACCGCGCGCCCCGGCGGGCACTTCCATCGTGGCCTTGTCGGTCTCGACCTCGAACAACAGGTCATCCGGGCCGACCTGTGCGCCCAGTTCTACCAGCCAACCAACCATTTGCCCGCTATCCTGCGCCATGCCCAGTTGCGGCATGGTGATTTGCTTGCCCTCTGGCAATGCATCACTCGCAGGCTCTGGCGTGGGCGGTGTGGCGGGTGCAGGCGTGTCATCCTTGGCAGTTTCAGAGATACGCGCGATCACCTGCCCCACCGGCACATCATCGCCCTCAGACGCGACAACGCCGGTCAGGTAGCCGGCCGCCTGCGCCTCGACCTCCATTGTGGCCTTGTCGGTTTCCACCTCGAACAGGGCATCGCCCTTGGCGACCGCATCGCCCGGCGCTTTCAGCCAGGCCACGATCTTGCCTGCATCCTGCGCCATGCCCAGTTGAGGCATCGTCACGTCATGCGGCATAAATCATCTCCCCGGCGCACAGCTTGCGGGCATTCGCGGCCACACCCTCGGGTGTCGGAACGGTGATATCTTCCAGCGCAGGCGAGAACGGCACCGGCACATCCATCGCACCCATGCGCAGCACCGGCGCATCCAGATGGTAAAACGCCTTTTCGTTCAGGCGGCTGGCGATTTCAGCGGTCACGCCGTAGCTTTGGTGGCCCTCGTCAATGACAATCGCGCGGCTGGTTTTTTTCACGCTGGCCAGCAGCGTTGCCTCATCCAGCGGCACAATGGTGCGCGGGTCGATGACTTCGGCGCTGATGCCTTCGGCGGCCAGTGTTTCGGCGGCTTTCTCTGCCACCTGCACCATGGACGATGTGGCGATGAAAGTAATGTCAGAGCCTTCGCGCTTCACATTGGCCTCGCCGAAGGGGATAAGATATTCCTCTTCCGGCACCGGCGCCTTGTCCTGATACATCAGCTTGTCTTCGAAAATCACCACCGGATTGTTGTCGCGGATGGCGGTTTTCATCAGGCCCTTGGCCTCATAGGCTGACGATGGCATCGCCACCTTCACGCCCGGAATATGGGCGACCAAAGCCTGCAAGCTCTGGCTGTGCTGCGCCGCCGAGCGCCGGGTCGCGCCCATATTGGTGCGCAGCACCATCGGCACGGTCAGCTTGCCGCCCGACATGTAGTGCTGCTTGGCGGCCTGATTGCACAACTGGTCCATGACCAGGTAGATGAAATCGCCGAACATCAGGTCCACGATGGGGCGCGCGCCGGTCATTGCGGCCCCCACAGCCATGCCGACGAAACCGGGCTCGGAAATCGGCGTATCGAGCACGCGGTCGGTGCCGAATTCCTCGACCAGACCGGACAGCACCTTGAAGGGGGTGCCCGCCTCGGCCACATCTTCGCCCATCAGGAACACAGTCGGATCACGGCGCATTTCCTCGGCAATCGCCTCGTTCACGGCCTGCGACAGGGTAATCTCGCGCATGGTCAGTCCTCCTCAGGCGGCGAATACGTGCATGTCCACTTCGGACACATCGGGATAGGCGGCAGCCTCGGCATAGGCGACCGCGTCAGTCGCGTCTTTCTCGACCGCCGCATTGATCGCCTCGATCTCATCCTCGGTGGCGATGCCCTGTTCGACAAGGTAGCCGCGGAACCGCACGATCGGGTCGCGGTTTTCCTTCCAGTCCTTTTCCTCGTCCTTCGACCGGTAATATTCGCGGTTGATGTCGCCCACATGGTGGCCATGGTAGCGGTAGGTCATCAGCTCGATGAAGAACGGCCCTTCACCCTTACGCGCGCGGGCGACCAGCTTTTGCGTCAACTCATTGACCGCCAGCACGTCCTGCCCGTCGACCTGATGGGCCTCGATCCCGAAGGCTTCTGCGCGTGCGGTGATGGACCCGGCGGCGATTTCCTCTGTCTTGGTGTATTCGGAATAGCCGTTGTTTTCGCAGGCATAAATAACCGGCAGGTTCCACAGCGCGGCCATGTTCATGACCTCATACATCAGGCCCTGCGCAGTTGCGCCATCACCGAAGAAACAGACCGTCACATCGTCCGACCCTTGCAGCTTGGCCCGCAATGCAGACCCCGTGGCGATCCCCATCGACCCGCCCACAATCGCATTCGCACCAAGATTGCCGTGGCTCTGATCGGCGATATGCATCGACCCGCCCTTGCCCCGGCAATAGCCCTCGGCCTTGCCCAGAAGCTCGCAGAACATCTCTTTGAATTCCGCGCCCTTGGCCACGCAATGCCCGTGTCCGCGGTGGGTGCTGGTGATGCGGTCGTCATCCGTCAGCGCCTCGCAAATTCCGACGGCCACGGCCTCCTCGCCGGAATACATATGCGTCAGCCCCGGCATCTTGGCCGATAGATAAAGCTGGTTGGCATTATCCTCAAAGGTGCGGATGCGCACCATCTGCGTATACATCCGCAAATAATCTTCGGTGTTGGTCTTGGTCATGGGCTCTCCGTGCCCCGGGCTTGACCCGGGGCCTCCACCGTTGAGGTCCCGGGTCAAGCCCGGGACGGGGTTATCAATACCGGTTGGCGATCGGCAATTCCTCGGCCGGGAACAGGCTGATGACTTCGCAACCTTTTTCGGTCACAACCACCTCTTCCTCGATCCTGGCGGCGGAATAGCCGTCGGCGGCAGGGCAATAGGTTTCCAGCGCAAAGACCATGCCGGTCTTGATCTCCATCGGGTGATCCAGAGACACGGCACGGCTGATGATGGGCCGCTCGTGCAGCGCCAGCCCCAGACCGTGGCCAAATTGCAGGCCGAAAGCCGCGTCCTCGTTCGGAAAGCCAAGCGATTCCGCTGTGGGCCAAACCTCTGCCACCTTGTCGGTCGTCACGCCCGGCTTGATCATGGCAATCGACGCATCGATCCATTCGCGTGCCTTCACATAGGCGTCGTTCTGCGCGGGTGTCGCGCGGCCCACGTTGAAGGTGCGGTAGTAGCAGGTGCGGTAGCCCTGATAGCTTTGCAGAATGTCGAAGAACGCTTGGTCGCCGGGCCGGATCAGCCGGTCGGTGAAGTTATGCGGATGCGGATTGCAGCGCTCGCCCGAAATGGCGTTGATCGCTTCCACATCGTCCGATCCCATCTCATACAGCAGCTTGTTCGACATCGCGACGATGTCATTCTCGCGCACACCGGGTTTCAGCTCTTCATAGATCATGTGATAGACGCCATCGACCATCGCGGCGGCCTGCGTCAGAAGCTGGATTTCGTCCCAGTTCTTGATCTCGCGCGCGGCCAGCATGATCTGCTGGCCATCGACCACATTGATGCCCTCTTCGCGCAACGCATGGAACATGGCGGTTTCGGCATAATCGACGCCCACCGGCATGTCGGCCATGCCCGCATCCTTGATAAGTTGGGCGATCATCTTGGCGTATTTCTGCATCAGCCCGAATTCCGGCGGGATGGTGCCACGCATGCCAACGACACCGGCCAAGCAATGGCTGGGTTCCAGCCAGTCGGAATAGCGCTGATGGTGCACGGCAGCAGAGCCGAAATCCCACACATAGGGGCTGTCATCGCCGGTCAGCAGGCAGAAACGGCACATCTTGTCGCGTTCCCATTCGCCGATCTTGGTCGAGGTGACATAGCGGATATTGTTCACATCGAAGAGCAGGAGCGAGCCGGCTTGCGAGTTTTGCAAGGACTGCCGCGTGCGCGCCAGCCGGTAGCGGCGCAGCCGGTCGTGATCGACCCGGCGCTCAAAATCGACAGAGGTGTGGCCCCAAGCCGGGATCTTGTCCCGCCATTCCCAGTTGGTCTCAAGATCCTGCGGGGTCAGCAGGTTGGGCATCAAGGCATTGCCTGGACGTTCTGACATCGTAAACTCCTTTCGGGGGCGACAGAGCGCACCCGATTTGTGAATGAAAGCAGAGGATTGCCGGGTTATTTCGTGACCCAGCCGCCGTCGATGGAAATCATCTGGCCGGTCATGTAGTCGCTGTCATCCGACGCCAGGAACGATGCTGTGCCGACCACGTCTTTGGGGTAAGAGACCCGCTTGATGACAAGATTGTTCTCTACAATATCGTCATAGGCTTGGCCCGCACGTTCCTTGAAGCCGATCTCGACCAAGTCCTTGTCCAATTGCTCCCAGAGCGGCGTGACCACGACGCCGGGGGCGTAGCCGTTCACGGTGATGTTGTGTTCTGCCAAGCCCAGCGCACCGCATTCGGTCAGCGCAAGGCAGCCGTATTTCGAGGTGCAGTAGACCGTCACATCGACCAGCGGTTTACGGCTGGCGATAGAGCCGACGTTAATCAGCTTGTAAGGCTTTTCCTGCGGACCCTGCGCAATCATCTGGCGGGCGGTTTCCTGCATGCCCAGCCACATCGCCTTGGTGTTGACGTTCATAATCATGTCCCAGTTGTCTTCATCGATATCCATGAAGAACCGGGGCTTGTTCAGACCTGCATTGAACAGGCCAACATTGATGGACCCGAAAGCCTCGACTGTGGCGGCAACGGCGGCTGCGTTGTCCTCGCGCTTGGTGACATCCATTTTGACCGCGATGGCCTTGCCGTTCCCGGCGGCGTTGATGCGATCGGCCACGTCCTGCGCTTCCTCTAGCGACAGGTCGCCCAAGCAGACATTCGCGCCTTGGGCGGCGAAGGATTCGGCATTGGCGGCACCCATGCCGCGCGCGGCACCGGTAATCAGGATGTTTTTGCCGTTCAGGCGGTTGGGGTCCATGGTGTCCTCCCTAAGTGACCTTGGATTTCAGGATTTTTTCTGCCTCGGACTGCACGCGGTCCAAAGCGTTGCGCGGGGTAACGATTCCCCGCAGCATGTCGTGCAGCTCGCGCCCGCACAGGTCGATTATCTGCGACACTTGCGGAATGGGTGGGCGCGGCCAGAATTGCAGCTCGTCGCGCCATGACATCTGGTCCAGCAGCCCGAATATGGGCGACAGGCGGCGCACTTCCGGGTCGGCACCCACGGAATAGCGCGGCTCTGTCCGGCTGCCGTTCTGAGCATAGAGTTTCTGCGCGCCGGGTGAGGTGAAGGTGACAAGCGCCTCGACAGTATCGTCAATGCGGTCTTCCGCCAGATTGGCCGGAACGCACAGAACATAGCCCCCCACCGGTGCGATCGGGCTGCCGGTTGGCCCGTGTGGATGCGGCAGATAGCCGGTATTGCCATGCGCCGGGCTGTTTTCGTTCAGTTCGAAATACGGTGCCAGCAGCGTGTAGCCATAGGCCATCGCCACATGTCCGGCACCGTAAGGGCGCACGCGCTCATACCATGACATCGACAGGATATCGGGTGGCGAGTAATCCAGAAGCTGCATCAGGTAATCTGCCGCGGCCAGCGCGCGGTCGGTGTTCAGCGTGGGTGTAAACCCGCCCTTGGCCAAGCTGTCCGTGTCATACCCACCCGCAATTTCAGGCATGTCGATGATCGGTTGCCCAAAAGCGCCACAGGTCATCATGAAGGTATGACCAAGCGCCGTGCCGCGTGCCGCGTTCCACGCCACCCCGTAGCGTCCGCGCTGCGGGTCGTGCAGGTGGCGTGCGGCAGCGATGACGGCATCGGTCGTTGTCGGCGGTTCCAGCCCTTCATTGGCGAACCAGTCCTTGCGGTAGAACATAAGTTCCGGCGTGGTCTGGCTGGGCACACCATAGGGCCGCCCATCCCAATGTGCCGCGCGCCAACCTGCGGTGTGAAAATCCGCCGGGTCAAGACGCGCCACATTCATCACGCCGTCCAGCGGGCGAATCACTCCCTTTTCCACGAATTCACCGACCCAGGGCAGGTCCACCGCGATCAGGTCATAGCGGCTTTTGGGGCGCTCGGCGTTGCGCAGGGCTTCTTCGCGCAGACGGTCGATGCTGAAGGCGCGTTGATGGATGGTGGTGCCGACGATTTGCTCGAACTGGCGCTTCAGCCCTTCCATTACCATGAAGGTCGGATCGCCATGCACCAGAATGCGCAGCCCGCCTGACAGTTTCAGCGGTTCCGGCAATGCACGCGGGGGCGCGATGGCGGCGCGGCCTGGCTGATAAGAGCCACCGAAGTAATAATCCGTGGTTTCTGGTGTCGGTCCGGCAAGATCAAAGGATTGCCGTGCCAGCCGGTCGATTCGGTCCGCCAGTTGGCTGAACCCGTCCAGCAGGCTGGCGCTTGGGTGCAGCGAATGGCTTTTGCCGGTGCGCGTGCGGGCGCGGCGGTCGATCAGGCCCGCGGCCTCGACCTCTGTCAGCTTGCGGGTTGCTGTTGCATAGGGCACGCCCGCTGCGGCGACCAAAGACGATGGCGAGACGATTCGCCCTTCGGAATGACTCCGCATCAGGTGCAGGATCATCTTCAGATGTGGGTTTGGCGAGCTGGGCTCAATGGCGCTGTCCAGCTCGACCAGAAGATTGCTTAGAAAATCTGTGACCCGATCCACATCCGGATTGTTTGATGCGACAACAGCATCCAATGACGCGATCGCCATGGATTGTCCGGTTTGAATATTTCTTGCCGTGCTGTGTTTCATTTTCTCGATATCTGGTATCTGACCTGGGAGCGTGGTGGCCCGCATATGTCATCTCCTCTGGTAAATTGCTCAAATCGGATGACAAAAATATCGCCAAAATATCCAAAATGGTAATAAATCTATCCAAACCTGATAAAATGCAGGAGGCATGTTGCGCCAGGAATCGCGATGACTTGTTGCGTGATCGGTCGGGGCGTCTTGTGCTCTCGATGCTGGGAGGCTCGCGATCGCATCTGAATTCACACGGGAGGAATGAATATGAAGACAACACTCAAAATCGCCCTTGCCTGCAGCACCGCACTTATCGGGGCCGCTGCAAGCGCGGACACGATGACCATCGGCATTACCCAGAACAACGTGGGCGTTGACAGCTACCAGACGACCTATGAGCGGGCCTTCATTGCGGCTGCCGAGGCAAACCCAAACATAAACGCTGTCGTTCTGGACGCAGGTGGCGACGTGGCACGCCAACTGGCCCAGATTGATGACCTGATCCAACAGCAGGTTGACGCGATGATTATCTGGCCGACCAATGGCGAGGCCGTGATCCCCGCCGTGCGTCGCGCGTCGCAAGCGGATATCCCGGTTGTCATCACCAACTCGAACATCGCCGAAGCCGGGTTCGACTTTATCTCGTCCTTCTCTGGCCCCGACAATGTCACCCAGGGCGCACGTTCGGCAGAGATCATGTGCGACCGCTTCAAGGCGCTGGGCATCGAGAACGAGGCGAAAGTCGTGCACATCACCGGCCAGCCCGGTTACACCACCGCCATCGAGCGCGCGCAGGGCTTCAACGACCGCCTGCCAGAGGTCTGCCCGAATGTCGAACAGATCGACGAGCAGCCCGGCGACTGGAACCGCGAAAAGTCGCAGCAGGTCATGGAAGCCTTCCTTGTCCAGTATGACGATATCGACGGCGTCTATTCTGGCGATGACAACATGGGCGTGGGTGCCATGAATGCCGCGATTGCAGCTGGTCGCGTCGAAGGCATTACCTTTGTTGGCGCAACCAACTTCGCAGTTGGCTATGACGCAATGGCCGATGGCACCTATTGGGGGTCGATCTACCAGTCTCCGGTTGATGACGCCGAAGCCGCGCTGCAAACCGCCATCGACATCCTGAACGGCGAAGAAGTGCCCTTCCTGAACTACTTCGACACGCCGAAGATCACCCAGGACAACATGGGCGAGTTCACCAAGCCCGTGTTCTGATCTCTCCCGGGGGGCGCGGGGCGGCTACGGCTGCCCCGCGTCTTTTGCACTTTATCAAGACAAAATTTACGGGGTCGGTATGGCGCGTGTTGCAGGGCGATCGTGTATCGTAACAGGGGCTGCGCAAGGCATAGGCCGCGCAATTGGCGAAGCGCTTTTGGCCGAAGGCGCGCATGTCTGTTTCGCGGATATTAACGCAGACAAAGTCCAAGAGGTCGCGGATACAAATGCGGCTCGCGCCGCCGGGGCGGATGCGATGGTCACTTATGCTGCCGTCGATGTAACCGACCGCGAACAGGTCCGGGCGATGATCGCGCATACGGTAGACCGCTTTGGTCGGTTGGACGTGAAATTCAATAACGCCGGTGTGAACAAGCCGATGAATTTTCTGGACGTGACCGAAGACAACTGGAATTTCATAATGGGAATCAACGGGCTGGGCTGCCTGATTGGAATGCAGGAAGCCGCGCGTCAGATGATCTCTCAAGGCAGTGGCGGCAAGATTGTGAACACTGCCAGCATTGCCAGCCGTCAGGGCTTTGGTAACGTGGCGCCCTATTGTGCCAGTAAATGGGCTGTTGTGTCGCTCACCCAATCGGGTGCGCGTGATCTGGCTGCTCATAACATAACGGTAACAGGGTTTGCGCCCGGCGTTGTCGCCACAGAGATGTGGGAACAGGTTGACCAGGACCTGATGGCGATCGGTGCGGCGGAACGGCCCGGTCAGGCAATGGAAGAGTTTTCAGCGGAAATCCTGAAAGGCCGTGTTGCACAGCCAGAGGATATTACCGGGACTACGACGTTTCTGGCATCGCGTGACAGCGATTACATGACAGGCCAGATCATCATGATTGACGGGGGCATGACGCTGGTTTGACAGCGTGCCTTTGGGAGGGGAATAGATGCAACTGACAAAGCAGGATATCGGCAGGCTGCTGGCCAAACAGGGCATTCTGATTGCCTTCGCCGTTTTCATGATCGGCTTCGCGCTGGCCAATCAACGGTTTATCGCCGTTGACAATATTGCCGGCGTCATCCGGTCTTCGGCCATTCTGGGAGTCATGGCGCTGGGCGTGACCTTCGTGGTCATCGGCGGCAATCTTGACCTGTCTGTCGGGTCGATGATGTCGTTTTCCACCATCGTGGTGCTGGATTTGCATGACAAGATCGGCCCGGCACTGGCCATTCCGGCCATGTTCGCGCTGACCTTGTGTTTGGGGGCGTTCATCGGGTTTCTTGTGGGATACCTGAAGCTCAATTCCCTGATCGTGACGCTTGGCATGCTCTCGGCCATTCATGGTCTGACGCTGACATGGTCAGGCGGCAAGAACATGGACATTGCCGACAAGGCGGGGACGTGGTTCTCGTTTTTCGGACAGGACCGGATTATGGGGATTCCTGTGCCCATCCTGATATTCGCGTTGCTTGCCGCACTGCTGGCCATGTTGCTGTCGAAAACCCCGTTTGGCCGCAAGGTCTATGCCGTGGGCGGTAACGGGCAGGCGGCCACATTCTCGGGCATTCCGCGCGCGCGGGTGGTCTTCTACACCTACCTGATTTCGGCCTTTTGCGTCGCCGTGGCAGGGCTTTTGCAGGCCAGCCGCAGCCTTGGCAGTCAAAACACCGTGGGGCAGGGGATGGAGCTGGAGGTTCTGGCCGCCGTTATCCTTGGGGGCGCGTCACTGCTGGGTGGGTCCGGCACCGTGTTCAAGACCGTGATCGGCGTGCTGATTCTGGGGTTCATCCAGAACGGGCTGCTGTTGGTCGGTCTGGATTTCTACGTTCAGTATATCGTGACATGGGCGATCATCATCCTTGCCGTCTGGCTGGATGTGGCTGCCAAGAGGGGCCGTCTGTGGTCCCCCATAGCATAAGGACGCCGTGACATGACCAACTACAAGGATATGCTGAAGCGTGGTGCGATCTGGGGGTTCATCCTGCTGCAACTGGCCTTCTTTTCCATCATCGGCGACCAGTTGTCAGTCTCGGACCAGCCGTTTCTGGCCTATGACAACATGCTGCTGGTGCTGAAACAATCCGCGCCCATTGGCATTATTGCGCTGGGCATGACCGTCATCATGATTAACGGCAATATCGACCTGAGCGTGGGGGCGACCTTTGCCCTTGCTGCCATTGTGATGCTGGACAGCATGACATGGCCCTTCATGCAGGCGCTGGGCGACTGGGCGATTCCGCTGGCCTGGATTTTCGCGCTGATGACGGGCGTTATCATGGGGGCGATCAATGGCATCATTGTGTGGAAAACCGGGGTCGATGCGTTCATCGTTACGCTGGGGGCTATGCTAGGGTTTCGCGGGCTGGTCTTCATGTTCAACGGCGAACAGCCTACCAGCCACCTGAACTGGACGCTTGTCGATTTCGCGGAAGCCCAATTTCTGGGCCTGCATACCGCAACATGGTTCCTGCTGGGCACCGCACTTGTGCTGTGGCTACTGATGACCAAGACGGTGCATGGCCGCAATGCTTATGCCATTGGTAACAACCGCGACGCGGCGGTGAATGCGGGTATCCGTGTTGGGCCGCATTTCATCTGGAACTTCATGCTGATCGGCTTTCTGGCCGCGCTGTCGGCGGTGGTGTTCTATTCCGAAAGCGGGTCTGTAAACCCCAATGACGGTATGCTCTATGAGCTATGGGCCATTACTGCCGTCGTTCTGGGTGGCACGAAGCTGGCAGGCGGTTACGGGTCGATCATTTCTACGCTGGGCGGGGTGCTGGCCATCCAGATCCTTCGCAAGGGGCTGGGCCATATCGGGGCCGACACACAGACAGTGAACCTTGTCATCGGCCTGATCCTGATCGCCGTTTTGGTGCTGGACCGCCAGTTGAACCGCAAGGGCCATGGGGAGTTGAAGATATGACCGACCAAACACCAGTTCTGCGTCTGGAAGGCATTGTCAAAACCTTCCCCGGTGTGCGTGCGTTGGATGGGGTGTCCTTCGATGTGCGCCCCGGCGAAGTGCACGCCCTGATGGGTGAAAACGGCGCCGGAAAATCCACGCTGATGAAGGTTCTGGGCGGCATTCATGCTCCGAATGAGGGACAGATATTCGTGGGCGAAGAGCCTGTCACGATGACCTCTCCCAAGCAGGCAAAGGCCAAGGGAGTGGTGTTTATCCACCAGGAACTTAGCCTTGCGGGTGAATTGACCGTGGCCGAGAACATGTTTCTTGGCGAATTGCCGCTGAAAAGTCTGGGCCGTGTCGATTGGAGAAAGCTTTACGATGATACGGACGCCATCCTGAAAACCCTGAATGTCAGGTTCAATGCGAAAACCCGCGTTGGCGATCTGTCCATTGCCAACCAGCAGATGGTGGAAATCGGCCGCGCGCTGACTGTGTCGCCCCGCGCAGTTATCTTCGATGAGCCGACCGCTTCGCTAACCGATTCAGAGAAGGTGGTGCTGTTTCAGGTGATCGCCGGGCTTCAGGCCAAGGGCGTGGGGATCATCTATATTTCGCACCGAATGGAAGAAATCTTCAAGATCACTGACCGTATCAGCGTGCTGCGCGATGGGCAGTATCGGGGCACGGTCAACACCGCCGACACCAACGAGGATGAGGTCACGAAACTGATGATCGGGCGCAGCTTGGACCTGTCACGCAGCCCTGTTTCGCATGAGTTGGGCGATGTCGCGCTGGAAGTTAAAGGGCTTGCCTGCGGTGATCTGTTCCAAGATGTCAGTTTCAAACTGCATAAGGGAGAGGTGCTGGGATTTTACGGCCTTGTCGGCGCAGGCCGGACAGAGATTGCCGAAACCATCTTCGGACTGCGCAATCCCTCGGCAGGGCAAATTTTGCTCAACGGGCAAGAGGTGCAGATTCATTCCCCGATCGACGCCGTGCGTCATGGCATTTCGCTGGTGCCAGAGGACCGCAAGGACCAAGGCCTTGTTTTGGGCATGAATTGCCGCGACAACATGACCTTGCCGCAGGTCGATGACCTGACAGCAGGGCCGTTTGTCAGCGATGGGGCCGAGATTGCGATTTTTGACCAGTATCGCGACAAGCTGGACATTCGGACACCGGGCTGGCGGCAGTTGGTGGGCAACCTGTCGGGCGGCAACCAGCAGAAAATCGTCATTGGCAAATGGCTGTCCATGCGCCCTGATGTGCTGATCGTGGACGAACCCACACGCGGCATCGACGTTGGGTCAAAATCGGAAATCCACAACCTGATCCGTGAACTGGCGGCGCAGGGCTACGCCGTCATCGTTATCAGTTCGGAAATGCCTGAAGTGCTGCGCGTGTCCGACCGGATTGTGGCCATGTTCAACGGCAGCGTAATGCGCGAATTCACCTCCGAGGAAGTGACCGAGGATAACCTTATACAAGCCATTTCGGGGATGGGCGCGAAGGTGGCGTGACAGGCTGCGTGCGCAGGGTATCGGTCGCCAACGGCTAGCGGTTGGCCATAGGGTCTGGCACGATTAACCGAGTTTCGTGGCGGATACCCTTTGCAATGCGGCGCAGGTCGCCGCGGTCCAACCCGATACAGCCCGCCGTTGGCCGCCCCGGTCCGCGCCATTGGTGAATGAAAATCGCAGAGCCACGCCCGCGTTCGGCGCGTGGCCAGTTCCAGCCTGTCAAGATGACAAGGTCATACATCGGGTCGGCGCGGCGCAACTTTTCATGGCTAAAGCCGTAGGGCGCACGCACCATCAGGTTATAGTCCTCGTGCCGCGGGTCGTCCGACCACAGGTCGCGCGGGCCGATGGGCAGCGCCCAATTCGTCGGCGCGGCCATGCGGTCGGGCCGGTAGAGCATACCGACTATCCTATGCGTGCCGGTTGGCGTGGCCCCATCGCCTTCGCGCTTGTCCCAGCGCACACCGCCGTGCCCGATGGTGCAAGGATAGGTCACGCCCCGAAAGCGCAATCCCATCCGGGTCAGCACCATGTCGAATCGGGTCACAACAAATGCCCCGATTTCGCAGCCTTGGTGGCCAGGTAATGGGCGTTCTGCGCGGTTTCGCCGACACGCAGGGCAACCCGCTCGACAACCTTTAGCCCGTGCGTGTCCAGCATGGCGACCTTGCGGGGATTGTTCGTCAGCAACCGCACCTGCGCGAAGCCCATCTGCCGCAGCAACCCTGCGCCAATGCGAAAATCGCGCTCGTCATCCTCGAACCCAAGACGATGATTGGCCTCGACCGTGTCGAAGCCCTGATCCTGTAGCGAATAGGCGCGCATCTTGTTGGCCAGACCAATGCCCCGGCCTTCCTGGTTCAGATAAAGCAGCACGCCTGCGCCCTCTTGCCCCATTTGCGCCAGCGCGGCGTTCAGTTGCGGGCCGCAATCGCATTTCAGGCTGCCCAGAACATCGCCGGTAAAGCAGGCCGAGTGCAGCCGCGCCAGAACCGGCTTGGCACGATCGGGCTGGCCGATTTCGATGGCGTAATGCTCTTCGCCGCCATCGCGTGGGCGGAAGATATGCACGCGCCCGGCCTGCGACGCCACGATCGGCAAGCGCGCATTCACCACCGGGGATAGCTGGGTTTCCTGCGCCAGCGCGTCTGCCAACAAGCCGAACGGTAATTCGGTCAGCTCTGCGCCGTCGATCAGCCCGGCGGGAGGGTTCTCCAACACCAGCGCCGCGGGCAGAAGCTGCGCGGTTTTCACAAGCGCAATCGCGGTGCGGTGCAGGTCTGCCTTGCCATCACGCGCGCAAAGGAATGGCCCCTTCATAGGGTGGCGCAGGTCATCTGCGGGGTCGGCCATGGCGCGCAGCCAGCTTAGCCCGCCGTCATGCGGCACGATAATGCGCGCCAGATCGCCATCATAGGGTCGGGCCTTGAGTGTCTCTGCCCGGTAGCGTGTGATGGCCAGCACCAGACAGGGCGCGCGCAGCGCGTCCAGCCGGTCTGCCGTCGCGGTTTCGGCCGCCATGACCACCGCCGCGCCGGTCGGCCCGCTTAGGACAATGGGCACGCCCAGCCGCAAATCTGCCCGCGCGCGGTTGATCCGTTCTACCAATGAAAGACCGAACGCCATGCCTGTCCCTTTCCCGTTTCACGACATCTAGTCCGACTGCGGAGAAATTGAAACAAAACCTGCATCTGCGACACATACGCGTGACCTGATTGTAGCAATTGTTGCGGTTGGCGGCTTCGCAACGACATGAGTTACAGAACAACCCGAGAGGAGCACACCCATGCCCAAGTTGAATCGTATTCTGTTGGTGGATGATGACGATGACTTGCGAGAGGCGCTTGCCGAGCAACTTGTCATGACAGAGGAGTTCGACGTGTTCGAAGCTGTCGATGGCGCGGCGGCGATGGAACAGGTCCGCGCGGGCCAGTTCGATCTGGCGGTGCTGGATGTGGGTCTGCCCGACACCGATGGGCGCGAATTGTGCAAACGCATGCGCAAGGCTGGCTTCAAGTCACCCGTGGTAATGCTGACCGGGCATGATTCGGATGCCGACACCATTCTGGGGCTGGATTCGGGCGCGAATGACTACATTACCAAGCCGTTCAAGCTGCCGATTCTGCTGGCCCGCCTGCGCGCACAGTTGCGCCAGCATGAACAGTCGGAAAACGCGGTATTCCAGCTTGGTCCGTATATGTTCAAGCCAGCGCAGAAGATGCTGATTGACGAGAAAGACCGCAAGATCCGCCTGACCGAGAAAGAGACGAACATTCTGAAGTTCCTGTATCGCGCGCCCGAAGGCGTGGTGCAACGCGATGTTCTGCTGCACGAGGTCTGGGGATATAATGCGGGTGTTACGACACACACGCTGGAAACCCATATCTACCGGCTGCGGCAAAAGATCGAACCAGATCCGTCGAATGCTTCGTTGCTGGTCACAGAGTCTGGCGGGTATCGTTTGGCCGGATAATGGTCACATAGCCGTCTTATTGTTGCCAGATATCGGAACAATGGTAAGCTTACAGAGCGATTGTTTTCAAATCCCTCCTGCGCCGGGGTCATGGCGCAGAGTTCCTCCCTGTTGGACTTGTCCGGGCATGACGTGCCCGGACTTTTTTATGAGGTGTTCAGGCGATCCGCCGGAAGGTCGAAACCCCGGTTGAATTGTCGAAGAAGGGCACCGTATCGGGCATGTCCTTGCTTAAGGCCATGGCTTGCACTTCGGCCAGCACCACTTCGGTAATGAAGGGCAGGTTCAGCTTGCGGGCCTTTGCCAAGGGCACCCAATGCAGATGTGACAGCTCATCGCAGGCGGCAGAGAAATCATCCAGATCGCCGACAATAGCGCCTGCATCGGCCAGAAAGAACCGCGCATCAAAGCGGCGTGGGCGGCCCGGCGGGGTGATGGCACGGAAGATAAAGCGCAGTCCGCCTGCATCGGGTCGCAGCCCATGCGCGGTAAACCGGTGCCAATCTGTGGGCGCGTCAGCCCAGTCACCGGGAAGCCCCATCATCAGCCCGGTCTCCTCCCACATCTCGCGGATCGCGGCGGCGGCCAATGCGTCGGGGTTGGCATGGCCTTGGGCCATGCGGGCGCGGCAAGGCTCTGGCATGGTGACGGGAATTTGCGCATCCGCTGCATCAAGAGCGCCGCCGGGAAACACGAATTTGTCCGGCATGAATGCCGCCGTCGCCCCGCGCTGGCCCATCAGCACCGCGGGACCATCCGCCCCCTGCCGCAACAGGATGATCGTGGCCGCATCGCGGATAGCTGTCTTGTCAGTGGTCTCGCTCATCCCCGAACCCATGCATGCGTTTCGCCCATTGGAAGGCCACGATCATGCCCTTGAACCGGGGCAGAAGGAAGAGGGTCATTGCCACAAGCAGCAAAGCGGATAGAGCGAACAGAAGCGTGGGGTTCATGTTGTAATTGAACATGACATACACCATCAACGGCACGACCGTTTTAAGTGTAACCAGCATAGTCAGGTAAGCGGGACCATCATCGGCGCGCTGGTGGCTTAGGTCTTCGCCGCAGGCCGGGCAGCAGTCGCGCACTGTCAGATACGCGCGCAGCATAGGCGCAGCGCCGCAGGCCGGACATTTGCAACGCATCCCGCGCAGCAAGGCTTGGCCCGTGGGGCGGTCGTCTTCAAGAGTGTTCGTCTGGGAAAGTGTCATCTGCGCGCTCCGGCTACTTAGCCCGACATAGGCGCTTAAGATGTAAAATACACCTGCAATACCGAATTTGCGTCAGCGTGTCGCAAGACCCTGCCGAATGACCGCCTGAATTTTTTGCGACGGAACCAGCCGCAGCCCGCGTTGAACATGTATCAGGCGGCCAGAGAGGTCGCGCAACATGAAGGACGCCAGACATGAAAAAGACACTGATCTCTGCCCTAGCCCTGACCATCGCACTTGGTGCAGGTGCCGCCACTGCACGCGGTATGCAGGACCACGGCCCCCGCGCCATGCCCAGCTTTGAAGACCTGGACCGCGACGGCAATGGCCAAGTGACGCTGGAAGACCTGCAAACCTTTGGCGAAGCGCAGCGTGCCGAGCTGGACGCCAAGCGCGCCGAACGCATGACAGAACGCGCCGAACGGATGGGTGAGCGCGGGCAACGCATGTTCGACCGGGTGGACGCCAACGATGATGGTATTGTCGATGCCGAGGAATATGCCGCCTTCACCGATCGCATGGCAGAGCGTATGGAGAAACGTGGCAAGCGCGGCTGGGGCCGCCATTAAGCTGGGCGAATGCAGGCGGGGCGTTTTGCCCTGCCCCATGGAAGGATAGCGGGTGCTGTCACAACAGGACGAAGCCGATTTGCTGGCGCAGTTCGCGCAAGGCGACCTGCGCGCAGCGCAGGCGTTGACCGACCTGTTGGCCCCGCGCCTTTTGCGCTTTGCTGCCCGCATGTTGGGCGACCGGGCAGAGGCAGAGGATGTCACCCAGGATACCATGTTGCGACTGTGGCGCATGGCCCCGGATTGGGAGGCAGGGCAGGCCAAACCCTCGACCTGGGCGTTTCGGGTGGCGCGCAACCTGTGCACCGACCGTTTGCGCCGCCGCAAGCCAATGGTGCCAGAGATGCCCGACTTGCCCGACGACACGGCAGGCGCGGATGCCCGGATGATGCAGGCTGCGCGTGCGCAGGCCCTGGATGCCGCGCTAGCGCAACTGCCTGACAGGCAGCGCGAGGCGGTCATCCTGCGCCACATAGAAGGGCTGTCGAACCCAGAGATCGCCGCCATATTGATGGTGGGAGTGGAAGCGGTGGAAAGCCTGACCGCGCGCGGCAAACGCAAGTTGACCGCCCTGTTGAGCGGCCGAAAAGAGGAGTTGGGATATGACGCGGAAGACATCTGACGACGATCTGGCGCTGTTTTTCGAGGCCGGTCAATCCGCCGATCTGCCCGATGCTTTGCGCGCCCGGATTTTGACCGATGCGGCTGCAAGTATTGCCCAGCCTGCCGCGCCAAGCTGGCGCGCACGGATGAAGGCTTGGGCGGGCGGCTGGGCCATGCCCTCGGTTGCCGGGGGTGTCGGAGCAACCTTGGCCGGAGTTTACCTTGGGCTGGTGATGCCTGTGTCGCTTTACGATGCGCCGGTCTGGATGGATGGTGCGCTGGGCGTGTTCGAACAGGTCACGGCCCCGATTGTCGGTGTGCGTGACCCGCTGGAAATGGGGTTCTGAGATGAATGATACCACGCAGAAACCGGGGCGTTGGAAGACATGGGCTTTGGTCGGTTCGGTGACGCTGAACCTTGTGCTGGTGGGGATGCTGGGTGGTGTCATGCTGCGCGGTGGGCCAGATGGTAGCCTGATGCGCGCTGCAATCAGTGCGCTGCCGGATGATGCCCGCCGTGACATGCGCCGCGAGGGCCGAGAGGCGTTTCGCAGCTCGCGCGGTCATGCCGAGTTGCGTGACGCCCGCGCCGAGCTTTTGGCAGCTTTGCGCGCCGAGGCATTTGATGAAGCCACGTTCCGCGCCAGTCTGGATGTCGCGCAAGCGCGGTTGTTGCAAATGGGTGATCGGTTGGAGGGACAGTTGATAAGCCGACTATCCACCATGGACCGCGACGCGCGTTTGGCTGTTGCCGACAGGCTGGAAGACCGGACCAAGCGCTTTGCCCGCCCGCGCGACTAATCCTTGATCTTGCGGCCCAGCAATTCCAGCCGGTGCCCTTCCAGCCGGTAGCCAAGGCGGCGCGCGATCTTGTCTTGCAGCGCCTCTATGTCCGGGTCGACGAATTCGATCACCTCGCCCGTGTCCATGTCGATCAGATGGTCGTGATGGGCGCGCTGGCTGTCCTCGAACCGGGCGCGGCCATCGCCGAATTCCAAACGGTCCAGAATGCCCGTTTCCTCGAACAGTTTGACAGTGCGGTAGACGGTCGCCAAAGAAATTCGCGCATCGCGGGCATTGGCGCGGGCGTGTAGTTCTTCCACATCCGGGTGGTCATCTGCCTCGTCCAGCACGGCGGCGATGGTGCGGCGTTGGTCGGTCAGGCGCACGCCTTGCGCTTGTAACCGCTGCATAATCGGTTTCGCCATTGTGCTGCCCCTGACTTCGGCCCCTTGGGACCGAAGTTTACGGCTTTCAGGCGGTGCTGAAAACCGCCAATCGCTGCGTTACAGCTTACCCTTTAGAAAACCGCCCAGCATGGATTGCAGCGACCCGAAATCCATGTCCTGCGCTTCGCCCTGCGGCGTCAGTTTGTCGATCATGGCGGGCAAAGCCTGCGACAGCACATCAGAGGCCTGAGACGGGGCCATATTGGCCTGTTCTGCCAGTTGCCGCACCACGTCGCCACCCAGCGCCTGTTCGATGTCGCCACCCGACAGAGGCTTGTTGGCCCCATCGCCCAGCCAGCTTTGAACCGCTTCGCCCATGCCTGCATTCTGGAAGTTGGCCAGCAGCCCTTGCACACCGCCCACAGGGCTGTCCTTCGACAAAAGGCCCATCACCCCTTCCATCAGCTTGGGGTTCTGCATGACGCTTTCCAGCAGGCCAGCCTTTTGACCGCCTGCATTCAGCACCATATCGGTAAGGGATTTCAGAAGGCTCATGCCGCATTACTCCTTGCGCACTTGTTAACAAACGCAAGGTTAACATGCGCAGCGTAGCGTGTCACCGCCCGTAATACAAACCCACGACATGTTCCGCTTCGGCGAAGAACAACCAGCGTTGCGCCAGCATTCCGGCCAGATGCAGGCCCAGCGCGAGGAAGGCAGCGACGTAGCTGGCAGGCAGCATCAGCAACAGTGCGGGGGCCAGAGCGCCAAGGCCCAGCGCAATCAACCGCAGCTTATGCGCGTGTTTGCGGCCCACAATATGCACCATCTCGCGCAACAGGTAGTTCCGGCCCGAATGTGGCGGTTCCAGCAGGCGCACCTTGCCCAAGTTGCCCAAGCCTGTCGCCGTGCCGGCATCGCTGCCTGAATTGGCAAAGCGCCTGTCGCCCGCAACCCAATGCGCGACCATGGCCAGTGAAAGCGCCAGCATCAGCCACAGCGCCAAGGTCAGCTTGGCCGCCAGAAGTGCGCCACCGGCCAGACCGGCCAACACGAATACGGGCGGGGTGGACCAATGGTGCCAGCGCGGCACGGCGCGGATCTGGGCGTAGATCATCGCTGTGGCGAAGATCGTGACAAGCGATAGCGCGCCACCGATCCAGCCCAGCACGGGCAATTGGGTGTCCCAGAATGCCGAAGCGGCGGCATGGGGGGCCATGATCGCCAGCGTGGCGGCGGACAGAACCGCCTCGCGCGAGAGCCAGCTGGAGCGCCATTGGGTAAACGCCAGAAGCGCGCGTTCGGGGTGGCCAAGGTGAAAGGCGGCGGCGATCAGGCCAATGCCCGCCAGCCCATAACCCAGCCCGAAAAAGACGATGGCAGCAATCCCGGTCGGCGTGCGCAGGCCAAAGCCCAGCCATGCCAGCAGGCCAAAGCCTATGCCGGACAATGTGGTGAATATGATAAGCGATGGGGCAGGATGCATTCAGATCTTCTCCAACGCGCGGTCAAGCCAGCCAAGAAACCCCTTGGCCGCAGGTGTGGTTTCGTCCCCCGGCACCGGGTCGCACAGGCTGGCAAGATCGGGAATATCAAGGCTGTCGCGCGCACGCGGTGGCAGATATTTATTGACCGGGGCGGTGCCTTGTTCTGGCATCAGATCGAACCCTTCGCGCGCGGCAACCAGCTTCGACACCTCGCTCTCGGGGTCCGACAGGTCGCCGAAATGGCGCGCATTCGACGGGCAGGTGCGCACGCAGGCGGGTTCGCGGTCCTCGCTGGGTAGGTTTTCGTTATAGATGCGGTCTACGCAGAGGGTGCATTTCTTCATGACCTTTTCCGCGCCGTCCATATCGCGCGCGCCGTAGGGGCAGGCCCAAGCGCACAGCCCGCAGCCGATGCAGGCGTCCTCATTGACCAGAACGATGCCGTCCTCGACCCGCTTGTAGCTGGCCCCGGTGGGGCAGACGGTGACGCAAGGCGCGTCATCGCAATGCAGGCAGGATTTGGGGAAATGCACGACCATCGGCGGCGCTTGCTCGCGCGCCACCTCAAAGCTGTGGACACGGTTCAGGAAGGTGCCTTCGGGTTCCCCGCCATAGGCGTCCATATCCGAGAGCGGCGCGCCATAGTTCTGCGTGTTCCAGCCCTTGCAGGAAATCACACAGGCATGGCAGCCGACACAGGTGTCCAGATCAATCACAAGGCCCAGCTTCTTCTGGGTGCTTTTGGGAAGTTGGGTCATGCGGGCTGTTCCGTTGTCATGGGCAGCATGGAAAGCGGCGCGCGTTGCTTGGAATCCCACGTCGCCACGAACCAGATGAACGACCCGAGCATAAGCGCGATGAAGGCGAAGATCAGCAGAAGCGTGCGTTTCATGGCGCGCACCTGTCGGAAGGGGTGCTTTTGGCGGGCGCTGCGTCATGAGTATTTTTGGCAAGATGAAGCTGCATGGGTCAGTCCTTCACATGCTGCGCGACAGTTTGCGGGGCGGGCGGCACGGGGCTGTCTTGCGCGCCGGTATGGGGGTGAGAAACGCTCTGGCCCGCAGGCGCTTTTTCGATCCGCACGCGCAGGTCATACCACGCGGCCTGCCCCGTGACCGGGTCGGAATTTGCCCAGCGCAGCCCGTCGCCTTTGGGGGGCATCAGTTCATGGATAAGATGGTTCAAAAGCTGCGATTTCGTGGCCTCTGGCGCGTCATCATCCAGCGCCCAGGCGCCGCGCCGCTTGGCGATGGCGTTCCATGTCCAGACGGTGTGCGGGTTGAGCGCGTCCATCCGCACCACGGGCAGAGTGATCTTGCCATGAGGTGAAGAGAGGATTGCCCAGTCACCTTTCTTGAACCCGTGCGCTCTCCAGATTTCGCCCGACACATACAGCGGCGTATGCCCGTGGATTTGCCGCAGCCACGCGTTTTGACTGCCCCAGCTATGGTAATGCGCCATAGGGCGCTGGGTCAGGGCGTGCAGCGGGTATTCGGCGGGGTCTGTCACGTCATCGGTGAAGGTCGGATACCAGATTGGCAGCGGGTCCATGGTTTCGATCAGACGCGCGCGCAGGTGGTCGGGCGGCTGGCGATGGCCATGCCCTTCGGCAGCAAGCTGGAACTTGCGCAACGGTTCGGAATACAGATTGAAGACATAGGGTTGCGGACTGTCATAGATCCCGCGTTCCACGGCCCAGTCCTGATAGGCGGCGTTCCATGGCTTATAGAACTGCGCTTCTGCCGGGATATGGTCGATCCAAAAGCCACCGTTTTCGATGTAGCGCGCGATCTGGTCGGGGTTGGGGGCGCCCCGGCCTTTGCCGTCACCATTGCCACGAAAGCCGGCGAGCGGCCCGACACCGGGGCGGCGTTCGTGGTTGGTGATGTAATCGGCGTAATCGCCGAATTTCGCGCTGCCATCTTCAAGCACCATACCGGGCAGCCCCAGCCGCGCGCCAAGATCCAGCAGCACCGACTGGAAGGGGCGCACCCCTTCATGGCCGGGGCGGTCGGGAGGCACAACAGGCCAGCGGATGGAATCTGCCAGCGCCTCTGCCTCGCAGATGGGGCGGTCCAGAAGCGAGATACAATCGTGCCGCTCCAGATAGGTCGTGTCGGGCAGGATCAGATCGGCATAGGCCACCATTTCAGAGCTATAGGCATCGGAATAGATAATGCGCGGGATCTTATAGCTGCCGTCGTCGTTCTGGTCGGTCAGCATGTCCATGACCGCGCTGGTGTTCATGGAGGAATTCCACGCCATGTTCGCCATATACAGGAACAAGGTGTCGATAGGGTAGGGATCGCCCGCATGGGCATTGCTGATGACCATATGCATCATGCCATGGGCGGACAGAGGCGCGTCCCATGAAAATGCTTTATCTATTCGCTTTGGCTGGCCGGCGTCATTCAGCAACAGGTGTTCCGGCCCCAGTGGATAGCCCAAGTGCGGCCCGTCAAGTGGTTGTCCCGGTGCATGGCCCGCATGGGGGCGGGGGTGCGCTTCGGGCGGTTTGGGGTAGGGCGGTTTGAAGCGAAAGCCGCCCGGTGTTTCGACCGATCCGATCAGGATTTGCAGCATATGCAGCGCGCGGGCGGTCAGGAAGCCGTTGGAATGGGCCGAAATCCCGCGCATGGCGTGCATGGCCACGGGGCGACCGATCATCTTGTCATGCTTCACGCCGCGAAAATCTGTCCAGGGCTGGTTGATGGTAATCTCTTCCTCGAACGCGACACGGGCGATTTCGGCGGCAATGGCGCGGATGCGGGCCGCAGACACGCCGCAACGCTCGGCCACTTGGTCCGGGGCGTAGTCATCGGCCAAGTATCGGTCGGCCAAGTGGCGGAAGACGGGCAGATGCGAGACGCCGCCAATCTCTACCCCCTCGCCAAGATCGGGGGAAATGCCGGGCGTATCCCACGCCACCGCTTGCCCTGTGTTGCGGTCGCGCACCAAGGGTTTGCCGTCCGCGTCGCGCAGGAATAGCCCTTTTTCCGGGCCGTCTGCCGCATTCACGAGGTAAGGCGCGTTCGTGTAGCGCACCAAATACCCAAGGTCGATCTTGCCCGCCCGCAGCAATTCATGCACCAGCGACAGGATGAACAGCCCATCCGTGCCCGGTGTGATCGCGACCCAATCATCGGCAATGGCGTTGTAGCCTGACCGGATGGGGTTCACGCCAATAACGCGCGCGCCGCGCGCTTTCAGCTTGCCCAGCCCCATCTTGATGGGGTTGCTGTCATGGTCTTCGGCCACGCCGAACAGCAGGAACAGCTTGGTGCGGTCCCAATCGGGCTGGCCGAATTCCCAGAACGCGCCGCCCATGGTGTAGATGCCCGCCGCCGCCATGTTGACGCTGCAAAACCCGCCATGCGCGGCCCAGTTGGGTGTCCCAAAGGCTTGCGCCCACCAGCCGGTAAACGATTGCGACTGGTCGCGCCCGGTGAAAAACGCCAGTTTTTCGGGTGCCGTCTGGCGCAGCGGTTTCAGCCAATCAACGGCGGTTTGCAGCGCTTCGTCCCAAGTGATCTCTCGGAACTTGCCGGACCCGCGCGGGCCAACCCGTTTCAGCGGAGCGCGCAACCGGGCGGGCGAATTATGCTGCATGATCCCGGCGCTGCCTTTGGCGCAGAGAACGCCTTTGTTCACCGGGTGGTCGCGGTTGCCTTCGATATAGGCGACTTTTCCGCCCTTCATATGCACGTTAATGCCGCAGCGGCAGGCGCACATGTAGCATGTGGTTTTGCGGACCTCGTCCGAGACCTGCGGTGACAGGTCCGGGGCTGGCTGGCTTGGCATACCCTATCCTCCCTTATCGCGTTCCACGCGGGTGCCGAAGCGCGGAACGGTGCAATCGCCAACAGAACAGAAACAGGACGGGGTTGTCCAGATGTATCAATTCGCACCCTTGCCGCTCTGTCCTGCCACGTGCATGTAAGGGAGCAAATTAGGAGAGACCGGATGCCCTTCACGCTTGCCACATGGAATATCAACTCTGTTCGTTTGCGCGCAGGGCTGGTGCAAAAGCTGCTGTGCGACGAAGCGCCCGATGTGCTGTGCCTGCAAGAATGTAAAAGCCCGGTCGAGAACATTCCGTTCGAGCTGTTCGCAGAGATGGGCTACGGATATTGGGCCGCGCGCGGGCAAAAGGGTTATAACGGGGTAGCCATCCTGTCGCGACTGCCCTTGCAGGATGCGGGCCATATCGACTGGTGCGGCAAGGGCGATGCGCGCCATGTCGCGGCCACGCTGGAAAATGGTGTGACGATCCATAATTGCTATGTGCCCGCCGGGGGGGATGTGGCGGATCGCACGGTCAACGAGAAATTCGGCCACAAGCTGGATACGCTGACAGAGATGCGCGACCATTTCAGGGCGAATCTGCCGGAGAAATCCATCCTTGTGGGCGACCTGAACATTGCCCCGCGCGAGGATGACGTGTGGTCGCACAAGCAGCTTTTGAAGGTGGTTTCGCATACGCCGATAGAGGTGGAGCATTTGGGCAACGCCCAAGAGGCCGGCGGCTGGGTCGATGTGACCCGCGCCGATATCCCGGAAGGTTTGCTCTATTCCTGGTGGTCCTACCGCGCCCGTGACTGGGATGCCGCCGACAAGGGCCGCAGGCTGGACCATATCTGGGCCAGCGGCGATATTGCGGCGGCTGGGCACGGCTCTCGTGTGTTGCGCGCCGCGCGCGGGTGGGAGAAGCCTTCGGACCACGCGCCGGTTTTTGCTACTTTCGACCTGTAACCGCCCTTTCGTTTTGGGCCATGCGCGCCCATATATATCGCGCAACACGAATTTTCGGACCAAGAGGACCAAGATGCTGGAATTTGGGACAGGCGCCACGGGCGCGGGCGACGACATCATCAAGGACACCACCGACCAAGGCTTCATGGCTGACGTTATTGAGGCCAGCAAGGATGTGCCCGTCATTGTCGATTTCTGGGCGCCGTGGTGCGGGCCATGCAAAACCCTTGGCCCGGCGCTAGAGGCAGAGGTCAAGGCCGCAGGCGGCAAGGTCCGCATGGTCAAAGTAAATGTGGATGAGAATCAGGCGGTGGCCGGGCAGTTGCGGGTGCAATCCATCCCGACCGTTTACGCGTTCTTTCAGGGGCAGCCCGTTGACGGCTTTCAAGGCGCGCAGCCACCGTCGCAGCTGAAGGAATTCGTGACCAAGCTGGCCGCTATGGGCGGCGATGACGGGCTTGACGCTGCTTTGGATGAAGCCGATCAGATGCTCGATTCTGGCGCTGCTACCGATGCCGCGCAGGTTTTTGCTGCTGTCTTGTCTGAAGAGCCTGAAAATGCCCGTGCCTTCGGGGGGCTTGCGCGCGCGCATGTTGCAGCGGGCAATCTGGATCAGGCAGAGGCGTTGATCGCCAACGCCCCGGCCGCCATCGCCAGCGCCCCAGAAGTGGACGCAGCGCGTGCCATGCTGGCTTTGGCGCAGCAGGCGACAAGTGCCGGCCCGGTCGATGACTTGCGCGCGGCGGTCGAAGCCAACCCCGATGACCATCAGGCGCGGTTTGATCTGGCGCAGGCGCAATACGCGGCTGGTCAGGTCGAAGACGCGATCGAAACCCTACTGGAGCTTTTCCGCCGTGACCGCGACTGGAATGACGCTGCGGCCAAGGCGCAGTTGTTCACGATTTTCGACGCGCTCAAGCCCAATGACCCGCTGGCAGCAAAGGGACGGCGGAAGTTGTCGTCAATGATATTTGCCTGAGGGCCGCTTCGGGTTAGATTGCACGGCATGACGCGGATCAAAGACTTCCCAGACCTCATGCCGGTCTTCCCCTTGCCGGGGGCGCTGCTGTTGCCGCGCGCCCGGTTGCCCCTGCACATCTTCGAGCCGCGCTACATTGCGATGCTGGAAGATTGTATGAAAACGCCGCACCGTCTGATCGGGATGGTTCAGCCACGCAATGCACCGGACGGTTCGGACCGTTGGCACAGTATCGGCTGCGCGGGGCGTTTGACAGCGTTCTCGGAAACCGAGGACGGGCGCTACATGATTACCTTGACCGGGATCTCACGGTTCCGGTTGCGGCAAGAAGTGGCAGGTTTCACGCCCTATCGCCGCGCAGAGGTGGATTGGGCCGACTTTACCCGCGATTGCGGCGTAGAGGAAACAGATGGCGGGTTTGACCGCGCGCATTTCTTTACCTTGCTGGAGCGGTTTTTCACGCATCATGCGCTGTCGACAGATTGGAGCAGCCTGAAAGAAGCGGATGATGAAATGCTTATCAATTCGCTATCCATGCTGTGCCCGTTTGAGCCAGATGAAAAACAGGCGCTGCTGGAAGCGCCTTCATTGTCCACCCGGCGCGAGACGCTTGTGACCCTGATGCAATTCGCGTTGCACGGCGGTGAAGGTGAGGCAATGCAATGAGCGCCGAGGATCGGGGCTTTGACCGGCATATGTTGGAAGCCCTGGTCTGCCCCGTGACGAAAGCGCAGTTGCGCTATGACCTGGCCGCGCAGGAGCTTATCTCGCGTCCTGCGCATCTGGCCTTCCCCATCCGCAACGGTATTCCCGTCATGTTGGTGGATGAAGCCCGCGAGATAGAGTGACCTGCCGGATATGATAAAACCCTGGCCACAGGGCCAGGGTTTGAGTAGAAACCACGCGCCGTTGTTCAGGCGACGCGCTTGGAGATCGGACGTCCTGTCAGCACCTTCTGACCCGCCCGAATGACGATCATACCGTTTGCCAGCCGTTTCACCAGAATGCCTTGCGCCTGTATGTGGCTGCTGATGCGGATAGTTGCGAGCATGATTAACCTCTTCGTGTTACCTGATTGGTATCAGAAGGCCGGGCGCTTCCAATCCGGATTAACCATCTTATGCCCTAATTATGCCATTTTCTGCGGTGCATCAGAAATAAGATGTTTCGATGAAGAAACAGTCATTTGCATGGTTTGGCGTTGTCTCCATGTGGACAACAACGCTTACAGCCAGTCGCGCAGGATGGGAATCAGTGGCAGGTCGGCAGCAGGCATAGGATAGTCGCGCAGGTGCTCTGGGCGCACCCATTTCAAAGCCTGCCCTTCGCGTGATTGAGGTTGGCCGCCCCATTTCCGGCACACGAAAAGGGGCATCATCAAGTGGAAATCATCATAGCTGTGGCTGGCGAAGGTCAGCGGCGCCAAACAGGAATCCCAAGTCTCGATCCCAAGTTCTTCATGCAATTCGCGGATCAGCGCGGCCTCTGGGGTTTCCCCGGCCTCTACCTTGCCACCGGGGAACTCCCACAATCCAGCCATTGACTTGCCTTCCGGGCGTTGGGCAAGAAGCACGCGCCCATCCGGGTCGATCAGCGCCACGGCAGAAACCAGAACGACCTTCACGAACGGTAATCCGCATTGATTTCGATGTACCGATTGGTCAGGTCGCAGGTCCAGACCTTGGCCGAGCCCACGCCAAGCCGCAGGTCGACGCCGATGACAAGTTCCTGCCCCTTCATATAGGCCGCGCCGATTTCTTCCGTATAGCTAGGCGCGACTTGCCCTTGATAGGCGACGAGATGCGGCCCAAAGCGGATAGACAGACGATCGCGATCGGCTTCGGCCCCGGACTTGCCGATGGCCATGACAACGCGGCCCCAGTTCGGGTCTTCGCCAGCAACGGCTGTTTTCACCAGCGGCGAATTGGCTATGGCCATGGCAACACGGCGGGCATCGGCATCGGACCGCGCGCCGGACACGGCCACTTCAACGAATTTGGTGGCGCCTTCGCCGTCGCGCACAACCTGATGCGCAAGGTCCAGCATCAGACCGTTCATTGCCGTGGCAAAGGCTTGGCCCTCTGGGCTTGCGGCATTTTCGATAAGCGGCGCTTGGCTTGCGCCGGTGGCAGCAGCCAGCAGCATGTCCGAAGTCGATGTGTCGCTATCCACCGTGATGCAGTTGAAGCTGGCATCAGTGCCGCGAGAGATTACCGACTGCAACGCGGCTTGGGTGATTCTTGCATCGGTGAAGATGTAAACCAGCATCGTCGCCATATCGGGTGCGATCATGCCCGACCCTTTGGCAATACCGGCGATCTGCACGGTTTCACCACCGATGGTTACGGTCGTGCTGGCCCCCTTGGGGTAGGTGTCGGTGGTCATAATGGCGCGGGCGGCATCGGGCAGGGCGTCTTCATGCAGCGCGCCTGTCAGCGTATCGAGCGTGGCGGTGATGCGCTCATACGGCAGGGCTTCGCCAATGACCCCGGTGGATGACGTGAAGACCCGCGCGGCCGGAAGCCCCAAGCGGTCTGCTACGGCCCCCGCAATGGCTTGGACTGAGTCACCCCCCTGTGCCCCGGTAAAGGCATTGGCATTGCCGGAATTCACAAGGATGGCCGCGCCATCCCGGCTATCAAGGCCGATTTTCGCCTGCGCATCCAGTACAGAGGCCGCGCGTGTGGCCGACCGTGTAAAAGTGCCTGCCATGACGGTGCCCGGTGCCAGATGCGCCAGCATGACGTCGGTGCGTCCGCCGTAGCGCACCCCGGCCATGGCGGTGGCAAAGCGTGCGCCGGCAATGACGGGCAGCTTCGGAAACCCTTCGGGGGCAAGCGGCGAAACGCTTGGTGCCGGTTTGGCCACACCTGCCAGTGTCGCTTCTGCGGCGGCCAAACGTGCCTTAAGTGCCTTAACCTTGGCTTTCAGCTTTTTCTTCTTGCCCATTGGGAACCCCATGAAAAAGCCGGCCCGCGAAGGGGCCGGCGGTCTGCGCAAAGCGTTACACGCTCTGAGAAACTTCGTCTAGTTTCTACTCTGCCTCGGGCGCTTCGGGCGCGATGGCGTCCAGGTTCCGGGTAATCTCTGCGGTTTCGGTTACTCGGGCGATTTCCGCTTCCACCGCTTCACGCTGGATGTTCTGCACCAAGGCATCGCGGACATCTTCCAATTCGGGCGCGGTGGACATGCGGGTGTCGTTCAGAATAACCAGATGCCAGCCGAATTGCGTTTGCAACGGGCCTGCGACCTCGCCCACCTCCATGTCGATGACGGCGTTTTCGAATTCAGGCACCATCGCGCCCAGTCCGAACCAACCCAGAGAGCCGCCATTGGCCGCGGCACCATCGGTCGAATTGGCGCGGGCCAATTCGGCGAAATCAGCGCCTTCGTCCAGTTGCGTGCGCAGCGCCTGCGCTTCTTCTTCGGTCGCCACGATAATATGCGAGGCATTGAATTCCGGCGTTGGCTCGCGTCCATCGAATTCCGTGACGAAGGCCGCGTAGGCTTCGGCGATCGCTTCTTCGCTGACTGCGGCTTCCGCCGCGCGGGTCAGCGCGGTATTCGCCATGAAGTCGCGCCGCCCGTTTTCCAGGGCCACTTCTTCTGCGGTGGTCAATGTGCCATCAACCGATTGCATCAGCGCGGTCTGGTCGATCAACTGGTTGACCAACGGTTCCAACAGCGATTCCATTGGCATTTGCTGGAACTGCTCGGGCAGGCTGGTGCGCGCCTGAAGCACATGACCAAGCGTGATCTCCACTCCGTTCACGCTGGCGACAACCGTTTCCGGGCTAGGTTCTTGTGCCGTGGCGGTGCCTGCCAATCCGAAAACAAGGGCGACGGCGGGCAATGTGCGCAAAAAACTGACCATATCGGGCTCTCCATTCTGCGCGAGCAAGGCGCGCTTTGTTGACTATCTTGAGGCCGCCTATTACATCGCAGCCAAGGTTCTGCGATGTCCGGGGCCGTGCGGTTCACCTGCCCTTCTATGGAAGCCTGCGCGTGCCGACAACCCCGGCGCGCGGTCAAGGGCAATGACGATGTGGTCAGCGGCGCCGACGCGCGCCAACAGGTGGAGAGAGCATGCTGGGTCTTGGTGCAGTATCGAAGAAGATCTTTGGCACGGCGAATGACCGGATGGTCAAGGCCGTGCGACCGCTTGTGGCAAAGATCAACGCGCTGGAGCCGGAGTTCGAGGCGCTGTCCGACGATGGCCTGATTGCCAAAACCGAAGAGCTGAAAGCCCGCGTGGCAGATGGCGCAAGTCTGGATGATGTGCTGCCAGAAGCCTTCGCCAATTGCCGCGAAGGCGCGCGCCGCGCGCTGGGGCTGCGCGCCTTTGACGTGCAGTTGGTTGGCGGCATTTTCCTGCACCAAGGCAATATCGCGGAAATGAAGACGGGCGAGGGCAAGACGCTTGTCGCCACCTTGCCTGCCTATCTGAACGCGCTGGCGGGCAAGGGCGTGCACATCGTGACCGTGAATGACTACCTTGCAAAGCGCGACTCTGCCTGGATGGGCAAGGTGTTCGAGAAGCTGGGGATGCGCACGGGCGTTGTCTATTCGCAGCAGCCTGACGCCGAGAAGCCCGCCGCATATGCTGCGGATGTAACCTATGCCACCAATAACGAACTGGGCTTCGATTATCTGCGCGACAACATGCGGATGCGGTTGGAAGAGATGAACCAGCGCCCGCATTTCTTTGCCATTGTCGATGAGGTGGATTCGATCCTGATCGACGAGGCGCGCACACCGTTGATTATTTCCGGCCCGGCGGATGACCGTTCGGAGCTATACGTTAAAGTTAATGCGCTGATCCCGTCCCTGACCGAAGAACATTTCACGCTGGACGAAAAGCTGCGCAACACCACGCTGACTGAAGAAGGCAACGAGTTTATCGAGGAAAAGCTGCGCGAAGCGGGAATGCTGGAAGACGGCATGTCGCTTTACGACCCTGAAGCCACCTCGCTTGTGCATCATGTGAATCAAGGTCTGCGCGCGCATAAACTGTTCCACAAGGACCAGAATTACATCGTGCGCGATGGTCAGGTGGTGCTGATCGACGAATTCACCGGGCGGATGATGACAGGGCGCCGCCTGTCCGAAGGGTTGCATCAGGCGATTGAAGCCAAGGAAAACGTGGCCATCCAGCCCGAAAACGTGACCTATGCCTCTGTGACCTTCCAGAACTACTTCCGCATGTATCAAAAACTGGCGGGCATGACCGGGACAGCCAGCACAGAAGCGTCCGAATTCAAGGAAATCTACAATCTGGGCGTGGTCGAAATACCGACCAACCTGCCGATTGCGCGTCTGGACGAGGATGACCAGGTCTACCGCACCGCCACCGAAAAGCTGCAAGGCGTGCTGGAAGAAATTCGCATTGCGCATGACAAGGGCCAGCCAATTCTGGTGGGCACGACATCCATCGAGAAATCCGAAGAACTGTCCACCCTGCTGAAAGACGCCAACATCCCCCATAATGTGCTGAATGCACGCCAGCACGAACAAGAGGCCCAAATCGTGGGTGATGCGGGCCGTTTTGGCGCCGTGACGATTGCAACCAACATGGCCGGGCGCGGCACCGATATTCAGCTTGGCGGCAACGTCGATATGCAGGTAATGCAGGCCTTGGCGGAAAACCCCGATGCCGACCCTGCTGAGACCCGCGCCCGGATTGAAGCGGAAGTGGCCGACGAAAAGCAAAAGGTCAAAGACGCCGGTGGCCTGTTCGTGCTGGCCACAGAGCGCCATGAAAGCCGCCGGATCGACAACCAGTTGCGCGGTCGGTCGGGCCGTCAGGGCGATCCGGGGCGTTCGGTTTTCTTCCTGTCGCTGGAAGATGACCTGATGCGGATTTTCGGGTCCGAACGGCTGGAAAAAGTGCTGTCGACCTTGGGGATGAAAGAGGGCGAGGCAATCGTTCACCCCTGGGTCAACAAATCGCTCGAAAAGGCGCAGGCCAAGGTCGAGGGCCGCAATTTCGACATGCGCAAGGAGCTGTTGAAATACGATAACGTCATGAATGAACAGCGCCGGGTTATCTTCGAACAGCGGCGCGAGATCATGCTGGCCGATGACCTGTCGGAGATTACCGGGGACATGCGGCATCAGGTCATCGACGACTTGGTTGATGAGCATATGCCGCCGAAATCCTATTCCGAGCAATGGGATATGGACGGCTTGCAAACCGCTCTGCGCGACAAGATGGGGCTGGACTTGCCCGCGCCTGCCTGGGGCGAAGAAGATGGTGTCGATCAAGAGGTTGTGCGCGAACGCGTGGCAGAGGCGTCGGATGCGCTGATGGCACACAAAGAAGAACAGTTCGGCGGCGACACGCTGCGGTCGTTGGAAAAACAGGTTCTTCTGGAAACGATTGACCGCAAATGGCGCGAACATTTGCTGACGTTGGACCATCTGCGCTCTGCCGTGCGCTTTCGGGGGTATGCCCAGAAAGACCCGCTGAACGAGTATAAGGCCGAAGGCTTCGTCTTGTTCGAGACCATGCTAAATTCGTTGCGCGAGGATGTGACGCAATATCTTGCGCGGGTGCGTCCACTGACCGAGCAAGAACAGCAGCAGATGTTGCAGCAAGTGGCGCTTCAGCAGCAAAGCAAGCGCGTCGCTGAGGAGAATGGTGGCGCAGCCCCGGCCCCATTGCTTGACGGGTTTGTCGAGAACGATCCCGCGACTTGGGGCAATCCGGGCCGGAATGACCCGTGCCCTTGCGGGTCGGGCAAGAAGTTCAAGCATTGCCATGGGCAAATTTTGTAGCTTCATGTCATCATACAAGGACAAAATTGAAATGAAGCCAAAATTTAAACTGATTTTGCCCTTGATCCTAATGGGTTGCGCGCAGGCCCAGATCAACACGCCGCCGATTACGGTTACTCCGAATGATCGCGCCGGAGCAGTTGGCGTTGATGTCTATGCCCGCGCCCGGTCGCAGGGTAATCCTGTTCCACGATTCCGGGGGCAGGATACCGTCCAAGTGCGTGCTTTCGGCCAAGGGGAAAATGGCCGGGCCGAATTGACAGGTGTATCTTGCAAGCTGGATAGTGGCCTCTATACGGCCAGCTTCGCCACACCTGCCAATGTCGTTGTGCCGGATTATGGTGCGAACTCCCCGGCTTTGTTCGTGCGTTGCGAAATCGGCACGCAGTCCGGGTCGTCTACGGTAAATGTTGTTAACGTCACGGCGCAGCAGCGGCAATCCGGCGCGATTGGAACGGGTCTTTTAGGAGCAATCATTATCGGAGCCGTCAACGCGGCCGCGACCGATAATGAAACAGACGACTTTGCATACCCGCCGATCACCGTGCAGCTCAGAGATACCTCAGATTAAAGATTGCCACTGATTTAACCGAGGCTCAATATTTTAGCTTACGCCGCGTTTGCATGGGTGCAAATCCGGTGGTTTTAGGCCGATTACATCAGTTTCGTGACCAAAACCGCTAAACCGCCAAGCTTTGGCCGTTTTCCCGCCCGATTCCAAGGTCATCCCATAGGCAGGTTGAAATGTGGGTGATGACGATGAATCGGCAATTGGTTATTCGTGGGGCTGCGGTCTCTGTCGCGGCGGTTGCGGCATCTGTTTTCCTGGCAGGGCAGTTCCTTGGCGACAGGCAAACCTTCGCTGAAGGCGCCATTACTGGCGCCCCGATCGAGGTTCGCGGCGCCAGCGTGGTCAGTCCCTTCGGGTCTACAACCCTGCCCGCTAACACGGAGCCAGCCCTAGAGTTTTCTGCGCTCGACAATTCCGCCGACACATCAGCGGCGCCGAGCGTGCAAGAAGGGTTCCAGCCCGAACTGACCTTCGCCGACGCAACCCAACCAAGAGAAAAATCGCTATGCGATGCAAGTTTGACCGCCGCGCCGGCAATCGACGGCTTGATCGAGGTTCGCCTGTCAGCGCCATGCAGCATGGGCGAACGGGTCGTCATCAGCCATGGCGAGTTGGCCTTTACGGCGACGCTCGATCAGGCGGGTCGTCTTGCGACCTATATTCCCGCGCTGTCTGAGCTGGCCGTGGTCGATGCGTTTATGTCCGATGACACGATGTTGCAGGCACAAACACAAGTTACCGATTTCGACCAACACGCACGGATGATCGTGCAATGGACCGGGGCGGATGCCATGGCGCTTCATGCCTATCATCGCGGCGCGCAGCACGGTGAAGCGGGGCACCTGCACGCCATGAACCCGTTCGACCCCGAATTGGAAGATGCGTTCCTCGTGTCTTTGGGCGACGAGGCGGCTTTGGAACCTTTGCTGGCGCAGGTCTATTCCGTGCCCGTGGTGGAAGCCGCTGCCTCGCGCTTGCAGCTTGAACTAGCGGTGACGGAAGCAAGCTGTGGCACCGACATGATCGCATATGTCATGCCCACCCATGGACCGAACGCTGGGCAACCGCAAGAATTGGCCGTCGCAATGCCCGATTGCGGGTCGGGCGAGGGGTTTGTTATTGTTGACCTGCCCTTCGACGTCGCAACCACCATGTCAGCAGATTTGAACCTGTCGCTGGATGCGCCTCTGGCTGTCACTGAGCCGATACTGACTATAACAGCCCCGTCGCCCGAAAGCTGATTTCGCAGGATCTGCCTATGACAAGATGATCGTGCAGCGAGATGGACAGACATTCCGCTGCGCGCTGCACTTGTCCGGTCATGTCAATATCCGCTTGCGATGGGGTCGGGTCCCCCGATGGGTGGTTGTGAACCAGTATTAATGCTGTCGCGTTCAATTCCAGAGCGCGCCGAATAATTTCCCTTGGGTAAACCGGGACATGGTCGACCGTGCCGTTGCCTTGCACTTCATCGGCAATCAACGTGTTCTTGCGGTCCAGAAACAGGACGCGGAATTCTTCAGTCTCTTTATGGGACATGGCGGTGTGGCAATAATCCAGAAGTGCCGCCCAGCTAGAGATCGCGGGTCGGTTCATGACACGCGCGCGCGCCATGCGCTGGGCGCAGGCATTGGCGAGTTTAAGTTCGACCAGCACCGCGTCGCCGACGCCAGACACTTTGCGCAATCGCGCGTCAGAGGCGGCGATCACGCCGGCCAGATCCCCGAACATGCCGATCAATTCGTGCGCAAGGGGTTTCACATCCTGCCGCGGAATGGCGCGAAACAGTAGCAGTTCCAGCAGTTCATAGTCCGGCATTGCCTGCGCGCCACCCGCCAGAAACCGTTCGCGCAAGCGTTTGCGGTGATCGCGCAGATAAGACGGTTGCCGTGCGTCAGATGATTTGCGCGCCTGCCCGGCCTTGGCCGAGGGCGCATCCGAGAATAGTGGCAGACCGAAGTCCTGAAACCCTGAGGATGAGTGTGTCATGCTTACAGCGTGCACATTCTGCCCTAACAATAGGTTAACAATAGCGGTCCCTGTCAGAATTGTTGCCACGTTGAAAGGCAGGTGCTACGCTTCTCACAAGTGCGCGATTTCGGCGTTACCGGCGACTATCCGCGCACTTTGGGGTTTTGAGCAGTTAACTAAAAAAATTTTTTATTCTAGGAGGACTATCAATGAAAAAAATCGCGCTCCCGGCCCTTGCTCTGGCAATGGCTCCTTTCTTCTCGGCACCGGCGGCAGCTTGGGAAGGTCACGTAGTCGAATGTTTCGACAAGGTCTATGTGGCCCCAGAATACAAATACACCAAGCACTTGGTAAAGCATGCGAAAACGATGCTGGAGCATCGTGGCAAGGGAAAGCACATGCAGGTTGTGCGCGTGCATTACCCGGCCATCTACGAAGAAAGCCGGACCATGGTGCGTCCTGGTCACTATGTGATGAAGCCCGCTAAGTGCAAATAACGACGGGCTGATCGGTTTGGCATGACAGGGCGCCGTTGCGGGTAACTTCGGGCGCGCTGACGTGACCGGGCAGATCAAAGAACATGCCCTGCCGCGGGGTTCTGCGGCAGGGCTTTCTGAACCATATTATTGCTCCGAATCATATTTTCTGCGCATCGGAGGACGACATGCGTTTGACTGGAATCCTTGCGCTCGCCTGCCTTTTGCCGGGTTGCACTCTGCTTTCGACAAGCGATTGCGTGCAGGAAAGGTCGGCCCTGCGACAGGCGGATGCGGCGATTGCCGATGCCGCGCGCGCGCCGAAAACGGGATTTCGGGCCCATCTCGCGTCGCGCGGGCATTCCGCTTATGAATGCGCCCCGGCGCGTTCAGGCCAAGTTCACTGCACAAGAGCCGTGACGCAGCGCACAGTCGCGGAGGGGATGGAACGTCTCTATCGTAAGCGTGATGCGGCTGCGGCCCGGGTGGCAGAATACTGCGCCAGTTGAGCGGCCCTTTTGCTGGCGGATAGCGCTCTTTTCCCTTCGGTCACAACTAAGCCACCCGTTCACGCCAACTGCGCTTGCACCTTGCGGAGTGCCGGGTAGAGCGCCCTGTAGGCGGCAAGGCGTTTTTGCATCTCTGGCGTTGGTAAAGGGTTGAACCAGTCCTGTACCGGCGGCTTTTGCGCGGCGTCTGACAGGGTCATGTCACCTGCGGCGACGCTCGCCAAGCGCGCTGCCCCCAAGGCGGGCCCCAGATCCGCCCCGGCGCTGCGACCAAGGCGGCACCCTGTGGCATCTGCGATCATCTGCATCAGGAAATCGCTACGGGTTCCGCCGCCAATTGCAAGCAACTGGTCCGGCACTGTCCCAGCAGAGTTAAGCGCCGCCATCGCATCGGCAAAGGTGAAAGCAATCGCCTCTACCACGGCGCGCATCATGCTGCCTTGGGTAACGCCCTCGGCCAAGTTGGCAAAACCGCCGCGAATCTCGGAATCCCCGTGCGGTGTGCGCTCTCCGGTAAGGTAGGGCAGGAATAAGGGGCCAGCGGGGGCGGTTTCGGCCTCTGCCAATAGATCGGCTATCGGGCGGTTCAGAATTTCGGCCAACCAGGCCATAGGCCGGGCACCATTCAGCATGGCGGCCATCTGGAACCACAAGCCCGGCAGGCAATGGGCGTAGGCATGAATCCGGCTTTGCGCATTGGGCCGATACTCTGGCGTTGTCACGAACACCTGTCCCGATGTGCCAAGCGAGATGAAACCATCACCCGACTGCACGGCGCCGATGCCCACGGCCCCTGCTGCGGCATCGCCCGCACCCGCAGCGATGGGAATGCCTGCGGGCAGGCCAAGTTCTGCGGCGACATCGGGCAAGAGCCTGCCTGCCATCTCGGTTCCGTGCAGAACCTGCGGCAGCCAGTCACGGCGCGATTCGCTTAGGGTGCATAGCCTGTCGGACCATTCGCGCGTGGATTGGTCGAACCACGATGTGCCAGCCGCGTCTGACGGGTCTGTCACAAGGCGGCCATGCAAACGAAAGCCGATATAGTCCTTGGGCAGCAGGACATACGCAATCCGGCTATGAAGATCGGGATCATGGCGCGCAAGCCAGAGCAGCTTTGGCGCGGTAAAGCCCGGCATCGGCACCACGCCCGCAAGGTCGGCAGCGCCAGGGTCAGCGGCCATCATATGCGCACATTCCGCATGGGCGCGAGCGTCATTCCACAAGATGGCAGGGTGCAGGGGTTGTTTATGCGCGTCCAGCAGGACCGCGCCGTGCATTTGCCCCGAAAGCCCGATTGCCCGCATGGACATGCGCAAGTGCTGTGGCAAACCCTGAAGCGCGGCGCAGGTTGCCACCCACCAAGCGTTGCAGTCCTGCTCGCTGGCGCCGCTGAATGGGTGTTGCACCGTCAGCGCCTGGCTTTGCGTTGCCAGAACGGTGCCATCCTGACCCAGCACGCACAGCTTGACCGCCGATGTGCCAAGATCAATCCCAAGATACATGGCGTCCCCCACCTTTTTACATCTGACGTCCGGCAGGGTTTCGGCCGTCGTCGAAACACGCCATAACAGGTCAGGCCGGACCCGCAAAGACAACAGACTTGTGTGCGAAAGCACAAGTAGAATCTTTACTCGCGAAATGTTTTTGGGGTTTAATAAGTGGGCATCCGATCAAAGGCTTGAACATGCGCGAGCAGAAGATTCGAAATATGGAAGAGTTCGCCGCGCTTAGCGGGCTGTCACGGCCAACCATTTCCAAATATTTCAACGATCCCGCCAGCGTTCGCCCGACAACACGTCAGCGTATCGAAGCCGCGTTGGCAGAGCATGATTTCCGCCCGAATATCTATGCGATGAATCAGAATCGAAGTCTGACCAAGAATGTCGGTATCGTGGTGCCCTATCTGGCCGACCCGTTCTTTGCAGAGATTGCCCGCTTTATTGAACGGCGCAGCATCGACGCCGGGTTTTCGCCAATTCTGTATAGCGCGCATGGCGAACAGAAGCTGGAAAATGAAATCCTTGAAGGGCTTACGGCGCTCAAGCCCGCAGGTGTGTTCCTGGCGCCTTTGGGGCGGCTGTCAGATCGCAGCGCCATCGAACGCTTTTGCCGTGATGTGCCGACGGTTCTGTTCGACAGCAATGTAGAGGGGATGGGCGAAGCCTTTGTTGGCTCTGACAATTTCAGCTTCGTGAAGCAGACGGTTGACTATCTTTGCCGCACGGGCTCGCCGCCTGCCTTTTTTGAAATGCGGACCCCGGCCAATCCCAATGCCAACAAGCGGCGCCATGCCTATATCGAGGTGATGGAAGAGGCCGGGTTGGAGCCGTGCGTGATTCGGGTTGAGGGAGAGGGTTGGGGATTCGAAGAGATCGGTCGCCGCGGGGCGCATCATGTGCTGGAAACCCGCAGCTTGCCGACAGATACCGTCTTGTGCAGCAATGACCGACTGGCGATCGGGTTCCTGGCTGGGTGTTACGATCGTGGTTTGCGCGTTGGGCGAGGTGAAGGCTGTGCGCTGCGCGTGGCGTCACATGACGATCATCCGTTTTCGCGCTTTACCTGTCCGGCTTTGACCACGGCTGCACATCAATATGAGCAAGTCGCAGATACCTGCATGACCAAGCTGTTCCAGTTGATAGAGGCGGGCGGACGGTTTGAGAAGCGCGAGGAGACGTTGATCGCAGCCAAACTTATCCTCCGGGCCTCTGCCTGAAAACTTCTTTACGCGCGTAAAATTTTCATTGACGCGTGCAAGAAATGTCGCTTAACTGACGCTACATCACATCCAGATTAGGGAGGATTAGGATGTCCATACGTACCGCACTTCGTGCGACCAGTGCGCTTGTTCTTTGTGCAATCGCCACCACTGCATCAGCCCAAGACACCACGATCACGATCGCCACCGTCAACAACGGTGACATGATCCGCATGCAGGGCTACACCGACACATTCACCGCACAGACCGGCATCAATGTCGAATGGGTCACGCTGGAAGAAAACGTCCTGCGTCAGCGCGTCACCACTGACATCACCACGAATGGTGGTCAGTTCGACATCATGACCATCGGCATGTACGAAACCCCGATCTGGGGTGCCAATGGTTGGCTTGTGCCGTTGAACGACCTGTCGGCAGAATACGATGTCGACGACATCCTGCCGGCAATGCGCAACGGTCTAAGCCATGACGGCACGCTTTACGCGGCCCCGTTTTACGGCGAATCCTCAATGGTCATGTATCGTACCGACCTGATGGAAGCTGCCGGTCTGGAAATGCCGACGGCACCGACATGGCAATTCATCCGCGAAGCGGCTGCGGCCATGGATGACCCTGCTGACGACATTAACGGCATCTGCCTGCGCGGCAAGGCTGGCTGGGGCGAGGGTGGCGCGTTCATCACCGTGACCGGCAATTCCTTCGGCGCACGTTGGTTTGACGAAGAATGGAATGCGCAGTTCGATCAGCCTGAATGGGCCGAAGCTGTGAATTTCTACGTGAACCTGATGAACGACTATGGCCCCCAAGGCTATGCGACCAACGGGTTCAACGAAAACCTGTCGCTGTTCCAGCAAGGCAAATGCGGCATGTGGATTGACGCCACGGTTGCGGCTTCTTTCGTGACCAATGCTGATTCGACGGTTGCAGAGCATGTTGGCTTCGCGCTGGCCCCGAACGCCGAAGGTGTCGAGAAGCGCGCGAACTGGCTGTGGGCATGGGCGCTGGCCATTCCGGCAGGCACCCAGCAAGAAGGTGCGGCCAAGCAGTTCATCGAATGGGCAACCTCGAAAGACTATATCGAGCTGGTTGCCGCAAACGAAGGCTGGGCCAATGTTCCTCCGGGCGCGCGCACGTCGCTCTATGAGACACCGGAATATCAGGCGGTGCCTTTCGCCCAGATGACGCTCGATTCTATCAATGCTGCCGACCCGAACAACCCAACGGTTGACCCGGTCCCCTATGTTGGCATTCAGTTCGTTGCGATCCCGGAATTCGCAGGCATGGCCACAGAGGTCAGCCAGGAATTCTCTGCCGCCTATGCGGGTCAGCAGACCGTAGAGGAAGCTTTAGCCAAAGCGCAGGCCATTGCGACAGAAACTATGGAAGCTGCTGGCTACCGCTAAGCCGAGGCTAACCTGAAAAAAAGGGGGCGGCCCCCGCGCCGCCCCTGTTCTTTTCCGCTGATTTCCCCGATCGTTTGTCGACACGGTGCCCTAGCGCGCGCCGCCTGTCCCCGCAAAAGGTGTATCCAATGGCCACCAAAGCGTCCCGATCTGCCGCCCGCATCATGATGGCGCCCGCCGTGGTCCTGCTTCTGGGCTGGATGCTGGTCCCCTTGTTGATGACCTTGTGGTTCTCGTTCCGCAACTATCTGCCGCTACGTGGTGGAGACTTGGGCTGGGCGGGCTTTGACAACTATGTCCGTTTCGTTTCGTCCAGCGCGTTCTGGCCGTCTATCCAGGCCACGCTTGTCATCGTCGGCAGCGTGTTGGTGATTACGTTGGTGTTCGGCATTTTGCTGGCGCTGTTGCTGGACCAGCCAATGTGGGGTCAGGGAATTGTCCGCATTTTGGTTATTGCGCCATTCTTCGTCATGCCCACCGTGTCGGCGCTTGTCTGGAAAAACATGTTCATGGACCCGGTGAATGGCTTGTTCGCCCATCTATGGCGGTTTTTCGGGGCCGACCCGATAAGCTGGCTGTCTGACGCTTCCATGCCCTCGATCGTGATGATCGTATCATGGCAGTGGTTGCCCTTTGCCACACTTATCCTGCTGACCGCTGTGCAATCGCTGGATGGCGAGCAACTGGAAGCCGCCGAAATGGACGGTGCGACCAAGCTCAAGCGGTTCTATTTCATTATCCTGCCGCATCTTGGCCGCGCGATCACAATTGTGATTCTGATCCAGACGATTTTCCTTCTGGCGATTTTCGCCGAGATTTTCGTCACCACAGGCGGTGCGTTCGGCACCCGAACATTGTCTTACCTGATCTTCCAGCGCGTGCTGGAAAGCCAGAATATCGGTCTTGGGTCCGCCGGTGGTGTTTACGCCATCATCCTCGCCAACATCGTCGCGATCTTCCTGATGCGGATCGTCGGCAAGAATCTGGATAACTGATCATGGCCCGCGCTGTCACATCCCGCCGCAAGCTGATCAATACCACCGCCGCATGGGCTGTTGGACTCCTGATCTTCTTTCCGATCCTCTGGACCATCCTGACCAGCTTCAAGACAGAGGCGCAGGCCATCGCCGCCCCGCCGCTGTTCCTGAATTTCGACTGGACGCTGGAAAATTACGGCGTGGTCATGGAGCGGTCGAACTATGCCCGGTTCCTGTGGAATTCGATCCTGATCGCGGGTGGGTCCACCATTCTGGGTCTTCTGGTGGCGGTGCCTGCCGCATGGTCGATGGCTTTCGTGCCCTCGCGCCGGACAAAGGACATTCTGCTCTGGATGCTGTCTACCAAGATGTTGCCTGCGGTGGGCGTGCTGTATCCCATCTACCTGCTGTTCATTCAACTTGGGCTCTTGGACAGCCGCGCGGGACTGATCATCGTGATGATGCTTATCAACCTGCCGATCATTGTCTGGATGCTATACACCTATTTCCGCGAAATTCCGGTCGATATTCTGGAAGCTGCCCGCATGGATGGCGCGTCCTTAAAGTCCGAGATCCTCTATGTTCTGACGCCCATGGCGATCCCCGGCATCGCCTCGACCATGCTCTTGAACTTCATCCTTGCGTGGAACGAAGCGTTCTGGACGCTGAACCTGACCTCTGTAAACGCGGCCCCGCTGACGGCCTTTATCGCCAGCTATTCCAGCCCCGAGGGTCTGTTCTTCGCCAAGCTCAGTGCGGCCTCGACCATGGCAATTGCGCCAATCCTCATCCTTGGCTGGTTCAGCCAGAAACAGCTTGTCCGTGGCCTGACCTTCGGCGCGGTGAAATAAGGAACCTCTGTTATGGGACGTATCACGCTCGACAAGATCACCAAGAAATTCGGCGATGTCGAAGTCATCCCGCCGCTGGACCTGACCATCAACGATGGCGAGTTCGTGGTCTTTGTCGGCCCGTCGGGTTGCGGCAAATCCACCCTGCTGCGTCTGATCGCAGGGCTGGAAGATGTCTCTGGCGGGGAAATCCGCATTGACGGGTCCGACGCGACCATGGTGCCCCCGGCCAAGCGCGGGCTGGCCATGGTGTTCCAATCCTATGCGCTGTATCCGCATATGACCGTGCGCAAGAACATCGCCTTTCCGCTGCGCATGGCAGGCATGGACCCGGCAGAGCAGGACCGCCGCATCACCGCCGCCGCCGATGTGCTGAACCTGACCGACTACCTGGACCGCCGACCCGGACAGCTTTCGGGCGGCCAGCGCCAGCGTGTGGCCATTGGCCGGGCCATCGTGCGCGAACCGGCGGCCTTCCTGTTCGATGAACCCTTGTCAAACCTTGATGCAGCTTTGCGCGTCGGGATGCGGTTGGAAATTTCTGAGCTGCACAAGCGTCTGAAGACGACGATGATCTATGTGACCCATGACCAGGTCGAAGCCATGACAATGGCCGACAAAATCGTGGTTCTTAGGGCCGGGCATATCGAGCAAGTTGGCTCACCGTTGGAGCTGTATCGCGCTCCGCGTAACCTGTTTGTTGCGGGCTTTATCGGCAGCCCAAAGATGAACCTGATCGACGGCCCAGCCGCTGCCCCATATCAGTGCAAGACCATCGGCATCCGCCCCGAACATATTGCCGTATCGGCGGAATCCGGGGACTGGAAAGGCACTGTCGGCGTGTCCGAACATCTTGGTTCCGACACCTTCTTTCATGTCAAATGTGATGACATCTCCGAACCGCTTACCGTGCGCGTTGGTGGCGAAGTTGACGTGCATTATGGCGATACGATCTGGCTGCGCCCCGACGCGGCGCAGATCCATCGTTTCGATGATGCCGGGCTGCGCATCGCATGACACGGCTTGCTGGAAAGACCGCCCTGATTACCGGGGCCGCGCGAGGGATCGGGCGTGCGTTTGCTGAAACCTATATCCGCGAAGGTGCGCGGGTTGCGATTGCTGATATCGACATTGACCGCGCCCGCGCCACGGCAGAAGACCTGGGCACGGCGGCAATCGCGGTCAAGCTGGATGTGACACGTCAAGACAGCATCGACGCCGGAATTGCCGAAACGGTCGCGGCCTTTGGGCAGATCGACATTCTGATTAACAATGCCGCGATTTTCACAGCAGCGCCAATTGTCGAAATCACGCGCGCGGATTATGCGCGATGCTTCGAGATCAATGTATCGGGCACGCTGTTCATGATGCAGGCGGTTGCACAGCATATGATTGAACAGGGTGTGCGTGGGCGTATCATCAACATGGCCAGCCAAGCCGGGCGCCGCGGAGAGCCGCTTGTCGCGGTCTATTGCGCAACCAAGGCTGCCGTTATCAGCCTGACGCAATCGGCTGCACTGAACCTGATCCAGCATGGGATCAATGTGAACGCCATCGCACCGGGCGTGGTGGATGGCGAACATTGGGACGGGGTTGATGCCTTTTTCGCGAAATACGAGGGCAAGGCTCCCGGCCAGAAAAAACGCGAGGTCGGCGCCGCCGTGCCCTATGGCCGCATGGGCCGGGCTGAAGATCTGACCGGCATGGCGGTATTCCTGGCCTCTGCCGAGGCCGAATACATTGTTGCACAATGCTACAATGTCGATGGTGGCCAATGGATGAACTGATGACAACCACCCGTCCCGTTCCCCTGACCAATGCAACGCTGGCGGAGATTCCGGGCAGCATTCCAAAGCCGAATTATGATCGCGCGGGGCTAACGCCCGGCATCGTGCATATCGGGCTTGGTAATTTTCACCGCGCGCATCAGGCATGGTATACGCATCGGTTGATGCAGCAGGGTCTTGCGCAGGATTGGGCGATTCTGGGGGCCGGTGTGCGCCCGTATGATGCCGCCATGCGCGACAAACTGCTGGCACAGGATTGCCTGACCACGCTGATCGAATTGTCCCCAGACCATCGCGGTGCCGAAGTGACCGGCGCAATGATCGACTACCTGCCAATCGAAGCGGGGAATGCGGCGCTAATCCGGGCTATGGCCGACCCAGCCATCCGTATTGTCGCGCTGACCGTGACCGAGGGGGGGTATTATCTGGATGCAACTTCGGGCGTTCTGGACTTGGCCCATGAAGACATTCTTCACGATGGGGCACGCCCCGACCAGCCGCGCACGGCCTTTGGTGCGATGGTCGCCGCCCTTAAGCTGCGGCGTGACGCCGGGCATGGCCCGTTCACGGGGTTGTCTTGCGACAATCTGCGCGGCAATGGTCATATTCTGCGTCAAACACTTGTCGGGCTGGCGCGACTAAGCGACCCGTCGCTGGCCGCATGGATCAACGCGCGATGCAGCTTCCCGAATTCCATGGTCGACAGCATCGTGCCCGCAACCGGCCCGGCAGAACTGGCGTTGGTGCGCGAGTTTGGCATTGCCGACAATGCGCCTGTGACGCATGAGAATTTTCGCCAATGGGTGATCGAGGATGCCTTCTGCGCGGGCCGTCCGGATTGGGACCGCGCGGGCGCGACATTCACCGATGATGTGCATGTCTATGAGATGATGAAAATTCGCATCCTCAATGCAGGGCATCAGGTCTTGGCCAATGCGGGCGAGTTGCTGTCTGTGGCCACGATTGCCGATTGCATGGCTCATCCGTTGATCGCGGCGATGTTCGACAAGGTGCAGCGTCATGAAATTCTGCCGCATGTTCAGCCCGTGCCGGGTGTGACACCTGCGCAGTATCTGGACCTGATTTCGGGCCGTTTTGCCAACCCCGCCATTCGCGACACCACGCGGCGTGTGGCCTTCGATGGCTCTTCTCGGCATACCGGCTTTGTGTTGCCCATTCTGCGCGATGGGCTGGCTACAGACCAGTCGGTCAATGGGCTTGCCTTGGTCGAGGCGCTCTGGGCGCGCATGTGCGCGGGCATTCGCGAAGATGGGACCGTGATACAGCCGAATGATCCTTATTGGTCCGACCTTCATGCTACCGCGCTGACAGCACGCGACACGCCGCGTGCGTGGTTGGATCAGGCGCATATTTATGGCGATCTTGCACAAGCCCCGCGTTTCGCAGATGCGTTCGAGACTTGGTTGAACAGGATATGGCAAGATGGCACCGAAGCCACGCTTGCCGCTTATATTGAAAGCTGACCAGACAGGCCGCGATCAACAATCGCGGCCTGTCATTGGACTGTGACAGATCAAAATGCTTCGGAGTCGGTCAAAGAATGCGCGTTACCCATCGGTGGCGACTCGACGCATCGCGCCCATTTTCGGCCGTTGTAAGAGGGCTTAACCCGCAAAGCCGATGCGGGCGAAGCGCAGACCAAAGCCGCGCTCGACCTGAATATTTGGTCCCACGATTTGACGGTGCAATCCTGTCGCGGCAATGGAGGCAAGCATTATGGGGCACGTTTATCACGGGCGCGTCATGCGGCCCCACTTGCATCAAATCGGCAAGCCGCGCATCAACCTTGGCAGATCGCCGGTTAGGCCTGCGGCCTCGCGTATGCTGGCCCGGCGCAAGCCCGGCACTGCATTGACGACCCCAAGACCAATATCGCGAATGCCCCGCAAAACAGGGTTATCATTAGAAAATAACTTGTTCACGCTGTCGGTGCCAACGGCCATCAGCATCGTATCGAACCGCCGCCATTGTTGGTAACGCTCCAACACCAAGGGGCTGGCAATATCCTCGCCCCGGCGCGCGGCCTCTGCGATCACCTCGGCCAAGGCGGCAATGTCGCGCAGTCCGAAATTGAACCCTTGCCCCGCAATCGGATGCATCCCATGCGCGGCGTCGCCCACTAGGGCAAGCCGTGGCGCAATGAACCGATTGGCGATCGTCAGCTTCAATGGGTAGGCATGGCGTTTTCCGGCCAGAGAAATCTTGCCTAGAAAATCCCCGAAGCGGGGGCGCAGAACTTCTAGATAGGCGGCATCATCCAGAGCGTGGATTTCGGCGGCGCGGCTGGTTGTTTCGCTCCACACGATCGAAGAGCGGTTGCCGGGCAGAGGTAGGATTGCCAGCGGACCGGCTGGCATAAAGAACTGATGCGCCGTGCCTTCATGTGGTAACTCATGCTCTACCGCGCAGACCAACCCGGTCTGGCCATAGTCCCAGCCCGTCCGCCGAATACCTGCACGCGTGGCGGTGCCGCTGTCACGCCCGTCACAGCCCACCAGCAACCGTGCCCGCAGGCTGCGACCAGAGGCAAGCTGCACCGTTGCGGCGCGGTCATCCACCGATTGTGACACGACGGTTTCGCCAGAAAGCTGCGTGATCCCGGCCGCATCCATCGCCTGTAACAGGGCAGGGCGCAGGAAACGGTCTTCCAGCATGTGGCCCATCGGGCCTTCCTCGATCTCTGCGTGGTCGAATGCCAGAAAAAACGGCGCAGCCCCTTCGCCCGCGCGACCGTCGCTTGCCACGATCTTCAGCATGGGTTGCGCATGCTCTGCAACATGCGACCAAAGCCCAATTCCGTCCAGCACCCGGATAGACGCCAGCGCCAACGCATAGGCGCGCCCGTCAAAGCCCGCTTCTGCCCGCGTGTCACGCGGCAGGGCATCGACCACGGTTACGCGCTGTCCCGTGCTGGCAAGGGCAAGGGCCAAGGCGGGGCCGTTCAGCCCACCGCCAACAATAAGGATATCGGTGTCATAGCTCATGGGTGGATATATGGAGCAGGCTGCTGTGCAAGTCCATGTGGCATATTGATCGTTCCGATGGCATCGTGCGGCGAATAGTCTGACATTAAATGGCAGACCGCAAGATCGGGGTGGATGATGCAAGACTGGCTGACCAGAAGTGCGGTAGCGCAGGGCCGCGCAATAGAGCAGGGGGCATTGTGCCCGCTAACCCTGACCGAAGCCTATCTGGAGGCGATCCACGCGCACCCCCTGCGGGATCGGATCTATTCCGCAGTGACCGAAAAACGGGCCTTGCTGGAAGCGGTGGCAGCGCGTTCGCGGGCGCGCGAGGGGCTGCGGCGTGGGCCGCTTGATGGGGTGGCGTTGTCGTGGAAAGACCTGTTCGACAGCGCGGCCACACCAACGGCGGCGGGGTCTGCCCTGCTTGCGGGGCGCACCCCGTTGCGTGATGCGCAGGTGCTGCGCGTGGCGCGGCAGGCTGGCACGATCTGCCTGGGCAAGACGCATATGACCGAATTCGCCTATTCCGGGCTGGGCCTGAACCCCGTGACCGCAACGCCACCTTGCGTGAATGACCACAATGCTGTGCCGGGCGGGTCGTCTTCCGGGGCAGCGGCCTCTGTGGCGTTTGGCCTTGCCGCACTGGGGGTTGGGTCCGACACCGGCGGTTCCGTTCGGATACCGGCAGCCTGGAACGATCTTGTGGGGTTAAAGACCACGCATGGACGCTTGTCATTGGATGGTGTTGTTCCGCTGGCGCGCCGCTTTGACACGGTTGGCCCATTGGCCCGCAGTGTCGAAGATTGCGCGGCTTTTCTTGCCATGATCGAAGGGCGCCTTCCTGCCGATTTGCGCGGCTCCAGCCTGTCAGGACGGCGCTTTCTGGTGCTCGAGGGGGCGCCTTTTGAAGATATTCGCCCCGAACCCGCGCGGGCCTTCGAGGAGGCCGTGGCGCGACTGGAACAGGCCGGTGTGCGTGTGACACGCGCGACATTGCCGGTCGTGGACGACGTGCTGGCCTTGTCCGCTGTTATCTACACACCAGAGGCTTGGGCCGAGTGGCGCGACCTTATAGCGACGCAACCAGACGTGGTGTTCCCGCCTATCCTTGCGCGCTTTCGGGCGGGCGAAGACCACACTGCCGCTGACTATATCGCCGCTTGGAACAGGCTGGAGGTTTTGCGCAAACGCTACCTGTCGCAGGTTGCCGGATATGATGCCGTGATCCTGCCGACCGCCCCGAACCTGCCGCCCAATGCCGCGCGGCTTCTGGCGGATGAGGGGTATTACGCGACTGAGAACCTTCTGACGCTGCGCAATACCCGCATTGGCAATATGTTGGGCCTCTGCGCGCTGACGCTGCCCACGAATACGCCTTCTGCCGGGATTAGCCTGATGGCGCCCCCAATGCAGGATGACCGCCTGTTGCGCTTGGGCGCCGCGATGGAAACGGTCGTGCGCGGCTAGAGTTTGGGTTTGCGCGCAGTGGTCGCCGCTATATCTGGTAGGCTGCGGGTGTTCTGCGAAAATGCCACAATTTCGTGGGGTTATGGCGCGGTCTTCATCCAAGATGCTGGACGCACGCGCGGTTGCGCGTTATCGTGACAACAATATCGGGGCAAAAGATCCCGAAACACAGAGGCAGTCCATGCAAGTTCCAGAGCGGTTTTCGAACCTGCCTGAATACGCGTTTCCGCGCTTGCGCGCGTTGCTCGACCATCACGCCCCCGGCGGTGAGGTCGTGGCGATGACGATTGGCGAACCGCGTCATGAGATGCCCGCCTTTCTGGCGGATGTCTTGCAGGCGCATACGCATCTTTTTGCGAAATACCCGGTCAATGAGGGTATTCCCGAATTGCTGGAGGCAATCAGCGATTGGTTGGCGCGGCGCTACGGTGTGACGGTGCCCCAGGCCCAGATCATGGCGCTGAACGGCACACGCGAAGGGCTGTTCAACGCGGCCCTTGCGCTGTGCCCCGAACACAAGAATGGTCAGCGCCCGGCTATCCTGACGCCGAACCCCTTCTATCAGGTCTATGCCGTGGCCGCTTTGGCCGTCGCGGCGGAACCGGTTTTTGTGCCTGCAACGGCGGAAACCGGGTATCTGCCCGATTATGCGGCCTTGGCGCCCGATACGCTGGACCGGGTGGCGATTGCCTATGTGTGCTCACCTTCGAACCCGCAAGGTGCTGTGGCGGATGTGGCTTATTGGCGTGATTTGATTGCGCTGGCCGAAACGCACGATTTCCGTATTTTCGCCGATGAGTGTTATTCCGAGATTTACCGCAACACCCCGCCTCCGGGTGCTTTGGAAGTGGCCGCTGACATGGGCGCGGACCCTGAGCGTGTGCTCAGCTTTCATTCGCTGTCGAAGCGGTCGAACCTGCCCGGTCTGCGGTCGGGCTTCGTGGCCGGTGGCCCCGACAGTATCCGGCGTATTCGTCAATTGCGCGCCTATGCCGGTGCGCCCTTGCCCGAACCATTGCAACATGTCGCGGCCGCGGCTTGGACGGATGAAGCGCATGTCGACAGGTCGCGCGCGCTTTACCAACAGAAATATGCGTTGGCGAATCGAGTTTTTGCCAATGTTCCGGGGTATCAGGCCCCGGAAGGTGGCTTTTTCCTGTGGTTGCCAGTGGCAGATGGCGAAGAGGCCGCGCTGCGCTTGTGGCGCGAAACCGGGATTCGCGTTCTGCCCGGCGCTTATCTGGCGCGGGAACAGGACGGCCTGAACCCTGGCCAAGGTTTCGTTCGCGTGGCCATGGTCACGCCGATTGATGAAATACAAGACGCGCTGATCCGCCTGCGCGACTGTCTGTATCGCTGAGAGGTCTTTCGATGGCATCCTACAACATCAACCAGCGCGAACCGCTTCTGGACAGCAACCTGTCCGCGCTTGTGCAAAAACGGGGCCGAGAGCTGGTCGGGTTGTGCCTGCTGGTGCTGGCCTTTTTGTTTGCGGTGATGCTTGGGTCTTATACCCCGGAGGATCCGGGCTGGATGGCGGCTTCGGATGAGCCGGTGCGGAATTCTCTGGGCCGCGCTGGTGCTACGCTGGCAGCACCCTTGATGGTGATCCTTGGCTGGGCAAGCTGGACTCTGGTGCTGTTCACGGCGGTTTGGGGCCTGCGCCTTGTGCTTGCGCGCGGCCACGAGGCGCTGATAGCGCGCAGTGTGTTCCTGCCCATCGCCATGGCGGTGGTGTCGGTCTGGTGCGCGACGCTGGTGCCGGGCGAAAGCTGGCAGCCAGTGACCGGCTTGGGCGGTGTCTTTGGCGATACCGTTCTGGGGGCTGTGGTCAACGCGCTGCCCATGAGCGCGGGCGCAGGGGTGCGCTTTATGTCGATTGTTATGCTGGGCGCGACTGTGGTGATCATGGGTCATGTTCTGGGTGTGTCGCTGCGCGAAATGCGGCGTTTCACGACCTTCTTTTTGTCGGGTATTGTGCTGCTCTATGCCGGGATCGTTGTGCTGTTGCGCGGCGGGTTGGGACAGGGCGTGAAGGGCGCACAACGTGCCAGTGGCGCGATGCTGGATCATGCCCGCCAGAAAGCCCATGCACGCGCCATGCAGCGCGAGGCTGCGATGGCTCCGCCGCATGCTCAGGACTGGCAAGAACCGCAACTGTCAGCCGCGCCGGTCGCGCAGCGCCGGGCGCCGCCTGTAATCCGCGCGACGCCCCCTCTATCAGATCCGCAGCTTGCAGCCCAACGCCCAATGTCCGCACCGCACGTCCCTGCGCAGCCTGTTTCGCACTACGCAGAGGAAGACGATTTTGCTGAACGTCCTAACCTGTTGTCGCGTCTGAAATCACTCAACGCGCGCCCGGCCCCGATGCCAGAGCCAGAGTTGATCGAGCCTCCGCTGACGCAGAACGCGGCGGCAGCCCATGCGCCCGAGGGCGAGCATATCCGTTCGCGGATTGCGGATGCGATTCGTCACCGCAGGCCCTCGAAGCCGGTATTCCAGTTTGACCGTGATCGCCGTCCGGCAGAGCCGCGTCTGTCCGCGCCTGCGCACCCTCAGCCCACAGCACTGGACGCAGAGCAAAAGGCCGCGCCATTTGCTCAGGATCAGCGTTTTGCGGCACAGCTTTCTGCAAACCTGTCACCGGACATGCCGCCTGTTCCAATGCCCGATTGGATGCTTGCGGCGACCCCGGCGCCAGCCCCGCGTGTGGCAGTTCCAAGCGCGGCAGAGCCAAGCGTTGCCGAAAGCCCGATGCCCCCGCCGCGCGCCGCAGCCCATGTATTGCAGCGCAGGGTCGTGGCTTCGGCTGGGCGCAAGCAGCAACCTTCGCGTCAGGCCAAAGCCGAAGCAGAACCCGCATTCCGCTTTGACCAAGATGTGCCGGGCTTTGAACTGCCGCCGTTGGGCCTGCTGCAAAACCCGTCAGAGGTGGAGCGCTTCACCCTCAGCGACGATGCGCTGGAAGAAAATGCCCGGATGCTGGAAGCGGTGCTGGATGATTACGGCGTCCGCGGAGAGATTGTCAGCGTGCGCCCCGGTCCCGTGGTCACGCAATACGAACTGGAACCCGCGCCCGGCCTGAAAGCCAGCCGGGTGATCGGGCTGGCCGATGACATTGCGCGGTCCATGTCGGCCTTGTCGGCGCGTGTGTCTACCGTGCCGGGGCGGTCGATTATCGGGATAGAATTGCCCAATGCGCACCGCGAAAAGGTCGTGCTGCGCGAAATTTTGGCGGCGCGGGATTTTGGCGATAGCAACATGCGCCTGCCCTTGGCGCTGGGCAAAGGCATTGATGGTGAACCGATCGTCGCCAACCTTGCCAAAATGCCGCATTTGCTGATTGCGGGGACCACCGGGTCCGGCAAATCGGTGGCGATCAATACCATGATCCTGTCGCTGCTATATCGGCTAAGCCCGGACGAATGCCGCATGATTATGATCGACCCGAAAATGCTGGAACTGTCTGTGTATGACGGCATTCCGCATCTTTTGTCGCCTGTTGTGACCGACCCGAAAAAGGCGGTCGTAGCCCTGAAATGGGTCGTGGGCGAGATGGAAGAACGCTACCGCAAGATGTCGAAAATGGGCGTGCGCAATATTGACGGCTATAATGGCCGCGTCCGAGAGGCTTTGGCCGCGGGCGAAATGTTCAAGCGCACCATTCAGACCGGCTTCGACGATGAAACCGGAGATCCAGTGTTCGAGACCGAAGAATTCGCGCCCGAATTGCTGCCCTTCATCGTGGTGGTGGTCGATGAGATGGCTGACCTGATGATGGTCGCGGGTAAGGAAATTGAAGCCTGCATCCAGCGTCTGGCGCAGATGGCGCGGGCAAGCGGCATCCACCTTATCATGGCCACGCAGCGCCCCTCGGTCGATGTGATTACCGGCACGATCAAGGCGAATTTCCCGACGCGGATTTCCTTCCAGGTGACCAGTAAAATCGACAGCCGCACCATTTTGGGCGAACAGGGCGCCGAGCAGCTTCTGGGTATGGGCGATATGCTTTACATGGCCGGGGGTGGTCGCGTGAACCGGATTCACGGCCCCTTTGTCAGCGACGAAGAGGTGGAAGAGGTCGTCACGCATCTGAAATCCTTTGGGCCGCCCGACTATAAATCCGGCGTGGTCGAAGGCCCGGAATCTTATAAGGAAGCCGATATCGACGCGGTTCTGGGCCTTGGTGGCAATACCAATGGCGAGGATGCGCTTTACGATCAGGCTGTGCAGGTCATTATCCAGGATCGCAAATGCTCGACCAGCTATATTCAGCGCAAATTGGGCATCGGCTACAACAAGGCCGCACGACTGGTCGAGCAGATGGAAGACGAGGGGCTTGTTACATCTGCCAACCATGTCGGCAAGCGCGAGATATTGGTGCCAGAGCAGGGATAGGGCATGTTGCGGTTTCTGCAACTAGCGCGCGTGGCCCTGTTCTGGCTTGGCGTGGTTCTGGTTGTCGGGACCATGCTGTGGCTTTGGGTCACGCTGTATCAGGTGCCAGCGGACCTGACCGATGAACAGGACAGTAACCTTGGGGTGGTGCTGTTGACTTTGCTGGCAACTGGCTGGGGCGTTCTGCCCTATGCGGTGGCGGCTTGGGTCGCAAATCTGAACCGCAGCAACGTCGTTATTCAAAGCGTCGCGGTGGCCACTTTGATTGGCATGGGCCTGTTTCAGGCAGGCCTGTATTTTCTGGGGTTTGTTGGAGAACGGGATTCGCTGTAAGGGCTTTTGTTGGTTTTTGTACCGCTTTACATGCTTGGCGGGCTGGTCCCGTTACTCGGCGTTTGGGGCTGGGATTATCTGATGCGGAATCGCGGACCTGTTTAGAGGGTCGGTGATCGGCAACTCTCTGCCTTGTGTTGGCAGCGTGAGCGGATCGCGCCTTTCGCTGCGCGGGAAAACGGGTATTTATGCTGTATGAGTATTACACGCCGTTCCCTGCTTATGTCCCTGCCAGCCCTTGCGCTGGTGCGCCCCGCCCATGCCGAGCGTATCCCGCTGGATGAGATTTCGCGCTATTTCAACAGTTTCACCACGGCCGAGGGTGAGTTTACCCAGATCAACCCGGATGGCACCTTGTCCACCGGGCGTATCTATATTCGCCGTCCCGGTCGGGTCCGGTTCGAATACGACCCGCCGGAAGACTCGCTTGTGATGGCAGGTGGCGGGCAGGTCGCGATATTCGACGGGCGGTCCAATCAGGGGCCAAGCCAGTATCCGTTAAGCCAGACACCGCTGAACCTGATACTGGAGCGCAATGTCGATTTCAGCAATCGGCGCATGGTTGTCGGGCATATTGATGATGGCACCACCACCACTGTGATCGCGCAAGACCCGGAGAACCCGCAATACGGGTCTATCCGGCTGGTGTTTTCCGCCAACCCGACTGAATTGCGCCAATGGGTCATCCGTGACGATACCGGCGCGGAAACCACCGTCATCCTTGGTAACATGCAGTTCGGGGGCAGGCTCTCGGCAACGCTGTTCAACATTACGGCAGAGGTTGACAAGCGTAACCGCTGACGGGACTGCTATGCCGAAGGGCAGCGGCAAGGACCGAAGATGACAGACTCTAAAATCGTTCTGATAACCGGCGCAAGTCAGGGCATTGGCCGGGCGTGTGCGCTGGCCTTTGCCAAGGCCGGGCACAACGTGGTGCTTGTGGCGCGATCTGCCGACAAGCTGGCGACACTGGCTGAAACAGCACCGGGGCAGATGCTGGCCCATCCCTGTGACGTGTCCGACCCGGATGCCGTGGATGCCCTGTTTGTCGCCATTTCCAAACGGTTTGGGCGGTTGGATGTGGCCTTTAACAATGCGGGCCTTGGCTTGCCCGCCACCGAAATCGCAGACATCTCATGGCAGGACTGGCGGCGCGTGGCCTCTGTCAATCTGGACGGCGCGTTCCTGATTGCACGCGGGGCTTATGCCATGATGCGCGCGCAAGACCCGAAGGGCGGGCGGATCATCAATAACGGGTCCATCTCGGCGCATGTGCCGCGCGTGGGGTCGGTGCCTTACACGACCACGAAACACGCAATTACCGGGCTGACCCGAACCTTGTCGCTGGATGGGCGGAAACATAACATTGCCTGTGGCCAGATCGACATTGGCAATGCCGCGTCCGAGATGACGGATGCGTTCACCAAGGGCGTGCCGCAAGCCGATGGTAGCTTGCGTGCTGAACCGGTGATGGATGTGCAGCATGTGGCCGATGCTGTCCTGCATATGGCCAGCCTGCCGTTGGACGCAAATGTCCAGTTCATGACCATCATGGCCACGGCCATGCCCTATATCGGGCGTGGGTAACAAAAACCCCGCCGGGCGCTGGGCACGGCGGGGTTTTCAAACTGTCAGTGGGGTGGCGCTCAGGCCATTGCGGCCTTGGCTTTTTCCACGATTTGCCCAAACGCTTCGGGCTCGTGCACGGCCAGATCGGCCAGAACCTTGCGGTCCACTTCGATCCCGGCCAACATCAGCGCGTTGATGAAACGCGAATAGGTCAGGGATGGGTCGATTGCGCGGACAGCAGCGTTGATACGCTGAATCCACAATGCGCGGAAGTTGCGCTTGCGGTTCTTGCGGTCGCGGGTGGCATACTGGTTCGCCTTGTCCACAGCCTGCGTAGCGGTGCGGAAGTTGCGCGAACGCGCGCCATAATAGCCAGCCGCGGCTTTAATAACCTTGCGGTGGCGAGCGTGAGTGACTGTGCCGGATTTAACGCGTGACATGTTCCGCTCTCCTTACCGGTTATAGGGCATGTAGGTCTTGACGATACGGGCATCCTGCTCGGACAGCAGGGTGGTGCCGCGCGCGTCGCGGATGAATTTCTTCGTCCGCTTGATCATGCCGTGCCGCTTGCCCGCTTGCCCGGCTTTCACTTTGCCGGTCGCGGTCATGGAGAAGCGCTTTTTCGCGCCTGACTTGGTCTTCATCTTGGGCATTTCCGACTCCTTCTTCGGTCAGGGGGGCGACTCGGCATGCCACAACGGCCGGACGCCCCTTCGAATAGAACCCGCGCAGTAAACCAGAACGCGCGCGGGTGCAAGGCTCAGAACGCTTGCCATAGCCGAACAAGGACCGTCACGCTCAGTTCCGGAATGTCCCGCAAACCGTAGTTGCCATCGGGGCGCAGAATAGACGCGATCACGGCCAGGCCAAACCCCGCCAGACCCAGGCCAAGCGCCACATAGGGGCGCCGGCCATCGGTCCAGGCACTGATCGCGCTGACCAATGCAAGCGGGACAAGATACACCCCCAGCAAGAAGATAATCCCGGTACCCATATTGCCCCTTTCAGACAGGGGGCAAGGTTACTCGGGTTCGCCCGACACGATCAAGTGTTCCGCGCAAGGGGCCACACGCAAGATGTTCGTTGTGCCCGGCTGGTTGAACGGAATGCCTGCGGTGACAAGGATCTGGTCCTTTTCAGTGCCGAACCCATATTTGCGCGTGACGCGAACGGCGTTGATGACGGCCTTCTTGAAGCGTTCGACCTCTGCCACCTCTTCGCAATGCACACCCCAGACCAGTTGCAAACGCCGCGCGGTTTTGGTGATCGGGGTCAGCGCCAGAATTGGCACATGGGGGCGCTCGCGTGCGACCAGAAGCGCGGTGGTGCCCGATTCGGTGAAACAGCAGATCGCGGCAATGTCGGTTTTCTCGGCCAATTCGCGCGCGGCAGCCACGATCCCATCAGCGATAGAGCTGTGCTTGACCTTGCGCGAGGCGTCTATGATCTCGATATAGGTTGGGTCGCTTTCGACCTCGCGCGCGACATTGTCCATGGTGACAACAGCCTCAATCGGATAATCGCCCGCTGCCGATTCCGCCGACAGCATGATCGCATCGGCACCTTCATAAATGGCGGTCGCGACATCCGAAACTTCGGCACGCGTTGGCATGGGGCTGTCGATCATCGATTCCAGCATCTGCGTGGCGACGATTACGGGCTTGCCAGCCGCGCGCGCGCGGCGCACCAGACGTTTCTGGATGGGTGGCACATTCTGCACCGGCAGTTCCACGCCCAGATCGCCCCGCGCAACCATGATCCCATCGGACACGGCGAGGATTTCGTCGAACGCGGCGACTGCGGCGGGCTTCTCGATCTTCGACAGAATCGCGGCCCGGCCTTGTGCCAGATTGCGGGCTTCGGCCACATCGGCGGCGCGCTGCACAAAGGACAGCGCCAGCCAGTCCACGCCCAAGCGGCAGACGAATTCCAGATCCTTGCGGTCCTTGTCCGACAGCGCCGCGACGGGCAGCACCACATCGGGCACGTTCACGCCCTTGCGGTTGGAAATTGTGCCACCCACTGTCACGGTGCAATTGGCGAAATCCTTGCCGCAATCGTTCACCTTCAGGCGGATTTTGCCGTCATTGACCAGCAGGTCCGCGCCCGGTTCCAAGGCTTCGAAAATTTCGGGGTGGGGCAGGGTCACGCGGGTTGCATCGCCCGGTTTGTCGGTCAGGTCCAACCGGAACGCGGCACCCTCGACCAGTTCTTCAGATTCGTTTGCGAAAACGCCCACGCGCAGTTTCGGCCCTTGCAGGTCGGCCAGAATGGCGATGGGGCGGCCCAAGTCGGCCTCTATCTTGCGAATGATCGCATGGCGCGCGGCGATATCGTCATGGGTGCCATGGCTCATGTTCAGGCGGAACACGTCTGCGCCTGCTTCGAACAGGGCGCGAATGGTATGATAGTCGGACGAAGCCGGGCCAAGCGTGGCCACGATCTTGATCATGCGGTGACGGCGCAAAGGCGTCATGAGGAGTCCTCTCTTGTCGTGTGTGGCCTGACGGTGTTCCCCCGATATGACAGGGGTCGATGTCAGGATGAATTCGTTAGCGCAAACATCTACCAATAATGCCCGGAAAAGCAAGCCTGCCGCGCTTGACCTGCACACCGGCAACACGCACCTTACAATCAGTATACGGAGGATAGCCCATGGACACCACCACCCGCACAGAACTGGAGGCCGCGGCTTTTCGGGCGCTTCTGGCGCATCTGGACAAGCGCAGCGACGTGCAAAACATTGATATGATGAACCTGACGGGGTTTTGCCGTAACTGTCTGTCGCGCTGGTATATGGAAGCCGCCCAAGAGCGTGGGGTGGCGATGGACAAGGACAGCGCCCGCGAGGCGATCTATGGCATGCCCTATGACGACTGGAAGGCCAAGCATCAAACAGAGGCCGATGCCAGCCAGAAAGCCGCGTTCGAGACATCTTTTGCCGAGAACGTGGGCAACAAGGACTGACATGTGAAACCCGCAGAGCAGCTTGAAGCCTTCGTTCAGCATGGGTTGCGCGCGGGGCACCGCCCCGATGCTTTGCGCATCGCCTTGCTGGCTGAAGGCTGGTCGCAGGCAGAGGTGACAGCGGCGCTTTCCGCTTGGGCAGACCATAATCTTGGCGTGCCGGTCCCGCGTCCGCAAGCGCAAACAAGCGGGCAGGATGCCGTGCTTATATGGGCTTATGTTCGTCGCGCTTTTGACAGTGACCTACAATCTGATTGATCTGGGGTTCAATCTGATCGAGCTGTGGTTGCCAGACCCGCTGTATTCCGAGCGTGGGTTTGGCAACCTTGGCGCCATGCGCTGGTCCATCGCGGTTCTGGTCGTCGCCCTGCCGGTTTTCCTGTGGTTGGATCGTCGGGCCGCCCGCGCGCTATCTGATGATCCAGGCCAGCGCCGCGCACCGCTGCGCCAGAAATTCGGCGCAATGACGCTGTTTCTGTCGGTGCTGGCTTTGCTTGGTGCCGCTGTTGCCGTGGTTTATGCAGGGTTAACGGGTGTCGTCACAACGCAGTTTCTTGCAAAGGTCGCGCTTGTTGTGCTTTTGGCGTTGCTGGTCATCGCTTGGTTCCGCGATTTTCTGGCAGAGCCGTGATGTCCCGCCTTCTACTGCCCTTTACGGTTCTGATGATCGGGCTTGGCCTATGGCAGGTGGGTGGCCCGGAACAGGCCCGGAGCGAACAGCGCGATGCTCAGCGCCTGAATGATCTGCGGGCTTTGGCCGCCTATTTGACATGCGAAAAGATGCGTAAGGGCGGGGCGGACTTTATTTGCGGCACATATCCGCGCGACACGGACCGTTTTACACAGCAGCCGTTCACTGTAACCCAGACACAGGTCTGCGCAGAATTCGAGCAGTCCGACCGCACGGCACACCGTTTTCCGGACGAGGTTGAAAACGGATGTATTCGGCTGGATTAACCTTGTTTTTCGCAACAATCCGAAACGATTGTCACGACTCTTGGGCCGAATTCTGATATTTTTATTGTTAAAATGTGATTAGCCTTCACAGCATATTTATTCGGGATGGGTTGGGATATGCTGGGTTTTGGATTTGTCGGCTTTTTGCTGGCCTTTGCTGCATTGGCGTTCTTAGAAGTCGGTAGTGACGATAGCTATAATGATCGGGAGGAAGATACTCCGCCCGACCCGGACGAAGAAGCTGCCGACCCAAACGAGGAACCTGAAGATCGGGGGCAAGATGGGCCAGGTGACGATCTGATTACCGCGCGTGACGATGTGTCGGTTTACAATGGGTTCGCGGGCAACGACACGCTGATCGGATTTCCGGAATTTGGTGTCCAACTGAATGGTGGCGCTGGTGACGACCTGCTGATTGCGCTTGAAGACGACCATGCTTTCGGCGGCGAAGGCGATGATTTTCTGATCGGCGAGCATATGGATCCGGGAAGCACCGTGCAGATCCTGCGCGGCGGCGGCGGCAGTGACACGATCGTAAGTGCCGGTGGCTCTGAAATGACTGGCGGCGCGGGCGAGGATGTTTTTGTCATCTCGCTGGGTGGTCTGGATTTGACCGGGGCTATGCAAAGCATCGGGGGCGAAGCTCTCTCAACCCCCGTGATTCGGGATTTTAACCCAAGCGAAGACAGTCTTGTGCTGGACCTGAACCGTGAGTTCATGAGCGCCTTTGATGACTTGCCGCAGGATCAATATGGGCCAAACGAGCGTAGTCCGCTGTTTTTCGGTGATACCGTAACGCTGACTGCTGAACGCACATCGGACGACACAGGTATATTGATCCGTGTTGATGGTTTGCCGATGGTCGAATTGGAAGGGTTTGATGGCACGGACCCGTCCGAGCTTCTGGCGGCGATTTCTGTTGAAGTGAATGGTGCCTCCGTGTCCGATGCCGAATCGGGTGGCGGTTCTGGCTTGACCGAGGAAGAGGATGCAGAAGGTAACGTGACCTTGGTTCTGACAGATGCCTTCCAAGGCGGCGGAAACTATATTGGCGGTGATCGCTTCAGCACGTTGGACCTGAGCGCCTTGAGCGCGGACATGCGTGTGACCGTCGCGGAGGGCGATATCATCACGATTGAACCCGCGGACGGCAGCCTGCTGCCAACAACCTTTGAGGGGATCGACCGTGTTATTTTAGGCAATGGCGATGACGTGTTCGATGGCGCTGACGGATCGGGATTTATTGAAGTGGTGGCGGGAAATGGTGAAGACAGGATCCTAGCCAGTGACAGCGGAATTCAGAACAGCTTGCGCGGTGAAGGCTTCATGCGAGCGGAAGGGGACGGCGAAGTCATTGATGGAACCGGCGCGACAGTGCTGATCGGGGGCTCTGGCAATGATATCTTGTCTGGCGGTTTGGGTGATACGCTGACCGGTGGCGCGCGCTCCGACGTGTTTGTCATCTATGGTGTTGGAGACGAGGGGGCCGGGCCCGCCCGCATAACGGATTTCAACCCGCTGACGAATGACAACCTTCTCTATGTGCCGGTCAATCCGGATGGCAGCAATGATCCGCATGACATCATCATTCAAGTTGATGATTTCTCCACGTCTATCATCGATAATGGCGAGGTTGTCGTCTTCATTCAGGACATCGGCAGATTTTACGATCCAAGCATAACCATTCTGGACCCCGTCACAAGTTTGCCTGTCTAGCACCCTGATGACGAGGTCGGTCCTGTTTCAGATCGCCGCCTTGCGGCTTTCCTCGATGTAAATCTCGCGCAAGCGGGTTGCCAAGGGGCCGGGGGTGCCTGTCCCCAGCTCTGTCCCGTCAATAGAGACCACGGGCATGACAAAGGTGCTGGCTGATGTGACAAACGCCTCATCCGCCGATTTTGCTTCTTCCACGGTGAAATTGCGTTCCTCGACCTGCATCTGCGCCTCGCGCGCAAAGCGCAGAACGGCGGCGCGGGTGATCCCGTGCAGAATGTCATTTGACAGCGCCCGCGTCACGATCTTGCCGTCCTTGATGATATAGGCGTTGTTTGACGTGCCCTCGGTAATTGCGCCGTCCTGCACCATCCATGCGTCATCCGCGCCTTGCTTGATCGCCATCATCTTGCCCATGCTTGGATACAGCAGTTGCACCGTCTTGATATCGCGCCGCCCCCAGCGCAGGTCATCAATGGTCACGACCTTGATGCCCTTTTTTGCCTTTGGGCTATCGACCAAAGCAGGGTTGGATTGCGTGAACAGCACGACTGTTGGGGCGGTGGTGTCCGGGTCTGGAAATACGAAATCCCGATCACCCGGCGCGCCGCGCGTCACTTGCAAGTAGATCATGCCCTGATCGACCGCATTTTGTCCGACAAGCTGGCGATGCACCTCCAACCAGGCGTCGCGGTCCATCGGGTTAGCGATATCCAATTCGCCCAGGGACCGTTCCAGCCGCGTGAAATGCCCCTCAAAGTCGATCAGCTTGCCGTCAATGACAGTCGTCACCTCGTAGACGCCATCGGCCATCAGGAAGCCACGGTCGAAAATCGAAATCTTGGCGTCGCCCTCGGGCATGTAGTCGCCGTTCACATAGACGATGCGGGTCATTCGGTTTACCATCCTTCAGGCAATTTGCGCACGGCCCCCATGGCCGCCGATGTGGTCAGCGCCGCATAGGCCCGCAGCGCAGTAGAGACCTTGCGGGGGCGCGGCTTGGCGGGCTTCCAGCCTTTTTCGTCCTGTGCGGCGCGGCGCGCGGCAAGGGTCGCGTCATCAACCTTCAGCTCGATCCGGCGCTCCGGGATGTCGATCTCGATCAGGTCGCCATTTTCGACAATCCCGATCAATCCGCCCTCTTCGGCCTCTGGCGAGACATGGCCAATGGACAGCCCCGATGTGCCGCCCGAGAAGCGACCGTCCGTGACCAAAGCACAGGCCGCGCCTAGCCCCTTCGATTTCAGATAGCTGGTCGGGTATAGCATTTCCTGCATCCCCGGTCCGCCGCGTGGCCCCTCGTAGCGGATGACGACCACTTCGCCAGCCACGACCTTACCGGTCAGAATACCGCTGACAGCATCGTCCTGGCTCTCGAACACGCGCGCAGGGCCGCTGAATTTCAGGATACTGTCATCCACGCCCGCCGTTTTCACAATGCAGCCCTGTTCTGCCAGATTGCCGAACAGCACCGCCAAACCGCCGTCTTGGCTGAACGCATGTTCTTTGGTGCGGATGACACCCGTCTCGCGGTCGGTATCCAGCGTTTTGTAGCGGTTCGCTTGCGAAAATGCTTGCGTTGTGCGCACGCCGCCGGGGGCAGCACGGTAGAATTGCTGCACCTCTGGGTCGTCGGTGCGCGAGACATCCCACATATCCAGCGCCATGCCCATGGTTGGGCTGTGAACGGTTGGAAGGTCATTGTGCAGCAGGCCCGCATTGTCCAATTGCCCCAGGATCGACATGATGCCGCCGGCGCGGTGGACATCTTCCATATGCACATCGTCTTTGGCCGGTGCCACCTTGCACAGGCAGGGCACGCGGCGCGACAGGCGGTCGATATCCTGCATGCTAAAGTCGATCCCGCCCTCATGTGCGGCGGCCAACAGGTGCAACACGGTGTTGGTGGACCCGCCCATGGCGATATCCAGCGACATTGCATTCTCGAACGCTTTGAAGCTGGCAATGTTGCGCGGCAGCACGCTGTCGTCATCTTGCTCGTAATAGCGCTTGGCGTTTTCCACGATCAGATGGCCCGCGCGCTTGAACAGCTTTTCGCGGTCGGCATGGGTGGCCAATGTCGAGCCATTGCCCGGCAGCGACAGCCCCAAGGCTTCGGTCAGACAGTTCATCGAATTGGCGGTAAACATGCCCGAACATGACCCGCAGGTCGGGCAGGCGGCTTCTTCGATCGCTTGCACTTGCGCGTCGGTATATTTGTCATCGGCCGCAACAACCATCGCATCGACAAGGTCCAGTGCCTTCTCAACGCCGTCGACCTCGATTTTCCCGGCCTCCATCGGCCCGCCCGACACGAATACAACAGGGATGTTCAGCCGCATCGCAGCCATCAGCATACCAGGTGTGATCTTGTCGCAGTTGGAAATGCAGACCATCGCATCGGCGCAATGGGCATTGACCATGTATTCAGTCGAATCCGCGATCACCTCGCGTGAGGGCAGGGAATACAGCATCCCGTCATGCCCCATGGCAATGCCGTCATCTACCGCGATGGTGTTGAATTCCTTGGCCACACCGCCCGCTTTTTCGACCTCGCGGGCCACCAGTTGGCCCAGGTCTTTCAGGTGCACATGCCCCGGAACGAACTGGGTAAAGCTGTTGACGATAGCGATGATCGGCTTGTCCCAGTCACTGTCGGTCATGCCGGTTGCGCGCCACAGGCCGCGCGCGCCTGCCATGTTACGGCCATGAGTGGTGGTGCGGGAACGATAACGGGGCATCTGGCTCTCCTTGTGGCGGATCACGACTGATTAGCGCATGCGCGAGCCTTGGGGAAGAGCCGTCAGCCCCATAGTTCAGGCAAGGGTGGGTGCACGCCGCTTGCGTCATAAAACAACGCCGGATCGCGGTCCTCTGCCAACAACAACGGCCCGTCCAGATCGACGATGTCAGCGCCCTGTGCGACCAGAACAGCCGGTGCCATGGCCAGGGACGACCCAACCATACAGCCGACCATCACGCGGTAGCCTTCGGCGCGGGCGGCATCGCGCAGCGCCAGCGCCTCGGTCAAGCCGCCGGTCTTATCCAGCTTTATGTTGACCATGTCATACTTGCCGCGCAGCGCGGGCAAGCTGGCGCGGTCATGGCAGCTCTCGTCCGCGCAAACCGGCAGCGGGCGCGCAATCTCGGCCAACATATCATCGGCCCCGGCGGGCAAAGGCTGCTCGACCATCTCCACACCCAGTCGCAGCAAATGCGGCGCCAGATCGGCATAGACATCGGCATCCCAGCCCTCATTCGCGTCAATGATGATGCGCGTGTCAGGCGCGCCCCGCCGCACGGCCTCCAACCGGGGCATATCGTCAGCCGTGCCCAGCTTGATCTTCAGCAAGGGCCGCGCGGCATGTTTGCGCGCGGCCAACTCCATCTTTTCGGGCGTGTCCAGCGACAGGGTGAAGGCCGTCACAACCGGCGCCGGTGCCTGCAATCCTGCCAAATCCCAAACGCGGCGCCCCGCGCGTTTCGCGTCCCAATCCCAAAACGCGCAATCCACCGCATTGCGCGCGGCCCCGGCGGGTAGCGCATCTTGCAACGCCAGTCGGTCAATCCCGGCATCCAATCCTTCGATTTGCGTCCGGACCGACGCAATCGTTTCGCCATACCGGGCATAGGGCACACATTCGCCATGCCCGCGCACCCCATCTTGCGCCAGTTCCGCACGCAGCACGTCTGCATGCGTCCGAGATCCGCGCGCGATGGTGAATACCTCTGCCAAGGCGAAGCGGTCCGTTACAACCCTCAACACGCGATCTCCTTTCATCCTTGCTTAAATATCCTGGGGTGAATGGAGCCGCAGGCTCCAGAGGGGCAAAGCCCCTTATACAGACGCCAAGGCATCCACCAATCGCCCGGCACCGTGGCGGAACGGGTCCACCGTCGGCAAGCCCATCCGCGTCTCGATCTCGGCGCAACAGCTGCGCGCCGCGTCGTCATCCAAAGCGGCGGTGTTGACGGAAATTCCAACCACCTGACAGGCCGGGTTCGCCACCCGTGCCAGAGCCAGCGCCATATCGCGCAGGGCTTCCAAGGACGGCAGATCATAGCCGGGCAGCCCGCGCATGTGGCTGCGGGTCGGCTCGTGGCTCAGGATCAACGCATCGGGTTGCCCGCCATGGATCAACGCCATGGTCACGCCCGAATAGGACACATGGAACAATGATCCCTGCCCCTCGATCAGGTCCCAATGGTCGGGGTCATTGTCGGGCGTCAGCCATTCAACAGAGCCCGCCATGAAATCTGCGATCACTGCATCCAGCGGCACGCCATCGCCGGTAATCAGGATGCCGGTTTGTCCGGTGGCGCGGAAACTGGCCTTCATGCCGCGCGCCACCATCTCGCGCTCCATGCACAGCGCGGTATACATCTTGCCGACGGAACAATCCGTCCCCACGGCCAGACAACGCTTGCCGCTGCGTTTTTCGCCATTGGCGATGGGGTATTGCACCGAGGGCACCCGCACGTCGTGCAGCCTGCGTCCGGTTGCCTTGGCCACGGCCTGCAGGTCGGGTTCATCGCGCAGCAGGTTATGCAGGCCGGATGCCAGATCGAACCCTTCTTCCAGCGCCGCGATCAGCACTTTTTTCCACGCGGCGGAAATAACGCCGCCCCGGTTGGCCACCCCGATCACCAGCGTTTTCGCGCCGGCCGCCTTGGCGTCGGCCAGTGTCATATCGGGCAGGCCCATATCGGCGCGGCAACCGTCCATGCGGAACTGGCCAAGCGCGAAATCGGGCCGCCAATCCTTTATGCCTTGGGCGACTTTGGCCGCCAACGGGTCCGGCGCATCGCCAAGGAACAACAAGTAAGGAGTTTCGATCATGCGGGCCTCCAACATGCGGGGGTCAGATTTTGCGTTAGTCTATCCAAGTTTCAGGGGAGTGTTTCGTGATTTGCGTCATCTAATCTACCATTTTGCGAAGAAAATCTCTTAAATACGGATTTATGCGCAAATAATGACCGCACTTATGCTGCCGCGCAGCATGACCTTTGCGAGCGCAGAAAAGCTCTTGCGAACCGGTATGCAACAATATACCAAAAAATCGCATCATTCCGACATATCCTGTCCCGAAAGGTCACATCATGAGCTTCCGCCTTCAACCTGCGCCCGTCGCCCGCCCCAATCGTTGCCAATTGTTTGGCCCCGGATCGCGCATGGCGCTGTTCGAGAAGATGGCCGCCAGCGCCGCTGATGTCATTAATCTGGATCTAGAGGATTCCGTCGCGCCTTCGGACAAAGACAGCGCGCGCGAGAATGTCATCGCGGCGACCCATGACGTCGATTGGGGCAAGAAAACCCTTTCGGTGCGGATAAACGGGTTGGACAGCCCCTTCTGGTATCGTGATGTGGTCGACCTGCTGGAGCGTGGCTCGGAGCGGCTGGACCAGATCATGATCCCGAAAGTGGGCTGTGCTGCCGATATCTACGCCGTGGATGCGCTTGTCACCGCCGTTGAGGCTGCGAAAGGCCGAACAAAGCGCATCGGGTTCGAGGTCATTATCGAATCCGCCGCCGGTATCACCAATGTCGCCGAAATCGCAGCCGCTTCGCCCCGCCTGACCGCCATGTCCCTTGGCGCGGCAGATTTCGCAGCGTCGATGGGTATGTCCACCACCGGCATCGGGGGCACGCAGGAAAACTACTATATGCTGCGTGAGGGTGCGCAATACTGGTCCGATCCGTGGCATTGGGCGCAATCGGCCATCGTTGCCGCCTGCCGCGCCCATGGTGTTCTTCCGGTCGATGGCCCCTTTGGCGACTTCAGCGATGATGAGGGTTTCCGCGCGCAGGCGCGCCGCTCTGCCACCTTGGGCATGGTCGGCAAATGGGCAATCCACCCCAAGCAGGTGGCGCTTGCCAACGAGGTCTTTACCCCGTCCGAAGCGGCTGTGGCCGAGGCCCGCGAAATTCTGGATGCGATGGAACAGGCCAAGGCGCGCGGCGAAGGGGCAACTGTTTACAAGGGCCGTTTGGTCGATATCGCGTCTATAAAGCAGGCCGAAGTAATCGTGCGTCAGTCTGAAATGATCGCGGCCTAAGCCGACAAGATAGCGGCACGGCGGGGGTTTGCCCCGCCGTGCCCGCGTTCAGATATCCGCGTAGATGTGGCCTTCGCCCTTCGCGCCCGGATGCGTCACTGCGCCCAAGCGGGTCGGCCCCACAAGCTGCGCGTATTTATACAGCGCGCCACTGGTATGAATGGTCGGTCGCGCGCCGGCCCATGCTTTGCGCCGCGATTCCAGCTCCTCATCCGACAGGGCGACCGACAATTCGCCCGTCAGCGCGTTCAGCGTAATCATGTCGCCATTTTGCAGCAGTGCAATCGGCCCGCCATGCGCGGCTTCCGGCCCAACATGGCCCACACAGAACCCACGCGTCGCGCCCGAAAAGCGGCCATCGGTAATCAACGCCACGCGCTTGCCCATGGCTTGGCCCGAAAGCGCGGCCGTCGTGGCCAGCATTTCGCGCATACCCGGTCCGCCTGCCGGACCTTCGTTACGAATGACGATAACGTCGCCCGGTTCGTAGTCACGCGCCTTGACGGCGGCGAAAGCATCTTCCTCGCATTCAAACACGCGCGCTGGACCGGTAAAGACCTGGTCCTCTTCGGACATGCCCGCAACCTTCACAATCGCACCATCGGGCGCCAGATTGCCGTGCAGCCCGACCACCCCGCCGGTCTTGCTGATCGGGTTGGAAATGGGGTGAATTACCCGCCCGTCAGCCTCTAGCGAAATGCGGTCGAGTTCTTCCCCAATGCTGCGCCCTGTAACGGTCAGGCAATCTTCATGGACCAGCCCGGCCTTGCGCAATTCCTTCAGAACCACGGGCAGGCCACCCACCTCATACAGGTCTTTGGCCACATAGTCGCCGCCCGGTTTCAGGTTCACGAAATAGGGCGTGTCGCGGAAAATGTCGCAGACATCTTTCAGGTCGAAATCAATCCCCGCCTCATGCGCGATGGCGGGCAAATGCAGCCCCGCATTCGTGGACCCGCCGGTGCAGGCGACGACGCGGGCGGCGTTTTCCAGTGATTTGCGGGTGACAATGTCGCGTGGGCGCAGGTTCCGGGCCAGCAGGTCCATGACGGTGCGGCCTGATTCCTCGCAATATTGGTCGCGCGACTCGTAGGGCGCGGGCGCACCAGAGCTGTTCAGCAGCGCAAGCCCGATCGCTTCGGACACGCAGGCCATGGTGTTGGCGGTGAATTGCCCCCCGCAGGCCCCGGCGCTTGGGCAGGCGACACGCTCCAGCACCGCCAGTTCGGCATCGGAGTAATTGCCTGCCTGATGCTTTCCAACCGCTTCGAACACGTCCTGCACGGTCACGTCCTTGCCATCCAGCCGACCGGGCAGAATGGACCCGCCATAAATGAAGACAGAAGGCACGTTCAGCCGAACCATGGCCATCATCATGCCGGGCAAAGATTTGTCGCAGCCCGCCAGCCCCACAAGCGCGTCATAGCAATGCCCGCGCATGGTCAGTTCTACTGTGTCGGCAATCGCTTCGCGCGACGCCAGCGAGGATTTCATCCCCTCATGCCCCATGGCGATGCCGTCGGTCACGGTGATGGTGGTGAATTCGCGCGCAGTGCCACCACCTTTGGCGACACCCTTTTTCACCACCTTGGCCTGACGGTCGAGCGAGATGTTGCAGGGCGCAGCTTCGTTCCAGCAGGTTGCAACGCCCACCCACGGCTGGTGAATTTCCTTTTCTGTCAGGCCCATGGCATAGAAATAGGACCGGTGCGGCGCACGGGACGGCCCTTCGGTCACATGGCGAGAGGGCAGGCGGGATTTATCAAAGCGGGGCGTGTCTGTCATGGCATCCTCTGTTGGTTTTCAGGTAAGGTAGCCAGCACCCTGAGACCGGGCAAGGAAAACCGGGGATCAGCCCTCTTTCGCATAGTCGCGGGCTTCGCTAGGGTCTGCGCCACCGCCTTTAGCCGGAGCGTATGCGTGAGCGATACTGTCACCCCCATGATGGCCCAGTATCTGGAGGTCAAAGCCCAGCACCCCGATGCGCTGCTATTCTACCGCATGGGCGATTTCTACGAATTGTTCTTCGATGATGCCGTTGCCGCGGCGGCGGCGCTGGACATTGCGCTGACCAAGCGCGGCAAGCACGCGGGCGAGGATATCGCCATGTGCGGCGTGCCGCATCATGCGTCTGAGGGGTATCTGCTAACGCTGATCCGCAAAGGCTTTCGCGTGGCGATTGCCGAACAGATGGAAAGCCCGGAACAGGCCAAGAAGCGCGGCTATAAATCCGTCGTGCGGCGCGAGGTGGTGCGCCTTGTCACTCCCGGCACGCTGACCGAAGACAGCTTGCTAGATGCGCGACGGCACAATTTCCTTGCCGCATATGCCGAAATTAGGGACGCGGGCGCGCTGGCCTGGGCCGATATTTCGACGGGCCAGGTGCGAGTCATGCCCTGCCCGCGCGCGCAACTTGGGCCAGAGCTTGCACGGCTGGCCCCGCGCGAAGTTCTGGTGGCCGATCCGATGGCTGAATCCCTGCGCCCGCTGGTCGAGGATATGGGCGCGGCGCTGACGGCGCTGGCCCCTGCCGGTTTCGACAGTGGGTCCGCAGAGCGACGGTTATGCAACCTATACGGTGTGCAAACTCTTGATGGGTTCGGTCAATTTGCCCGGCCCGAGCGCGCGGCCTTGGGCGCGCTGGTGGATTACCTGGACCTGACACAACGCGGCAAGCTGCCCCTGTTGCAGCCCCCGACAGTGGAAAGCGCCGATGCGGCGGTGCAAATTGACGCGGCCACGCGCCGCAATCTGGAACTGACGCAGGCATTATCCGGCGGGCGCGACGGCTCGCTTCTGGCGGCGATGGATCGCACTGTCACGGCCGCAGGCGCGCGATTGTTGGAGCGGCGTTTGTCGGCGCCCGCCCGCCGGGTTGGCAGCGCCTTGGCGCGGCAGGCTTGTGTCAGCTTTCTGCACGGGCAATCGCGGCTCTGTGGTGATCTGCGCCAAGCGTTGAAAGCCGTGCCCGATCTGGACCGCGCGCTGTCGCGCTTGGCGTTGGACAGGGGCGGCCCGCGCGATCTGGGTGCGGTGCGCGCAGCGCTGGCGCAGGCAGGCGCGCTGGCAGACATGTTGCACCTCCCGGAGTTGCCCGTCCTGTTGGCAGACGCCCGCGCAGGGCTTTTGGGCCATGACCATCTGCTTGATGCGCTCGACACCGCGTTAGTGGCAGAGCCGCCGCTTTTGGCGCGTGATGGTGGCTTTATTGCGCCCGGCCATGAGCCCGATCTGGACGAGGCCCGCCGCCTGCGCGACGAAGGCCGCAGCGTCATTGCTGCCATGCAGGCGGAATATGCGCAGGATAGCGGCATCGGGTCGCTCAAGATCAAGCATAATAATGTCTTGGGCTATTTTATCGAAGTGACCAGCACCCATGCCGAACGGATGCTGGCCCCGCCTTTGTCCGAGCGGTTCATCCACCGCCAGACCACCGCCAATCAGGTGCGCTTCACCACGGTCGAACTGTCCGAGATGGAGACCCGCATTCTGAACGCGGGCGGGCGCGCGTTGGAAATTGAAAAACGGCTGTTCGAGGGTCTTCGCGCCCAAGTGCTCGACGCTGCCGCGCCGCTTGCCCAGGCTGCGCGAGCCTTGGCGGAACTCGACCTTTCCGCTGCGCTGGCCGATCTGGCACGCGCCGGCGACTGGTGCGCACCCAAGTTGGATGACAGCCGCGCTTTTGCCATTGATGGTGGGCGTCACCCCGTGGTCGAGGCGGCGCTTGCCCGTGCGGGCAGCCCTTTCATTGCGAATGATTGCGACCTGTCGGCGGAGCAGGGGGCGGCCATTTGGCTGCTGACCGGCCCGAATATGGCGGGTAAATCGACCTTTCTGCGGCAAAACGCGCTGATCGCCATTCTGGCGCAGATGGGCGCGTGGGTGCCTGCGCGCGCGGCACATATCGGAATGGTCAGTCAGGTGTTCAGCCGCGTGGGGGCCAGCGACGATCTGGCGCGGGGGCGGTCCACCTTCATGGTTGAAATGGTCGAAACGGCTGCGATCCTGAACCAGGCCGATGATCGCGCGCTGGTGATCTTGGATGAAATCGGGCGCGGCACGGCAACCTATGACGGGCTGTCGATTGCGTGGGCCACATTGGAACATTTGCACGATGTAAACCGCACCCGCGCCCTGTTCGCCACGCATTACCACGAGATGACGGCGCTGTCGGACCGGTTGGCGGGTGTGCAAAACGCGACCGTGGCCGTCAAGGAATGGGAGGGGGATGTCGTCTTCCTGCACGAGGTGCGGCGTGGCGCGGCCGATCGCAGCTATGGTGTGCAGGTCGCCAAGCTGGCGGGCCTGCCCGCGCCAGTGATCGCGCGGGCGCGCGAGGTGCTGGCGGCGTTGGAGGACGGCGCGCGCAGCACCTCGCCCAAGGCGTTGATCGATGATCTGCCGCTGTTTTCTGCTGTGCAGACCCCTGCACCTGCGCCCGCCAAACCTTCGCCGGTGTTGGACGCATTGGCAGAGGTCAATCCCGATACACTGTCCCCGCGAGAGGCGCTGGATGTGGTGTATAGGTTGAAGGGAATGGTGTCCGACGGCTAAGCCGTGGACCACGCGCTCCGGGCTTGACCCGGAGCCTCTGGGTCAGCCAACCGCAAGGCCCCGGGTCAAGCCCGGGGCGCGTTTCAAATTATTCGTGGGGGCACTCTATGCGCTTGCGCTCAGTTGCGCGCCATCATGCCCTGCAATCCGGGCCTGCACGATCTGCCCCACGGGCTGATCTGCCCTGAACACCACTTCGGCAAATTGTGGCGTGCGGCCCATGCGCGGATTTTCCATCAGCACCGGGTGCGCCTGTCCGACCTGCGCCGACAGATGTCGCGTAACGGTAGCGTTGCCCGCTGCACGCAGGCGGGCGGCGCGGTCACGGACGACCGCCCCATTGACTTGCGGCATACGCGCGGCAGGCGTGCCCTTGCGCGGGCTGAACGGAAAGACATGCAGCCATGTCAGCCCGCAGTCTTCGACCAGCTTCAACGAGTTTTCGAACATTGTTTCGGTTTCAGTCGGGAAGCCCGCGATGATATCTGCGCCAAACACCATGTCTGGGCGCAAGGCGCGCGCTTCGGTGCAAAAGGCAATCGCATCGTCGCGCAGGTGGCGGCGCTTCATGCGTTTCAGGATCATGTCATCGCCTGCCTGCAAGGACAGGTGCAGATGCGGCATCAGGCGCGGTTCAGATGCGATGGCTTCCATCAGCGCGGGGTCGGCTTCGATCGAATCGATCGACGAAATCCGCAGCCGCGCCAGATCGGGGACCAACCGCAGAATGCGGCGCACCAGATCGCCCAGTCGCGGCGTGCTTGGCAGGTCCGCGCCCCAGCTTGTCAGGTCCACGCCGGTCAGAACGACCTCCAGATACCCTTCACCCACCAGCCGTTTGATCTGGTCCACCACCACGCCAGCCGGAACTGAACGCGAATTGCCACGTCCGTAAGGGATGATGCAAAAGGTGCAGCGATGGTCGCAGCCATTTTGCACCTGAACATAAGCACGCGCGCGGGTGCCGAACCCGTCGATCAGATGGCTTGCGGTCTCGGTCACCGACATGATGTCATCGACCTGCACGCGCTCGGTCTGGCCGATGAGGTCGGGGGTCAGGCTGGCCCAGGTGGCGGGGTGCATCTTTTCTGAATTGCCGATGACGCGTGTCACTTCGGGCATGGCGGCGAAGGTTTCGGGTTCTGTCTGTGCGGCGCAACCGGTCACGATAATTGGCGCATCGGGGTTCTCACGCCGCAGGCGGCGAATTTCCTGACGGGCTTTGCGCACGGCCTCTGATGTGACTGCGCAAGTGTTCACCACCAGCGCATCACGCACGCCCGCGCCTTCGGCCAGAGCCTTCATCGCTTCGGTTTCGTAAGCGTTCAGGCGGCAACCAAGGGTCGTGAAGCGCGGCGCGCTCATGCGCCAAAGCCTTTGGCCAAGGTGGCGGTAAAGACATGCGCGACCGGGCCTGTCAGCCAGACGCCATCGTCGCGCCAATCCACCATCAGCGTTCCGCCATCGGCGGTGATCTTGACCTGCCGCCCGGTCAGGCCGCGCAGGTTGGCGGCAACTGCCGTCGCGCAGGCACCGGAACCACAGGCGAGCGTAATGCCCGTGCCCCGCTCCCACACCCGCAGGCGCAGATGATCTGGGGCAACCTGCGACGCAAATTCGACATTCGTTGCCTCTGGAAAAAGCGGGTCATGTTCTACGACCGGGCCGTGAGTGGCCACGGGCGCCGCCTCTGCATCGGGAACGAAAAACACGCAATGCGGGTTGCCCATTCCTACGCCCGCCGGGTCGCCGGACAGCGGCAGATGCAACGTGTCGCAATCGCGCGCCAGCGGTATGCCCTGCCACTCCAGCACCGGCGCGCCCATATTGACCCAGATTTGACCGTCCCGATCCTCGGCCCGCAGCAACCCTCGCGCGGTGCGGATGGTCAGCGTCTGCGCCCCTGTCTGCCCCATGACCATGGCCGCCACGCAACGCGTGGCATTGCCGCAAGCGCCAGCCTGCGTGCCATCGGCATTCCAGAAATCCAGCGCCAGATCAGCGTCCTCTGCCGGGCGCAATTCTGCCAGCTGGTCGAACCCGACGCCGCGATGCCGATCGCCAATGGCGCGGGCCAAGGCAGCATCCATCATTCCGGCTGCGCGGCTGCGCGAGTCGATTACGACGAAATCATTGCCTGCGCCGTGCATTTTGGAAAAGGTCAGGGCCGTGCCAGTCATGCGCGCCATATAACGACGGGTTCGCGACCTGACCAGCCCCGCGCGCAAGCTTGCCGTGAAAACATTGCGCCCGCGTGGCTTTTGTCCTTGACCCTGTGCCCGGCCTTTTCTAAGTAGCGGCCTCAGAGTGAGCCGGTAGCTCAGCCGGTAGAGCAACTGACTTTTAATCAGTAGGTCCAGGGTTCGAACCCCTGCCGGCTCACCATGATCCCCTACAGAGTGTCAGACCAATGCTGCATCTTGCAGGATTGCAGGGATTTTCGTCTTCACCTTGAAAAAGCCCGCCGTGGCATGCGGCCAGATGCGCTTGTCCCAGTCGCGCTGAACCTCTGTCAGGGTAATGCCCTGCGCGTCCAGCGCGGGCTGTGCGCTGTCTAGCCAGTCGCGCACGTAGCCTTGTGGCACGAACGGGGTCACGATCTGGCGCGCGCCCGCCTGTGCGGCCCATTTGGCCAGATCGCGAGGCAAGCCGGCACGCATTTCGAACGCTCTATGCCCAAGCCGTTGCGCGGTATCGCGCAGGGCAGCGCGCTCGAATTCGGTGACATGGTCGGCAACGGTTTCGGGGGAGCGCAGGTGGCTGGCTTCCAGTGTTGCCGTGGTCACGATTGTCAGGCCATCCGGCAGGGTTGGGGAGCAGTCTTCCTCTGTCAGCAACAGCGCGGTCGGTTTGGACAGGTCCGGCAGCAGCGGCATGCGCAGGCCAAGCCGGTCTGGCAATCCGTCGGGTTCTTCATGCACCAAAGCCGGGGCATCCGGGGCCAGATCCGTGTCGCGTGGCACGAAGCGACCGTCGGTGAATTTGGCGATGTTCCACGCCTGCGCGGCATAGGTCTTGCCGCGCGTGTGCAGCCCCGCGACCCAGCGCCAGCCCAAGGTGTTTGACGCGGGGTCTCCATCTAGCAGATTGCGCAGGAAGAAATCCGCGCCCAGCCGCCATGGCAGGCCGAAGGTGAATATCCAGATAGACGCGAACCACATACGCGCATGGTTGTGCAGGTAGCCGGTGTCGACCAGTTCGGTTGCCCAAGCATCGAAACAGTCCAGCCCCGTGCGCCCTTCGGTCGCGGCTTGCACTTGCGCGCGCAGCTTGCGGTCCTTGGTCAGCACCTCGAAATCGCGCTCCAGACCGTCGCGGTAGGTGGTCCATGTTGTCGGGCGGTGCTCCATCCAGCCTTTGAAATAGCTGCGCCAGACCACTTCCTGAATGAATTTCTCGGCACCTTCCTGGCCATGCGCGGCAAGCGCTGCGGCGATCACTTCATCTTCCGCCACAAGCCTGCGGCGCAGATGCGGCGACAGGCACGACACCGCGCCATGACGTCTCGGCCCGTAATCTGTGTTGCGGCGCTTGGCGTAGCGCGCGCCCATATGCGGCGTGAAATCTGCGATATGTGCAAGCGCAGCATCGCGGGTCGGGGCAGGAAGGGTCATGGCGTCCTCTTTCGCTTTGGGCGCAGATGGCGCACCCAAAGCGAAAGTCAAAACGACAGCCCTAGAACAGCAGCCCCGGCAGCCACAGCACCAGTTGCGGGAACATGAACAGCAGCACGATGGCAGTAATCTGCAACAGCACGAAGGGAATAGCACCCTTGTAGATCATGCCGGTGCTGACCGAATTGGGGGCTACGCCGCGCAGGTAGAACAGCGCAAATCCGAAGGGTGGCGTCAGAAAGCTGGTTTGCAGGTTGACCCCGACCATCACGCCCAGCCAGATCGGGTCGATGCCCAGCATCAGCAGCGTCGGCGCGGTGATCGGCAGCACGATGAAGATAATCTCGAACGTGTCGAGGATGAAGCCCAGCACGAACATCAAGACCATGACGGTTATCATCGCGCCCATCGCGCCACCGGGCATGGCCGACAGGAATTCATGCACCAGATCGTCGCCGCCCATTTGGCGGAACACGATGGCAAAGACCGAGGCGCCGAACAGGATGATGAAAATCATCGAGGTGATGACAGCCGTGCGGCGCGCCACATCGACGAAGATCTGTGCTTTCAGCCGACCGCGTAAACCGGCCAGCAGCGTCGCGCCCACGGCACCGACAGAGGCCGCTTCGGTTGGCGTGGCAATGCCGCCAAGGATAGAGCCCAGAACCGCGAAGATCAGCAGCAAGGGTGGTATCAGCGCGGTAACAATCTCGCGGCCCAACCCGGCTTTTTCCTCTGGCGGGATGGGGGTTGCCGGGCAGCTTTCAGGGTCGAACACCGCCTTGAACAGGATGTAGGCGATATACAGCGCGACCATCAGCAGGCCGGGAATGAACGCACCCGCGAACAAATCGCCCACCGACACTGTGGTGGGTGCGAAATTGCCAAGGCTCATCTGCACCTGGCTGTGCATGCCCGCGATCATGTCGCCCATGAAAATCAGCACGGTCGAGGGCGGGATGATCTGACCCAAGGTGCCGCTGGCGCAGATCGACCCGCAGGCGAGTTTCGGATCATACCCTGCGCGCATCATCGCGGGCAGGCTGATAAGGCCCATCGTCACCACTGTCGCGCCCACCACCCCGGTGCTGGCGGCCAGAAGGGCGCCCACAAGAATAACCGAAATTCCAAGCCCGCCGCGCATATTGCCGAACAGGCGGCCCATCGTGGACAACAGTTGTTCGGCAATGTTGCTGCGTTCCAGCATCACCCCCATAAAGATGAACAAGGGCACTGCGACCAGCACTTCGTTCAGCATGTAGCCGGTGTAACGCCCGGCCAGCGCGCGCAGGTTCGACATGTCGAACACGCCGAAATAAAGGCCAGCGAAGGCGAACAGAATGGACGTGCCTGCAAGCGTAAACGCGACCGGGAACCCCAGCAGCAGAAATCCGATCACGCCAAAGAACATCGTTCCGGCGAGGATCTCGCCAATCAATACCGGATCCATGTCAGGCTTTCTCCAACTCGTATTGGTAGCGGTAATCCGCTGGCACAAGATCTTCGCGCCCGGCGATAATCAGGATGGACCGGATCGCCATGGCCACGCCTTGCAGTGCAATGAGTGCCGCAAAAACCAGAATAAAACTTTTCAACACGAACAAGCCCGGCATCCCGCCGGGGTTTGCCGACCCTTCGAGCAGCCCGATAGACCGGTTCACGAAGGTGAAGGAATAGGCCCACACCACATAAGCGAAGGGCATCAGGAATACGCAGACGCCGATCAGGTCCATCCACGCTTTGCGCAGATTGCTGGCAGGGCGAAAGAAGATATCCACGCGCACATGGTCGTTGCGATACAGGCCATAGCCCGCCACGGCGGTGAACATGACCCCGTTCATCCACGGATACAGGTCTTGCATCCATAGGCGCGTATTGGCGAACAGGTAGCGTTCCACGACAACCCAGAAGCACACCATAACAATCGCCACCGACAGCCACATAAACGTGTTGCCGACAATGCGGTTCAGCGCGTTGATCGCTTTCATAAGTGCTGCGAGTGCGGTCATTTTGGCCCTCGTAATCTGATGCGTGCTCGCCCTAAAGGCCCCGGATCCTGTCCGGGGCCTTTGGTATCGTGTCATGAGAGGGTCTTAGCCAAGGTCCGAAATGTCGAAGTATTTCTGACGCGCGATCGCATAGGTCAGGTCGGTCCGCTCGGTGCGGGTGCGCAGAACATTCAGATTGCTGACATAGCTTTGCGCGACCTTCTTGGTCATTTCGTCGCCGCCTTCCAAAATCTCGGTCAGCAGTTCCTTGGCCGCATTCGCGCCACCTTGCCAAATTTCTTCCGGCCAGTTTTCATGCACGATGACGCCATGGTTCTCGACCATGTCGTTGAGCGCAATCGGGTCGTTCGCGTAGAATTCGCTTGGCACCTGGTCGTATTCGGCCTGGCACACATCGCGGACGATGGCTCGAAGGTTGGCGGGCAGTTCCTGATACTTCGCCTTGTCCACCACAACTTCGGTCGCCAGACCCGGCTCGTTGAATGAGGACGTGTAGTAATGCTTGCGCAACTGGTGGAAGCCCAGCGCGCGGTCATTATAGGGGCCGACGAATTCGGCGGCATCCAGTGCGCCCGATTGCAGCGCCTGGAAGATTTCGCCACCGGCAAGGTTCGTGACCGAAGCGCCCATCTTCTGCCAGACCTGACCACCCAAACCAGGCGTACGGAAGCGCAGGCCCTGAATATCGGCCAGACCGGTCAGTTCCTGATTGAACCAGCCACCTGCCTGCGTGCCGGTGTCGCCCGACAAAAAGCCCTGAACGCCGAACTGGTCGTAAAGCTCGTCCCAAAGTTCCTGACCGCCGCCATAACGCACCCATGCAGCCAATTCCCGGCTGGTCATGCCGAAGGGCACCCCGGTGAAGAAGGACAGGCCCACAGACTTGTTCTGCCAGTAATAGGCGGCACCGTGGCTCATCTCGGCAGAGCCGTCGATCACCGCGTCCAGAGATTGCAGCGCCGGGACCATTTCGCCAGCTGCAAAAACTTCAACGGTCAATGCGCCATCGGATGCGGCGGTGATGCGATCCGCGACGCGCTGCGCGCCCGTGCCCAGACCGGGGAAATTGCGTGGCCAGGTTGTAACCATGCGCCAAGTGATACGACCTTGCGCAACAGCCGGTGCGGCAAGTGTCGAAGCTGCTGCGGCAGAGCCGCCCAGCGCCGATGTCTTCAAAAACGAACGACGATCCATTATTACTCCTCCCGAGGTATTTTCGCCGGACATATGACTGTCCGTGCCCGGCGTTAGAGCATAATGGGGCTACGGAGTGAACAAAAATTCTTACCAATGTTATCGGTATCGTGGCTTTTGCGGCGCTCAGCCGCCGAAATGCGATGTTCCACGTTTGGCCGCCAGCCGAATCTGACGTTGCCGCTCGCGGAACCCTTCACGGCGTTCGGGGGTGAACTCTTCCACACAGTGATGACACAGCACACCCTCTTCGTATTCGGGGCGTGTTCTGTCCTCTGGCCAAAGCGGGCGGCGGCAGGCGTGGCACATGATATGTGGGCCGGGTTTCAACCCATGCTCGACCGATACGCGCTGATCGAAGACGAAACACGCGCCGTTCCATAGGCTTTGCTCGGCTGGCATCTCTTCCAGATATTTCAGGATACCGCCTTTCAGGTGGTAAACATCCTGAACCCCCTGCCCCAGAAGGTAATTGGTCGATTTTTCGCACCGAATGCCCCCGGTGCAGAACATGGCAATCCGCTTGTTGTGAAAGCGGTGGCGGTTGTCTTCCCACCATTGGGGAAATTCCCCGAAAGACTTGGTGCCCGGATCAATCGCGCCCTCGAACGTGCCGATCGCCACCTCGTAATCATTGCGGGTGTCGATCACGGCGACATCGGGCGCGCTGATAAGCGCGTTCCAGCCGGCGGGGTCCACATAATGCCCGGTGCCCGCGCGCGGGTCCACATCGGGCTGGCCCATGGTCACGATCTCTCGCTTCAGGCGCACTTTCATGCGGCCAAAGGGCATGTCGGGGGCGTGGCTTTCCTTCCACTCCAGCGCGGCACAACCCGGCAGCGCGCGGATATGCGCCAGAACCGCGTCGATCCCGTCGCGCGGGCCTGCAATTGTGCCGTTGATCCCCTCTTGCGCCAAAAGCAATGACCCTTTCACCCCATTGGTGCAGCATAGGGCGGCAAGCGGCCCCTTCAGCGAAGACGGGTCGTCAAACCGAGTGAAATGATAGAGTGCGGCCACGGTAAACATACGCGCGCTTTACTGCGCGCCGCGCTCGCGCGCAAGATAGCCGCCATTGACGCGGCCGTGTCAGGTGCTTAGCCCTAACCAAAAAGGAGAGCCGCCATGTCCCACGCCTTGATCGTGATCGACCTGCAAAACGATTTCTGCCCCGGCGGCGCGCTGGCCGTGGCAGAGGGCGACCAGATCGTGCCCGGCGTGAACGCCCGGATGGCAGAGGCCGCCGCCGTGATCCTGACGCAAGACTGGCACCCTGCCGGTCATAGCTCTTTTGCCAGCCAGCACGCGGGGCGCGCGCCGATGCAGATGGTCGATATGCCTTATGGGCCGCAAGTTCTGTGGCCGGATCATTGCGTGCAGGGCAGTCATGGGGCCGCGTTTCATGCCGATCTGACCACTGACCGCGCCGATCTGATTCTTCGTAAAGGGTTTCGGCGGCAGATCGACAGCTATTCGGCGTTTTTCGAGAATGACCAGACGACCCCCACAGGGCTGGAAGGCTATTTGCGCACACGCGGCCTGACCGAATTGGAATTCGTCGGCTTGGCGACCGATTTCTGCGTGGCATGGTCGGCGCTGGATGCCGCCAAGCTGGGCTTCAAGGTGCGGGTGCTGACCACCCTGTGCCGCGGTATCGACCTTGACGGGTCGATGGCCCGCGCGCTGGACGACATGCGCGCCGCTGGCATCGAATTGGTCTGACCCATGGATATCGCAACCCGCGTTTATAACCACCGCTGGAAGCTGGACCCGATTGTGCGGTCCCTGATTGATACCGATTTCTACAAACTGCTGATGTGCCAGTCGGTGTTCACCAACCACCCCGACACGCGCGTGACCTTCAGCCTTATTAACCGCGCCACCGATGTGCCGCTGGCCAAGCTTATAGACGAGGGCGAGTTGCGCGAACAGCTTGACCATATTCGCACGCTGCGACTGTCGCGCGGCGAATCGACCTTTCTGCGTGGCAACACGTTTTACGGCAAACGCCAGATGTTCCGCCCCGATTTCATGGAATGGTTCGAAGGCTTCCAACTGCCGCCCTATCATCTGGAACGTGTGGGCGACCAGTATGAGCTGACATTCGAAGGGTCATGGCCAGAGGCGATGCTGTGGGAAATCCCGGCGCTGGCGGTGCTGATGGAGTTGCGGTCGCGCGCCGTTCTGGGCCGGATGAAGCGGTTTGAATTGCAGGTGCTCTATGCCCGCGCGATGACACGTGTCTGGGAAAAGATCGAAGGCTTGCAAGGGCTGGACGGCCTGCGCATTGCCGATTTCGGCACGCGGCGGCGGCATAGTTTCCTTTGGCAGGACTGGTGCGTGCAAGCCATGCAGGAAGGCTTGGGCGCGCGCTTTATCGGCACGTCGAACTGTCTTGTTGCCATGCGCCGAGAGGTCGAGGCGATCGGCACCAACGCGCATGAATTGCCCATGGTCTACGCGGCGCTGGCCCCGGATGATGCCGCACTTGCCAAAGCACCTTACCGCGTGTTGGCCGATTGGCAGGCGGAACATGACGGCAATCTGCGCATCATTCTGCCAGATACTTACGGCACCCAAGGATTCCTTGACCGCGCCCCCGAGTGGCTGGCGGAATGGACGGGTATCCGCGTCGATTCGGGCGCGCCAGAGGATGGGGCCGAAGCCGCAATCCGTTGGTGGCAGGCGCATGGCCAAGACCCGCGCGAGAAACTTGTCATCTTCTCTGACGGGCTGGACGTGGACCGGATCCGGGCGCTGCACCGCGCTTTTGCCGGCCGGGTCAAGGTCAGCTTTGGCTGGGGCACGTTGTTGACCAATGATTTCCGTGGTTTAGCCACAGGTGATGGCTTGGCTCCGTTCAGCTTGGTGTGCAAAGCGATCAGCGCAGATGGGCGGCCCACGGTTAAACTTTCTGACAACCCTAACAAGGCGATGGGCCCAAAAAGCGAGATCGCACGCTACAAGCAGGTGTTCGGCGTGGGGCAGCAACAGGCAGAAGCCGTGCAAGTCTAAACGCTTTGGTAAGCATGGTGGCATATTTCAGCGCAAGCGCAGGGCGCTCACACCGAATTTTGGTGACAGGTGCCCGGAGCTGTGTTGCAATAAAACTGTCGCAATCAGAGTAGGAGGACACCTGAATGTCATTAACCTCGCATCTTGCCGCACTGCGCGAAAAACACGCGCACCTCTCTGACAAGGTTGACAGTATCCAACGCAGTCCTGGAAGCAGTGATCGGGAAATCGCTGAATTGAAGAAACAAAAACTTCGTTTGAAAGAAGAAATCGAGCGTTTGTCACACGCATAACGCTCATGTTTTAAATGCAAACGGCCCGCAAATGCGGGCCGTTTTTTTTGGCGTTTCAAGGGTTTAGACGAAGAACTGCGCACCGTTGGCGCTGATTGTGGACCCGTTCACGAAGCCCGCATCATCTGACACAAGGAACCCCACACAACGCGCGATCTCCTCTGGCTCTCCCAAGCGGCCTGCCGGGATGCCTGCAATGATCGATTCGCGCACCTTTTCCGGCACGGCCATGACCATTTCTGTCGCAATATAGCCTGGGCAAACGGCGTTCGCGGTAATGTTGAACCGCGCGCCTTCCTGCGCCAGAGATTTCACGATCCCCAGATCGCCCGCTTTGGTCGCAGCATAATTGACCTGTGCGAACTGGCCTTTCTGCCCATTGATGGAGCTGATGACCACCACGCGACCGAACTTGCGTTCGCGCATGCCGGGCCAGATGGGATGAACGGTATTGAACACGCCGGTCAGGTTGGTGTCGATCACTTCTTTCCACTGTTCGGGTGTCATTTTGTGGAAGGGTGCGTCGCGGGTGATGCCCGCATTCGCCACCACGATGTCGATGGGGCCAAGATCAGCTTCGACCTGCGCGATACCAGCTTTTGATGCGTCGTAATCCGCCGCGTTCCACTTGTAGGTCTTGATGCCGGTTTCGGCGGTGAAGTTCGCCGCGGCCTCGTCATTGCCGGCATAGGTCGCCGCAACCGTGTAGCCCTTGTCTTTCAATTCCTTGGAAATCGCCGCGCCAATGCCGCGCGATCCGCCTGTGACCAATGCCACTCTTGCCATGATGTCCCCCTCCTAAAGGTTGTTTTGCGTCTGCAATATTTGGTAACGAGCAAGCGCAGCGTGCGCAAGATTATTGCGCACGCCGAATCGCTTTTAACGTTCGAGGCACATTGCCACGCCCATGCCGCCGCCGATGCACAGGGTCGCCAGACCCTTTTTCGCGTCCGAGCGCTGCATTTCGAACAGCAGCGTGTTCAGGATGCGGCAGCCAGAGGCGCCGATGGGGTGGCCGATGGCGATTGCGCCGCCATTCACGTTTACCTTGGCCGGGTCCCAGCCCATGTCTTTGTTCACGGCGCAGGCTTGGGCGGCGAAAGCCTCGTTGGCTTCGATCAGGTCCAGGTCTTCGGGCTTCCAACCGGCTTTTTCCAGCGCCTTGCGGCTGGCGTGGATCGGGCCGACACCCATGATCGCCGGGTCCAGACCGGCAGTCGCGTAGCTGGCAATGCGGGCCAGCGGGGTCAGGCCGCGTTTTTCAGCTTCTTCCGCGCTCATCAGCATGACGGCGGCGGCACCATCGTTCAGGCCAGAGGCGTTTGCAGCGGTCACGGACCCATCTTTGGTGAAAGCCGGGCGCAGCTTTTGCATTGATTCAATCGTCGCGCCGTGACGAATATATTCATCATCTTCCACGACAATGTCGCCCTTGCGGGTCTTCACTGTGAAGGGTGCGATTTCATCCTTGAACTTGCCGGCCTTCTGCGCGGCTTCGGCCTTGTTCTGGCTGGCGACAGCGAAAGCGTCCTGCTCTTCGCGGCTGATCTGCCATTTCCCGGCCACGTTTTCGGCGGTTTGCCCCATGTGGTAGCCGTTGAACGCATCCCACAGCCCGTCCTTTATCATGGTGTCGATCATTTTCATGTCGCCCATCTTGGTGCCCGCGCGCATGTGGGCGCAATGGGGCGACAGGGTCATGTTTTCCTGACCGCCAGCCAGCACAATGGCCGAATCGCCCAGCATGATGTGCTGCGCACCAAGGGCGACGGCGCGCAGGCCCGACCCGCACACCTGGTTGATGGACCATGCAGCCGCTTCAATCGGCAGGCCCGCATTTACATGCGCTTGGCGCGCAGGGTTCTGGCCCTGACCGGCCGTCAGGACCTGACCAAGAATGGTTTCCGACACATCTGCCTTGTCGATTCCCGCGCGGGCGACCACCGCGTCAAGGATGGCGGCGCCCAGATCATGTGCCGGAGTGTTGGCGAAAGCGCCACCAAAAGAACCGACAGCCGTGCGGGCCGCGGAGACGATAACTACGTTGGTCATGGATGCTCCTGTATCGTTGACGATGCGCGCGCTAGACCTAGTTTGCGCGGCTGACCTTCTGCTTGTAACACGGGTAGGCGGTCTTGCAATGCGCCAAACTGCCCTGTTTGCGCAATAATATTACGCAAGCCGTCCGCAATGCTGCCGTTGTCGTGGGGTTTGTCACAAACTGTTTCTGCGAAACGCGGTGCTTGGCATGGACTCTTATATTCGTTTTGCGTTAGGTCTGCGGCAGAGGCGCTGATGGAAAAAACTTGGGCGAAATACCACCTTGGCCAAGTGGTTCGACATAAAAAGCACCCGTTTCGCGGGGTGATCTTTGATGTCGACCCCAAATTCGCGAATACCGAGGATTGGTATCATTCCATCCCAGAGGATAGCCGCCCTAGCAAGGACCAGCCCTTCTATCACCTGCTGGCAGAGAACGAGGACAGTTTCTATGTCGCGTATGTGTCAGAGCAGAACTTGCTGCCCGATGAGTCTGGCGAACCTGTAGAGCACCCAGACTTGTATGAGCTTTTTGGCGAGTTCAATAACGGTCGCTATCCGCTTCAGATTGAGATGAACTGAGCTTAAAGCCTTAGTCTGCAAGGGCCGCGATCGGTAGTTTGTGACCGACTGGAACCCAGAATGTCAGGCAATTCGTATCCTTGACCCTATGATAGGTCAGGGCGCGTGCCAGGCTGCGGATCAGGAACCAGCCATACCCACCTTCGCGTAGGCGTGTGGGTTCGGGTGCGCGATGGCCAATAAGTTTAGGGTCGAATGGCCGGCCCTTATCGCTAACCCGGCAGCGCAATTCATTCATGCCAAGCCGTATTTCCAGATCAATCCGGCCTGACATGTCGCTATAGCCATGTCGGGCGATATTCGACAGCACTTCGGCGAGTATGATATTCATATCTTCGACCCATTCAGCGGGTGTTCCTTGGGCGTGCAGGAATTTATCGACCTGCACAAGCAGGGCGCGGACATCGTTCAGGGAGCTGTTGCAGCATGTGGTCAAAACCGGCAGCGGCGTTGGATCGCTTTGTATCATTCAAACAGTCCAGTTCTGAGCGAGGCGGGCACAGGTCATGGCCCGAACGAGGTGGTCTTAAAACGGCAGGCCCCAACTACCCTGTGGCGGGGAATGCCTGAGTGTCGGGCGAGTGGTCATGAATGCGAAAGACGGTGTCCATGCGCGTCAGCCGGAACACCTTGCGCACGCCCGGTGAGAGCGCCGCGATTTCAAGCGGGCGTTCCGGGCCAAGCAGTTTCATGGCCCCGACAATGGCCCCCAAGCCGCTGCTGTCCATGAATTCGACATTTCCCAGATCAAGAATAACCGGGCTGCCGGGATGCGCGGTCGCGCTGCGAATGGCGTCCTTGAACCGAATGGCAACGGCGGCATCCAACCGGGTTTCGCGTAATTCGATCACAAGGGCGCCGCCCGCTTCGCCAAGTGTCATCTGCATGTCATGTCCTTTTCTGGCCAGCCGCAGCCAGCTTAGCGCGAAAGTGTTACCAACTGCTTGCCAGCTTGCGGGTCGCCACGCGTCGCGCTACCCAAGGCCAAATCCCACTTCATGAGGGCCGCATGACTCATCTCTGGATTCGCGCCGAGCAGCGCCCACAGGAAGAACGTGTGGGCATCACGCCCGATGGCGTGGCCGCGCTGCGTGCCAAGGGCTTTCGTGTAACCATTGAAGACAGCCCTCGGCGCGCGGTTCCCATTGCGCCCTATACAGAGGCCGGGGCAGAGCGGGCCGCGTATGGTTCCTGGCCCGATGCGCCGACCGACGCGATCATCTTCGGCTTGAAGGAATTGCCAGAGGACGGCACGCCGCTGCGTCATCGGCACATCATGTTTGGCCATGCCTATAAGGGGCAACCTGCGGGCCAAGAACTTCTGCGCCGCTTTCGGCAGGGGGGCGGGGTTCTGTATGATCTGGAATACCTGACCGATGCGCAGGGCCGCCGCGTGGCTGCCTTCGGATATTGGGCCGGGTATGCGGGCGCAGCGGTGTCGCTTCTGGCTTATGCGGCGCAGGCGCGCGGTGGGGTTTGCGCGCCGGTCGCCCGGTTTGCCGACAAGACCGTGTTGGTGGATGCGGTGGCGCAAGCGCTGGCAGGTTTGGCGGTCCCCCGCGTGCTGGTCATCGGCGCGCTTGGCCGCGTGGGGCGCGGTGCTGCGGATATGTGTGCCGCGGTCGGCGCGCCCGTAACCGCTTGGGACAAGGCGGAAACCGAAGCCGGTGGCCCTTTTCCGGAAGTGCTTGCGCATGACCTGTTCCTGAACTGCATTCTTGCCATGCCCGGCACACCGGTTTTCGTGCCGCAATCGGCGGTAAGCGCGCCACGCGCCTTGCGGGTGATTGGCGATATCGCCTGCGATCCGACGTCTGATTTTTCACCCGTCAAGGTCTATGACCGCGCGACAGATTGGGCGCGGCCTGTGCTGCGGGTGCATGGCGCTCCGGTGCTGGATGTGATGGCGATCGACAACCTGCCCTCTTTGTTGCCCATAGAAGCTTCAGAGGATTTTGCCGCGCAGCTCTTGCCGCATTTGCAGGCAGTTGATGCCGTTGACGCAGGCATTTGGGGCCGGGCGCGCGCGGAGTTTGACCGGAATATACGCGCCCTAGAGGCTTGATGTTTTAGGCTTGAAATATATGCTGGGCCAAGCTTCCGGGGAGGGCGGCATGACAGGGTTGATAGATTGGGACGCGGCGTTCGAAAACGGTGCGCATATTCCCGGAGGGGCGGACTATCCGGCGCGATGGCAGGCGCGCGCGGCGGAGTATCGCGACACCGTGCGCACCCGGCTTGATGTGCCCTATGGCGATGGTGCGCGTGAGCGGTTCGACCTGTTCCTGCCCGATGGCACGCCAAAGGGGTTGGCCGTGTTCGTGCATGGTGGCTATTGGAAAGCCTTCGACAAATCCACATGGTCGCATCTGGCACATGGTGCCGTTGCGCGGGGGTGGGCAATGGCCATGCCCAGCTACACGCTGGCACCAGACGCCACGCTGGCCGTGATGACCGCCCAGATCGCCCGCGCGATTGTCGCAGCGCAGGCAGAGGTGCCAGGCCCGGTGCGGCTTGCCGGGCATTCCGCCGGGGGCCATCTGGTCGCGCGGATGCTATGTGCCGACATGCCCAATGTGGCGGGGCCAGCGGTGTCCATCTCTGGCCTGCACGATCTGCGGCCATTATTGCGCACCAAGATGAACGGCATCTTGCGCCTGACCCCGGATATGGCGCAGGCCGAAAGCCCTGCTTTGCAGGTGCCGCGCCCCGGCACGCATCTGACCGCGTGGGTCGGCGGGCATGAACGCCCCGAATTCTTGCGGCAATCTGCGCTGATGCGCGAAGCCTGGCCCGGAACGCGGCTGGTGGTGGACGGTGATTTCCACCATTTCAACGTGATCGCCGCGCTGGAAGACCCCGATAGCTCGCTGACCGAAGCCATCTTGCAGGACGCTCCATGACTGTTTTCGTCACCCAAGAGGGCGATATCGCCCGCGTCACCCTCGACAATCCGCCGGTCAACGCACTGGGCCAAGCGCAGCGCGCGGGGCTGGCAGAAGCCGTGGCGCAGACCAACGCAATGCCGGGGCTGCGCGCTGTGGTCCTGCATTGCGCCGGGCGCAGCTTTGTGGCCGGGGCCGATATTCGAGAGTTTGGCAAGCCGCCCATGGAGCCGCATTTGCCCGACGTTCTGGCGCAGATCGAAGGCGCGCATGTGCCTTGGATTGCGGCCATTCACGGCACCGCGCTGGGCGGCGGGTTGGAACTGGCCTTGGCGTGTCGCTACCGGGTGGCCGCGCGTGGCGCGAAGCTGGGTTTGCCAGAGGTCACATTGGGCCTGATCCCCGGTGCTGGCGGCACGGTGCGTTTGCCGCGCATTATACCAGCCACCTATGCGCTGGAGATGGTTGCGGGGGGCAAGCCGATTTCTGCCACGCGCGCCGCAGACTTGGGGTTGGTGGACCAACTTGCAGAGGGCGATCTGTTGGACAGCGCCCTCCATTTTGCCGCAACGCTGGCAGAGCGTCCTGACCCCGGCCCGGTTCTGGCGCGCCCGGTGTTGCACCCCGACCCGGCGGCGTTTGAAGCGCTGGCGACCAAATTGGACAAGCGCGCCCGTGGCCAGAACTCTCCCAAAGAAGCGGTTGCGGCGCTGCGCGGCGCGCTGACCCTGCCTGCGCCAGAGGCTTTGGCGGCAGAACGCGCGGCTTTCCTGCGCCTGCGTGACGACCCACAATCCAAGGCGCTGGCATATGTGTTCTTTGCCGAACGTGCGGCGGGACGGTTGGACCGGTTGAAAGATGTTCGGGCGCCTGTGCCCGAACGGATCGGCGTGGTTGGCGGCGGCACAATGGGCGCGGGCATTGCGGCGGCTTGCGTGCTGGCGGGGCTGCGCGTGACGTTGCTAGAGCAGACAGCAGAGGTTGCTGACGCCGCAAAGGGCCGCGTGATGGGCATTTTGCAAGACAGCTTGGCGCGCGGGGTGATCGGGGCTGACCGCCACGCGGCCTGTGTCGCCGCTTTCACCGCGACCAATGACCCTGCCGACCTGTCGGATGCGCAGCTTGTCATAGAAGCCGTGTTCGAGGATTTCGACGTAAAGAAAGCCGTTCTGGCCCAGTTGGAAACTGTTACTGCGCCCGATTGCGTCCTTGCCACCAACACCTCGTATCTGGATGTAAGCGCCTTGGCCGCGACTATGGCCGACCCGTCGCGGCTGGTGGGGCTGCATTTCTTCTCGCCCGCGCATGTGATGAAACTTTTGGAAATCGTGGTGCCGGACGCGGTATCGGACCACGCCCTTGCCACCGGTGCAGCATTGGCCAAAGCCTTGGGGAAGATCACGGTGTTTGCCGGGGTGTGTGATGGGTTCATCGCCAATCGCATCATGTCGGCCTACCGCGCCGATTGCGAGCACATGCTGGAAGAGGGTGCGCTGCCTTGGCAGATTGATGCCGCTATGGTCGCGTTTGGCTTTCCGATGGGCATTTACCAGATGCAGGATCTGGCGGGGCTGGATATTGCATGGGCCATGCGCAAGCGCCGCGCCGCTGAGGGCAAGCGCCCGGCGAATTACGTGCGTATTCCTGATATTCTGTGCGAGGCGGGGCGCTTTGGCCGCAAGGCGGGGCGCGGCTGGTATGATTATTCCAGCGGCAAACCCGTGCCCGACCCGGAAGTGGAGCGCGTGATCCTGGACGAATCCGCGCGCAAGGGCATTGCCCGGCAAGATTTTGGCGCAGAGGCGATCATGGCGCGCATTCTGTCGGTCATGCAGGCCGAAGGGGACGCGATCCTTCGTGAAGGGATCGCCGCGCGCGCGGATGATATTGACGTTGTGATGATAAACGCTTTCGGCTTTCCGCGCTGGACGGGCGGGCCGATGTATCTGCGCGGGCCATTCTAGCCGTTGCGGCGAATCAGGGCGTGCAGTAGCGTTTTGGGAACTGGGAGTGTTGCCATGTTCCGATACGTTGTCATCGCGCTTGTCCTGCTGGCCCCTGCCGCAAACGCCGAGGATTGCGACGCGTTATTCCTGCGCCTGATGGTCGAAGGCAATCCGGAGGTACCGGTCGTGATTGAAGCTACGCAAAGCTTCAACGGTGCACCACCCACAATCACACGCCACTCGGCGGATGAGACAGGCGATTGGTTAAGCGAGGCGGTGGAGCCCGCAGCCCTGCCGTGGTCCATGCAGCGCGGCGATGTGATGTATCAATCCACCGATGGCGGGCAAAGCTGGTCAGAACTGGGTCGCTTCACCGCCGAACAGCGCGAGGCCGGGCGCGAGAAATTGCGGCAAGACTCCGAAACGCGCCACGACATCGCATGTGGCACCGACACCCGCGATGGCGCGCGGTATCAGCTTGTCGAGGGCCGCTATACAGCCAATAGCCAACAAGATGCGCAGATGTTCCTGCGCTACTGGCTGGACGATGACGGCTGGATCGCGCTGCATGAAATGCAGGTGCGCGCGGCGGCCTATGATCTGGACGTGACGCAGGTGTTGCGCCGGGTGGAAAGCGTGAAGTTGCCCACGCCATAGCGACAACCCGGCGCGGGGCAGACGGAGATCAGCTCTCGCGGCGCCCCTCCAGATGCTTGCGTAGTTTCGACGGCGGCGCTTTCTTGCGGCCCTTGAACGGGTTTTTGTCGTTCTGGGACCGCATGAACATGCGAATCGGTGTCCCCGGCATGTCGAAGTTGTCGCGCAAGCCGTTGACCAGATAACGGCTATAGGCTGTCGGCAGGTCTTCGGGATGTGAACACATGACCACGAAGGCCGGGGGCCGTGTCTTGACCTGTGTCGCGTAGCGCAGCTTGATGCGCTTGCCGCCCGGTGCGGGCGGCGGGTGCGCCGTGACCATCGCTTCCAGCCATTGGTTCAGCTTGGCGGTGCCGACGCGGCGGTTCCAGATATCATGCGCGCGCAGAACGGCGTCATGCAGACGGTCCAGCCCTTTGCCGGTCTTGGCCGATACTGTGACCATCGGCGCGCCGCGCAACTGAGGCAGCAGCTTCTCGAACTTGTGGCGCAGTTCTTTCAGCTTGTCCTGCTTTTCTTCTTCAATGTCCCATTTGTTGACGGCCACAACCACCGCGCGCCCTTCGGTTTCGGCGAAATCGGCAATGCGCAGGTCTTGGGATTCGAACGGGATCGCGGCGTCCAGCAGCACGACCACAACTTCTGCAAAGCGCACGGCGCGCAATCCGTCAGCCACGGACAGTTTTTCGACCTTGTCGACCACGCGGGCTTTCTTGCGCATGCCCGCCGTGTCGAAAATGCGGGTCGGCGTGCCCATCCAGTCCAGCGACAACGAGATCGAATCGCGGGTGATTCCTGCCTCTGGCCCGGTCAGCAGGCGATCTTCGCCCAAGATTTTGTTAATTAGCGTGGATTTACCCGCATTGGGCCGCCCGATAACCGCCACTTGCAAGGGACGTGCGGCGCTGGGCGTGTGGTCGGGAACCTCATCCTCGTCCTCGTCGGAGATATCCAGATCGACCACGGGGGCAGTGGCCTCTGCCCGTTCTTCGTATTCCTCGGCCAGTGGACGAAGTATGTGATACAGTTCGTCCATACCCTCGCCATGCTCGGCAGACAGGCGCAGCGGTTCGCCCAGGCCAAGCCCGTAGGCATCCAGCACCCCGGCTTCGCCTGCGCGACCCTCGGCCTTGTTCGCGCCCAGAATGACATGGGTGCCGCGTTTGCGCAGAATCTCGGCCAAGACTTCGTCGCTGGCGGTTACGCCTGCACGTGCGTCGATCAGGAACAGGCAGATATCTGCCATGTCCACCGCCCGTTCCGTCAGGCGGCGCATACGGCCTTGCAGACTGTCATCTGTCGCGTCCTCCAGCCCCGCCGTGTCGATCACGGTAAAGCGCAGGTCGCCCAGCTTGGCTGCGCCTTCGCGCAGGTCACGGGTCACGCCGGGCTGGTCATCGACCAGTGCCAGACGTTTGCCGACCAGTCGGTTGAACAAGGTTGATTTGCCGACATTGGGGCGGCCAATGATGGCGAGGCTGAAGCTCATGTATCCCTCCGGGGACAAAAACGCAGGACGGCCCCGCGCCGGGCGGGGCCTGTCAGAAAACGCGCTATAGCGCAATGGCTAGCGATAGGCCAGCAGGCTCCCGCTTTTGGATACGACATAGAGCGTTCCACCCACGGCAATCGGGCCGCTGGCCGCACCGCCGGGCAGATCGACCTCGCCCACAAGCGCGCCATTGGCCGGATCGAAGCTGCGGATCATGCCATCGCTCGAGGCGACGACCAATCGCCCCCCGGCCAGAAGCGGGCCGAAATGCGCGTAAATCTCTGCGCGTTTGCGTTCGCGTTCGGTCGTGTGCAGCGGAAGCGGCTGGCCCCAGATGAATTCGCCCGTCGCGGCATCAAGACGGACCAGGCGGTTGCGATCCGACATCAGGAACACCGACCCACCCACGGGCCAGACCGGGCCATAGGCGGCTTCGTCGGCGGTCCATAGCCGCGCGCCATTGGCAAGATCCAGCGCCATGACGCGGCCGGACTGGTTGCCGATGAAGACGCGATTTCCGGAAATGACAGGATCGCCGGTGATATCCTTGATCCGGGCATAGGCCACGCCCAGCCGCGTGCCCGCGATGCTGGTGCGCCATTCGATCATGCCGGTGTCGCGCTGTGCCGCAATCAATTCGCCCGACGGGGTCGGGAACAACACAAGCGCACCCGCGACCGCCGGTGCCGCGCCGCCCACCATAGAGGCGACCGAGGGCGTGCCGGGCAATTGCCAGTCCGTTTTGCCATCGCGGGTTTCCAGCGCCCAAGCTGTGCTGTCGGCGGCGACGACATAGACCCGGTCGCCAGCGACCGTTGGCGGGGCCGTTACGGGCGCGTCAAAGGCTTTGGTCCAGACAAGATCGCCGTTGGCCGAGTCGATAACAGTCAGGCTGCCGAAGGCCGAGGTGACATAAAGCCGTCCATCCGCCAATGCCAAGCCGCCGCCAGAGGCGCCGTCGCCGCGGCGGTCGGCGGTAGGTGTCAGATCGCGCGTCCAGACCGTTGCTCCGGCAGTGTTTGTGGCCGTCACTTGCGCCCGGCTGTCCAGCGTGTAGATGATGCCATTTGCTGCGACAGGTTCGGCGGTGATGCGGTGGCGTCGTCCGTCACCTTGGCCGACATCGGCAGCCCATTGCTGGGTCAGCGTCGCACCAAGCGCCGGGTGTGCAATCCGTGTATTGGGCGTGCCCAGACGGTGCGTCCAGGCTGCATTGACCTGCGTTCCGGGCAGGCTGATTGGCTCTGCCCGGCTTGCGGCGGCTTCGCCTGCGTTTTCGGCAAAGGGCGCGCGCAGCGGGAACCGCGCGCCTTCGAGGATGAATTCGCGGTCACAGGCTGTCACGGCGAGCGCCATGGCAAGCAAGGTTGCGGATGTCCAAAATCTCACCTCAGGCTCCTATCTTGCTGTGCCCGCGCGTCACGCGGCGCCGGTTTCGGCCCCAAGGCCAGTCAAAAGTTGCGTGACGCGCTGGCGCAGGGCCGCGGACACGTCAGATTGTTGCAACAGGTCTTGCAGAATTTCTATGGCGCGCGCCTCGTCGCCCTCTTCAAGCGCGAGCAGAGCGCTTTGTTCCAGCGCCAGCGGGCGGAAGGGTTGACCGGGCTGCGCCAGACCCGCGATCACGGTCTGGCGCTCTCCCAGGGGCAGAATGCCTTGCCCTGCCATCACCCGTTTCAGTGCGGCTAGCTGGCGATAGGCATCGGGCAGGCTTTCATCCTGCGCGGCGGCCTGAAACGCGTCCATCGCCGCGCCGCGGTCGGTTTCCAGCAATTCACCGGCGCGCAAAAGCTGAAGCAGCCCCTGTTGCGCACCTGTCACGTCAATCTGGGACAATGCAGCGACGCGCGCAGCACTATCGTCGTTTTCCAAGGCGGCAAGAACGCTTTCGCCAAATGCCTCTGCACTGGCTTGCGCGCTGGCTTTGCGCCATTCGTTCCATGCTGTGCCACCAACCAGCAACAGCACAAGCAACACAGCGATCCAGCTATATTTGCGCAGGTATTGCATGGCCCGGTCGCGCCGAAGCTCTTCGCTGACCTCGTCGATGAAACTTTCCGGATTGCTCACGTCGGGCACCTTTGCACTGGGTCTTGCGTTGTCTTAGCGTGAAGCGGGGGTAATTGCCAAGCCCTGCTGGCTGCAAGCGGGCTGTGCAGCCGCTGTGAATAAAAATATCGCACCATACGATTCTGCACCTGCAAAATAAATCTGAACTGGTTAGTCTAGCGTATAGAGGCTATATGCACGGAAAGTTTGGACCAAGAGGCGGCAATGCGCATTTTTCCACTAGTCACAGCGTTAACGGTTGTGGCTGCTCTCTATTTTCTGGTGATGGAGCGCGGCACGCTGTTCAGCTTCGCCGGCGTTGTGACGGAAGCAGAAGCTCAGACTGATGACGCGCCGGACAGGGATTTGGTCAAAGTGGTTGCAATGCGGTCGGTCGCGCAGCCGGTTGACAGCAGCGTTGTGCTGCGTGGACGAACAGAAGCCCCGCGCTCGGTCGAGGTCCGGTCTGAAACGTCCGGCCTTGTGGTGTCAGAGCCGCTGCGCCGCGGTGCGCGTGTATCAGCGGGCGATCCGTTATGCGAAGTCGCACCGGGTGTGCGCCGCGCGGCGCTGGACGAAGCGCGCGCGCGCCTGAGTGAGGCCGAGATCAATTTCCGCGCCGCCGAAGGGCTGCGCGAGGGCGGTTTCGCCCCCGAAACGCGCCTTGCAGGCGCCCGCGCCGCGTTGCAAGCGGCGCAAGCCGGGCTGGACCGCGCGGTGGAAGACATGGCGCGACTGGTCATGCACGCCCCTTTCGATGGATTGCTGGAAACCGATACGGCGGAGCTGGGCAGTCTGTTGCAGCCCGGCGCGCTGTGCGCGACGTTGATCCAGCTTGACCCGATGAAGCTGGTCGGCTTCGCGAATGAATTGCAGGTCGCACGCCTGACTGAAGGCGCGCGTGCCGGGGCACGGCTGGCCGGGGGACGCGAAGTGGTTGGTCAGGTCAGTTTTATTGCCCGCTCGGCGGACCCTGCCACACGCACCTTCCGCGTCGAGGTGACGGTCCCGAACCCCGATAACAGCATCCGCGACGGTCAAAGCGCTGATATCATGGTAGAGGCTGATGGCCGCGAGGGTCATCTGATCCCGGCGTCTGCCCTGACGTTGAACGACGCGGGCGAACTGGGGCTGCGCTTGGTGGATGACGAAGGTCATGTCAGTTTTGCGCCAGCGACCGTGTTGCGCGACACCGATCAAGGCATCTGGCTGGCCGGGTTGCCCACGGAAATTGGCGCAATCATCGTTGGGCAGGAATTTACCCGTGCGGGGGCCATGGTTGACGTGACATGGCGCGAGGAGGCCGCGCAATGATCGGCATCGTTTCCTGGGCCGCGACCCATGCGCGGATGGTTCTGGCTCTTGTGGTCATGACCCTTGGGGTCGGTGCGGCCGCCTATTTCGGCCTGCCCAAAGAGGGCGAGCCGGATATCGAGGTGCCCGCCGTTATCATCACCGTGCCGTTTCCGGGTATTAACGCGGTCGATTCCGAGGATGCCATTGTAAAGCCGATGGAAACCGAACTGGCCGGGCTGGACGGGCTGAAAAAGCTGGGTGCCTTTTCAGCCGATGGCATTGGCGCGGCGGTTCTGGAATTTGAATTTGGCTGGAACAAGTCCGAAACCATGGCCGACATTCGGGACGCCATGACCCGCGCCGAAGCGCAATTCCCCAGCGGCGCGCAGAATTACACCCTGACAGAGATTAACTTTTCCGAATTTCCGATCGTCATTGTTGCCCTGTCGGGCGATGTTTCCGAGCGCACGCTTCTAAGTGCGACCCGCAGCCTGCAAACCCGGATCGAGGCGCTCGATTCCGTGCTGGAAGCCGAAATCGCCGGTGCCCGCGATGAGATGGTCGAGGTGCTGATCGACCCGCTGAAGCTGGAAGCCTATAACGTGACGGCGGGTGAGCTGATCCAGACGGTCGGCGCGAATAACCAGCTTGTTGCCGCAGGGCAGGTCGAAACCGCCAGCGGCGCGTTTTCTGTCACCGTGCCCTCTACCTTTGAGAGCACGCAGGACATCTACAGGCTGCCAATCAAGGTAAACGGCGATTCGGTCGTGACCTTGGGAGATCTGGCAGAGATTCGCCTGACATTTGCCGACCGCGAAGGCACGGCGCGCTTCAATGGCGAAGAGAATCTTGCCATTCAGGTCGTCAAGCGCAAAGGCTTCAACGCCATCGACACGGTTGCTGCTGTGCGCACCGCCATAGAGGCAGAGCAAGCCAGTTGGGATGCCGAACTGCGCAGTTCTGTCCATGTTACCACCGCGCTCGACCAGTCGGTGCAGGTGGATGAAATGGTGCGCCAGTTGGAAGGCTCTGTCCTGACCGCCATCGCCTTGGTGATGATCGTGGTTCTTGCGGCCCTTGGCACGCGCTCTGCGTTGCTTGTGGGTTTCGCGATTCCGGCCTCGTTCCTGCTGTGCTTTATCCTGCTGGGCGTCATGGGCGTGGCGGTGTCGAATATCGTTATGTTCGGGCTGATCCTGGCCGTGGGTGTGCTGGTCGACGGTGCGGTTGTCGTGACGGAATATGCCGACAAGCGGATCGCGGCAGGCGATGGGCCAATGCAATCCTATGTCCGTGCCGCGCAGCGTATGTTCTGGCCGGTCATTGCCTCTACGGCGACAACGCTTTGCGCGTTTTTGCCCATGTTGTTCTGGCCCGGCGTGGCGGGCGAATTCATGGGGATGCTTCCGGTCACGCTGATCTTCGTGCTGACCGCTTCGCTGATTGTCGCGCTGGTATTCCTGCCGGTCATGGGCGGTGTCACGGGCCGGATTGCGCGCCGTGTGGGCCAGATATCGGATGCCTTGCGTCGTCTGCCTTGGGTGTTGCGCTTGCCTTTTGCCGCTTTGGCCGTGGTTGGGCTGTGGATGGGGGCGATGCTGCTTCTGAACCCCGGCTACCTGACAGGGGGCACGCAAGCTGCCCAATCTGTGGTGCAATTGCTGCCCGGTGCTGTGCTGATGATCTTGTCTGCCTTTGGCGTGTCGATCACCTTTGGTGCGATTGCCATTCGTCGCAAACCCAAGACAATCGATGCCAGCCGCCATTACGGTATTACGGGATGGCTGGCGCGGTTCGTTGTCGGCAACCCGGTCATGCCGATTGTGACTGCGGTCGCGGTGGTCGCGTTCGTGATGGCGGTGTTCCAGTATTATGGTGCCAATAATCGCGGGGTAGAATTCTTCGTAGAGACGGAACCCGAACAAGGCATCATTTATGTCCGCGCGCGCGGCAATCTGTCGTTGGATGAGAAAGATTCGCTGGTGCGGCAGGCCGAACAGGTCGCTCTGACCACCGAGGGGGTGGATTCGGTCTTTGCCTTTGCTGGTGATGGCGGGCTGAACACCAATACGGGTGGCACAAGTGCGCCCAATGACGCGGTTGGGCAGGTTCAGTTTGAGCTGACAAGCTGGCAGACACGCACGGATGACCCGGCCATGTCCGGCTCGCGGATTGTCGAGCGGATGCAGGCGCGCCTGTCCGAGATCCCCGGCATTTACGCTGAAACGCTTATTCAGGCGGGCGGGCCAGCCGGCGCGAAGCCTGTCCATCTGCGGCTGACCGGGCAGGATTTCGCCACGTTGGAAACAGCGGTGGAGCAGGTGCGCGCCCAGTTCGCTGACACCGCTGGTTTGTTCGACTTGGAAGATACCCGCCCGGTGCCCGGCATTGACTGGCAGATCAATGTCGATACCGAAATTGCAGGCCGCTTCGGCGCCGATGTGCAGACGATTGGCGGCATGGTTCAGCTTGTCACGCGTGGCCTGTTGCTGGACACGATGCGCGTCGATACCTCGGAAGAGGAAATCGACATCCGCGTGCGTTTGCCAGAGGAAAACCGCTTGCTCTCGACGTTGGAAACCCTGCGCGTGCAGACCAATTTCGGCATGGTGCCGCTGTCGAATTTCATAACTACGGAAACCGTGGCCAGCCGTTCGCGCATCGACCGGATGGACCAGCAGCGCTATTTCGACGTGAAAGCCGATGTGCGCCCCAATCTGGAACAGTTGGTAGATGCGGATGGCAATGTGCAGCGCGTTGTCACGCGGGCCGAAACCCACCCTGCCGAAAACGAACCCGGCACGCAGGCCCATGCGCTTGCCACGGAAACCGTGGCAGAGATGGAGCGCAACAACTGGCGTTCGGTGCCCATTAACGCCACCGAACGGATTCAGACGCTGACCGACTGGTTGCAGACAGAGGCCGATTTGCCTGCGGGCGTGGATTGGGAATGGACCGGCGAGCAGCAGGACCAGCAGGAAAGCCAGCAATTCCTGATATATGCGTTTGGCGCGGCACTGGGCCTGATGTTCGTGATCCTGCTGACCCAGTTCAACAGTTTCTACAATTCGGTGCTGGTGCTTTTGGCGGTCATCCTGTCCAGCGCGGGCGTGCTGATCGGGATGTTGGTCATGGAGCAGACCTTCTCTGTCATCATGACTGGCACGGGGATCGTGGCGCTGGCCGGGATCGTGGTGAACAACAACATCGTGCTGATCGACACATACCAAAGCTATGCCAAGATCATGCCTCGGATCGAGGCGATCATCCGCACCGTCGAGGCTCGTATCCGGCCTGTTTTGATGACCACAATCACCACTATGGCCGGTCTGACGCCGATGATGCTGGGGATCAGTCTCGATTTCGCCAATGGCGGCTACAGCATCGACAGCCCGACCGCGCTTTGGTGGAAGCAGCTTGCCACAGCGGTCGTGTTCGGTCTGGGCGTGGCGACGGTTCTGACGCTGATGCTGACACCGGCAATGCTGGCGCTTCGGGTCTGGATAGAGAAAGGCGCGTATCGTGGGGCACTGGGCCTGCGTTGGCTGTTTGCCAAGCGCGGAAGTGCTGCGCGGCGCGACCGGGCGCTTGAAAAGAAACTTTCGCGGATACGCGATACAGAGTTGATCTGGGACACTGGCTTGCCGCCAGCGCGGCCCGTCACGGTCACGCATGACCCGGATATCGAACCGGAATTGCCCTTGCGTGCGGCGGAATAGGCGCCGCGTTTACTGCGTCGCCAGCTTCGCGATCAGCAACACGGTCAGGCCAAGCCCACCAAGACCAAGACCTGCCAGCAGGCCATCGCGCACCAAAAGCGCGCTGGCCAGAATGCTTATGACAACCGCAAGCGACGTGGCCGAAAACGGCACCAGCTCGAAGAAAGGCATGATGGCGCCGCATGACATGCAGGTCAGCAGTAGTATCTGACGCCCCGGAAAGGCGAAAAACCATTCCGCGCGTGCAACGGTCTTGCGGTCGATGAAACCCGCAGGTTTATCCAGCTTCGAAACCGCCCAGACCAGCCGCGCTGTCGGCAGTTGCCGCCGCAAGATGAAACCTGGCAACCATATCGTGCGGCGTCCAAACAGGATTTGGGCGGCCACCAGCGCAATTGTCAGCCCGCCCAAGGACGACAACCCCGGAATGCCGCTGAGCGGTGACACAAGGATCAGTGCGGGCAACAGCAACAGCACCGGTTGCCCGCCTTTATCCATCGCATGCAGGATGTCCCCGAAACTGACCGAGGCGGCGTCCGAGACGTTGCGTAGCCGATCTAGGATATCCTGAACCGGGCGATGGGGTTGCTCTGCCATTTGGGCCTCTGTCCGAAGGGGCGCAGCCCGCAAACCGGCATCTGCTGGGCCACGGGTTGGGCCATCGCCATGGGAAACCCTGGTCGTATCCCCATTGGTCGCATCCTGCTGGCCAAACATGTCGCGCGGTTCTTCCCGTGGAACGCGGGCCTCCCCGCACGAATGAAAATGATGTTTCTCGCCGGGGTCGCAACCAGCGCAAATACAGCTTCCGCAAACCACCGAACAATGTCCAGATACGGACGCACGCGGTAACGGGGTCTTGAGCAAAGCGGAGCCGCGCGCCTAGATTCGGGGTCAGATTTCCCGGATGAACACAGGGCGGTCTTCGGATGATTGCTTGGCATCAAACGCATAGCCGCCGCTGTCGAACGCGCGCAATTCCGCCGGGTCGGTCAAACGGTGTTCCATCACGAAGCGCGCCATCGCGCCACGGGCTTTCTTGGCGTAAAAGCTGATGACTTTTGGCTCTGCGCCGTCCTTGCTGTCCAGAAATTGAGGAGTGATGACGCGCGGGCGCAGTGCGCCAAGCTCCACCGCGCCGAAATATTCCTGTGATGCGCAATTCACGATCACCTTTGCGCCCGCTTCTGCCGCTGCGGCGTTCAGCGCCTGCGAAATGCGGTCGCCCCAATAGTCATAAAGCGATTTGCCTTTTTCGGTCTTCAACCGGCTGCCCATTTCCAGGCGATAGGGTTGCATTGCATCAAAAGGTCGCAGCAGGCCGTATAGGCCCGACAGAATACGCAAATGCCCTTTGGCCCAGTTCAGCGCATCCGGGTCAAGAGAACCTGCATCCAGCCCGGTATAGGTGTCGCCCGCGAAAGCGTGGATCGCGGGGCGGGTGGCCTCTGGCTCTGGGTCGGCTTTGAAACTTTCGAACCGCTCAAGGTTCAACTCTGCCAGCTTGTCGCTGATATGCATCAGCTTTTTCAATCCCGGCGTGCCCAGCTCTTTCGCCACATCTGCCAGCGCAACGGCATCGGCCTGAAAATCTGGCCGGGTGGTGGCATCGGGCTGGGCTGTCCAGTCCAGTTTCTTTGCGGGCGACAGGATAACGAGCATTCGGCTAGTCCTTTTTGGCAACCCTTCTTACCTAGCGATTGCGCCGCGCATGTCCAGACAGGCGAAACGGTTGCTCTTGCCGGCCTGCACCCTTAGAGATGAAGCAACCCAATGGAAAAGGCCCAAGATGCTGTCGATCATCCAGATTATCCTGCTTGTGCTGAACGTGGCGCAATTCATCATCATCGCGCATATCATCCTGAGCTGGCTGATAAATTTCAACGTGCTTAGCCTGAACTCGCCCATTGTGGCTTCGATCTGGGACGGGATTAACCGGTTGGTGGAACCCGTTTACATGCGCATTCGCCGTTTCCTGCCCGATCTGGGTGGCATCGACCTTGCGCCGCTTGTTGCACTTTTGGCAATTTATGCAATCCAGATCATTCTGACCAATAATGCTGCCATGTTCATCTGAGGGGACAGACCCGCAGGCCATACTTAAACAAGTATTCGGCTTTGACGGGTTTCGCCCCGGACAGGCCGAAATCGTGGAATCTGTGGCCGCAGGCCAGGATACACTGGCGCTCATGCCCACGGGCGGCGGCAAGTCCTTGTGTTTTCAGCTACCGGCGCTGTGTCGTGATGGAATGACGCTTGTCATCTCGCCGCTGATTGCGCTGATGCGCGACCAGGTGCGCGGCTTGCAGGAGCTGGGTGTGGCCGCAGGCGCGCTGACCTCTGGCAACACCGAAGCCGAGCGCGACGCGGTGTTCGAGGCGATTGACCGGCGGGAATTGAAGCTGCTGTATATCGCGCCCGAACGGCTGGCCTCTTCGGGCACACTAGACCTGTTACGCCGCGCGCGTTGCACGCTGATTGCCGTTGATGAGGCGCATTGCGTCAGCCAATGGGGGCACGACTTCCGGCCCGATTACCTGCGCATCGGCGATCTGCGCCGTGCGCTGGATGTGCCGATGGCGGCGTTTACCGCGACCGCAGATGCTGAAACCCGCGCTGAAATCCTGAAGCGGTTATTTGAAGGGCGCGCGCCGAACATCTTTCTGCGCGGGTTTGACCGACCCAACATCACGCTGAACTTCACTGTAAAGGACAGCCCCCGCAAGCAAATCCTGACTTATGCTGCCGCGCGGCGTGGCCAATCCGGGATCGTCTATTGCGCAACGCGTGCGCGCACCGAAGCATTGGCGCAAGGGCTGCGCGAGGCAGGCCACAACGCTCGCGCCTATCATGGTGGGATGGAGGCGGACACCCGCCGCGCCGTCGAAGAACTGTTCCAGCGCGAGGATGATCTGATCGTGGTGGCGACCGTGGCGTTCGGTATGGGCATCGACAAACCCGATATTCGCTGGGTCGCCCATGCGGATCTGCCGAAATCCATCGAAGCGTATTACCAGGAAATTGGCCGTGCCGGGCGCGATGGCGCGCCTGCCGACACCTTCACCCTATATGGCCCAGACGATATTCGCCTGCGTCGCGCCCAGATAGATGAAAGCCCCGCGCCTCCAGAGCGGCGAGAGGCGGACCATGTGCGCCTGAACGCGCTTCTGGGGTTGGCAGAGGCGGCGGCCTGTCGGCGTCGGGTGCTGTTGTCTTATTTCGGGGAAGCGTCAGAGCCTTGCGGGAATTGCGACCTGTGCGCGCGTCCGGTCAAGCTGTTCGACGCTACGACCCCGGTGCGCAAGGCGTTGTCAGCCATGTTGCGCACGGATGAACGCTTTGGCGTGGGCCATCTGGTCGATATTCTGACCGGTAACGCGACCGACAAGGTCAAGGCGCGCGGGCATGACCACCTGCCGACCTTTGCCGTGGGTCGTGAGTTAAGCCGCGCCAAGTGGCAGGCGGTATTCCGGCAGATGATGGGGCGCGATCTGGTCCGTCCCGATGCCGAGCGCCACGGCGCGTTGCGCATGACCGAAGCCGCCCGACCCATCCTGCGCGGCGAGGCCGAAATCAGCCTGCGCGAGGACACGATCACCACCGCCCGCGACGGACCTGCGGTAAAGGCTCTGGTATCTGACGAGGACGCGCCGCTTTTGTCCGCACTGAAGGCCAAGCGCCGCGCACTGGCTGAAACGGCCCGCGTGCCTGCCTACGTCATATTCACCGACCGCACGTTGATCGAAATGGCAGAAACCCGGCCCGACAGCATGGACGCGATGGCGCGTATCTCTGGCGTGGGGGCGACCAAGTTGGAACGCTATGGGGCAGAGTTCCTGGCAGTCATTACCGGGGCTATGCCCGATGCCCAGCACCCCCAGCGCCGCAAGCTGGCTGGGCGCGAGGCGGGTGCGCTGTTCGATGAGTTGGCCGATATTGCGCGCGGGTTGGAGCGGGGCGAGGGCGGCACGGACAAGCTGCTGACCCTGGCCCCCGCCACCTTGCGCGCGATTGCCGAGCGGCGGCCCGCGAACGATTCGGAACTTGCCCGCATAAAGGGCATGGACGATGCGCGCGTGGACCGCTTCGGCGCGGCAATCCTGTCCTGCCTGCACAGCCTGTGACGCGCTGCTTTACGTCGCGGTGGGGCTTGACCCTGCCACCACGCCGCGCGACCCAAAGCCGCGAAAGGACCGCCCATGTATCCGTTTCTGCGCTTTGCCACCCAAATGCTGAAATACCGCAATGCGCCGCGTTTGGGGTTGCTGGAGACGCATGTGTCGCAGCATCGCTGTTGGCCGTGGGATCTGGACCCGTGGGTCGAGCTGAACAATGGCCGCACGCTGACGCTCTATGATCTGGGGCGCATTCCCATGGCCATGCGCACGGGGTTGGGTGTGGTGCTCCGCGCGAATCGTTGGGGCATCACGGTTGCGGGCAACTCCACACGCTACCGCAAACGCATCCGGGCCTTCGAGCCGTTCGAAATGCGCAGCCGCTGCATTGGCTGGGACGCACGGTTTCTGTATACCGAGCAATCCATGTGGAAGGGCGAGGACTGTGCCAACCACATTCTGATCCGCTCTGCCGTGACCAGCGCCAAGGGAATTGTGCCGACAGCGCAAGTGCTGGCGGCACTTGGGCACGTTGGCGACAGTCCCGAATTGCCCAAATGGGTGCAGGCATGGATCGCGGCCGAGGCGACGCGCCCATGGCCGCCGCAGATGTGATGAATATCTATCTTCAATGCTCAATTTACAATCATTCTAATACTTGATCTGAGTCAAGGTTTGCTCCGATTCTTCACGCTATGGTGATCTTAGACGCGCGAAAGTTTTGCGGCAGGTGTCGTGAAACCGTCAGGAGATGACCGAACATGGAGGCCAAAATGACCCCCCGTAACCTTCCCCGGCTTGGTGCCACGGCGCTTGCCCTTGTGCTTGGCGCAACGGCTGTTCATGCCGAAGATATCGCCGAATATATGGATTTCTTCGAGCCGCTGCCTTATCTGCCCCCCATTCCGGCCGATAACAGCATGGATAAAGTTAAAATCGACCTTGGCCGTATGCTGTTCTTTGAACCGCGGATATCTGCCTCGGGCGTGATTAGCTGCGCGACCTGCCACAACCCGGCTTTGGGTTGGACCGACCGTATTGACCGCGCCGTGGGCCATGGTGGGCAGGTTGGCAACCGCAACACGCCGACCGTGTTGAACTCTGGTTTCCTTGGCTCGCAATTCTGGGACGGGCGCGAGCCTGACCTTGAAGGCCAGTCGCTTGGCCCGATTCAGGCCGATGTCGAAATGAACATGACGCTGGAAGAAGCGATCCAGCGCCTGAAAGAGTTTGAGGTTTACCAAGAGCATTTCGCAACCGCATTCCCGGGCGATGCCGACCCGATCCGCGCCGAAAACGTGGCCCTGTCGATTGCGGCATTTGAGCGCACGTTGAACACGCCCAACTCGCCGATGGACCGTTTCTTGCGTGGCGATGTGCAGGCGATGACCGATCAGCAGGTAGAGGGTATGAAACTGTTCGTCGATGCGGGCTGTGTGGCCTGCCACAATGGTCCGGCCTTGACTGACAGCAACTTCTATCAGTTTGAGTTGCCTAGCTCGAAGGATGAGGGGCGCTTCCTTGTCACGGGCGACGAAGCCGATAAATTTGCCTTCCGCACGCCGACGCTGCGGAACGTGGCTGTGACCTACCCGTATTTCAACAATGGGTCGGTGGACAACCTGCATGACGCGGTGAACCTGATGGCCGAGCAGATGCTGGGTCAGGAATTCACCGAGGATGAAAACGATGCAATCGTTGCCTTCCTGGATGCGCTGACGGGTGAAATGCCCGCAATCGAAATTCCTGCGCTGCCATAAGGCGCCGGACGAAAACGAGCGCGCCGCCCAGATGCGGCGCGCCAAAGTCTCCCAACATCTGCCACCGCCCCGCGCGTCCTCCCACGCCGGGGCGGTTTTTTATAGCAAGGGGCTGGCCAGCGCGATGATGTTGTTGCGCAACCGTCGCCAGAACGGCCATGCCGCGACCGTGGCGCGGTCCAGCGGCACGGCGCGGTCAATATAGCTTTGCTGCCGCGCATCCAGTTTGGCGGAGAAGTCCGGACAGGCCAGCAGCAGCGAATTTTCGTAGTTCAGGTCAAAACTGCGATGGTCCAGGTTGGCGGTGCCCAGCATGCCGAATTGTCCATCAACCGTGATGATCTTGGAGTGGATCAGTCCGGGCTGGAACAGATGCACGCGCACGCCCGCGTCCAGCAATTCGGGGACAAGGCTTTCGCTTGCCGCGCCCACGATGGCGCTGTCATTGCGCGCGGGCAAGACAAGGTCCACCGCCACACCGCGTTCTGCCGCCGAGCAAATTGCCACATGCAAAGCCTGATCGGGGACATAATAGGGCGTGGTCATCGTAAGCCGGTCGGTGGCCGCATAGATCATGGCGCAGAGCGCGTCCGAGGGCGTTGTCTGCACATCGTCCGGGCCAGAGGCGATGACCTGCGCTATAACCTCGCCGGGGCGATTATCGGGCAGCACTTCAGCCAGGATCGCGCTCAGATCTTCTGCGTGATGCGTCATCCAGTCATGCACAAAGACGGCCTGTTGCTGGCGCACGGCCGGCCCTTCCAGCCGCACCAGAATGTCTACCCAAGGCGCGAAGCGGGGCTTGATGGCGAAGGCGGCATCGGCACAGTTGCGACTGCCGACCCATGACAGGTGGTTGTCGATAACCACGATCTTGCGGTGATTGCGCAGGTCAATCCGCCCGAAGGTCAGGCTGACCAAGGGGTTCCCCAAAGGCGCCGCGCGCTCCAGTGCGACGCCTGCCGCCTCCATCTGTCGCCACAAGGGCGACCGGATCAGCGATCTTCCGCCATGGTCATCAATCAGGACCCGGCAGGTCACGCCACGCCGCGCGGCGGCGGCCAGGGCGTGGGCCATGCGGGTGCCGGTGTTATCTGGCAACCAGATGTAATACAGCACATGAACATGGTCGCGGGCTGTTTCGACAGCGTCGATGATGTCGTCCATCATCGTGTCGCCCTCGGGCAATAGCATAAGTTTATTTCCAGAGACCGGCGGAAACTGGCTGGTCGCGTAGCCAGCCGCAAATGCCGGGCGCGCCGGTCCACTGACACTGACGCGCGGTCCGACCTGCCCGATCTGCGCTGCGTTCAGATGGTTCCGAATCTCGCGGATGCGTTCGCGTTGCGCGCGCGCCATGCGGATTTCACCGAACAGGAAATACGCCACCAACCCCACGCCGGGCAGGGCAAGGATGATCGTCACCCATGCCAGCCGGGCCGAGGGCGTCAGGCCGGGGCGCAACAGCGCGCGCACCACGAAGGCGGCTTGTGCGACAAATACCAATAAGACCCAGACCGAGGGCATTGCTGCTCCATAGTTGATTGTGCTTGGCCGCCGTATTTGCTTGAAGCCATATGGCGGGGCCTATCTAGTCCCGACATATAAGAATTTTTCGCCACAAATGGACAGGCCCCATGCCGTTTTCACAAGCCCAAGACCGATTTATCGCACCCGCCCGGTTGCGTCCGCAACTGTGGCGCCTGGGGCTTGGGGTGGCACTTATACTGGTGATCTACATAGCATGGATGGCCGTGATCGGGCTGGGTATGACTTTTGCTGTGGGCCTTGCGGGCGCTGAACAGGCGATGGGGCAGGTGGGCGTCGGGTCGTCACCCCTGTCCATTCTTGTGCTGCTGGCCACATTCGGCGGGTTGGTTTTGGGCACATTCGCCGCCGTGCGCTGGGTGCATAAACGCTCGGTCGCCAGCCTGTTCGGCCCGCCTGACCTGCTGTGGCGCGATTTTGGCGTGGCCTTTGGTGTCTTCATGGCGGTGTCACTGCCGGGGATTGTCTGGGTCGTCGCCTCTGGCACGCTGACGCCGGGGGTGCCCTTTGCGACTTGGGCTATCTTTGTCGTGCCGGTGCTGCTGGGCCTGTTGCTTCAGACCGGGGCCGAAGAAATTGTTTTTCGTGGCTACCTGCAACAACAGCTTGCCGCGCGCTTCGCGGCGCGCTGGGTGTCGTTTGTGTTTCCGTCCATCCTGTTCGGTCTGTTGCACTATGCGCCTGCTGAAATGGGGCAAGGAGCGTGGCTATTGGTGGGCCTGACTGGGTTCTTCGGTTTGCTGATGGCGGACCTGACCGCGCGCAGCGGCTCGCTTGGGTTGGCATGGGGCATGCATTTCGGTAACAACATTCTGGCCATCCTGATCTTCACCACCGGAGAGGCGCTGGACGGGGTTGCCCTGTTCCGCTTGCCCTTTTCGCTGACAGACCCCTCCAGCGTGGCGGGCCTGCTTGTGGTTGATCTGGCGGGACTGGTGCTGGTCTGGGCCTTGTTGCGGCGCTACCTGCGGGGTCGCTGATTGCATTTGCCGCAGGCTTTGCTTATCTCGGACCAAAGTCTGCGCAGGGATGCAAGATGAACTGGATCACCAACTACGTTCGCCCCACGATCGACTCGTTCTTTACCAAGCGCGAGATGCCCGAAAATCTTTGGGAAAAATGCCCCGAATGTGGGACCATGCTGTTTCACCGTGAACTGACGGACAACCAGCAGGTTTGCACCAATTGCGGGCATCATATGGCGCTGACCCCGCGTGAGCGTTTCGCCAATTTCTTCGATGGCGGCCTGTATCAGGAAATAGAGGTGCCGGCACCGCTGCCTGACCCTTTGCAATTTCGCGATCAGAAGAAATACCCTGACCGCATGAAAGCGGCGCAGAAGGCAACGGGGCAGAAAGAGGCGATGCTTGTGGCCGAGGGCGAGGTGCTGCGCACCAAACTGGTCGCTGTGGCGCAGGATTTCAGCTTTATGGCCGGGTCGATGGGCATGTATGTGGGCAATGCGATTATTGCCGCCGCTGAACATGCCGTGGCGCGCAAACTGCCCTTGGTGCTGTTTTCTGCCGCGGGCGGCGCGCGGATGCAGGAAGGCATCTTGTCGCTGATGCAGATGCCGCGCACCACTGTCGCGATTGATATGCTGCGCGAGGCCGGTCTGCCCTATATCGTAGTTCTGACGCATCCGACCACCGGCGGCGTGACCGCCAGTTACGCCATGCTGGGCGATGTGCAGATCGCGGAACCCGGCGCGCTTATTTGTTTTGCCGGGCCGCGCGTGATCGAACAGACGATCCGCGAAACCCTGCCCGAAGGGTTCCAGCGCGCCGAATACCTGCTGGATCATGGCATGCTGGACCGCGTGACGCCGCGCAAAGAGCAGCGTGCCGAAATTGCCACTGTCCTGCGCATGCTGACCGGGCAAAGCGCCGTGGTGCATGGCGATCTGCCGCCTCCGTCTGCTGCTTCTGCAAGGGCCGATTAAGATGACCACCGGGTCCGACGCGCTTTTGGCGCGGATGATGGAATTTCACCCCAAGATCATCGACCTGACGCTGGATCGTGTCTGGCGCTTGTTGGCGGCCTTGGACCATCCCGAACGGCGCTTGCCGCCGGTCATCCATATTGCCGGCACCAATGGCAAGGGCAGCACCCAAGCCATGATCCGTGCCGGGTTGGAAGGGGTTGGGCTGTCGGTTCACGCCTATACCAGCCCGCATCTGGCGCGGTTTCATGAACGTATTCGGCTGGCGGGCGATTTGATTGCTGAAGATACGCTAAGCGCCATTCTGGACGAATGCCTGCACGCCAACGGCGCGGACGCGATCACCTATTTCGAGATCACGACCTGTGCAGCGCTTCTGGCCTTTGCCCGCACACCGGCCGATTACACGCTACTAGAGGTCGGGCTTGGTGGGCGGCTGGACGCGACCAATGTGGTCGAGACACCCGCGCTGACCATCATCACCCCGGTCAGCATGGATCATGAGCAATATCTGGGAAATACGCTTGGCAAAATCGCGGGCGAGAAAGCCGGTATCATGAAACGCGGTGTGCCTTGCGTGGTGGCCACGCAAGGGGATGAGGCTATCGACGTGATAGAGGCGCGCGCCGCCCGTCTGGGCGCGCCGCTGATGGTGCAAGGCCAGCATTGGCATGTCATGACCGAAGCCGGAAGGCTGGTTTATCAGGACGAAACCGGGCTTCTGGACGTGCCGTTGCCGCGTTTGGCTGGGCCGCACCAAGTGCAGAATGCCGGAACCGCGATTGCGGCTTTGCGTGCACTTGGTCATGGGGCCGGAGCAGACGCCGCCGTCACCCGCGCCGAATGGCCTGCTCGGATGCAACGGTTGCGCCAAGGTCCGCTGGTGGATGCCCTGCCGGGCGGTACGCTTTGGCTGGATGGCGGCCACAACCCGGCTGCGGGGCAGGCGATTGCATCTACGCTCGCGGCGCAGGGCGACCGCCCGCTCTGGATGATCTGCGGGATGCTGAACACCAAGGACGTAACCGGCTTTATGCAGCCTTTGGCGCCACATGCGCGCAGGCTTTATGCGGTGTCTATTCCGGGCGAGGCCGCGACGTTAAGCGCGCAGGCCACGGCCGAGGCCGCGCGCGGCGCTGGCATAGAGGCCGTTGAGGCCGAAAGCGTTCTGGCTGCGTTGCAGGCAATCGCCGCAGAGGATTCCTCGGCGCAGGTTCTGATCTGCGGGTCGTTATACCTTGCGGGGAATATCTTGCGCGAAAACGGTTAGCCACCGCGCATGAAAAAGGGGCCATGCGGCCCCTTTTTGGTGTTCGTCCATTTGGCCTATTCGGCGCCGAACTGCGCCAGATAGGCATAGATGTCTTCGGCGGAACCACGCAGGCGGTGGTTCATGTTCGAGCGTGCCCGCGCATCGCCGGTTACTTCGCGCAGGTAGCCGGTCGGATCGTTGACATAGGCGACGAAATTTTCTTCGGTCCAGGTGATACCGGCTTCGCCAGCGGCTTGTATGGCGCTGGAATAACGGCTGTAGCCGTCATATGCCCCTGCAACGCGCCCGGCGACGCCCCAAAGGTTCGGGCCGGTCGGCGCGACACGATGAATCACGTCGCCATCGGGCGAGGCAACACCGTGGCAGCTTGCGCATTGGCGGAAATTACTTTCACCTGCGGCGGCATCTCCGCTGGCTTGGGCTTGTGCACTCATCGGCAGGGCGCAAAGGGCAACAATCGTGGCGGCTTTAAGCTTCATCGGATCCTCTTCCTTAATGGCTTACAGTCGTCAGAATACGGTTGAATACCGGACAACGTGGCCACCATACCCTACAAACGCAATTTCGCAACGTTCTAAATATGAAATCTTGAATATACCTATTCGATTGTGGGGCGCAGCATAGCCAATTGCGGGCTGGAAACCCTGCCGGGCAGGCTGTATCGATTCACATGTGCAGTAAGCTGGTAGAAAGGCCCCGCCATGGATATTCGCGCGCTGATGATGGGGCTTGCCTTTGCCTTTATGTGGTCTTCCGCCTTTGCGTCGGCCCGGATCATCGTGCAATCTGCACCGCCCCTTATGTCGTTATCGCTGCGATTCCTGATCTCTGGCCTCATCGGGATCGCCATTGCAAGGGCGCTGGGCCAGACATGGCAGCTTACCACGGCTCAATGGCGCGCAATTTTTGTCTTCGGGCTGTCACAAAACGCGCTTTACCTTGGTTTGAACTTTATCGCCATGCAGACCGTCGAGGCCTCTCTGGCTGCGATCATCGCGTCCTCGATGCCGCTTTTGGTCGCCTTTGCCGGATGGGCCTTTGCCGGCGAACGGCTGCGCCCGCTTGCCGTTGCTGGTCTGGCCGCTGGCTTTGGCGGTGTTGCGCTTATTATGGGCGCGCGGATGGGCGGCGGGGTGGACCTGTATGGCGTGGCGCTTTGCGTCGCAGGCGCGATCGCGCTGACGGTGGCCACGCTGTCGGTGCGCGGCGCCTCGGCGGGTGGTGGTAACCTGTTGATGATCGTGGGTTTGCAAATGCTGGTTGGCTCTGCTCTGCTGGCAGGGCCGGCGCTTGCGCTGGAAACCTTCGATGTCGTCTGGTCATGGCAGCTTGGTGCCGCCTTCAGCTACACGGTGCTTATTCCCGGCCTTGCCGCGACATGGGTCTGGTTTCTGCTGGTTGGGCGGATCGGTGCCGTGCGTGCCGCGACCTTCCACTTCCTGAACCCGTTTTTTGGTGTTGCGGTTGCGGCACTGCTGCTGGGCGAAAGACTTGGCCCATATGACGTGATTGGCGTGGCGATTATTATGGCCGGTATCCTTGCGGTGCAGCGATCCCGCGTTGTCGTGAAACCGATTTAGGGCTGGTCAACCGCGCAATCCATTCCGCGTGCGGATAATCTGGCGCAGGCCCGACCGGCTTCGGTTTGGGTTAAACCGGCAAAGCTGGCTTCGAACCGCCCGCTTACCTGTCGAACCCGGCTAACACCGCTGGCAAGAGCCTGAGATTCTGCCATGCGCACGGTAATCAAGCTGCGTTCGGCATCGTGACGGGAATTGAACACGCCCAGCGAAACCCTCCAAAGCCTGCCTGCATCAGAGGTCGATATCCGGCTGATGACCTGTGGCGTCTCTGCATTGAAGCTTTCCGCGACCATGGCCGTGGCAAGATCCTGACCTGATGTGTCGCTTCGCGTCAGAATGATCCCGGTTTCCGCCGGAAGAGCGGGCGCTGCCGCTACGTCCAGATCGGCGTTCAGGTTAAGCGGCGTGTCGACAGGTTCCGGCAGAAAGGATTCGGGCGCGCCGGTCCATAGCATTTCTGGTGCCGGGCCTTCGTCTTGTGTGAGAGCGCCCTGTAATGCCACCGGGTCGGGTCTAACCTCGGTGCCGCCGTCCATGTCGGACGTAACGGGGGCGCTTGCCATTTCGATTGTATCTTGGGTGGCGTCGGCAAGCTCAACAAGATCGGTCGAGGGCAGGTCTTCGCTCGCGCCGCCATCTTGCGCGACCGCATCCAGCGCCTCTATATCTGCATCTGGCTCCAGTGCAGCGAGGTCTTCGGGGGTCGCAACAGTGAACCCTGCGGCTTCCGCCACGGCCAAATCCAGCGCCTCTGTAATCTCTGCCGTTTCGGTTTCTGCATCGAACACGGGGCGGGGCGGGGGGGTTATTTCAAGTGCTTCGGGCGCAAGCTCTGTCAGGCTCAACTCTGCTGCTGTTTCCAGGACCGACGCATCGACGCCTTCCGCAACCGCCACAAGCAATTCCTCTGGCAATTGCGGGGTAGGGCGTGGACGCGGGCGCGGGCTTTTGCGCACAGCCGTAACAAGACGAATCGTCTTGGCGCCAGCATTGGGGTCATCATCGCCATTCTGGGGCTTGGAGGCGACAAGGGTGCTACGTCCTTGATAAGCTGGAGTTGCGGGTTTGCGCACCGCCACACGCGACTTGGCACGGCTGAACCCCATATCCAGCAGTTCCGCGACGCGGGCATTGCGCGCGGCTGTCGAAGACCCGCCGAACATGGTGGCGATGACATGCTTTGACCCGCGTTGGGCAGACGCCGTCAGGTTAAATCCTGCCGCGCGCGTATAACCGGTCTTGATGCCATTGGCGCCTTGATACGCGTCCAGAAAGCGACGGTTGGTATTGGGCACATTGGCCACGCCCGCGAAATCGGACCGGCGTGAGAAGATGTTGAAATATTGCGGGTAGTCGAAGAACAACTGTCGCCCCAGAATTGTCATGTCGCGCGCGGTCGAGACATGGCCAGACTGGGTAAGCCCATGCGGGTTCTTGAAGGTGGTGTTCTGCATTCCCATCGCACGAGCGGTCCGGGTCATGCGGTCTGCAAATGCCTCGACACTGCCGGAAATGCCCTCGGCAATCACGACCGCGGCATCATTGGCAGAGCGCAGCGCGGCGGCCCGGATCAGGTAGCGCAGCGAAATCCGCTGGCCTTCCTTCAAGCCAAGGCAGACACATTCCGCCCGTGTTGCGCGTCGGCTGACCTTGAATTTCGTGTCCAGACCGACTTCGCCGTGTTTTACCGCTTCAAATGCAATATACAGCGTCATCATTTTGGTCAGCGAAGCCGGATGCAGCCTCGTGTCATGATTGCGGGCGTGGATTACCTCGCCATTGCGAGCATCCATCACCATCGCTGCATAGGGTGCGGCTGAAAGCGGCGAAAGGGCGGCGACAAGCCCCCATCCCAGCACCAAAATGCCAAGCCCCACGCGCCGCATGACCTGCGCCTGCATATTCATGCCTCTACCTTTGTCCGCTTATTTTTATGCGGTTTTAACTGCTCATAGGCAGGGTAACATGAACGCTAACAATGGAAAAGCATGTTTATTCAACATGTTTTGGCAGGTTCTTAATGCGATCTGCGCGCAGGTGTAGGGGTTGATCTTGGCCTTGGCGCAAGATGCTGCGTCAGCATCCGTCGATCCAGCCCACAAGGTCCGGCAATTCGCCCAAATGTCGCAGGGTCCGAAATCGGTCATGCGCAAAAGGCGGCTCGGCGTGTTCGATTTCCCATTCCAGCCCGTGGGGGACGTGAACGCCCCATGCGCCAGCCATAATCGGGGCCACCACATCAGAGCGCATGGAATTGCCAGCCATTAACGCTTGTTCGGCCCCGTCGCCATGGCGGATGAAAATCCGGGCATAGGTTTCCGGCGTTTTCTCTGACACGATTTCGATTGCATCGAACAAGTCGCCCAAAGACGATTGGGCCAGCTTGCGTTCCTGATCCAGCAAGTCTCCTTTTGTAATCAAAACCAAGCGGTGTGACGGGGCCAGTGCGCGGATACTTTCTTCCGCATGAGGCAGCAGTTCAATCGGATGGCGCAGCATCTCCTGCCCCGCGCTCAGGATTTCTGCGATGACAGCGGCGGGAACGCGTTGGTCCGTCACCTCTATTGCGGTTTCTATCATCGACAGCATGAACCCTTTTATGCCGTAACCATACCGCGCAAGGTTGCGTTTTTCCGCCTCCAGCAGGCGCGTCATAAGAGTCTCACGCTCGGTATACTCTGCCAGAAGCCCGGCAAAATGGTCTTGGGTCAGCCGAAAGAAGCGTTCATTGTGCCAAAGCGTGTCATCCGCGTCGAAGCCGATGGTTGTGATCCTGTCCATGACGTCTCCGGTTCGGGGAGGGGTTTTCAGAGGGGTGACTCGCCCTATATTCCCCGCTATAGCAGCCAGAATAAACCAAGCGGAAGAGCGTGATGCAGTTTGCCCCAACCATGACAGAGGGTGATGGACCGCAGAATGATGACGCGGTCGTCACCAAGACGAAAACCCGCACCCAGCGGCCCCCGATGTATAAGGTCATGCTGCTGAATGACGACTACACGCCGATGGAATTCGTCGTGCATGTGCTGGAGCGGTTTTTCGGGATGTCGCATGCCATGGCGTTCGACATCATGCTGACGGTGCATAAAAAGGGCGTTGCGGTGGTCGGCGTCTTCTCGCATGAAGTGGCCGAAACCAAGGTCGCGCAGGTGATGGATTTTGCGCGCCGCCACCAGCACCCGCTGCAATGCACGCTTGAAAAAGAATAAACGCGCTTCATGCCCTACAATCCTGTGACCTTGGCCGCCCCGGCCCCGCGCGCCGAGCGCATGTCTTATGCCTTTTCCGAAGGCCTTGTGCTGCCCGATGGCGCGGTCACTATATTGCGGCCTCATGCCGGCGAAGGGTTTGACCCGGTAGAGGTTGACCGCATTCAGATGGTGCAAGGCTTTCGCCCCGACCATGACGCGCTTGCAGCCGCAGGCTTCAATGTGAGTGTGAGGGCTGAACCCGCGCCAAGCGTTCTTGTCTGCCTGCCGCGCGCCAAGGATCATGCGCATCTGCTGATCGCCCAAGCCGCTGCCTTGGCAGGCCAGATGGTGCTGGTGGACGGGCAAAAAACGGACGGCATCGATTCTATTCTGAAAGCCCTGCGCGGGCGTGTGGCCGTGAACAGTGTCTCTAAGGCGCATGGCAAACTCGTGTGGTTCGACCCTCGTGGTGTCGATTTCTCAGACTGGACCAGCGGCGCACAAACCGTGCCGACCGAATTTGGCCCAATGACCACCGTGCCGGGCCTGTTTTCCGCAGATGGTGTCGATCCGGCGTCGCACATGCTGGCTGGCCTCTTGCCGCCAGAGCTGCCCGCCCGCATGGTCGATTTCGGTGCTGGATGGGGTTATCTGTCGGCTGCAATTCTGGCGCGCAGCGGGCCAGAGGTGTTGCACTTGGTCGAGGCTGAACATGACGCGCTGGCGGCCGCGCGCGCCAACATCCGCGACCCGCGCACCCAATTCCATTGGGCGGATGCGACCAGTTTTGCGCTGCCAGACTCCCTTGGTGGTATTGTCATGAACCCGCCGTTCCATGTCGGGCGTGACGCACGGCCCGAACTTGGTCTGGCCTTCATCGCCAATGCCGCGCGCGCTTTGGGCACGCGTGGCCAGTTATGGCTGGTCGCCAACCGCCATTTGCCCTATGCCCCTGCGCTGGAAGAACGGTTCGTGCATCTGTCGGTTCTGGCAGAAGATAACCGGTTTCGCGTCTGGCATGCCAAGCAACCGCGCAAGGTGAAACGATGAGCTTTTCGATATCGGGCAAGACCGCCATCATCACCGGGTCCGCCAACGGGGTGGGGCTGGCCATTGCGCGGCATTTCATAGACCAAGGCGCGAATGTCGTCATGGCCGACCGGGATGAAGGCAAACTGAAATCCGAGGTTGCCAAGATGTCGGGGGCCGATGAACAGGCGATCTTCTTTGCCGGCGACCTGCGCGAGCGTTTGACCATCGCCAACCTGCTATCGGCCACCGTGGATGCGTTTGACCGCGTGGACATCTTGGTAAATGCCACGCGGCAATGCTTTCCGTCCGATCCGCTGGATGACCAGAGCGACACTGTCGAGGAAGCCTTGCAGCAAAACCTGCTGGCCAGTCTGAAACTAAGCCAGCTTGTCGCCAAGCGCATGATTGCGCAGGCCGAAGACGATCTCGACATAAAAACCGCCGGGTCCATTGTGAACCTGTCGTCTATCGCCGCGCGCCGCACCCAGCCGGAACTGATGGCCTATTCCATCGCCTCTGCGGCGCTTGACCAGATGACACGGTCGATGGCCGTGGCTTTGGCCGCGTCGCGCGTGCGGGTCAATGGCGTTGCGCTTGGGTCGGTCATGAGCGCTAATCTGAAAGACCAGATGCAGGCGAATGACGATTACCGCGAGCGGATATTGCACCACACGCCGATGGGCCGGATCGGCGCCGCGTCAGAGGCAGCCGAGGCTGTGCAATTCCTCTCCTCGGACGCCGCGGCCTTCATGACCGGGCAGATCGTGACCATCGACGGCGGGCGCACGCTACTGGACCCGGTTTCGGTCCCGGCGCATTAGGGTAAAAAAGGGTGACGGTTGCCCGCCACCCTTTTGGTTTCAACAAGCCTCTCGGACCGCCATCGCCTAGCCCAGAAGCAATTTATCACTACCCGGTCGGATTAGCGGCTACGCCAATGGGCGCAGACATGCTCGACCCGGCCAAAGCGGACGCGCTCATACGCGTTCACAAAGACACCTGTCTTCATGCCCAACTCCTTATGAGAGGGGTTGAAAAGAGGCGCGAGAACTGTCAATATCATGGTGTTGAGTCGATGATTTGACGGGCTCGCGCCTGCTGATTGCCGCTAAGAGGGCCGGTCGCTTAATTGCTGACCGGCTTTTCTCTTTTAGTCCCCCTGCAACGCCGTGCGGCAAACGGAGCAGAGCTCTGTGGGTATGGTCATAGCAATCTCCACTATATCTGGGCTGCGCACCCTTATCGCAACATACAGGGATTTAGAGGTCCGTCAAGCGGCAAGGAGAGCCCTAGCGCCAAAAAATAACACTAACGCCTTCCCTAACCTCAAGCCGTATGATACAACTATCCTCATTAGGCTATGGAGGCTGACATGGACGAGAGAGAAATCGGAGCAGACGAAGGGGTGCAAAGCAAGCGTCCGCGCAGCCCATCCTTTCCTTACCTAGATATTGATACTGCCGTTGACTATGCCGGTAAGCTCTACGCTGCCGCAAAATCGGCAGAAGTTAGGTTGGCCGATGTGGCCGCCGCTTGGGGTATGGCACCTAAGAGTGGTTCGTTAGCGAGATATGTTTCGGCTCTATCTCAATACGGTTTGATCGATACAATGGGTGCGAATGATGCTCGACGTATCAAGATCAGCGCAGCCGGTAAGCGAATTCTTGATGATCAACGCCCGGGTGTCAGAGAACAACTGAGGTCAGAAGCGGCTTTGAAGCCGCGAATTATTCGCGGACTTTTCTTTGGGGAGGCCGACATGCCTCACTGGGGCCGGGATCGCCCTAGTGACAGTATTGCAGAGAGCGCATTGAAGTTTGATTTAGATTTTGGCTCTGATGCCGCTAAAAGGCTTCTTTCTGTCTACGATGCCGCTATCGATGCGATCTTACATGACTTTGATATCGTCAACGAAATTAATGAAGAAGAGAAAGAACCTGTAGAAGCCGAGGTTAGTGAGTCTTCAATTCGTGTCGAGGTCGAAAAGCAACCTGCATCTCCACCTTCACCTGAAGTTAAAGCTGAGGCTGCTCCTGTGGACACGGGACTAAACAAGATTCACTTTAGAAGTGAAGACGGGAAAACAATTTATCTCTCCGCCAAACTTGATCTTGAAGGACTCGATCTCCTTGCGAAGAAGATCGAAGCGTTCAAGTTGTTGGTTACTTAGCTCCTGTTTCGACGCCGAACTCACTTGTAGACGTTGTCAGAGGTCGGGAAGCTGCGGTCCTTCACCTCTTCCGCATAGGCCGACACCGCGCGCTCTATCGCCGGGCCAAGGTCGCCGTAGATTTTCACGAATTTCGGCACGCGGGGGTTCAGGCCCAGCATGTCTTCCAGCACCAATATCTGCCCGTCGCAATTCTTGGATGCGCCAATACCGATGGTCGGGATGTCCACCGCAGCCGTGATGCGGTCGGCCAGTTCTTCGACCACGCCTTCGACCACAAGCGCAAAGGCACCGGCTTCGGCCACGGCAATCGCGTCGTCGATATGGGTTTGCCACGCGGCTTCATCCCGGCCCTGCACCTTGAAGCCGCCCATCGTGTTCACCGATTGCGGCGTAAGCCCGATATGCGCCATGACGGGAATCCCGCGTTCCGACAGAAAGCGGATCGTCTCGGCCATGCGCGCGCCGCCTTCCAGCTTGACCGCGCCGCAGGCGGTTTCCTTCATGATCTTGGCAGCATGACGAAACGCCATTTGCGGGCTTTCCTCATAGGTGCCAAAGGGCATGTCCACTACGATGAGCGCGGCTTGGGTGCCGCGCACCACGGCCTTGCCATGCATAATCATCAGGTCCAATGGCACGCCGATGGTGCTGTCCATGCCGTGCATGACCATCCCCAGACTGTCGCCCACCAGGATGAAGTCTGCGTATTTATCCACGATGGCTGCGGTATGCGCGTGGTAGCTGGTCAGCGACACGATCGGTTCACCCCCTTTGCGGGCGCGAATTTGGGGGGCGGTGATACGGCGGATTGGGGCTTGGGCGCTCATGTGCTCTCCTTGGGGGTAACGACGCGGTTGTCGATCAGGAAAACCTGACCGAACTTGACTGCAAGCAAGATGACGGCGGGCCGGGTCAGCGGCCCGGAAATTGTGTCGAGCGTGGCGGCATCGCGGATATCGACCGATTGCACCTGCGCGCGCGGTTCGGCTTCGATGGTTGCACGCACATGGCTGCGCAGGCGGGATGCGGTCACGCCGGTCGGGGCCATGGCGGCTGCTTCCTCCAGCGCTCGGGCCAGCACCGGGGCGCTCTCGCGGTCCTCTGGCGTCAGTCGCACGTTGCGTGAGGACATGGCCAGCCCGTCGGCTTCGCGCATGATCGGCCCTCCGATAATCGCGACATCCATATCCAGATCGCGCACCATGGTGCGGATGATAGCAAGCTGCTGGTAATCCTTTTCACCGAATACGGCAGCATCTGGGCGAATGATGTTGAACAGTTTCGCCACCACCGTTGCCACCCCGCGAAAATGGCCGGGGCGCAGCTTACCGATCAGTATTTTGGCCAGTTCTGTCGTTTCCACGATGGTCTGTGCCTTTGGGTCATAAACCTCGGCCACGTCTGGGACAAACACGGCATCCACCCCTTCGGCGCGCAGCATGTCCAGATCGCGGGCCTCATTTCGCGGGTAGGTGGAAAGGTCTTCGCTTGGGCCGAATTGCGTGGGGTTCACGAAAATAGACGCGGCAACCGTGCCACCCTCGGCCTTGGCGCGGCGGACAAGCGACATATGGCCCTCGTGCAGAAAGCCCATGGTCGGCACCAGCGTGACAAGCCCCGCCGATTTGCGCCATGCGCGGATCGCAGTTTTCGTACGGCAGATTTCCATTCATCCCCCCGGTGTTTGCCCCTGCCTTTTACGGTGCGCCACGCCCGCTGCCAAGCCGCGACACTTTGTCAAGACGGAACACATGAACAGATGCGTTTGTAAGCATGTAAAACATAAGGAAATACACATGAAACTTACCATTCTTGCCGCCGCATTGCTTCTGCCGCTTCCCGTTCTTGCCCAAGGCAATGGAACGCCGGGCGCGGGCTTTATCGCGGAATGGGACATATCGGGCACCGGGGCCGTTACGCCTGCGGATGTGTTGGAGCGCCGCGCCAGCCTGTTCGAGATGTTCGATCTGGATGGCAGCGGCATGCTGGACGCGGCAGAGTTGCAGAACATGGCGCAAACCATTGCCGACCGCGAGGCGGTGGAGGCAGAGCAGCGCAAGGGCCAAGGCAAGGGTGACGGGTATGGCGGCAATGGACCGGGTCAGATCATTCATGACGCGATGGCGGTAGCCTTTAACGATGCCGATGGCGACGGGCAGATTACCACTGCCGAATTCGACGATGCCAGCGCGCGCCTGTTTCCGATGATCGACCGTAATGGCGATGGGGTGATCGATAAGGCCGATTTCGGGCGGTAAATGCCCGGATACGGCGTGCCTGCTACAGGCGCGTCGTTTTTCCACCGCGTAGCGTCGCCACGGCATGGCCCGAACAAGCGCCGATTTGCGAAGGAAGGCGCAAGTTTCATCCTTGCCGGAGTGCGCGTCCATGCAAACCCATGTCAAAGCTCTTGTTGTCGGCGGTGGGGCCGTCGGGGCCTCTGTTGCTTATCACCTTGCAAAAGCGGGTTGGCAGACCACCCTTCTGGAGCGGGATGAGCTCACATCGGGTAGCACATGGCACGCCGCTGGCTTGTTGCCGCTGTTCAATATGAGCTATGCGACCAGCCATATTCACGATTACAGCGTGAAGTTCTATAAAACGCTGGAAGAGGAAACCGGGTTGAATGCCGGGTTTGCCGTGGTCGGCAACCTGCGCATGGCCCAGACCGATGCGCGCATGGACGAGTATATGCTTTATGCGTCCACCGCCGAGACGGTTGGTATTCCCTATGAATGGATGACCCCCGCGCAGATCAAGGAACGGTGGCCGCTGGTGCGCACCGAAGACCTGAAGGGCGCTATCTTTCACCCGACCGATGGCTATATCAACCCCGCCGACATGACGCAGGCGATGGCCAAGGGTGCCCGCCAGCGCGGCGTTGAAATCGTGCGCAAGGTTCAGGTTGACGGCTATCGCTGGACCGGGTCGGAATGGGTCGTGACGTGCACCAAGATGGTGGAGAGGGGCGGCAATCTTGTTGCGTCCGATGAGCAGTTCGAGATTACCGCAGAGCATGTCGTCACCTGCACCGGCAACCACGCGCAACGCACGGCCAAGATGCTGGGCATCAAAATGCCCGCGATCCCGGTGGAACATCAGTTCATCGTGACCGAACCCGACGCGGCACTTGTAGACTATCGTAAGTCGAACCCCGAACACCCGGTTCTGCGCGATGCCGATGCGAAATGGTATGTCCGCGAAGAGCGAGGCGGCTGGATTCTGGGGCCGTATGAACGTAACGCGCCCGCCTGTTTTGAACATGGCGTGCCCGATACATTCCGCGCCGACTTGTTCCCGCTGGATCTGGAGCGGATTGAAGAAGAATACATGTCCATGATCCACCGAATTCCGTCCTCGGAAACCGTTGGTCTGAAAGACGACTATAACGGCCCGATCTGCTACACGCCTGATGGCAACCCGCTGGTTGGCCCGGCGCCGGGCCTGCGCAACATGTGGCTGGCCGAAGGATTCAGCTTTGGCATTACGGCGGCTGGTGGAACCGGGCATTACCTTGCGCAGATGATGGTTCAGGGAGAAGCCGAGATCGACATGGCCTCGCTGGACCCCAAGCGCTTCGGGTCTTGGGTGACGACCGAATACGGCGCGCGCAAGAATGAAGAAGCCTATGAACACGTCTACATCCTGCACCATCCGGATGAAGAACGCCAAGCCTGCCGCCCCTTGCGCACAGCCCCCTGCTACGACCGGGTAAAAGCGCGCGGCGCGCAGTTTGGCTGCGTGAACGGCTGGGAGCGCCCGAATTACTACGCGCCCGAAGGGTTCGACGATCACGCCGCGCGCAGCTTCCGCCGGGGCGGCTGGTGGCAATACGCGGTCGAAGAGGCGAAGGCGATCCGCGAAGGCGTCGGCATGATCGACGCGACCGCCTTCACCAAGCACCTTGTGCGCGGACCGGGCGCGACGCAGTTTCTGGATTGGTTTACCTGCAACAAGCTGCCCAAGGTTGGCCGCATCAACCTGACCTATGCGCTGACCGCCAACGGCACCACGCGCACCGAATACACCATCGTCCGGCTGGCAGAGGATGAGTATTACCTGATTTCTGCCGGCGCTTGGACCGCCTATGACAGTGACTACCTGCTGAAAGCCGCGCAAGACAAGATGGCTGATTTCGGCTGGATCGACATTCATGATGTGACCACGCAATGGGGTGTGTTTGCAGTTGCTGGCCCGAAATCGCGCGATTTGCTGGGCAAGCTGGTGAAAGATGCGGACCCTGCCACCGTCTTGTCGAACAAGCGCTTCCCGTGGCTGTCATGGCGCAATATCGAGCTTGGCATGTGCCCGGTCCGCGCCGTGCGCGTGGCTTATACCGGCGAATTGGGCTGGGAGTTGCACCACCCGATCGAGATGCAGACCTACCTGTTCGACCAGTTGATGGCGGCGGGCGAAGATGTCGGGCTGAAGCTGGTTGGTGCGCGGGCGCAGAACTGGCTGCGGCAGGAAAAATCCTACCGCGCTTTCGGCAATGAATTGGGCCGCGATGCCACGCCGATGGAGGCTGATCTGCCGCGCTTTATCGACATGTCCAAGGATTTCCACGGCAAGGCCGCGATGGAGGCGACGGGCGTGCGGTCCAAATGCTGCACGCTGCTGATTGATGGCCCTGAAGATGCCGACCCATGGGGCCGCGAGGCACTTTATGACGGCGACACCAAGGTGGGCCGCCTGACCTCTGGCGGCTATTCGGTGGCCTTCGGCAAATCCATCGGTATGGGCTATGTCCGTCCCGACCTTGCGGTGGAAGGGACCAGGCTTAAGGTCCGTATGTTCAACGAATTGTGGGACGCGACCGTCACCTGTGACAGCCCCTATGACCCAACCAACGCAACCATCCGCAAGGATGGCTGAGCGCTAGCCGTCCAGCAGGCTGGGCCAATCATTGTGCTGGGGATCAAACCCCAGCAGCGCCTTGGCCTTGGCGTTGCTGTAGAAGCTGTCACGCGGCCCAAGCGCGTGACGGACCGGGACGCTTTTGTAAAAGGTCGCCAGCAGGTCGTCGGTGCTCATTGCGACCGAATGCGTGTCATTCGCCACATTGAACACTTCATAGCCCAGACCATCGACCGCTAGGCAACACGCAACCATATGCCCCAGATCGCGCGCGTCGATATAGGCGAAGATGTTGCGCCGACGGCTGGCCGGATTGGCGACATAGCCCGGAAAGTCGCGCGCATATTCGTGCGGTTCCACCACGTTGTTTATCCGCAACCCATAGACATCCGCGCCCGTGCGGCGCTGAAAAGACCGCGCCGTCGCCTCATTGACGACCTTTGACATGGCGTAGCTGTCTTCGGGAATGGTGGGGTGATCTTCGTCAATGGGCAGGTAGTCTGGCTTGCGCTCCCCATCCGCAAAGCAGATTCCATAGGTGGTTTCCGACGACGCGAAGATCACCTTGCGCACCCCGAATTTCAGCGCGGCATCCAGCACGTTATAGGTGCCTTGGGTGTTGACGCGGAAACACTCGTTATCGCTTTTCAGCAGAATGCGGGGCACGGCGGCGAAATGCACCACCGCATCGAAACGCGGCACGCCCGTGCCTGCGTCCAGCTCGTCAAAGCCCGCGTAGCTGGCCATGACGTCGAACATCTGCCCGGCATCGGCAATATCGGCAATGCGGTTGTCGACGCCCGGCATATCCAACGGGGTCAGGTCCACATTCAGCACCCTATGGCCTTGCGCCAGCAGATAGGCGATTGCATGGCGACCGGCCTTGCCAGAGCCGCCGGTGAACAGAATGCGCATGTTTCCCCCAAGTGGTGTTGGTCCGGCTATCAGTTAACCCGTTAAGATATCTGGCATCAAGCCCGCCTGCCTAACGCAAGGGCGCCAGCGCCCGATCCTCTGCCCGGATGCGGACCCATAGCATGGCCGCGTTCAACACCGTCCAGAGCGCGGCCACCCAGACCAGCCCCAAGACCATAGGGGCGACAATGATCTCTGCCACGACCAGCGCGTAATTGGGGTGGCGCATAAAACGGAAGGGGCCGCGCGCCACCAAGGGTTCGGGCAGCACGATGATGCGGGTAGTCCAGCGCGGCCCAAGTGTGAAAAGTATCCAGAGCCGGAACACCTGCAACACCGCGAATACCGCCAGCCACGGCCATGATACCGGATTGTTCCATCCAAACACCACCAATGCCACGATCCAAGCGCTGTGCATGGCGACCATTGCCGGGTAATGCGCCGCGCCATGTTCGGTCGCGCCTTGGGCAAGTAGCCGCGCGGTGTTGCGCTTGGCGATGACAAGTTCCGACAGGCGCTGCGCGATGATGAACGCAAGGAACCACAGGGCAGGGGTCATGGCACGCGCACCGGCAAGAAAGACGCGGTAAAGCCGGGACCAAGGGCCGCGAGCATCATCTGGCCGGTTGCGCCGCTGGCCAATACGCGCTCCAGCACGAACAGCACCGTGGGTGCCGACATGTTGCCATAGTCGCGCAGCGTGTCGCGTTCGGCATCAAGCGAGCCTTTGGGTAAGTCCAATGCCCCCTCGATGGCCGTGACCACCTTGGCCCCGCCAGGATGGCACACGAAGCGGTCGATTTGCGTGGCGGTCAGGCCAGCGGCGTCAAGCGCCTGAGTGGCGGCTTGGGCAAAATGCTCTGTCATGAAGCCGGGGATGGAACGGTCGAACACCACGCCAAGTCCGGTATCATCCACGTCCCATCCCATGATCTGCAACGTGTTGGGCCAGAGCACCTGCCGTCCCGTGCCAAGCTGCGGACCTTCGCCCTTGGTGGACAGCACCGCCGCTGCTGCCCCATCGCCAAACAGAACCGTGGCGATAATGTCGGCCTTTTGCATCCGGTCGGTGCGAAACGACAGCGAGCAGGTTTCCACCGCCACCATCAGCACGTTGGACCCCGGCGCGGCCAAGGCCAGTTGCTGTGCCAGCGCCAAGCCGCTGACCCCGCCCGCGCACCCAAGGCCAAAGACCGGCACGCGCTGAATGTCTGGGCGAAACCCCATGGCCGCATGGGCGCGTGCCTCGAGGCTGGGTGTGGCAATGCCGGTTGTCGAGACGGTGACAACTGTGTCGATCTGGCCCGCAGTCAGCCCGGCCTTGTCAAGCGCAGCCTGCGCCGCACGCGTGAACAGCGCGGTCGCCCCCTCCAGATAGGCGGCATTGCGGTCTGACCAGCGCTTGTCGTCGCTGAACCAGTCAATCGGGACCGCGCAATACCGCGTGCGAACACCGGCTGTCTGGAAGCTGGGGGCGATCCGTTCAAATTCCGGATAGCGCGGCCCAAGCAAGCTGCGGGCGGTTTCCTCTGCAAGGGTCTGGGGCAGGACGTGCGGAGGCGTTACGCAGCCCAAACCCAGTAAAGAGACCGTCATAATTTGTGCTCCTCTCCGGCCCAGATGACAATCTAGAGCGCCGGACTGTCGCTGCCATGCGCCGGTAACGCGTGTCTGTCTAGCAAAGTTTTGCCCGGCATGTCGGTTCCAAGCGTTTATGCGGCGGTGCAGCATAAACTGTTTGCGGCGTATTTACAGATACTGGCGGCCAGACGACGCGCGAAAGGTTCGTTCCATGTTTCAGGTGTTTTCCGGCGTCTGGGCGCTGTTGCTTGGCATTGTGCTTATCATGCTGGGCAATGGTATGCACTTTACCCTAATCGGCCTGCGTGGCGGGGTCGAGGGGTTCTCGGCGCTCGAATTGTCGATCGTCACTTCGGGATATTTCGTCGGCTTCCTGTCTGGCGCGCGCTACACGCCGGTGCTGATTCGGCGAGTGGGCCATGTGCGGGTTTTCGCGGCGCTGGGCAGTTTCATGTCGGCCGGGCTGATCGCTTTTCCATTGCTTGCAGAGCCGTGGTTCTGGACCATCCTGCGCATTGTGATCGGGTTTTGCATGTCGGGCATTTATGTTGCCGCTGAAAGCTGGCTGAACAATGCCGCGAGCAATGAAAACCGGGGCAAGGTGCTGTCGGCCTATATGATCGCCCAGACTTTGGGGATTATCGGGGCCCAGGGGCTTCTCAGCCTTGGGGATGCTGCCAGTTCGGTGCTGTTCATTGGCGCATCGATTCTTGTGTCGATTTCCTTCGGCCCGATCCTGCTATCCGCGACCCCGGTGCCTGCCGCAGAGGTGTCACGCCCGATGTCGTTGCGCGAATTGTTCACCTCGTCCCCGTTGGGCACGGTGGGCATTTTCCTGCTGGGCGCCGTTTATGCCACGCAATCGGGCATGGGCGCTGTGTTCGGGAGCGAACTTGGCTTGGGCGCAGGGCAGATCGCGTTTTTCGTGGCCATGCTGTTCGCGGGCGCGTTGGTGCTGCAATACCCCATCGGCTGGTTATCGGACAGGATAGACAGGCGCCAACTGATCTTTGGTGCATCGGTTTTGGGGGCGGGGTTCTGTGGCTTGGGCTTTATGACCGGTGGCAGTTTCTGGTTTCTCATGCTGTCGGCTTTCTTCGCCGGCGGGGTCACGACACCCCTTTATGCTTTGTTTCTGGCCTATACCAACGATACGCTGGCGCCAGAGGATATGGCGGCGGCCTCTGGCGGGTTGGTCTTTACCTTTGGTCTGGGCGCTATTTTCGGACCGATGGCCACCGGCGCGGCCATGCAGCAACTGGGGCCAATGGCGTTCTGGCTGGCCTTGGGGGTAACATTTGTCGCGATTGCGCTTTATGCGCTCTATCGCATGACGCAGCGCGCAGCGGTGCCTGCTTCCGAAACCGAAAGCTATATCGGGGTGCTGCCAACAGCATCGGCTGTCGCGGTTGAAGCAGCGGCCGCCTGGTCGGTGGAAAACGCAGAGGCCGAGGCAGAGGCAGCAAGTGCAGAGGTAGAGGCCGCGAAGGACGAGGCGCGCGCCTAGTTCTGCGTTGAACCCGTGTCGGATCGGCCCTAGCTTGCGTCTTGGCGCAACAGGAAAGGCCCGATCATGACCAACCCGCTTCTGGCCGACTGGCAGTCGGATTTCCAACTGCCCCCGTTTGCAGATATTACGGATGCCGATTTCGCGCCTGCGTTTGAGGCTGCGATGGCCGAGGGGCGTGCGGCCTATGCCGCGATTGCTGAAAACGCGGACGCGCCAAGCTATGCCAACACGGTCGAGGCGATGGAGCAGGCGGATGCCGTTCTGGACCGTGTGGCGGGGGTGTTCTTCAACCTCGCAGGGGCGGATAGCACACCGGCACGCGAAGCCTTGCAGCGCGAATTGTCGCCGAAGCTGTCGGCCTATTCGTCTCAGATCGTCAACAACCGTGCGCTGTTCGACCGGATCGAAACCCTATGGCAGGCGCGCGATACACTGGGGCTGGATGCAGAACAGGACCGCGTGCTTATGCTGTATCGGCGGATGTTCGTGCGCGCGGGTGCGGCGCTGGAAGGTGACGCGGCTGCCCGACTGACCGACGTAAAATCCCGGCTCGCCAGCCTTGGCACGCAATTCACGCAGAACCTGCTGGCCGATGAACGCGGCTGGTATATGCCGCTGGATGATCTGTCTGGCCTGCCCGATTTCGTGATTTCCAGCGCCAGTGCGGCGGCGGAAGAGCGCGGCATGGAGGGTCATGTCATTACGCTGTCGCGGTCGCTTATCGTGCCGTTCCTGCAACTTTCCAAGCGCCGCGACCTGCGTGAGCGCGCTTACACCGCCTGGACCGGGCGCGGGGCGAATGGTGGCGACACGGACAACCGCGCAATCGCTGCCGAGGTGCTGGCCCTGCGCGCAGAGCGCGCCAAGCTGCTGGGCTATGACAGTTTCGCCGATTACAAGTTGGAAACCGAAATGGCCGGCACCCCGGATGCGGTGCGCGACTTGCTGATGCAGGTCTGGAAGCCCGCACGCGCCAAGGCGATGGGCGACGCCACCAAGCTGGAAGCGATGTTGCAGGCGGATGGGGAAAGTGGCCCGTTGCAGCCATGGGATTGGCGTTACTACGCCGAAAAGCTGCGCCGCGCCGAGTATGACTTGGATGAGGCCGCGCTGAAGCCGTATCTGAGCTTGGACAACATGATCGCAGCGGCTTTTGACTGCGCGCAAAAGCTGTTCAGGCTGGAATTCCGCGCCTTGGATGTGCCGCTGTATCACGCCGATGCCCGCGCCTGGGAGGTTACGCGAGATGGCCGCCACATGGCCGTGTTCATTGGCGACTACTTTGCGCGCGGGTCCAAGCGGTCGGGGGCGTGGTGTTCGACTATGCGCAGCCAGCGCAAGCTGGGCGGAGAGGTGCGGCCCATCGTGGTCAATATCTGCAACTTCGCCAAAGGCGACCCGGCGCTGTTGTCCTATGATGACGCGCGCACGTTGTTTCACGAATTCGGCCACGCGTTGCATCAGATACTGTCGGACGTGACGCATGGGTTCATTTCCGGCACCTCAGTTGCGCGCGATTTCGTCGAACTGCCCAGCCAGCTTTATGAGCATTGGCTGGAGGTGCCCGAAGTGCTGGCCGAACATGCCCGCCATGTGGAAACGGGCGCGGCGATGCCACAGGAAATGCTGGACCGCCTGCTGGGCGCGCAGAATTTCGACCAAGGATTTTCGACGGTGGAATATGTCGCCTCTGCCTTGGTGGATCTGGAATTTCACGCTGGACCGCCACCGTCGGACCCAATGCAAAAACAGGCCGAGGTGCTCGACGCTTTGGGCATGCCCCAAGCCATTCGGATGCGCCACGCCACGCCCCATTTCGCGCATGTGTTTTCGGGCGATGGTTATTCCAGCGGCTATTACAGCTACATGTGGTCCGAGGTGATGGATGCCGACGCGTTTGACGCTTTCCGCGAGGCCGGGGATGCGTTCGACCCTGCAACAGCGGCCAAGCTGGAACGGTTTATCCTGTCTGCCGGTGGCAGCGCAGAGGCTGAAACGCTTTACACCGCCTTCCGAGGCCGTATGCCGGGGGTGGATGCACTGCTGCGGGGGCGCGGTTTGGCGGCCTGACGGCAAGATTTTTATGGGCTTGGGCAAATTTCACAAAGCTGTGACGGTTGCAGCCCCCAGACCCCCTACCTATATAGCGACCAAGCGCCCGAAAGGGCCGAACATTCGGGCAGGCAGGGGCCGTTGCGGACCTTCCTGCTCCATCGCTTGAAGAAGAGGATGAAATACATGGCCAAAGTCATCGGTATCGACCTTGGGACAACCAACTCTTGCGTTGCCATTATGGATGGCAGCCAGCCCCGCGTTATTGAAAACGCCGAAGGGGCACGCACCACGCCATCTATCGTGGGGTTCACGGAAGATGAGCGCCTTGTCGGCCAGCCCGCCAAGCGCCAGGCCGTGACCAACCCGACCAACACGGTATTCGCCGTCAAGCGCCTGATCGGGCGCCGCCTGACCGATGCAGAGGTCGAGAAGGACAAGAACCTTGTCCCCTATTCCATCGTGAATGGTGGCAATGGCGATGCGTGGGTCGAAGCCCGCGGCGAAAAATACAGCCCCAGCCAGGTGTCGGCTTTCATTCTGCAAAAGATGAAGGAAACCGCCGAAAGCTATCTGGGCGAAAAGGTGACGCAAGCCGTTATCACCGTGCCCGCCTATTTCAACGACGCCCAACGCCAAGCCACCAAGGATGCCGGCAAGATCGCTGGTCTGGAAGTGCTGCGCATTATCAACGAGCCGACGGCGGCTGCGCTGGCTTACGGTCTGGACAAGAAAGACAGCAAGACCATTGCGGTTTATGACCTTGGTGGCGGCACGTTCGACATAACCATTCTGGAAATCGACGATGGCCTGTTTGAAGTGAAATCAACCAACGGGGACACGTTCCTTGGAGGTGAAGACTTCGACATGCGAATCGTTAACTACCTTGCAGGTGAGTTCAAGAAAGAGAACGGTGTCGACCTGACCGCCGATAAGATGGCGCTGCAACGCCTGAAAGAAGCGGCCGAAAAGGCAAAGATCGAACTGTCCTCGTCGCAGCAGACCGAAATTAACCAGCCGTTCATCTCTATGGACAAGAACACTGGCCAGCCGCTGCACATGGTTATGAAACTGACCCGTGCCAAGCTGGAATCCTTGGTCGGCGACCTTATCAAGAACTCTCTGAAGCCCTGTGCCGCCGCGCTGAAAGATGCCGGGCTGTCCAAGGGCGACATTGACGAGGTGATCTTGGTCGGTGGTATGACCCGCATGCCCAAGGTAATCGAGGAAGTGACCGGCTTCTTTGGCAAGGAACCGCATAAGGGTGTAAACCCGGATGAGGTGGTTGCCATGGGGGCGGCCATTCAGGCAGGTGTTCTGCAAGGCGACGTGAAAGACGTGGTCCTGCTGGACGTGACACCGCTGAGCTTGGGCATTGAAACGCTTGGGGGCGTGTTCACCCGGTTGATTGACCGCAACACGACGATCCCGACGAAGAAATCGCAAGTCTTCTCGACCGCAGAAGACCATCAGAATGCAGTGACCATTCGGGTTTTCCAAGGTGAGCGGGAAATGGCCGCTGACAACAAGATGTTGGGCCAGTTCAACCTTGAAGAAATTCCACCAGCGCCGCGCGGTATGCCGCAGATCGAGGTGACCTTCGACATCGATGCGAACGGCATCGTGAACGTGTCCGCCAAGGACAAGGGCACAGGCCGCGAGCAGAAGATCACGATCCAAGCTTCCGGCGGTCTGTCGGATGCCGATATCGAACAAATGGTGCGGGATGCCGAGGCAAATGCCGAAGCCGACAAGGCGCGTCGCGAGTTGGTAGAGGCCAAGAACCAAGCGGAAAGCCTGATCCACTCGACCGAGAAATCGCTTGAGGAATACAAGGACAAGGTGGACCCGACCACGGTCGAAGCCATCGAGCTTGCGATTGTCGCGCTGAAAGACACGCTGGAAGGTGAGGATGCGGGCAAGATCAAGTCCGGTATCCAGAATGTCACCGAAGCGTCGATGAAGCTGGGCGAGGCGATCTACAAGGCGCAGGCCGAAAAGGCCGAGGGCGACTCTTCCGACGAAGACGGCCCGCGCGATGTTGATGAAGACATCGTTGATGCCGATTTCGAAGATCTTGAAGACGACAAGCGCAAGTAAGCCTGTCCGATAGCCAAACAGGACCGGTCTGACCAAGGTCAGGCCGGTCCCCGTGTTCGGAGCCCACAGCCATGGCCAAGCCAGATTTCTACGACCTGCTGGGTGTCAGCCGGTCCGCATCGGCGGATGAGATCAAGAAAGCCTATCGCAAGAAGGCCAAGGAACTGCACCCGGACCGCAATGCGGACAACCCCAATGCCGAAGCGCAGTTCAAAGAAATTAATGAAGCCTATGATGCGCTGAAAGACCCGGAGCGCAAAGCTGCATATGACCGCTACGGTCATGCTGCCTTCGACGGGGGCGTGGGCGCAGGGCAGCGCGGCGGCGGGCATCCGGGATTTGGTGGCGGCAATGGCGATTTTGCCAGCGCCTTTTCCGATGTATTCGAAGACCTGTTCGGCGATTTCGTCGGCGGGCGTGGGGGTGGTGGCCGTTCCCGCGCCAGCCGCGGTTCGGATTTGCGCTACAACATGCGCGTCACGCTGGAAGAGGCGTATTCGGGCACTCGCAAAACCATCCGCGTGCCGCGCTTGTCAGAATGTGATTCTTGCAACGGGTCGGGGGCAGAAGGTGGCGCGGAACCCGTGACCTGTCCGACCTGTTCGGGCATGGGCAAAGTGCGCGCGCAGCAGGGTTTTTTCACGGTCGAACGCACCTGCCCAACCTGTGGCGGCGCGGGACAGATCGTGAAGAACCCATGCAAGGCCTGTGGCGGCGCGGGCCGTATGGAAAAAGAGGCGAACCTGTCGGTCAACATCCCGGCAGGCGTCGAAACCGGCACCCGTATCCGCCTGTCGGGCGAGGGCGAGGCCGGCTTGCGCGGTGGTCCTGCGGGCGATCTGTATATCTTTGTCAATGTGGCTGAACATGCCCTGTTCAAACGCGACGCGATGACCTTGTTTTGCCGTGTGCCGGTCAGCGTCGCGCGTGCTGCCTTGGGTGGCGAGGTCGAGGTGCCAACCATCGATGGCGGGCGCTCGCGTGTAAAGGTGCCTGCGGGCAGCCAGTCTGGTCGCCAGATGCGGCTGCGCGGCAAGGGTATGCCCGCATTGCGGGGCGCGGGACATGGCGACATGCTCATTGAACTTGCGGTGGAAACCCCCGTCAACCTGACCGCCCGGCAGAAAGAACTTCTGGAGGAATTCGAGAAGCTGAGCGTCGAGAACAATCCCGAAGCCAGCTCTTTCTTTACCAAGGTAAAAGGCTTCTGGGACGGGATGAAGGGTTAAAGCTGCGCCAGTAATTCTGCGTGGCGCGCCAACATGCGTGCCCGCGCATCGGCGGGCGGCGTCAGGTTCAGCGATAGCTCTTGCAAGTGTTCCGGGTCGGGGCGACCGAAAAAGCGGGTCGCCTCGGCCTCTGAGAATCCGGCAATTTGAGTTGCTTCCAGCCAAGCAGACACTTTGTCTGCCGCCTTGATCCGTCGCTTGATTGTCACTGGCAAAACAGCAGGCAGCCCGAACCGGATGTGGATCGCGGCGGTTAAACGGGCGTCCAGCGCGCCATAATCCGGGCCAACGGCTGCTTTCACGGGCGAGATCATATCGCCAATCACATATTCCGGCGCATCATGCAGCAGCGCGGCGAGTTGCCAACGCGGTTCCGGGGGTTTGCCCGCGCGCGTAAAAATACGCTCCACCAGAAGCGAGTGTTCGGCCACGGAATAGGGCCAGTCGCCCTTGGTTTGCCCATTCCAGCGCGCCACGAAGGCAAGGCCATGCGCGATGTCTTCGATTTCTATGTCGACCGGCGTCGGGTCCAGCAGGTCCAGCCTGCGACCGGAAAGCATTCGTTGCCAAGCGCGGGGAGGGGCAGGGGGCATGGGTCATCCTCTGACGGTTCGGTGCCACGTTTAACGCCATTCCCGGATATGCAAAAGCCCCCGGCATTGGCCGGGGGCTTCGCAAAATCAGCTCAGATCAGTTCGGGATTTCCGAGGTGATCCCCTCGACATAGAAATCCATGCCTAGCAGCGTGCCATCATCGGCGACTTCGCCTTCGGCCAACCATGGCGTGCCGTCCTGACGGTTGATCGGGCCGGTGAACGGGTGGAAGCTGCCATCCGCAATCGCGGCAATCATGCCCTCGGCCTCAGCGACCAGCTCTGCCGGGATCTTGTCGTTGAATGGCGCGAAACCGACCATGCCTTCGTCAATGCCGTGCCAGACATTCACCGGCTCCCATGTGCCATCCATCACCGCCTTGACCCGGTCGATGTAATAGGGCGCCCAGACATCGACGATGCCGGTCAGGTGCGAATCCGGCGCGAAGCCAGACATGTCGGAGGCTTGGCCAAAGCCCATCACGCCCGCGTCTTGCGCAACCGTAAGCGGTGCGGTCGAATCGGTGTGCTGCATGATAATGTCGGCACCTTGTTCGATCAGCGCTTCTGCGGCAGCGGCTTCCTGTGCCGGATCATACCAAGAATAGGCCCAGATAATCGAGAATTCGACATCCGGGTTCACGGCCTTGGCAGCCAGATAGGCCGCGTTGATGCCCATGATGACCTCTGGGATCGGGAAGGACGCGATATAGCCGACCTTGTTGGTTTCGGTCATCTTGCCTGCAATATGCCCGATAACGGCACGGCCTTCGTAGAAGCGCGCGTTATACAAGCTGATATTGGGCTGTTCCTGCATGTAGCCGGTCGCATGCTCGAACTTGATATCGGGGAAGCGCGCGGCGACGTTGTTCATTTCCGGGCCATAGCCGAAGGATGTGGCGAAGATGATGTCTGCGCCGCCAAGTGCCATCTGGGTGATGACCCGTTCTGCGTCGGGGCCTTCTGCGACATTCTCTATATAGGTGGTTTCGACCGCGTCGCCGAATTCGGCTTCGACTGCCAGACGGCCCTGATCGTGAGTGTAGCTCCAGCCGTGGTCGCCGACGGGGCCGACATAGATAAAGCCGACCTTGGTCGGGTCTTGGGCAAAGGCCGGTGCGGCAAGCGCAAGGCCAAGCGCGGTGGCAGCGCCGAGGATTGTTTTGAGGGTCATTTTAGGTGTTTCTCCCTGTGGTGGCAGCAAATTGCCTCAGCCCGAGGCATGGAACGGTCGGTTCAACGAGCCGGGTGCATTCAGCGACCCGCGCGCTTTGCCCGACGATATGAACACAAGCACAATGATCGTTATCAGGTAAGGCGACATTGACAAGTATTCTACGGGTATCTTGACGCCAGCAGCTTGCAAATTCAGTTGCAAAACAACAATTCCGCCGAACAGATAGGCACCTGCGAGCGCGCGGAAGGGCCGCCAGCTTGCGAATACAACCAGTGCGAGCGCGATCCAGCCGGCACCTGCGGTCATGCCTTCGGTCCATTGCGGCACGCGGATCAGCGACAGGTAGGCGCCGCCAAGCCCCGCGCAGGCCCCGCCGAAGACGATGGCCAGTGCGCGCACGCGTTTCACATGATAGCCCAGCCCATGCGCGGCATCGTGGTTTTCACCCACCGCGCGCAGGATCAGCCCGGCGCGGCTGTATTTCAGGAACCACCAGACGCCGATTACGATGGCGATGGCGACATAAACCAGCGCGTCATGGCTGAAAAACGCACGACCCACGAAGGGGATGTCGGACAGCGGCCCCAAGTCCAGCTTGGGCGTGCGCGGGGGCGATATGCCGACATAGGATTGCCCCAACAGGGCCGACAGGCCCAAGCCGAACAGCGTGAGGGCAAGGCCAGAGGCGACCTGATTGGCCATAAGCACTTGAGTCAGCAGTGCAAATAGCAACGCTAGCAGCCCGCCCGCGACTGCCGCGCCGATAAAGCCCAAGGTCGCGTTGCCGGTCTGCACCGCCACGATAAAGCCCGCGACCGCGCCAAGAATCATCATGCCCTCGACTCCAAGGTTGAGGACGCCCGCTTTTTCCACGACCAATTCACCAATCGCGGCCAGCAGGATCGGTGTTGCCGCCACCATCAGCGCTGCGATCAGCACGGCAGGTTGAATGGACCCAAGGATCATGCGCGTGCCCCTTTCGTCAGCCGCAGCCGATAATTTGTCTGGAAATCCAGCGCCAGCAGGAAGAACAACAGCATCCCTTGGAACACCTGAATGGCCGCGCCGGGCAGTTGGAGCATCATCTGGCTCAGCTCTCCGCCGATATAGGTCAGGCCAAGCAACAGCCCCGCCAGCACAATGCCGATTGGGTTTAGCCGCCCAAGGAACGCCACGATGATCGCGGTAAACCCGTAGCCGCTGGCAAAGTCGATCCGCACTTGGCCAGAGGGGCCGCTGACCTCGAACATACCGGCCAAGCCCGCGAGCACGCCTGCGATGCCAAAGCAGGTCACGACCAGTCGCGTGGGCGACACGCCGGCAAACCGCGCCGCGCGCGGAGCCTGGCCGGCCAGTCGCACTTGATAGCCAAGGCTGTGCCGGGTCATCATGACATAGGCAAAGATGACAGCGATCATGGCCGCGACCACGCCCCAATGCATGCCTGTGTTTGCGATCAGGTCGGCATTATGCGCGCTCTCATAGCGGCGTAAATCGCGTGATCCGGGAAAGCCCGCGACATCGGGGTTGCGCATAAGCCCCAGCGCCATGCCCGCCAGCAGCTTTTCCGCAACATAGACCAGCAGCAATGACACAAGGATTTCGTTGGTATTGAACCGGGTTTTCAGAATGGCCGGGATCATGGCCCATAAAAACCCGCCCAATGCCCCCGCAAAGATCATCAGCGGAAAGATGAACCAGCCTTCCATTGGGTAGAACGCCAGCGCCACACCCGCGCCGCAGAGCGCGCCGATAATGTATTGCCCCTCCGCGCCAATATTCCAGATGCCCGCGCGAAAGCCGATGGCCAGCCCCACCGCGATCAGGATGAGCGGGGCAGATTTTATCAGCAGTTGCGGGCGCGAATAGCTGCCGAATTGTTCCGAGAAGATCGGGTCAAAGAAAATCAGCCGGATGGCTGCGATCGGGTCTTTGCCAAGGGCGGCGAACATCAGCCCGCCTGCGATCATCGTCAGCGCGACAGCCAGAAACGGGTTCAGATATTGCGCGCGTTTCGATGGGGCGAGCCGTTTTTCCAGCCGGATCATTGCGCCACCTCTTCTGCCACATGCATGCCATGCGCGCCGCCCATCATCAGGCCAATCTCGTCCACCGTCAGCCCCTTGGCGGGGCGCGGTGTGGTCAATCGGCCCTCATTGAGCGCGGCGAAACTGTCGGCCACTTCCAGAAGTTCATCAAGGTCTTGCGATATGACCACGACACCCGCGCCTTGGCTGGCCAAGTCCAGCAGCGCTTGGCGAATGGTCGCGGCGGCGCTGGCATCGACCCCCCATGTCGGTTGGTTCACGATAATTACCGCCGGGTTTTGTTCAATCTCTCGACCAATGACGAATTTCTGCAAATTTCCGCCCGACAGTGCGCGCGCGACCACATGCGGCCCCGGTGTCCGCACATCGAAGCGGGCGATCACGGATTCTGCGAAACCGCGCGTCTTGTCCCAGTCGATGAAGCCGTTCTTTGCCAACCCTTTGCGATGCGCGCCCGACAGGTAGGCGTTTTCGGTCAGCGACATATCCGGGGCGGCGGCATGGCCCAGCCGTTCTTCGGGTGCTGCCACAAGCCCCAGTTCGCGCCGCCCGTTCGGGCCAAGCTGCCCGACAGGCTTGCCCAGCAAGCACACGCGGTCGGAAGGGCTGGCCAATTCGCCAGACAGCACCAGCAACAATTCATCCTGCCCGTTGCCTGCCACGCCGGCAATGCCAAGCACCTCCCCCGCGCGCAGGGCGAAATTGATGTCCTTCAAGGACGTGCCGAATGGGTTGTTCGAGGCCAGCGACAAACCATCCACCTGCAAGACCACATCGCCAAAAGGTCGCGCGGGGCGTTCGGGCGGTGTCAGAAGCTGGCCGACCATCAGTTCCGCCAGATCACGCGCCGATTTCTCGCGCGGGTCGCAAGTGGCAACCTTTTTGCCGCCGCGCAGGATTGTCGCTTCCGAGCAGAGCGCGCGTATCTCGTCCAGCTTGTGGCTGATATACAGAATCGCCGTGCCTTCATCCGACAATTTGCGCAGGGTGCGAAACAGGATATCCACCTCTTGCGGGGTCAGAACGCTGGTTGGTTCATCCATAATCAACAGCTTGGGATCTTGCAGCAGGCAGCGAATAATTTCGACCCGCTGGCGTTCGCCTGCGGATAGTTCCCCGACCAAGCGTGTGGGGTCCAGCGGCAGTCCGTAAGCTTCCGACACGTCGCGGATCCGCTTGGCCAGATCGCGCAGAGGCGGCGGATTTTCCATCCCAAGGGCCACATTTTCGGCCACGTCCAGCGCATCGAACAAGCTGAAATGCTGGAACACCATTGCAATGCCGCTTTTGCGCGCATCCGATGGCTGACCGGGCGCAAACGCCTGCCCGCGCAGCCGCATCTCGCCCGCGTCGGGTTTGACAAGGCCGTAGACCATTTTGACCAGAGTGGACTTGCCCGCGCCATTCTCGCCCAGCAGCGCATGAATCTGGCCGGGGCCAATGTTGAAAGACACATCGTCATTGGCCACAACGCCCGGATAAGCCTTGGTCAGGCCGGAAAGCTGTAACAGGGGGGCGCTGGCTGTCATATTGTCGGGGCTTCCCTGCTACTCTGGACCATTCGACAGCAAACCGTGACAAGGCTCCGGTGGCAAGCGAAAGCTGCACGGTCGCAGATAAACAGGGCAAAAATGCCTGCAAGATCGCCATTCGATCTTTCGCCTTTTAGCAGCCCGGACTAGGATCGGTCCATGACAAACGCTCCCCGCTTCATCCATCTGCGCACCCATACCGAGTATTCGCTTCTGGAAGGGGCGGTGCCCCTGAAGAAGCTGGTCAAGACCTGCGCCGACAAGGGCTATCCGGCAATTGCCGTGACGGACACGGACAACATGTTCGCGGCTTTGGAGTTTTCGGTTCTGGCGTCGGGGCTTGGGGTGCAGCCTATCTTGGGCTGTCAGGTGTCCTTGGCCTATGACCCGCCCGCGCCGGGTGAAAAGCTGCGTATGCCCGCGCCCGTGGTGCTTCTGGCGCAGTCCGAGGCGGGCTATATGAACCTGATGGCGCTCAATTCCTGCCTGTATCTGCCCACGGACCGCCCGGTGCCGCAGGTCACGCTGGAAGAGCTGGAGGCACATTCGGACGGCATTCTCTGCCTGACCGGTGGGGCCGAGGGGTGTTTGGGCAAGCTGGTGCAGACCAACCAGATGCCCAAAGCGCGTGCTTTGTTGGAACGGCTGGCGCGTGCCTTCCCGGACCGGCTCTATGTCGAATTGCAGCGCCACGCGGGCGAAGACGGCCAGATGATGGCGGCCGAGCGCGTTACCGAGCGCCCGTTTGTCGAGATGGCGTATGAGATGGGCCTGCCGTTGGTCGCGACCAATGATGTCTACTTCCCCGCCGCTGACATGTATCAGGCACATGACGCGCTGTTGTGCATCAAGGAAGGCGCCTATGTCGATCAGGCCGCCCCGCGCCGTCGCCTGACGCCGCAGCATTACCTGAAAACGCCCGAAGAAATGGCCGCGCTATTCGCGGACCTGCCCGAAGCGATTGAAAACACCGTCGAGATCGCGCGCCGCTGCGCCTATAAGGCCGAGAAACGCGCGCCGATCCTGCCCCGCTTTGCCGAGGACGAGATCGAGGAATTGCGCCGTCAGGCCCGCGAGGGGCTGGCCGCGCGACTGTCCGTGATCCCCCATGCCGCCCCGGTCGAGGAATACGAGAAACGGCTGGAATTCGAGCTGGGCATCATCGAGGGGATGGGCTTTCCGGGCTATTTCCTGATCGTGGCCGATTTCATAAAATGGGCCAAGGATAACGGCATTCCGGTTGGGCCGGGTCGTGGGTCGGGTGCTGGCAGCCTTGTGGCCTATGCGCTGACCATCACCGATCTGGACCCGCTGCGCTATGCGCTGCTGTTTGAGCGCTTCCTGAACCCCGAGCGCGTGTCCATGCCGGATTTCGACATCGACTTCTGCATGGACCGCCGGGAAGAGGTGATCCGCTACACGCAGGAAAAATATGGCCATGACAAGGTTGGCCAGATCATCACCTTCGGCGCTTTGCTGTCCAAGGCTGCCGTGCGCGATGTGGGGCGGGTGCTGCAATTGCCCTTTGGGCAGGTCGACAAGCTGTCGAAGATGATTCCGGTGGAAGGAGTCAAGCCCGTCAGCATTGAAAAAGCCTTGGCAGACGAGCCGCGCCTGCGCGAGATGGCGAAATCGGAAGAGGTAGTCGATCGCCTGCTGACCCATGCGCAAAAGGTCGAAGGGTTGTTGCGCAATGCCTCGACCCACGCCGCCGGTGTCGTGATTGGCGACCGCCCGTTGGACCAGTTGGTGCCGCTCTACCGTGACCCGCGCTCTGACATGCCGGCCACGCAGTTCAACATGAAATGGGTGGAACAAGCCGGGCTGGTAAAGTTCGACTTTCTGGGCCTGAAAACCCTGACCGTCATTCAGAACGCGGTCGATCTGCTGAAACGGCGTGGGGTTGATCTGGATATTTCCGCGATCCCGCTTGATGATGAAGCAAGTTACAAGCTTTATGCAAGCGCCCGCACCGTGGCCGTGTTTCAGGTGGAAAGCACCGGTATGATGGATGCGCTGCGGCGCATGAAACCCACCTGCATCGAAGATATCGTGGCGCTCGTGGCGCTGTATCGTCCCGGCCCGATGGAGAATATTCCCACCTATTGCGAGGTGAAGAACGGGCAGAAAAAGCTCGAATCGATCCACCCGTCGATTGACCATATCCTGGAGGAAACCCAAGGCATCATCGTTTACCAGGAACAGGTGATGCAGATCGCGCAGGTCATGGCGGGCTATTCGCTTGGCGGCGCGGACCTGTTGCGCCGCGCCATGGGCAAGAAGATCGCCGAGGAAATGGCCAAGGAACGCCCGAAATTCGTAAAAGGCGCGATTGAGAACGGGGTGAATGAGAAAAAGGCGGGCGAGGTGTTCGACCTGCTGGAGAAATTCGCCAATTACGGCTTCAACAAATCGCACGCCGCCGCCTATGCCGTGGTCAGCTACCAAACCGCGTATCTGAAAGCGAATTACCCGGTCGAATTCATGGCCGGTGTGATGAATTGCGATATTCACCTGACCGAAAAGCTGGCGGTGTATAAGCGCGAAGTGGACCGGCTGAACATTGCCGTCATCCCGCCTTGCGTGAACCGCTCGCGGGCGCGGTTCGATGTGAAGGACGGCGCGTTGGTCTACGCCTTGGGTGCGCTGAAAAACGTCGGTGTCGATGCCATGCGCCTGCTGGTGGACGGGCGCGGCGACAAACCCTTTGCCACGCTGTTTGACATGGCCCGCCGGGTAGACCTGAAACGCGTTGGTAAACGCGCGCTGGAAATGCTGGCGCGGGCGGGCGCGTTCGACCAGTTGGACCGCAACCGCCGCCGGGTGTTCGACAGTCTGGATGGGCTTGTCACCTATTCGGCTGCGGTGCATGAGGCGCGCGCGTCCAATCAGGTGTCCTTGTTTGGCGAGGCCGGAACCGACATTCCCGAACCGCGCATGGCCCAAGGGGATGACTGGCTGCCCACCGAACGGCTGGCCGCCGAACACCAAGCCATCGGGTTCTACCTGTCGGGCCACCCGCTGGATGATTACGCGGGCGCATTGAAGCGCAAGAAGGTGCTGACGCTGGCCGAGATCGAAAAACAGGCGGCGGGTGGCGGCATTGCGACCCGCATTGCCGGCGCAGTGTCGTCGCGGCAGGAGCGCAAATCAGCGCGCGGTAATCGCTTTGCGTTTGTGCAACTGTCCGATTCGACCGGCCTCTATGAGGTCACGGTGTTTTCCGAGGCACTCGAAGCCGGGCGACAATACCTGGAGCCGGGGCAGAATGTCGTCATCAGTGTTGAGGCGACGATGGAGGCCGACACCCTGAAACTGCTGGCGCGCGGCATTCAGCCGATTGATGCGGTCGTGGCCGATGCGGGTGCGGCGGGCCTGCGCGTGCATGTGGAAACGCCGGACGCCATTGGCGCGGTTGCAAACCTGTTGGCCCGTTACGGCAAGGGGCAAGCGCGTGGGCCATTGTGTTTTTGCATAACCGACCCCGAACGCGGGCAGGAATACGACATCGACACTGGGCAGCTTTACGCGATCACGCCACAGGTGAAAGGGGCGGTCAAATCGCTGGATGGTGTGGTGTTGGTAGAAGAGATGTAGGCGCTTCCGGGCTGGACAAGCGCGGCCTTGCGCCACAAAACGGGGCAAGCGGCAAAGGACCAAAGCGATGAGCACAGCACAGACCGTAATTGTGGGCGATATTGCGATCGGGGGCAAAAACCCGATTGCCCTGATAAGCGGGCCGTGCCAGTTGGAAAGCCTTGACCATGCTCGCATGATGGCGGAGCGGATCGCCGCCGCCTGTGCGCCCACAGGCACGCAATTCATCTTCAAAGCCAGCTACGACAAGGCCAACCGGTCGTCCATCGGCACCGCACGCGGTTTGGGGATGGATGAGGGTTTGAGCATATTGTCTAAAATCCGCGCCGAATTTGGCTGCCCGGTCCTGACCGATGTGCATGACGCGCGCCAATGCGCGCCCGCCGCGCAAGCCTGCGACGTGCTGCAAATTCCGGCCTTTCTGTGCCGTCAGACCGACCTTTTGCTGGCTGCGGGCGAAACGGGTGCTGCGATCAACGTCAAGAAGGGCCAGTTTTTGGCGCCTTGGGACATGGGCAACGTGGCGGCCAAGATCACCTCGACAGGGAACACCCGCGTTATGCTGTGTGACCGGGGCACGTCCTTTGGCTATAACACTCTGGTGTCTGATTTCCGTGGTTTGCCTATTATGGCACAAACCGGGTTCCCGGTGGTGTTCGATGCCACGCATTCGGTGCAACAGCCCGGCGGGCAGGGCACCACATCGGGCGGGCAGCGCGAATTCGCGCCGGTTTTGGCGCGCGCGGCTTGTGCTGTAGGCGTGTCGGCATTGTTCATTGAAACGCATCAAGACCCGGATAACGCACCGTCTGATGGGCCGAACATGATCCCGGTGGACCAGATGGAAGCCCTGATCGCACAGTTGCGCGCGTTCGATGCGCTGGCCAAGGGGCTTGCCGCATGAGCGACATCGCCGTCATAATTCCGGCGCGCTATGCTTCGACCCGGTTTCCGGCCAAACCGCTTGCGCCCCTGCGCGGTGCTTCGGGGGATGTTAAAACCTTGTTGCAACGCTCTGTCGAAGCCGGGCGCGCGGCGGTGGCGGATATGGGCGCGCAGTTCGCGCTTTATGTCGCGACCGATGACAGCCGGATCGCGGAGGAAGCCGCGCGCATTGGCGCAGATGTCATCATGACATCCGAGGGCTGCCGCAACGGCACCGAACGCGTGGCAGAGGCCGTGCAAAGCGCCGGAATCACCGCCGAAATCATTGTCAACCTGCAAGGCGATGCGCCGCTGACACCACCGCATTTCGTAACGGCACTGGTGCAGGCCATGCAAGCCGATCCCGGCTGCGGCATTGCCACCCCGATTCTGCGCTGTGATGCAGAAGCCGTTCAGAACTTTATCGCCGACCGCGCCGCCGGGCGCGTGGGCGCGACCACCGTGGTGGCGAACCGTCTGGGCCACGCGCTTTATTTCTCGAAAGAGGTGATCCCTTTCACCAACGGCCGCGGCGTGGTCGATGGGGTGGTGCCGGTATTCCACCATGTCGGGTTATACGCCTACCGGCGCGCGGCTTTGGATGCCTATATGGGCTGGGAGATGGGCGCGCTGGAAGTTCTGGAAGGGTTGGAGCAGTTGCGCTTCTTGGAAAACGGCCATCCGGTGCGTGTGGTTGAAGTGTCCGCGCCCGGTGCGGTGTTCTGGGAATTGAACAACCCCTCTGACACCGCGCTGATAGAGGGCTACTTGGCCAAGATGGGCTGGGACTGAGTCACTTTCGGCTGCCCAAGATATAGACATATCTCAAATTGACCTATCTACAGCCTGATTCCGGGTGGCGGCGAGGCTGCATTTCCTGTAAATGTAAATCTGACGTGACACTTTGGCCAGGCAGGATGACTAAGGCTTTGGCAGTACACCGGGACAGGCCGCCAGTCGGTTTCAACGCATGGCGCAGTGCCGGGGTCGCTTGGCAGATCACGCAGGCGCTTTTGGTCTTCGCGGTTTTGGGCTGGCTGGTCTGGCGCGGGATTGACGCGATGGAGTATCGTTGGCAATGGTACCGGGTCGAACCGTTCTTTTACCGCGAAATCGACGGTGAGATCATCTGGGGCCCATTGGTGCGCGGGTTGATCCTGACAATCCAGATCGCGGCACTTGCCGGGGCTTTGGCCATCGTTATCGGGTTCCTGACCGCGCTTGCACGGCTGTCGGGGTCTTTCGCGGGCCGGGTTCTGGCAAAGGTTTATCTGGAAGCCATCCGCAACACGCCGCTTCTGGTGCAGTTGTTCCTTGTCTATTTCGTGCTGGCACCGATCATCGGGATTGACCGCTTCTGGGCGGGTGTGTTGTGCTTGGCGCTCTATGAAGGGTCTTTCGCCGCAGAGATCATTCGCGGGGGCTTGCGCGGCATTGACCGGGGCCAGTATGAAGCCGCCGATGCCGTGGGCCTTAGCACTTGGGATAAATACCGCTACATTATTGTGCCGCAATCCATGCCATTGGTGTTGCCGCCGCTTACCGGGTTGCTGATCTCGACGATCAAGCATTCGGCCATTGTCAGCGTCATTGCGCTGGCGGAACTGACCACGCAAGGACTGAACCTTGTGTCCAATACCTTCATGGCCTTTGAAGTTTGGTTCATCGTTGCCGGGATCTACCTTGTCCTGACAGTGAGCCTGTCTTTCGCAGTCACCTTGTTCGAGCACTACCTGAACAAGCCTAAACGCTAACAAACCAGAGAGAGAACACATGACCTTTCCATCCCTGAAAACCATGACTATCGCCGCTACTATGGCGCTGGGCGCGGTGCTGTCATCGGCGGCACATGCGCAATCTGACAGCGTGCTGGAAACCATCCAAGAGCGCGGCAAGCTGACAGTCGGCATGTCCACCTTCGTGCCTTGGGCCATGCGCAGCACCGAAGGCGAGCTGATCGGCTTTGAGATCGACGTGGCCACCAAACTGGCCGAAGATATGGGGGTCGAGGTCGAATTCGTGCCGACCGCTTGGTCGGGTATTATCCCTGCGCTTCTGGCGGGCAAGTTCGATGTCATCATCGGCGGCATGTCGATCACGCCGCAGCGCAACCTGACCGTAAACTTTACCGCGCCTTATGCCAATTCCGGCAACCAACTTGCGGCAAATGTCGAACTGACCGCCGATTTTACCGCCATGTCGGATTTTGACGATACGTCTGTGAACCTTGTCTGCCGCCGTGGCGTGGTGGGCTGCGACGTGCTGGCAGCCAACTTCCCGCGCGCCAATATCCTGCAATTCGACGACAACGCTCAGGCGCTGCAAGAGGTGCTGAACGGCAACGCCCATGCCATCATCGCCAGCGCACCGGAACCCGCTTTCTGGGTCGAAGACAACCTCGGCACGATTGAACTGGCCTTCGACGGAACCTATCTGGCGCGCGGCAATGAAGCATTTGCGCTGCGGAAAGGCGATGTGGATGCGTTGAACTTCTTCTCGAACTGGATCTTGGTGAATCAAGCGAACGGGTTCCTTGATGACCGCCATGATTACTGGTTCTCGGGCCGTAAAGCCTGGATGGACGTTGTCGCCACAGAGTAACCTCTTTTGACCCGCCGCGCCCCACCTCCACCCAAGCTGCCCCGTCGTCTGACGGTGCTGGACATGGCCCTGTTTGGCCTTGTCCTGGCGGCTGTGGTGTTCGTGGCGTGGCGGGTCAATTCTGTCCTTGTCTATAACTGGGACTGGTCGCGCGTTCTGGGCTTTGTTGCCCGGATAGACGCGGAAACCGGCCAATGGGTCAGCAACCTGTTGTTGCAAGGTCTGTTCACAACCATCCGGCTGGCCTTCTGGGGCACCATTCTGGCGGCGATCATCGGTTTGGTCATGGGCTATTGGCGCACCTGCGACACGCTGGCGCTGCGCATCATATCGCGCACCTATGTGGAACTGATCCGCAATATTCCGCCATTGGTGTTCATTTTCATCTTCTATTTCTTCATTTCCAGCCAGCTTTTCCCGGCTTTGGGGATGGACAATATCGACCGCAACAGCCCGTGGGTGGATAACGCCTTTTTCCGCTTTGCTTTTGGCGAGCCAGCGCTGTTTACCAATTTCATGTCCGGGCTGATCTGTCTGGCCTTGTTCGAGGCCGCCTACATTACCGAAATCGTGCGCGCGGGCATCCAGTCCATCGACAAGGGGCAGTGGGAAGCGGGGCGCGCCATCGGCTTGTCGCGTAGCAACCTGTTGCGCGATATCATCTTTCCGCAGGCGATTCGCAAAATTCTGCCGCCGCTGGCGGGTCAGTTCATCACGCTCATCAAGGATAGCGCGATCATTTCGCTGATCTCGGTGCAGGAATTGACCTTTCTGGCGACCGAAGTTGCCGCCACCACCGGCAAGACATTCGAGACGTGGATTCTTGTCGCCGCGATGTATTTCGCCCTGTGTTACCTCTTCGCTTTTGTCTTTGCCCGGCTGGAACGCCGCGCAGGCCGCAGCACCCGGTAGGAGCTTTCCCAATGACCCCTTCCCCGCTGGTCGAGATTTCCGGCCTGTGCAAATGGTATGACGATTTCTCGGCACTCTATGACATCAGCTTGACGGTAGCCGAGGGCGAGAAAGTTGTCATTTGCGGCCCGTCCGGGTCGGGCAAATCCACTCTGATCCGGTGCATCAACCAGTTGGAAGGACACCAACAGGGCAGCATTCGCGTGGCGGGGCAAGAGGTGCGGCCCGGCATGAAAGGGATCGAAGCCATCCGGCGCGAGGTTGGCATGGTGTTTCAAAGTTTCAACTTGTTCCCTCATATGACCATTCTGGACAACCTGACGATCGGCCCGATCCGCAATCGTGGGATGGGCCGTGCTGCCGCACGCGCTTTGGCGATGGAGTATCTGAACAAGGTCCGCATTTCCGAGCAGGCCGACAAATACCCACCGCAGCTTTCGGGCGGGCAGCAACAACGTGTGGCGATTGCGCGCGCCTTGTGTATGCAACCCCGCGTCATGCTGTTTGACGAGCCAACCTCGGCGCTTGACCCGGAAATGATCGCGGGCGTTCTGGAGGTGATGGAAACCCTGGCCCGCGATGGGATGACGATGATCGTCGTGACCCATGAAATGGGCTTTGCCCGGCGCGTGGCCGACCGCGTTGTGTTCATGGATGAGGGCGAGATCGTCGAGACTGCCCCGCCAGAGGCATTCTTCAGCGCGCCTCGGACAAACCGCGCCAAGTTGTTTCTGGGTCAACTTCTGGCGCATTGAGGGTGGTCTTGCCTTTCGGGCTGAAAGCCGCATGTTGGGGCCGATACTGCCGAACGGAGCCGCTTAAATGACTGTCTTTTCCTTTGCCACCGCAACAGAGATTAGGTTCGGGCGTGGCGAAGGGCCACGCGCCATGCCCGCTTTGGCCGCCTTGGGTCAGCGTGTCTTGCTGGTGCATGGCGCAAATGCCACGCGGGCCGACTGGTTGCGTGACGGGCTGGTCCGTCAGGGGTGCGACGTGTCCAGTTTTGCCGTTCCCGGTGAGCCCGACTTGCCGATGATAGAGGCCGGGTTGCATCAAGCCCGCGCAAAGGGCGTGCAGGCGGTGATCGCTTTGGGCGGCGGTGCGGTGATTGATGCGGGCAAAGCATTGGCCGCGCTTGTTCCGGCCACTCGCCCGGTGCTGGAGCATCTGGAAGTGGTGGGACAGGGGCTGCCATTAGATGCCAGCCCTTTGCCCTTTGCAGCCTTGCCCACAACCGCCGGAACCGGCGCCGAGGTGACGCGCAACGCGGTCATTGCCGTGCCGGATGCGCAGCGCAAGGTCAGTCTGCGTGATGCGCGCATGTTGCCCCGCATGGCGATTGTCGATTCTGCCCTGACCGATGGCTGTCCACGCGCTGTGACGCTTGCCTCTGGTCTGGATGCGATCACGCAGGTGATCGAACCGTATATCAGCACCCGTGCCAACCCGTTGACGGATTCGCTGACCCTGCCGCGCATCGCCCCTGCGCTTACGGCATTGGACCGACTGATGCACGGCGACGACCCCGCCGCACGCGATGAGATGGCCCTGACCAGCCTATGCGGTGGGCTGGCGCTGGCCAATGCGGGGCTTGGTGTTGTGCATGGCTTAGCCGGGCCGTTGGGTGGGTTGTCGAATGCCGCGCATGGTGCTCTTTGCGGCGTGATGTTGCCGCATGGCTTGGTGGCAAATGCTGCCGGGGCGTCTGGCGCGGCCCTTGACCGGATCACGCGTGTCCAGACGGAAATTGGTCATGCACTTGGGGTCGCGGCCCCCGACGCATTCCGCGCCTTGGCGGAATGGGCCAGGCAGGCCGGTCTGCCGGGGCTGGACGCACAGGGCGTGACGGCCGCACGCCGCGCCGAGGCGGCCCGCATGGCTGCAACGTCATCCTCGATGAAGGCCAACCCCGTCGCATTAGATGAAGACAGTTTGGCGCGGATCATGGAGGATGCGCGCTGACAGTTTGAAACCCGCGTAAGGCCAAGTATATCTGGCACGAACCGCAACCGCAGGAGCGCCTATGTCGAACCCTACCGCTGCCATGCTCGTGATTGGCGATGAAATCCTCTCGGGCCGCACCCGCGATGCAAATATGCATTACCTTGCGGGAGAGTTGGCGAGGGTCGGCATCGACCTTGAAGAGGTGCGAATCGTATCCGACAAAGCCCCGCGTATCGTCGCGGCGCTAAATGCGCTGCGCGCTGACTATGACCACGTCTTCACCTCTGGCGGGATTGGCCCCACGCATGACGACATCACCGCAGATGCCGTGGCAGAGGCGTTCGACGTGGGCATTGACGTGCGCGACGATGCCCGCGCCATTCTGGCCGCGCATTACCAGCGCACGGGGCTAGAGCTGAACGCCGCCCGTCTGCGCATGGCGCGCATCCCCGATAGCGCGGCACTGATAGAAAACCCTGTGTCATCCGCCCCCGGTTTCACGCTTGGCAATGTCCATGTCATGGCGGGCGTGCCAGCGGTGTTTCAGGCGATGGTCGCGTCTGTTCTGCCGGGGCTGCAAGGTGGCGCGGCGCTGTACAGCCAGACTTTGTGCATCCACCGGGGCGAAGGCGAAATCGCAAGTGCTTTGTCCGATCTGGCAAAAGCGCACCCGGATGTGTCCATCGGCAGCTATCCGTTCCAGCGTGACGGCGCTTTTGCCGTGAACGTGGTGGTGCGCGGGGCTGACAAGGCGGTGGTTGATGCTGTCATGGTCGCATTATGCGCCCATTTCCCTGAAATTGCCGCATGATCGGGCCTGACGCTTGCATGGCCGCGCTTTCGGCGACATGGCCAGCGGCGCGGGCATGGTCGCAAGATGGCTGGACGCTGCGCGATGGCGCGAGTGGTGGCAAGCGGGCCTCTGCCGCAAGCGCCGAAACTGGTGCCCGTGCCGCTGACCTTGCGGGTCTGATGCCTGATGGCGCCTTGGCCATGCTGCGCCCTGGTGAAGAAGCGCTAGAGTCCGACCTTGCCGCGCTTGGCTATAGCGTGGTTGATCCGACGCTGATATATGCTGCGCCGGTAGACGACCTGGCCCAGAAACCGCCGCATGTCAGCCTGTTCGACATCTGGCCGCCTTTGGCCATCATGCGCGAGATTTGGGCAGACGGCGATATCGGCCCTGCACGTCTGGCCGTTATGGACCGTGTGACAGGCCCCAAGACTGGCCTGATTGCGCGCTTGTCCGACCGCGCCGTAGGCTGCGGGTTCTGCGCCATCCATGACGGGATCGCGATGTTGCATGCGGTCGAAATTGCCCCTGCCTATCGCCGCCAAGGGGCCGCGCGCACCATGTTGCATGGCGCTGCACATTGGGCGCAGGGGCAGGGCGCGGACTGGCTGGCGCTGGCGGTGACAGAGGCCAACGCCCCGGCGCGCGCGCTGTATGAAGCGGCGGGAATGCAGGTCGTCACGCGCTATCACTATCGGTATTTGGCAAGGTGATGAACAGACCGTGACTCAGCCTGACAAGGACAAAGACCCAAGGCTGGTTCGACCGCGCAGCGGCCTGCTGCATATTGTGGACGCTGCGGGCTATTCCATGGCGGGGCTGCGCCGTTTGTGGTGTGAAACGGCCGCACGGCTAGAGATTGTCGGCGCGGGCATTGTCGCCGTGGTGTTCGCCTTGCAGGGGGCAGAGCCGTGGCATTGGCTGGTCGTCGGGTTATTGTTTGTGCTGGTGCTGGCGACAGAGGCAATCAATACGGCGCTGGAAGAGCTGGCAGACCACCTGTCGCCCGAATGGTCGCAGATGGCCAAGAATGTCAAAGACCTTGGATCGCTTGCGGTTGGGCTTATGCTGCTTGCAACCGGCGGTTTTGTGGCGGCAGTTTTGCTGGGTGTTGTGTAATTACGATTCCCATAAGGCACCGTATCCGTTAGTCTTTGGTCAAAATTTAGCCATGGAGCAGATATGCGTTTTTTCAAGACACTCGCGATTGCGGCAACACTGATGGCCGGTCCGGCCCAGTCGCAAAGCTGCGGCGGCGATTTCGGCGGTTTTGTCGGCGGGTTGAAAAGCGAAGCTGTAAGCATGGGCTATGACCGCGGGCTGGTCGATCGGTTCTTCGCCAATGTTCAGCGCGATCAAGCCGTCATCAATGCCGACCGGCGGCAGGGGATTTTCCAACGGCCGTTTCTAGATTTTTCGCGCGCGCTGATTTCGCAGAACCGGTTGAACAACGGCATCCGCAATTATGATCGCTATCGGTCCATCTTTGACGCGGCACAGCGTCAGTTCGGCGTGAACCCCGGCATCCTGCTGTCCTTCTGGGCTTTCGAGACCGATTTCGGTGCTGTGCAGGGCGATTTCAACACCGTGAATGCGCTTGTCACGCTGGCGCATGATTGCCGCCGCCCGGACTTGTTCCGCCCGCAGGTTTTCGCCGCGCTGGAAATGCACCGGCGGGGCGATCTGGACCCCCGCACCATGACCGGCGCCTGGGCGGGTGAAATCGGGATGGTGCAGAAACTGCCGTCCGACATCATCAACCATGCGGTGGATGGTGATGGCGATGGACAGATCACGCTGAAAACATCGCAGGCGGATTCGATCATGTCGGGCGCGTCCATGTTGCAAGCCAAGGGCTGGCGGGCGAATGAACCATGGATGCATGAGGTCACGCTGCCGCAAGGGCTGGATCTGACCCAAACCGGCCTGCGCACCCGGATGAGCGTCTCCGACTGGCAGAGCCTTGGTATTCGGCCCACGCATGGCAGCCTGCCTTCGGGCAATTTGCAAGCCTCTATCATTGTGCCGCAAGGGCATCGCGGTCCGGCTTTCATGGTGTTTGACAATTTCGTCACCCTGTTCGAGTGGAACCAGAGTTTTATCTACGTCACCACGGCGGCGTATTTCGCAACGCGGCTGACAGGGGCGCCAGTCTATCAAGCGGGCAACCCGGAACAGGGGCTGAACCAGGATCAAATGCGCGATTTGCAAACCAGACTTGCAGCGCGCGGTTTTGATGTGGGCGCGGTCGATGGCATCCTTGGTGCCAACACCCGCGCCGCTGTGCAGGATATACAGGCGCAGCTTGGCCTTCCCGCCGATGGTTGGCCGACACCGGCCTTGTTGCGCGCGCTTTAATCCTCTGGGCGTAGCCAAAAGCTGTGATCGCCGGGCGTTGCTTGGGTGAAGTGTTTGATCTGAGCGCCGCGCAACTGCGGAGTTTGCTGTAACACTCTGCGCAGTCGGTGCAGGGCAAGAGGTTTCGTCATGAGCAGAACGCCTGCCGTTTCGGCTTGCTCTGCCAAGGCCGGACCATGATCGGCAGTCACCAGAATCGCGGGGATCTCACCATGCTCTGCGCGTAAGGCTGCGATTGCCTGTAGCCCGGTTGCGCCACCGTCCAGCTGGTGGTCGGCCATGATAACATCGGGCGCTAGGCCAAGCTCTGTGATCTGCACGCGCGCGTCAGCAAGAGAGGCGGCCTCTATCGGGCTTGCGCCCCAATCCTCTAGTTTTCCCATCAGGGCGCGGCGGCTTGTTGCATCATTCTCGATCACCAGAACCAGCATGTCCGACAGTAAACCGGGCTGGGTTTCGGGGGCTGGGCGCTGAGGCGGCAGCGCGACCGGGTCCGGGGCAAGCGGGACGCGCAGGGAAAAAACGGTGCCGTGGCCAGGCCGAGAGCGTAGCGACAGCGGATGCTCCAGCAAGGCGCAAGCCTGTTCGACAATTGCCAACCCAAGCCCCATGCCGGTTTCGGCATTCGGGTTCAGCCGGGTGAATTCCTTGAAAATCTCGGCCTGCTTGTCGGGCGGAATCCCCGGCCCTGTATCCAATACCTCTAGCCGCAGGTCGGGGCCGCAGCGGCGCGCGCCCAGCAGCACGCGCCCGCGCTCTGTATACCGCAGGGCATTGGACACAAGGTTCTGCAAGATGCGTTTCAGATAAACCGGATCGCTTTGCACGTTCAGCGCGCAGGGCATGACAACCAAGTCCAAACCGCGCCGATCAGCCATCGGTTGGAATTCGTCCCGCAACCGCGCAAAGAGCGGTCCAAGAGGCACAGTATCGACCCGCGCGCGCGCCGCACCGATGTCGAATTTCGACAGGTCCAGCAATGCGCCCAGAATATCCTCGACGCTGGTGAATGCACTTTGCACGCGGTCGATCAGCCGGGTCTGCGTCGGCGTATTCTTTAGCGCGGCGAGCGACGACAGGAACAGCTTGGCCGCGTTCAGCGGTTGCAGCAGGTCATGGCTGGCACTTGCCACGAAGCGTGATTTGCTGGCATTCGCCCGTTCCGCAGCATCGCGTGCGGCGACCAGTTCGACCGTGCGCGCTTGCACGCGGGCTTCAAGCGTTTCGTTCAGCCGGTGCATTTCGGCAATGGCGCGACGTTCGGCTGTAAGGTCATTGAAGGAAATCACGAACCCTCGGTCGGGCATGGCCTGTGCCGACAGATGCAACTCTGTCCCGTCCTCTTGCACGATATCCAGCGCCAATGAAGGGCGGAACGCCGGGCCATTCACCCAATCGGTCAAAAGCTGCCGGATATTACCGCGTCCCAATTGGCGGCGGCGCATCAGGTCATTCAGGACTTGGGCAAAGGGTGTGCCGCTGGCCAGAAGCGCGCTGGGCGGGGCGAAAACTTCGCGCAAGCGACGGTTCCAACCCGCAAGCCGGGCTTTTGCATCAAAGATCAGAACGGCCTGGTCAATATGGTCGAGCGTGGCGCGCACCATCTGCGCTTGTTCGTCCAGCAGCTTTTCGCGTTCCAGCCGTCCGGTGCGCACCATGGCGGTCACATCGGTCTGGATCACGGCGGTTCCGCCCGAAATCATCCTCTGTTCGCTGACCTGTAACCAGTGATCGCCGATAAGCGGGACGGTGAAGTTGGCATTGCGGCGGGTGTGGCTTTGCAGGCGCTTCAGCGACCACTCACGCCGCTCGGTTGCAGTTGTCAGGTCGATTTCGTCGCTATCCGACACCATGCGCACATAATCGCGGAACGGCAATCCGGCGGAAAGCTGTGCGCGTATGTCAGGCAGCGCGGCACAGAACTGACTGTTCCAGAGTGTCAGGCAGTCGCGGGCATCGAACATGGCGAAGCCTTCGCCCATGGCTTCTAGCGCATCAACCAAGCTGTTGCGCGCGCTGACCGCATCGCGTTCAGCCTGCGACAGGCGGGCATGCGTCATCCGCAATTTGTCGAGCGTTTCGGCCAGGTCACGCGTGCGGGCGCGGACCTGCTGTTCCAGCGCCACGACATGCGACAACTGGCCCATTGGACGACTTGGCATCTGTCCGCGTTCGGCGCGGTCCATCAGCGCGGCCAGAATAGCGCGCAGGCGGGCATTCTGTTCGGCCATCGGCAGCGCGGGATCGACCAGATCTTCCAGCATCACTCCCCCCCGTAGGTGGCCAGGTCGTCACCCGAATTGGGCGGGTAAAAGGCAAAGCCCGTAAAGGTCTGGTTGACATGCACCATGTTGAACTGTTCGCCATAGGTGTTGAACCCGGTGACGCCGTGGCGGTCCAGAACCTCTGAAACCGCGCGTGCTGTCTGAGTGTTTTCAGCTTCCAACCGGCGCAGAATACAGTCGCAGGCCAGAATGTCGGGCGCGGTCCCCCCGACGCGCAGTCCGTTTAGCGCGCGGTCAAGATGCGCCACAAGGTCTGTGCTCTGCGCTAACCGCAGCACCAGCCCGCGTTCAATGGCCGAGAAGAAACGCAAGGTGCCGTCCGGTTCGACACGCTGTATGGCCAGCACATGATGTGTATCGCCGACTTTCGACACGACCGGGTTCGCAGCGAAAATGAAAGGTGAAAGCTGGCTGGGGTCTTTTCCCAAGATGCGGGCATATTCCGGTCCGGCCGGCATCCCGTTGATCTCGATCACCAGTCTTTGTGCCGGATCTGCTTGCGTCACAACCATACGCTGGGCGGTCGGTTCCAGATGGTCGAAGCGGAAGGCTGTCACGGTGCAAGGCGTGCGTAGCACGGCCAGCACAGCAGCATCGGTGCGAAAGCGGCGCTCTACCAGCACGAAGGTCTGGCCAAAGCGCAACCCGTCCCCCGCCGAGCCGCCCACAAGCGGGCTTTGCCCAAGTGCTTCGGACAAGGTCCAGACAAGCTGGTCTTCCATCAGGGACAGCCCATCGGTCAGAAGGAACGCAACCTCGGTCGCCCAATCGGCGGTCGAGAATGTCAGCCCGGCACGCAGATCAAAGGCCATGGCACGGGCGCGTTCGGGGTCGAAGTTGCGCAGGGATGCAACATACCCCACCGCCACACGGAACAGGTTGCGCGGCAGGCCAAGTGCGGTGATGCTATGATCCAGATAGCCGCCTTTTCCGATTTCGCCTGCGGTGGTGCAGCCCATCACCTGAACAGAGTCCGGCAATTCGGCCAGCGCTTCTTCAATACGCGGCAGGTCATGCCCGTCGCCCACGAACAGCACCACAAGCGCCAGATCGGCGGGGGCAAGCCCCGTCAACACCTCGGCAATCGCTGCGCCGGTATCCGTTTGGGAGGATTGCGCGCGGCGCATGTTGCCCAGTTGTGTCATGTGCGCCGCCCCCTGCTTCGGCCCGCGCAAGCCTACGTCAAAGGCCGCGCAAGGCAAGCCCGCAGCTATTTGCGCAGGATTTCGGCAAAGCTGGCGGAATTGGCAATTCGCACCGCTTGCGTCCGGCTTTGCGCGCCCAGTTTACGCAGAATCGCGGTAACATGCGCCTTGACCGTGGTTTCGGTGATCGACAATTCAAAGGCGATTTGTTTGTTCAGGTGGCCTTCACAGACCAGCGACAGGATGCGCGCCTGCTGCGGGGTCAGGTCCGATAGCCGGTCTATGACGCTGCGCTCGGCGGTCTCTGGCGCGGTCGCGCTGGGCGCGGTGTAGCCCTCTGGTGTATAGGTGCCACCTTGCAGTGCGGTGGCGATGGCGGTGACAAAGGCATCTCGCGGGCTGTGCTTGGGCACGAAACCGGCTGCACCCGCATGCATGACGGCGGCAATGATGCGGTCATCCGACATTGACGAGACAACGACCACCGGCACGCCGGGCGCCATATTGCGCAGCCGAGTCAATCCATCCAGCCCGGCGACATCGGGCAGGTTCAGGTCCAGCACGATGGCATCTGCCATCGGTCCGGTGCGCAGGGCGGCCAGAGCTGCCTCTAGCGTCGCGGCGGTGGCAACCCGTGGCAAGCCAAGCGACTCCGACAGCGTCATCTGTAACGCTTCGCAAAACAGCGGATGGTCGTCGATGACAAGGATCATCCCACTGCCCTGCTGTGCCAAATGTCCAACGGTAATCATGTCGGTGCGCATGGTGTCGCCGAACCTCCTGTAGGACAGCATAATATGCGATTACCCAAGTTTTCGCGCCCCCTTCTATCGTCGTAGTCCCGGCACGCTGGCGCGCGCATCTTTGAGGTCTTGGCCAGTGTGGCAATGGTTGACCGCGCCCAGCCATACGATATTGTGAATTTCGAAGCGTAGGTTACCTGCGGGCCGGGTTGCCGGCAATGCGGCTCAGACCAGCGCCAAGCACAGCAGGACAAAGATGACAGAGATTTCGCGCCGCGCTCTCATGGCCACTGGAACGGCTTTTCTGCTGACAGGCTGTGCCGTTGCACGCGATTCCGCCCGCAAATCAGAGATTGTTGCGGGGGCCGATACTGGCGACGGAACCTCTGATGCCGATTTCGCCTTGGTTGATGTCACGGATGATACCTTGGATAAGATCGCGGGGTGGCCGGTGATCGACCCACGACCGACGCGTCATTGGCCGAACCGTGGCGGCGGTATCACCAGCCAGAAGATCGCGCCGGGGGACCGGTTGTCAGTGCGCGTCTGGACCGCAGAGGAAACATCGCTCATCACCAGCCTTGGCGAGCGTTATGCCGATATTTCCGGTCTGGTTGTCTCTCCATCCGGGCATATCGTTCTGCCCTATGTCGAAGAGGTCCATGTCGCGGGGCTGGCGCCAGAGGTGGCGCGCGTGCGGGTTCAAGAGCGACTTAGCTCGGTCATCCCTTCGGCTCAGGTGCAGCTAACGTCAAACACCGGCATGCGAAATTCCGTCGATATGCTGGATGGCGTCCGCCAGCCCGGCACATTCCCTTTGGCCGAGCGGAACCTGACGGTGTTGAACCTTGTGGGTGCGGCGGGCGGTGTGGCGGACAGTCCCGGCAATCCGCAGATCATGATTACGCGCGGTGGCACGGTCTACCGAATGCCCTATGAGGAGGTGTTGGAAGCCCCGGAACTGGATGTTGCCCTGCATGGCGGCGACCGGGTCGTGATCCGGCCTGATGAACGCAGCTTTACCTCGCTTGGGGCAACGGGCGGGCAGCGGGTGTTCCCGTTCCCGTCCGAGGACCTGAGCGCTTTGCGCGCGGTATCTGTCATCGGCGGCATTGCCGATAACCGGGCCGATCCGCGCGGGCTGTTGGTCTTGCGGCGGTATCCTGCCGGAACCGCCACGCGCACGGATGGGCCGCCGCGCGACAAGGTCGTCTTCAGCTTTGACCTGACCCGCGCCGAGCGCCTGTTCGCTGCTGACCAGTTCCTGTTGCAGGATGGCGACGTGGTGCTGGCGACCATGGCCACTGGCACAACACTGCAACGGGCATTGGGCCTGTTCGGTGGCGCCTTGAATGTCGGGCGTGCGCTGCGCGCGGATTGACGCGGTGCCGGTCTGTTTCTCAGGGCGGTGGTGCGATCCCGGCCTGCGCCATCAGTTCATTTGACCGGGTTTCGACGACCTCTTCCAGCGTTTTCATGAAATCGCGCTGATCCATGCCTGCGGGAATGGGCGGCAAAAACTCCACCACGGCGGTGCCGGGTTTGCGATACATGCTACGCTTGGGCCAGAACAGCCCGACATTCGTGGCCACAGGCACGCAAGGGTGGCCCAACTGAGCATACAAAAGCGCAGAGCCGATCTTGTAGGGCTTGCTGTCACCCGGCGCGACGCGGGTGCCTTGCGGATAGATGATGATCTGCCCGGCCTCTTCGCGCCCTTGCTCCACGCGGGCCAGCATGTCGCGGATCGCAACACCCCGCTTGCCGCGATCAATGGGCACACAGCCCAGACGCATGGCATACCAACCAAGGAAAGGCGCGTTCTTCAGCTGTTTCTTCATAATGAAACGCGGATTCGGCAGCGCCCCGAAAATAAGGATAATATCGAAAAAGCTCTGGTGTTTCGCGGCGACAAGAGCGCCATCTTGCGGAATTTCCCCGCGAATTTCGGCATGCAGGCCGACCATCCAGCTTGCTGTCCAGCGCACATAGCGGCAATAGGCGTAGCAGGCCTGTAGCGCCATGTTGCGGCTGAACATGGCGAAGGGCGCAAAGCCCAACGCTATGACGGCCATGGCCAGATACATCTGGCCGATGAACAGAGCCGAACGGATATATTGCACCGCGTTCCGCATTTAGGTCACTCCTCGTAAAACGGCAAAGGCCGTTGCCATCGCCGCTGCCCAAGCCACTAAGGCAGCTAGAACCGGAACCGCCAAGGGCGCAATCCAGCTTAATCCTTGAAACCCCAATCCGTTTGTCGCGTCCGGGCCAAGGCTTGGCAAGCCCAGTACCGACAGCATGCCAAGAGCGGTCCCGATAGTCGCGCCCAAGGCCGCGCGGCGCGTCATCCGGCGCACAAAGGCATGGGCGATGAAGCGGTCGCGCGCGCCCACCAATCGAAGCACCCGGATAACCTGCGCATTAGAGGCAAGCGCCGCACTTGCCGCAAGCGCAATGATCGCGCCCGTGACACCGCCGATCAGGGCCAAGGCCAACATTGACAGCGCGCGCAACCGGGAGGCCGCGTCGATCAACGGGCGCCGCCATTGTGTGTGGTCATCGTAGATCGCGCTGGGGGCTTCGGCACTTAGCCGCAGCCGCAAGCCTTGGCGGTCTGGCCCCTCAGCGGTTTCGAACACTTCAAGCATACGCGGCAGGGGCAGGGCATCCAGCGGCAGGTCCGGGCCAAGCCAGACCGCCAGCAAATCTGCTTGCTCTTGCGCCGACATGACGCGGGCCTCGTCAATTCCGGGGGTCGTGCGCAACACTTCCAGCGTGGCGTTTGTCTGCGCATCCAGTTCAGCAGGTGGCGCGGAAATTCGCACAGTTGCGCTTTGCGCCAGCGCCGCCGTCCAGTTATCCGCAAGGCGCTCTGCCGAGATGGACAGCGCCAGCGCGAACACCGCCAGATAGGCCATCGCGGCGGCTCCCAGCCAGACCAGCCACGCGCCATGCCCGCTGCGCGGAACGATCTGGTCCGAGATCGCGCTCATAGGTCTGACCCCGCGCTCTGCAATTTGCGCCCGGCAATGCGCAGCACTCTGGCCGCGACCTGCGATTTCGCGGTGCGGATCAGGTTCATGTCATGGGTTGCGATCAGAACGGCGGTGCCCATCCGGTTCAGTTCAACCATCAGTGACAGCAGGCGTTGCGACATCTCCCAATCCAGGTTGCCAGTGGGTTCATCTGCCAGCAGCACGCGCGGGGCCGCGATCACGGCACGCGCAAGGGCTGCGCGCTGACGCTCGCCTCCAGAGAGCGTGGGCGGCAGCGCATCGGCCTGCGCTCTCAGGCCGACCCAGTTCAGCAGGTCATCCACATCGCGGTCGGATACGGCGCGCCCCGTGGTGCTTAGCGGAAGCGCCACGTTGCTGCGAATGTCCAGATGGTCCAGAAACTGGCAATCTTGGTGGACGACCCCGATGGAATTGCGCATCTCGGCCAAAGCGTCGCGCGACATTTGGCGCAGGCTGGTGCCTTGTAGTGTGACCGTGCCGCGGCTGGGGAGCAATTCGCCGTAGCACAGCTTCAGGAAGGTGCTTTTGCCTGCACCGGATGGCCCGGTCAGGAAATGAAAACTGCCCGGTTCCAAGGCAATTGTCACGCCTTCGAACAGCGCTCCGCCGCCGTAATCATGTGCGACGTCCTGAAATTCAATCATGGGTAATGCCGAAATATGTGACCTGAATTCGGGGCTTGGCGGCGTGCGGACAAAAAACATTAATCCTTGTTGGAAGGTGCTGGTAGGCTTGCTACAACATATAGAGTAACGCGCCAATGGAAGATATGGCGTCGAGGTGGAGTGACTATGCGTCTTGTATGTCCGAATTGTGCCGCTCAGTATGAGGTAGACGCCAGTTTACTTCCCGCAGGCGGGACAGAGGTTCAATGCTCTGCCTGTAGCACAGTCTGGTTTCAGGCCGGTGCCGCACAGCAGAAAGCGCCCTCTGAACCCGCAAAACGGACCGCGCCTGCGTCGCGCCCGACACCGGCACCGCCAGAACCTTCGGTTGAAAATCGCCCGAACCGGCCCGCGCGGTCCGAAGCAGGCCCGGCACGACGGCCAGACAAGGTGGCCCCAGCGGTCGCGCAGCCAACGCAATCGCGCCCCAGTTCCACGCAGCCCCCGGCGTCGTCCTCGGACCCTGCGCCGGGCGAGCCGACTTCTGGCGCGCGGCCATTGGACCCGTCTGTTGCAGAAGTGTTGCGCGAGGAGGCCGAGTTCGAGGCGAAACAACGGGCAAGAGAGACTTCTCCGCTGGAAACGCAGGAAGAACTTGGGCTGTTCGGACCCGTTGCATCCGTTGATGATGCGCCGCATCCGCGCGGCGGTGCGTCGCGCCTGCCCGATATTGAGGATATCAGTTCCACGCTAGAACCGATTGACAGCGGACGCGGCGGCCAATCCGGCTTGCCGCTGACAGAAGCTGCACGCAAACGCAGCTTCTTGGGCGGTCTGATCCTGCCGGTTGGTCTGGCCGGCGCCTTGACCGCGCTTTACATGGCCGCGCCGACGCTGGGGCAGTTAGTGCCGGCCGTTGATGGCCCGCTTGGGGCCTATGTCGCGCTGGTCGACAAGGCGCGACTGGGGGTTGCCGGATTGCTCGGGATGACGCCGTGACAGGCTGAGCCGAACCGCTCGAGAGGCCACAGCACCAACAACATGGGCACACTTAACCCGACGATCATCGCACAGGCTAAAGTTCAGGGGCTGGTCCTGTGATATGGGCGCTCCCGATCAGGTCAGTTTCCGCCAAACAAAGAGCCCAGAATTCCGCGAATCGCGTCGTCCAGCGGTGCGGCGCGCGGTGCGGTTTGTGTCGGCGGGGGCGTGGCCTCGGACCGCGACCGTTCCGGCGCGACCATTGGCAGCGGGCGTGGCCGCACATCCTCATGGATGCGGATCATGGTTTCGCGCCAGATCTCTGCGGGCAGACCGCCGCCAGTCACGCCGGTCAGCGGTGTATTATCGTCATTGCCCATCCAGACACCGGCGACATAATCGGCGGTGAACCCGATGAACCAGGCATCGCGTGCCGCTTGCGTCGTCCCGGTTTTTCCGGCGGCCTCCCGGTTCGGCAGCTTTGCGCGCCGTCCGGTGCCATCTTCCAGAACGCGGCTCATCATCCAGGTCAGCATCTGGGCGGAACGCTCTGAGATGACGCGCTCGCCAATCCCGGTCGAGACGCCGAAAAGCGGTGTCGAGTCGCCTAACAGCTTCAATTCTTCGATGCCATAGGGGCGCACCGCACTGCCGCCATTCAGAATACCGGCATAGGCGGCCGTCATTTGCAGCAGGTTGGATTCTGACGCACCAAGCGCCAGCGCCGGGCCTTCGGCCAATTCGCTGCGCAGGCCGAAAGCATTCGCCACCTCGCGCACTCTATCGCGCCCCATGGCTTCGGAAATCCGCACCGCCGGTGTGTTGAGAGATTCTGATAAAGCTTCCGACATGGTGACAAAGCCCCGGAATTCGCCGTCATAATTGCGTGGCGACCACGGGCCAGAGCCGGGAGTGTTGATTGTGAGCGGCGCATCCTCGACAATGTCGAAAGGTTGGAACCCGTTTTCCAAAGCCGCTGCGAACAGGAACGGTTTGAACGCGGACCCGGTTTGCCGCACCGCTTGAACCGCGCGGTTGAAGCCGCCGGTCTGGGCCTGTCTTCCGCCGACCATCGCGCGCACCGCGCCATCGGCGGACATGACGACAACTGCGACCTCTGCCTGCGAACCTTCGCGAACTTTGTCCGCATAGACTTTTTCGACAGCTGCTTCGGTTGCGGCCTGCAAGCGTGGGTCGAACGTGGTGCGCATAATGACATCTTCGGTCGTCTCCCGCGCAAGGTAGGTTGGCGCGTCCAGCATCAGCCAATCGGCAAAGGCGATGCCTTGCTGTTCTTCGGCGCGTTGCGACAAGGTCGCAGGATGCGCGCGGGCCTCGGCATATTCAAACTCGTCCAGATAGCCTTGCTCATACATCAGCTCGACCACCACGGCGGCGCGTTCTTGGGCGCGCTCCAGATTTCGGGTGGGGGCGTAATAGGATGGCGCGACCAGCAAACCGGCCAGCATGGCGCCTTCGGCGGGGCCGACTTCGTTCGCGGAGCGTGCGAAATACCTTTGCGCAGCAGCTTCGAACCCACGCGAACCAGCCCCCAGAAAAGCGCGGTTCATGTAGATGGTGAGAATGTCATCCTTGGAAAACTTTGCTTCCAACGCGAAGGCATAGGGCAATTCCTTTATTTTACGCCATAGCGTGCCACGGCGGCAATCGGCCTCGTAACTCGCCTCAGAGTCCCAGACGGTCGGGTCATAGGGCACGCCCAAACAAAGCAGTTTTGCCACCTGTTGCGTAATGGTGGAGCCGCCCGCACCTGAGAATGCGCTGCGTCCTTCGGACAGGTTAGAGCGGATCGCCCCTGCAATGCCGCGCGGCGAAACCCCCAGATGGCGGTAGAACCGCCGATCTTCGGTCGCAACAATTGCATTTTTCAGGTGTGGGCTGACATTGCTTGCTGTAATCGCCCCGCCGAAGGTTTCGCCCCGCCACGCGAAGACCTCTCCCTCTCTGTCAATCATTGTGACAGAGCCTTGGGCGCGATTGTCCAGCATTTCGGCCAGCGGTGGGAGCGTTGTGTAGAAATAGAATGTGGCCAGTCCAAGGATGAGCATGACCATCGCCATGCCGCGCCAGACCACACCCCATGTGAGCCGCCAGATCAGCGCCAGCGCCGACCTGAAAAACCTTGAGATCGGGTTGCCGCCCCTCGGCTTTCGAGGTGCAGCGGATTTGCGGGCCGCAGATTTGCGCGCCGGTGGTTTGGAACCGGCCGTCGCGCGGCGCGGCGCAGCAAGCTTTTTCCGGGGGGGGCGGGCGCTGGTCATGTGTAACGATGCCTGTTTGCCGAAAACCGGCACAAAAAGAATTTCCGTGTTGTGCCATGTGCAGCGCCGGTTTTCCACCACCTTTGGCACGACATCGCGGAACTGTGCCAAGCGCGACTCGGCAGTTTTCTCTGGTAGAATTTTGCGATTTGCGTGCTGCGACCAGCGCCTCCCATCTTAAAATAGCTTAAAAAATGTGCGTTGATGCAATTTTGTGCACTCTTTTTCGGAATCTGCTGCATTGCGGCGTCTGAAGCTGCCCCGAATGTTGAGCCACCCCGCGCTTCATCTTTTGTTGACGATGTGAGGTCGCGTGTTGGCCGACAACGTGGATGAAAGGGGATGATACCGTGAAATATATCATTGCGGCGATTAAACCGTTCAAGCTGGAAGAGGTGCGCGAAGCGCTGACCTCTATCGGCGTGCGCGGCATGATGGTGACCGAAATAAAGGGGTTCGGGGCGCAATCCGGGCATACCGAAATTTATCGTGGCGCGGAATACGCCGTGAATTTCGTGCCAAAGCTGAAACTGGAAATCGGCGTCAGCGACGCGATGGCCGACCAGGTGGTCGAGACACTCCAGAAAACCGCGAAAACCGACAAGATCGGCGATGGCAAGATTTTCGTGTTGGATCTTGCCTCTGCAACGCGCGTTCGCACGGGCGAAGCCGGTGATGATGCCCTCTGATCTCGTCGACATGATCTCGTGGACTTAGTTCGAAAAGGACAATAGCTGATGCAACTCAAGAAACTCCTTCCCATTGTGGCCGCGGCGGCGCTCTTGCCCAGCCTCGGCCTTGCGCAGGACGAAGCGCTAAGCGCTGACCGCGTGAATTCTGAAATGGTCTTCATCATGAACACGTTGCTGTTCTTGATGGGTGGCTTCCTCGTCTTCTTCATGGCCGCAGGCTTTACCATGCTGGAAGCCGGGCTTGTCCGGTCGAAGAATGCGACCATGCAATTGGTGAAAAACGTGGCCTTGTTTTCGCTGGCGACGATTGCCTATTTCGTCGTTGGCTTTAACCTGATGTATCCAGGCGATGGCTGGATCATCGAAGGCTGGATGGGCGGCTTCTCGATGACCGAACTGGAACCCGTGGGCGTTGGCTACGACGATCTGGTTGACGTATCCTATGCGTCGGTCGGGTCCGACTTCATCTTCCAGTTGATGTTCTGTGCTGCAACCGCATCGATCGTGTCGGGTGCTGTCGCGGAGCGTATCAAGCTGTGGCCGTTCCTTGCGTTCGTGGTCATCCTGACCGGCATCATCTACCCGATCCAGGCAAGCTGGAGCTGGGGCGGTGGCTTCCTGTCCGAAGCTGGCTTCTCTGACTTCGCTGGCTCGTCCATTGTGCACGGTGCAGGCGGCTGGGCTGCTCTGGCGGGTGTCCTGATCCTGGGTTCGCGGACCGGAAAATACGGCAAAGACGGTCGTGTCACGGTTATGCCCGGTTCTAACCTGCCCTTGGCAACGCTTGGCATGTTCATCCTGTGGCTGGGTTGGTTCGGCTTTAACGGCGGCTCGCAGCTTGCCATGGGCACTGTCAGCGACATCGCAGACGTTAGCCGCATCTTCGCCAACACCAACACGGCTGCTGCCGGTGGTGCGATCGCCGCGCTGATCCTGACGCAGGTTCTGTACAAGAAGGTCGATCTGACCATGGTGCTGAACGGCGCGCTGGCTGGCCTTGTGTCGATTACCGCCGAACCGCTTGCTCCGGGCCTTGGTCTGGCAACCCTGATCGGTGCTGTCGGTGGTGTGATCGTGGTCTTCACCGTTCCGATGTTGGACAAGTTGAAGATCGACGATGTTGTCGGTGCAATCCCTGTTCACCTGTTCGCGGGTATCTGGGGCACGCTGGCTGTTGTCCTGTCGAACAGCGACGCATCCATCGGCGCACAGATCTACGGGATTGTCGCAATCGGTGCCTTCATGTTCGTTGTCTCTGGCATCTTCTGGTTCATCCTGAAGGCCGTCATGGGCATCCGCGTCAGCGACGAAGACCAGATCACTGGTCTGGATACCTCGGAACTGGGCATGGAAGCCTATCCGGAATTCAGCAACCGCTGATCCGCACATCCTGAAAACGGCAAAGGCCCGGTCGCAAGACCGGGCCTTTTGCGTTGCAAACGGGGCGCGAACAAGCGCGTGATGCAACCAGCGAAAAGAGGGAAATGGTGGGCGATAACGGATTTGAACCGCTGACATCTTCGATGTGAACGAAGCGCTCTACCGCTGAGCTAATCGCCCCACGCTCGGCCTGATAGCGCCGCCGATTGGGCAGCGCAAGCCCTTTTCGCCGGATCGCGCGTCCCCCGACAGCAACCTGCCATCGGGGGGCGCATTCATTCAGTGTGCGGGGCGTGCCGCAGTATCTTCCGGCTTTGGGGCCATGCGGGCAAGACGCGCTGCCTCATCCGCCTCTGCGTCCCATTCCACCGGGGCAGGCGCGACCGTCAGGGCATGTTTCAGCACCTCGCGGACATGTGCGACGGGGATGATGGTCAGCCCCTCTTTCACGTTATCCGGAATTTCCGGCAGGTCCTTGGCGTTTTCCTGTGGGATCAGCACCGTGTCGATGCCGCCACGCAGGGCCGCCAGCAGCTTTTCTTTCAAGCCGCCAATGGCCAGAACATTGCCGCGCAGCGTGACCTCGCCCGTCATGGCGACATTCTTGCGCACCGGAATCTGGGTCAGCACCGACACAATGGACGTGACCATGCCCACCCCGGCACTTGGGCCATCCTTGGGCGTGGCGCCTTCGGGAACGTGAACGTGGATGTCCCACGCATCGAAACGCGGCGGTTTAACACCGATTTCGGGCGCGATGGAGCGCACGAAAGAACTGGCCGCGTCGATGGATTCCTTCATCACATCGCCCAGCTTACCCGTCGTTTTCATCCGGCCCTTGCCAGCCAAGCGCAGCGCTTCGATCTGCAACAACTCGCCGCCGACCTGTGTCCAGGCCAGGCCCGTGACAACGCCGATCTGGTCCTCTTTCTCGGCAGAGCCGAAGCGGAAGCGTGGAACGCCAAGGAAGTCTTCCAGGTTGTCGCGTGCGACGATGACCTTGCCGGTCTCCTTTTTGACGATCTTGGTCACGGCCTTGCGCGCGATTTTGTTCAATTCGCGCTCCAGGTTCCGCACCCCGGCCTCGCGGGTATACAGGCGGATGGTCTGGGTGATCGCGTTATCGGAAATCGTCAGCTCATCGCGCTTCAGCCCATGGTTCTTGACCGATTTGGGCAGCAGATGCGTGCGGGCGATTTCCAGCTTTTCGTCTTCGGTGTAGCCCGAAAGCGGGATCACTTCCATCCGGTCCAGAAGCGGGCCGGGCATGTTGTAGCTATTGGCCGTGGTCAGGAACATGACGTTCGACAGGTCGTATTCCACTTCCAGATAGTGGTCCACAAACGTGCCGTTCTGTTCAGGGTCCAGCACCTCCAGCATGGCGCTTGCCGGGTCGCCGCGGAAATCCTGCCCCATCTTGTCGATCTCATCCAGCAAGATAAGCGGATTGGTCGTCTTGGCCTTTTTCAGAGCCTGGATAATCTTGCCCGGCATGGACCCGATATAGGTGCGACGATGGCCCCGGATTTCAGATTCGTCACGCACGCCGCCCAAACTGATGCGGATGAATTCACGCCCCGTTGCGCGTGCAACCGACCGCCCCAAGCTGGTTTTACCAACGCCGGGAGGGCCGACAAGGCACATGATCGGGCCTTTCAGCTTGGATGAGCGCGATTGCACCGCCAGATATTCGACGATCCGTTCTTTGACCTTTTCCAGGCTGTAATGATCGGCATCCAACACTTCCTGGGCGCGGCCAAGGTCTTTTTTGACGCGGCTTTTCACACCCCATGGGATCGACAGCATCCAATCCAGATAGTTGCGCACAACGGTCGCTTCCGCGGACATGGGCGACATGTTTTTCAGCTTTTTCAGCTCTGCTTCGGCCTTTTCGCGCGCTTCCTTGGAGAATTTGGTCGCTGCGATCTTGGCTTCCAATTCGGCCAGTTCGTTCTGGCCGTCCTCGCCATCACCCAATTCCTTCTGAATGGCCTTCATCTGCTCATTCAGGTAATACTCCCGCTGCGTGCGTTCCATCTGGGTCTTGACGCGGGTCTTGATCTTGCGTTCGACCTGCAAGACAGACAATTCGCCCTGCATCTCGGCGTAAATCTCTTCCAGACGCGCATTCAGCGCGGTCATCTCAAGAATCGCCTGTTTCTTGTCAACGTTTGAGCCCAGGTGCCCGGCGGCCAAATCTGCCAGCTTGGCGGCATCGGTCGTATCTGCAATGGCTGCCAGCGCTTCATCCGGAATGTTCTTCCGGATCTTGGCATAGCGCTCGAACTCGTTTTGCACCGAACGCATCAGGGCGCGAATTTCATCATCGGTGCCAGCGGTATCGGGCATTTCGGCGACAAGGGCTTCAAAATACCCTTCTTCGCGGACAAATTCGGTAATGCGCACACGGTGCTGACCTTCGACCAGCACTTTGACGGTGCCGTCCGGCAATTTCAGCAGTTGCAGCACGTTGGCCAGCACGCCCACGCGGTAGATATCGCCGGTTTCCGGGTCTTCCTGCGTGTGGTCTACCTGCGAGGCAAGCAGGATCTGCTTGTCATCATTCATCACAGTTTCCAGCGCACGCACGGATTTGTCGCGGCCTACGAACAGAGGCACGACCATATGCGGAAACACCACCATGTCACGCAGGGGCAAGACGGGATAGCTGCTCAATTCGGTCACGTTTATATCCTTTGGCTGGTCGGCGCGAGCACGCCGAACATGGCTAAATGTGGGCCGTAAGGGGCGCGAATTCAAGCAGTCCCCTTCGTTGGCGTTTAATACATTCAGAACAGACACGGAAAAAATGGTCTAAACGGGACATGACTTGGGCGTTCTATGGGCCGGGCGCGGGACAGGCTGAAATTGCAAAGCCCATGAACGGAAAAGGAGCCCCGGTGCTGACCGGGGCCCCATATCTCACCCGCGTGCCCTTCACGTCACGAGAGGATGGAAAGCCCGGTCGTCCTGACCAGATAAACCACCGTCGCCGATTACACGCTGCGAAACAAGCCATATAAAAGCTAAAAGTTTCGCGAGTCTGGCCGGATCAGCCGTAAACGGCCTCTTTGCCGAAATGCTTGGTCAGCAGGTAATAGACCACAACGCGATACTTGTTGCGCTCGGACCGGCCATATTGCTCGATCACGGCATCAATCGCCTTGCCCAGTTCCGGCCCGTCCGCCAGCCCCAGTTTCTTGATAAGGAAATTCTTGCGCACGGTCTCCAACTCGTGATCTTGCGACCCGGCGACGGTGCTGGCATCGGGGTTGTAGATGGACGGCCCGCAGCCGATCGTGACTTTGCGCAGCAGGTCCATATCTGGCGTGACCCCGCATTTGTCTTTCAGATCAGCGGCGTAGCGTTCAATCAATTCATCGCGACGTCCCATGTTTCGCTCCCTTCGTGGTTTCGCACTTTTTACCAAACAGCACCTGGCGGCGCTTAAGCCGAGTTTGCGCAACTCTGTGCGGTAAACCAAGGAAAAAGCGCAAAGCTGCGTCAGGCGGGTTTGTGTTGTTGCCCAGCCACATAGGTTTGCACCACGGCACGATCATCGCCCATCACTTGCAGGGTGAACAATTCATCTGCCAGCTCGCGGGCGCGGTGCATGCGTTGCGCCATGGCGGGGGTGGCGCTTGCGTTCAGCACCACGAAATCGGCCTCGGTTCCTGGTTCCAGCGTGCCGATGCGGTCTGCCATTCCCAAGGCCACGGCATTGCCCCGCGTGATCCAGTGAAAGGCGCGGTAGGGGTGCAGACGTTGTCCTTGCAGTTGCAAGACCTTATACCCTTCGGCCAGCGTTTGCAGCAGTGAATAGCTGGTGCCGCCTCCGATGTCGGTCGCAATCGCATTGGTCAGCCCCGCGTTGCGCAGCTTGGCGTCGTTGAACAGGCCGGACCCAAGAAACAGGTTGGAGGTAGGGCAGAACACGGGCTTTGCCCCCGCCTCTGCCAGTGCACCGATCTCGCGGTCGGACAGGTGAATACAATGGCCCAGCAGGCTGTTGGTGCGCAGCAGGCCGTATCGGGCATAGATGTCGGTGTAGTCCTTGGCCTGTGGGTATAGCTGGCAGGACAGCGCGATCTCGGCGTGGTTCTCGCTTAGATGGGTCTGGATGTGGCAGTCGGCGTGCTCTGCCGCCAAGGCTTGCGCGGCTTCCATCTGTGCAGGGGTAGAGGTGATGGCGAAACGCGGCGTGATCGCATAGCCCAAGCGGCCCTTGCCATGCCAACGCGCAATCAACGCCTTGCTGTCATCGTAGCTGGATTGCGGCGTGTCGCACAGGGCTGCGGGCGCGTTGCGGTCCATCATGACCTTGCCGGTAATCAGCCGCATGTTGCGTGTGAACGCTTCGGCAAACAGCGCCTCGGCAGAGGACGCATGAACCGACGCATAGGCCACCGCCGTGGTCGTGCCATGATCGGTCAGCCGATCTAGAAACGTGCTTGCCATGGTGGCGCAAAGCGCGGGGTCGGCGTAGCGCGTTTCCTCTGGGAAGGTGTAGTCGTTCAGCCAGTCCAGCAATTCCGCCGCCCAACTGGCAATGACCTGCGTTTGCGGGAAATGCAGATGGGTGTCGATAAACCCCGGCATTAGCAAGTGCGGGCGGTGGTCGATTAGCTTCGCGTCGGGGGAGTTAATGTCGCGGGCTTCACCCATGGCGCGGATCATGCCGCCCTCGACCAGCAGCGCGCCGTCCTCGATATAGGTAAACGCGCCTGTGTCATCTGGCGTTTGCGGTTCACGGTGGAACGACAGCAGCCGCGCGCGGATCAAGGTTTGGGTCATGGGGTTCCTTGGGGGGTGTGCGCGAAGGCGGCGAATATTTCCTGCGCGGTCATGAGCGCAATCACCTCTGGCCGTTTGTCGCCCAAGCCCGCCGCGCCGATAGGACAGGTGAGCGCGGATGCGTCCAGGTCGTGGTCCCGCGCAAACCGGGTAAACCGCGCGCGTTTGGTGGCGGACCCGATCAGGCCCACATAGGCCGCATCGCCGCGCTTCAGCGCCGCGAGGGTCAGCAGAAAATCCAACCCATGGTCATGGGTTGTGACCACGAAAGCGGCGCCGGGGGGTGCTTGGTCGATCTCTGCCTCTGGGAGCGGCGTCAGGCGATGCTCGCCGCTCCGTGCTTGCGCCAACTCCTCGGCGCGGCTGTCCACCAACACCACGCGGCAGGGCAAGGGGGCCAAAACCTGCGCCAAGGCGCGGCCCACATGCCCCGCACCAAGGATCATAACGCCGGGGGCGTGTGCCCCATCCACTCGCGCCAGCATGGCCGTGCGGGCATCCGGGGTCAGCACGCAGAGCGCAACCGTCACCCGCCCGCCGCAGCATTGGCCAATTTCGGGGCCAAGCGCCATGGTCAGGCTGTCTTGCGTGGTGCCGATGTCCAGCATCTCGCGCGCCCGTGCCATGGCCCGATATTCCACCTGCCCGCCGCCGATGGTGCCCGCCTGCGCGTGGGCGGTGACCAGCATTTCCGCCCCAACCTCGCGCGGGGCAGACCCTTCAACCGCGCTCAGGCGCAGACGCACCAAAGGGGCATCGCTGGCCAGCAGGTCGCGCAAGCTCATCCGCGCAGCCGCTCCACGGCCATAAGCACGGTTTCAGGGGTGGCGGGTGCGTCCAGCCTTGGACATTCGCGGTAGTCGGCCACCGATGCGACTGCCATGCCAATCGCTTCGAACACCGACACGGGCAGCATGAAGGGCGGCTCTCCCACTGCTTTCGAGCGTTTGATGGTGCGTTCCGGGTTCACGGACCATTCCGCCAGTTCCACGTTGAAAATGCGCGGGCGGTCGCTGGCGAGCGGGATTTTATAGGTGCTGGGCGCGTGGGTGCGTAGGCGGCCCGCATCGTCCCAGACGAGTTCCTCTGATGTCAGCCATCCCATGCCCTGCACGAACGCCCCTTCGACTTGGCCCAAGTCCAAAGCGGGGTTCAGCGAGCGGCCCACATCATGCAGCACATCCACCCGGTCGACGCGGGACTCTCCCGTCAGAGTGTCCACGCTGACCTCGGAGCACGCCGCGCCATAGGCGAAGTAATAGAACGGGCGACCTTGGCCTTTGGTGCGGTCCCAGTGAATGTCTGGCGTCTTGTAGAATCCCGCTGCCGAAAGCTGCACGCGCGCCATATAGGCGGCCTTGATGAAGTCGTCCCATGGCACGATTTCCGCACCCACCGCCACACGACCGGGCAGGAATTGCACGGCATCCTCAGCCACGCCCCATTTATCGGCGGCAAAACCGACCAACCGCGCCTTGATCTGCTCGGCCGCGTTCAGCGCCGCCATGCCGTTCAGGTCCGACCCGCTGCTGGCGGCGGTTGCCGATGTGTTGGGCACCTTTTCGGTGGTCGTTTTGGTAATCTTGATGCGCGACAGGTCCACCTGAAACGCCTCTGCCACCACTTGCGCGACCTTGGTGAACAGGCCTTGGCCCATTTCCGTGCCGCCGTGGTTCAGGTGAACCGACCCATCCGAATAGACATGCACCAGCGCACCCGCCTGATTATACCATGTCGCGGTAAAGCTGATGCCGAACTTCACCGGGGTCAGCGCAATGCCCTTGCGAATGACTCCGCCTTGCGCGTTGAAGTCCAAGACAGCCTTGCGCCGCGCTTGGTAATCCGAGGACGCTTCCAACTCATCCACCAGCCGCGTCAGGATGTTATCCGTCACCTGCTGGTGGTAGGGCGTCATATCCGCCCCTTCGCGGTAGAAATTCGCGCGCCGCACGTCCAGCGGGTCGCGGCCCAGCGCATAGGCGATTTCTTCGATCATGCGTTCGGCGGCGATCAGCCCTTGCGGGCCGCCAAAGCCGCGAAACGCCGTGTTGCTGACCGTGTTCGTCTGGATCGGGCGCGAGCGCAGCCGCACATCGGGGTAGTAATAAGCATTGTCAGCATGAAACAGCGCGCGGTCGGTGACCGGGCCGGACAGGTCGGACGACCAGCCGCAGCGCGCGGCGAAAAGGCCATCTACCGCCAGAATGCGGCCCGCGTCATCAAACCCCAGATCGTAATCGATGCGGAAATCATGGCGTTTGCCCGTAATCTCCATATCCTGATCGCGGTCGGGGCGCAGCTTCACAGCGCGGCCTGTGGCGCGCGCGGCCAGCGCCGACACTGCGCAAAACAGGTTCATCTGGGTTTCCTTGCCGCCGAAACCGCCGCCCATGCGGCGCACATTCATTACCACGGCATTGAAAGGCACCCCCAAAGCGTGGGCGACCATGTGCTGCGCCTCTGACGGGTGCTGGGTCGAGGCGAAGACGGTCATTTCGTCATCCTCGCCCGGAATGGCCAGCGCGATTTGCCCTTCCAGATACATATGGTCCTGACCGCCCACGCGCATTCGGCCCTGAATGCGGTGCGGGGCGTTGGCCAGCGCGCTTTGTGCATCGCCGCGCGCCAGCGTCAGGGGCGCGGTCACGTCCGGGTAACCCGCCGCTTCTGCCGCGTCGATGTCGGTTGCGTGGGGCGTTTGGTCATATGTGACCTTGGCCAAAGTGCAGGCCCGCCGCGCCAGATCGCGGGTTTCTGCCACAACGGCAAAGATCGGCTGGCCGTGGAACTGCACGTCGCGCGAAAAGATCGGCTCGTCATTCAACCCGGTGGGTGAGATGTCGTTGCGGCCCGGAATATCATCTTCGGTCAGCACCGCGATGACGCCCGGCGCGGCGCGCACGGCAGACAGGTCCAGCGCGGTCACGCGCCCCTTTGCTACAGTCGCGGTGCCGATATAGGCATGCAGGCAGCCCATGGGTTCGGTGATGTCATCGGTATATTCAGCGCGCCCTGTCACATGCTTGACCGCGGAATCGTGGATCACGCTGTCATGCGCCGCGCCGGTAATGCGGTCGGAATCCTTCATGTCACATCCTCCAACGCCGCCGGTTGGCCCGCGTGTTCCAGCCAGAAGCGCGTTAGCAGGTTCTGCGCCGCGCGCATGCGGTAATCCGCGCTGGCGCGCATGTCCGAGAGCGGCGTAAAATCTTGCGGCAGGGCTTGGGCGGCTGTTTGCATCGTCTCCAAGCTGAAAGGCTGGCCTGTCAGAGCCGCTTCTGCATGTGTTGCACGTTTGGGCGTGGCGGCCATGCCGCCAAAGGCCAACCGTGCGTTGATAATTATGCCATCCGCCACCGTCACGGCCACGCCAAATGCCACGGCGGAAATATCCTCATCCCGGCGTTTTGACAGCTTGTAGGCCGCATGCAGTGTGCCGGGCACGGGTTTGGGCAGGATGATCTTCTCCACGAACTCGCCTGCTGCGCGGTCTTGCTTGCCATAGTCGAGGAAGAAATCTTCCAACGGCATCTCGCGCCGCGCCGCGCCTTTGCGCAGCACCAGCCGCGCGCCAAGGGCGATGAAGGGCGGCGGCGTGTCGCCAATGGGCGAGCCATTGGCGATGTTGCCGCCCAGTGTGCCCATGGACCGCACTTGCCAGCCCGCAATGCGGTCCCAGTAGCGCGCCATATGCGGGAAATGCGCAACAAGCGGCGCGCGCGCGTCTTCGTAGCTGACCAAAGCGCCGAAGTGGAGGGCATCGGCGGTTTCCGTGACCGCGCGCAACCCGTCCAGATGGCCGATGAACACGGCCACAGGCAGATCGCGCAGAAACTTCGTGACCCACAGGCCGACATCGGTCGCCCCCGCGACAATGCGCGCGTCGGGGTGCTGTTCCAACACATCGGCCAGATCATCGGTCGAGGCGGGCAGGATTGCGCAGCTTTGGTGGTTCGTGACGTCAACCCGCGCTCCATCGACCCATGCCGCCAAACGCCCTTGGACCTGCGCGCGCTCATTCATCAGCGGGTCGGTCGTGCCATGCCCGCCCATGGACAGCGCCGCGCGAATGATGGGCGCATATCCCGTGCAGCGGCACAGGTTGCCTTGCAGCGCGCGTTCGATCTGCGGCTCTGACGGGTGGGGCGTTTCCATCCACAAGGCGTAAAGCGCCATCACGAAACCGGGTGTGCAAAAGCCGCATTGGCTGCCGTGATGCTCTACCATGGCGCGCTGCACCGGGTGTAATCCGCCATCCGTGCCGCGCAGATGTTCCACCGTGACGACATGCACCCGTCGCAGGATGCCAGAAACCGGATGCAGGCATTCACGGGTTGGTAACGCACTGCACCCGCTTCCAGCCGCCCGACAAGCACGGTGCAGGCGCCGCAGTCGCCTTCGGCGCAGCCCTCTTTCGTGCCGCGCAAGCGTTGATCCAGCCGCAGATGGTCCAGAAGCGTATCGGTCGCGCCCAAATCACGCAGCGTGACTTCGCGGTCGTTCAGCAGAAAGCGGATATGGTCGCGGGCCATGGCGTGTCTTTCAGGGTCAAGGAAGTGTCATGCATAACAGATAGCCTGCGCCAATGCGGCATTCCATGCAAGCCACCACAAGGTTAAACTGTTTTCGGAAATATTTGTCAGTTTGCGCGCAACATGCGCATTCGTGCAGGGCGGGGAGAGCAATTTGTCACGATTGGCGGAAGTATTCGGCGCGTTTTTGCGGCTTGGGCTGACCTCTTTCGGGGGGCCGGTCGCGCATATCGGGTATTTCCGGGCAGAATTCGTCACCCGCCGCAACTGGCTGAGCGATGACGATTATGCGGAACTGGTCGCGCTGTGTCAGTTCCTGCCCGGTCCGGCCTCTAGCCAGGTCGGGTTCGCGCTGGGCCTGACGCGCGCGGGGTGGTGGGGCGCCTTGGCGGCGTTTGTCGGCTTTACCTTGCCTTCGGCGCTTATCATGCTTGCGGTGGCATTGGGCGCGGGGCTGGCTGGGCTGACCGGTGTGATTGCGGCGTTGAAGCTGGTTGCGGTCGCGGTGGTGGCGCAAGCTGTGATGGGTATGGCCCGCTCGCTTTGCCCCGATGGCCCGCGCGCGACGATTGCCGTGGCTGCCGTCGCGGCGCTGGCGCTGCTAAGCGGGCCATGGGCGATGGTCGCGGTCATTGTGGCAGGCGGATTGATTGGCGCTGTGCTGCGGCTGGATGTGGGCACGGGGCAAGGTGGGTTGGCGATCGCTGTCGGCAAGCCTGCGGCAATGACCGCGCTGGCGTTGTTTGCCTTGGGCCTTGTCGGTCTGCCAATGCTGGCCGGGCAAAGCGAAGGCTTTGCGTTGGCTGACAGCATGTTCCGTGCAGGTGCCTTGGTCTTCGGCGGCGGGCATGTCGTGCTGCCGCTGTTACAGGCGGAACTGGTCGCGCCGGGGTTGCTGAGCGATGATGCGTTTCTGGCGGGCTATGCCGCCGCGCAGGCGATACCCGGCCCGCTGTTTACCTTTGCAACCTATCTTGGGGGCTTGGGCGGTATCTTGGGCGCTGCAATCGCAACCCTTGCGATATTTGCACCGGGATTTCTGCTGTTGGTGGGTGTTTTGCCGTTCTGGCAGGCGGTGCGCGGTGCGCAGGCCGTGCGCGCGGGGATGGCGGGCGCAAATGCCGCTGTTGTCGGCATATTGGGCGCGGCGCTATATGATCCGGTTTTTAGCAGCGCGGTGGGCAGCTTGGCACAATTCGCCTTCGCGCTGGCCTGCTTTGTGGTTTTGCAAGTGTGGCGCTTGCCTGCTTGGGCGGTGGTGCTGGTCGCAGGGTTGGCCGGCGCTGTCGGGCTGGCCGCATAAAAAAGCCCCGCCACGAGGGGCAGGGCTTCGATTGTCCAGTGCGGCGAAGATCAGTTCTTCGCGTAGAATTCGACCACGAGGTTCGGTTCCATCTGCACTGCGTAGGGCACGTCTGCCAGCGACGGGGTGCGGGTGAATGTCGCGGTCAACTTGGAGTGATCGACCTCGACATAATCGGGCACGTCACGCTCTACGAGGCCAACAGCTTCCAGCACGATGGCCAGTTGCTTCGACTTGTCACGAATCGCGATGACATCGCCTTCTTTCACGCGGTAGCTGGGGATGTTGACCCGCGTGCCGTTTACGGTGATGTGGCCGTGGTTCACGAACTGGCGTGCCGCGAAGATGGTTGGCACGAACTTGGCGCGATAGATCACGGCGTCCAGGCGGCGCTCCAGCAGGCCGATCAGGTTTTCACCGGTGTCGCCCTTGATGCGCTCGGCCTCGGCATAGATGCGGCGGAACTGCTTTTCGGTCAGATCGCCGTAATAGCCCTTCAGCTTTTGCTTGGCGCGCAGCTGGATGCCGAAATCGCTGAGCTTGGTCTTGCGGCGCTGGCCGTGCTGGCCGGGACCGTAGTCACGGCGATTGACGGGGCTTTTGGCGCGGCCCCAGATGTTTTCGCCCATACGGCGGTCAATTTTATACTTGGCAGAGGTGCGTTTGGTCACCGTCTGATCTCCTTCTGTAGGTGCCCCTAAGGGGGCGATGAAGGGCGTTGTCCTTCCCCGGCAAGCGGGTGACAGGCTTTCCCTTGCGGGAGCCACCAACACCAATGGTCACGCGGCCCAAAGGGTCAGCGCGTGCGGTGCATTAGGGGGAAGCGGGCAGCGTGTCAATGCCGATAGGTCAGACAATGTGGATATAGTCTGCCAACATGGGCAGGTCGGACAAGCCCGAAAGCGTTATTATATCGCCGCCGCCGAAATCCAGCACCAAGGCCCCCGGCGTGACCGCGCCATAGAGTGACACGACCTGCGCCGGGGTCATCCCGCCGCCCCAGAGCGCGCTGTCAAGTTCCAGCGTGTCATTATCGGTAAAGGTGAAATCTTCGATCAGCAGGGTCTCATCGCCATCTAGAAACACGAACGTGTCCGCGCCCTGCGCCCCGCGCACCGTGTCGTCGCCGGGGCCACCGTGAAACCGGTCGTCCCCCAGATAGCCGCCCAGGAAATCATTGCCCGGCCCGCCAATGAGCGTGTCGTCCCCCTCCATCCCCCAGATCTCGTCGTCGCCCGCCCCGCCGTCAATAAAGTCATTCCCGGCGATTTGTCCGCCATAGATCGTATCGTTGCCCGGTCCGCCATAGATTGTGTCGTTGCCGCCACCGCCACCGATGCGCCCGCCTTCGTCGCTGCCATAGATCAGGTCGTTTCCGCCCATGCCCCATAGCCGGGTATCGCCGCCTTCGCCATGGATGGTGTCATCGCCGCTGCCGCCATACATAGAGTCGTTACCCGCGCCCCCGAACAGCAGGTCATTGCCGGGGCCACCGCCGATTTGGTCATTGCCCGGGCCGCCATAAATCGTGTCATTCCCGGCGCCGCCCCAAAGTCGGTTATGACCATTTTCACCAAAGATCAGGTCGTCGCCGTCAAAACCACGCACGGTGTCATTGCCGCGCCCTGCCCGGATCGTGTCGTTGCCTTCGCCACCGATGATACTGTCATGCGTATTGGTCCCCCAAAAAGCCTGCCCCGGTGGTGGCGGGGGCTGCACCGGGTCGATTTCGCCGGAGATAATCAGCATGGTGTCCGGCCCATACAAGCCATTTGGGAACAGCTCTGCCATTGTAAGCGGCCCGCTACTGGAGGAGTGCAGGATTATCTCCGTGTCGCGAAATTCTATGACCGCGCCAGTGGCCGTGGGCGTGATCTGAAGCTGACCCATGTTGCGCAACATTGGCAGATCGGACAGGTCCAGCCGGTCTAGTCCGGGTTGGAAATCTGTGATCGTAACCCGCGTGCTGTGTGCCCGGATCACAAACAGATCGTTGCCCGCGCCGCCCGTGAGCGTGCTTTGGCCCGTGCCAGATGACAGAATGTCATGACCGCCCCCGCCCAACAGCGTGTCGCCCCCCGACCCCGCCATCAAAATATCGTCGTCGTTGCTGCCTGCCAGAAGGTCCGCGCCAGTGGCGGAACTGCTGGCGACCATCCCTAGATTGCTTTGCACTGATTGCAGATGCACCATTTCCGATGTGTGTTGCGTGCCGATGAATGCGTGCAGCACACCATTTTGAAACGATGCGGTTATGGTTGTCGGCGTGTCGAGAGCGCCGCCCATGTCATCGCTGAACGCTTCCAGAAACACAAGATGGCCAGTCGGTAACATGCGAAACAGGCTGACCCCGTGATCCGCCCCAACCGCCAGAACAAAGATATGCTCGCCGTTTTGCACCAGTGTCAGATCTTGCACATTGGCAAAGCGGGTGCTGCCGGTATCAATAAGTTGCTGTATCGGGGTAAGGCTGCCATCAGACCCAACTTGGACAACGCTCAGCGACGACCCGGTTGCCGATGCCACCACGGCATAGGCCGCGCCGCCCAGATTGGCGATTTCCATGGCGGTGGGGGTGCTTAGCGCCAGCCCTTCGGACGCACCCAAACTTGCAACCAGAGTATAGGTCGCCCCAAAGCCGGCGCTATGGCTGAACAACTGGCCGGATGACCCGTCCAGCGACAGCACATAATCGACGCTGGGCGATGGCACATTATGCACCGCAACAAGGTTGTCGGTGGCAATCGGCGCATGAAAGGCCATGCCGGTCTGGGCGGAAATCTGTCCCCAAGCCTGCAATGCGCCCGGTGCATCAAGGCCCGCAGCCGTTTCCATCGCGTGCCATTCGATCGTCTGAAAGGGGCCGATCCTGCCATCGGCTTGAAAGCTGTAGCCAAAGGCATGATCCGTGTCGCCCCCAATGAAGATGACCGGCGCGCCGTCTATGACAGCCACGGTCAGGTCCGCGACCAGCCCCGGTTGCAGTGCTTCTGGAAAGACCTGCGTGTCATGCAGCGCCAATTGGCCATCGGGCAACAGCCGATAGACACTCAGCCCACCGGCCGCGCCGCTGGTCATGATGACGAAGGTTCCCGCACCATTGGTCACGATCTCGCTATCGGACATACCAATGTCCAACGCGTCGGCGCCCGCCTGATAGACGCCACCAAGATGCAACGACATCCCACCACCTATGTATTCACCCAAGGTCGAGGGTCTGCGATGGCCGGTGCGGACATGCGGTTCAATTCGGGCAAGAGCGTGGTCTTTGCAAAGGATTTGATCCTTCGGCGCGATTCAGCATGGACGCCACCGGCCTTGCGCAGTCAAGGCGGGCTGCGCTAGGAACTCGGTGGTATTTCGGTTTCATGCCAGGGCCAGCATTTGCGCATTTTGCATTACAACTGGGTGGACCCCGCTGATCCGGCCGGGCGGGGTGGTGGCGTGCGGATTTATGCCCAGTCCCTCATGGACGAGCAGCGCAGAATGGGCGGCCACGATTGCACGGCGTTAAGCGCAGGCATGGCCTATGATCTGACGGCGCGCGCAAAACCGCGTTGGCAGCCCTGTGGGCGGGGACGGTTTGAATTCGTCAACACGCGACCCGTCGCGCCGTCACATGCGGAATTTGCGGCAGGGGCGCAAATCTCGAACACTGCGACAGAGGCCTTGTTCCGCGACTTCCTAGACAAAACCGGCCCCTATGATGTGATCCATTTTCATGGGTTGGAAGGGGTGCCGGCGCGGGTTCTGGCGCTGCGCAACGACCTGCCGAACACCCGTTTCGTGCTGTCCCTGCACAATTATTACCCGTTTTGTCCGCAAGTGAACCTGTGGTGGCAGGAGCGCGCGCATTGCGAGGATTTTCGGCAAGGTGCACGTTGCGCCACCTGTTTGCCAGTCGTGCCCAATCCGCTTGCCGTGCGACGGGTCTATGCGGTCGAAGCCACTTTGGCCCGCTTCGGGGCACCAGCGGGAAGCTGGCCCTATGAACGGCTGCTGCGTCCGTCCCTTTCGGCCGGGTGGCGCGCGCTAAAGGCCATGCGGGCACGCAAACCGGCGGCGCCCGTGCCCCCTGTTTCACATAGTTCGGCTTCGGACTACGCCGCCCGCCGCGCCGAGATGGTGCGGCTTCTCAACACATATTGTGACGAGGTCTTGGCAGTGTCAGACCGTGTCCGCGACATTGCGCGCGGCTTTGGCGTAACCAAGACACGAACCTGTTATATCGGCACGCGCCATGCCGAAGCTTGGGCGCGCACGGCGCCACGCCCGCTTGGAACCGATCCGCTGCGCATGGTCTATTTGGGCTATATGCGCGCGGATAAAGGGTTCTTCTTCCTGCTCGATGCGCTGGATGTTTTGCCCGACCAAACCCTGTCCCGCCTGCATCTGACCGTTGCGGCGCGCAAGGGTCCGGCGCAGGTGATGGCAAGGTTGCGCGCGCTTGGGCAAAGGCTGGCGGGGCTGACATGGCATGACGGATATGCCGCGTCCAGCTTGGACCAGATCGTGGCAGAGGCCGATATCGGGATCGTGCCGCCGCTTTGGGAAGACAACCTGCCGCAGGTCGCGCTGGAATTACACGCGCGGCATATCCCGCTCATGACCTCGGACAGGGGCGGCTCGCAAGAATTGCCGGGCGCGCGCGATCTGGTGTTTCAGGCAGGAAACACGCAAGATTTCGCGCGCGTGCTGGCGCGTGTCTTGGCCGGGCAGGTCGATATGGCTGGCTATTGGGAAAACGCGCGCGTCCCGACCGGGATTGCCGATCATGCCACGGAGCTGGAACAGCTTTACAAGGGCATACAATGAAAGCGGTCATCCATATCGGTATGCCAAAATCCGGCACTTCAACCATTCAGGCATTTCTGGACATGAACCGCGATGCGCTTTCGCAACGGGGCGTGCTTTATGACAGGTTTGACCCGCGTTTTGGCAGCCAGTTCGAGCTGGCAATCATCGGGCTGAGTGCCGTAGGGCGGCAGATCCCGCCGCAATTCGAACGCAAGCTGTTGAACCTGCATACCATCGACGACGTGCACAACTATACAGAGCGTTACGCGGCACATCTGTCAAAGCAGCTATCGGCCCAGAACGGGCATCACTGCTTTGTCGGCTCCAGCGAACATCTCTATGCGTGGTTGAACAGTGTCGAACAGATCGAGGCGCTTGATAAGTTCCTGTCACAGCGGTTTTCGCAGGTTCAGTATATTCTCTACCTGCGCGCGCAAGAGGAGCTGGTTCTTAGCAGTTATTCCGAAGCGATCCGCCGTGTGCATTCCCACAGTCTCGCGCAGCATCTGGCGGCCAGCGGACGGATCAACCATTATATACCAGTGGAACGCTGGGTCGGCGCGGTGGGGCGCGAGCGTCTGGTTCTGCGCGTTCTGTCGCCCGATATGCTGAAAGACGGTGATTTGCTGACGGATTTTTGCCATCACACCGGGATTGGCGCCAGTGACCTTCTTAGGCCGGGGCGGGTTAATACTGCAATGTCGATGGAAGAGGTCCAGATCCGGCGGGTTCTGAATCGCGTCCTGCCCAGACAGGGGCGTGATGGTGACATGCATCCACTTTACCGGGTTGCCCTGAAAGCGCTTCTGGCAACCCGGCGCAATCGAACGCCTTTGGCCTTGACGAAGGAACAACGCGCCGAAATCCGTCAGATGAATTCGCCCCAGAACGAGGCGTTGCGCCAACGGTTTTTGCCGCACCTTCAAACTCTGTTCTGAACTCGCGGCACACCAATGGCGGCTATAGCAGCCGATGCAAGCTTTCACCGATATGCGCGGCGGCAGGTGGTTTGGGGAAGCGGCCCAAACGCCTTACCATTCCCCAATGCAAAGCCCGCATGATCCGCCTGCCGCGACCAGACTGTGCCAGAACAGCCAGTTGCGCCCTATGCGCGAAAACCGCAGCGGCTTGCGTGCGGGTCAGCGCCCCATGCGACAGAAGCCGCTGAAGCGCCCGCAAGGCGGCGCGGGGTGTTTCCGGCGCACGCGGCCCAAGGGAGAGCACCGTGGCTGTCACGCGCGCAGCTTGGTTCGGGGCAAGTGCGGCCCCGAATTGCAGCGCGGCGGCCCAATCGGCGCTATCAAGGTCGGTCGGCTGGTTTGCTTTGGTGGACAACATAAGCGCCGCAAGGTCGGCACAGGGCAGGTCCGGCAGCGCGAAACCGGGGTCAAACCCTTGTGGATGATGCGTTGCCGCGCAAACCGCGAAGGTTGCGCCCTCGGTGTTCTGCAATGCGTGCATCATCTTGGCTGACCAGTCGGGCGATGGCATGTCGCCCGCTTTCAGAATGGCGCACCAATCCGTTTCGATCCGGGGCCACATTTTGCGCAAGACCTCCGGTGCCGGGCCATTGGGCACCTCCAGAACGTGCTCCGGGGAGAGCCGTTGTGCTGCAAGCGCATGATGTGTCTGCTCCGCACCCGCGCCGGCTTGCACCAGCACGGTAAAACGCAGAGCAGGCGAAATCTCGGCAGCAGGGCGCAGGTCTATGTCGGTGGCGTCATCCCAATCCCAGCTCAACGCATGCGCTGCGAAATACTCCCGCGCCTTGTCGATGAAAGCTTGCCTTAGGGCCGCGTCCGTGACCGGTTCCAGCCGCTCATGCACCAGCCGTGTTGCCAGGCGGGACAACGCTGTTTGGCGATGCCGCATCGGGGCATCAGGCAGTAATCTGCGCACTTCATCCAAGCGGTCAAATTGCTGGAAAATCTGCCAGCTTCCCTGCATCGTAATTTGTCCGGGTCGCCCACGCCGATGATGATAGAGCGGTTCGGGCAGATACCACATTTGTTCTGAACGACAGGCCAGCGCCCAATAAAACGGATGATCCTCATAGAGCGCACCGGGGACGAACCGCAAATCGCCGATAAAATCCCGTCGGTAGAGCTTGTTCCACGCTGAGGGGAACTGCCGCGCGACAAGACGGGCATCGTCAAGCTCGCAGGGACGGATTTCGCCCATGATTTCGGGCGCTGCATGGATCGCAGAATGCATGGCGCGCGCGCCGGTATCGAATTCTAGCCAGATTGCGCAGGCCGCCCAATCTGCTTGTGTTTCGTTCAGTGTCGTGACCAGTCGCAACAGAAAATTTGGTGCAACCCAATCATCGCCATCCACAAAGGCGATATAGGCGCCGCGTGCCAGATTGAGGCCAGTGTTCCGCGCGGCAGACAGCCCCTGATTGGGTTGCAGGACCACTCGAAATCGAGCGTCTTGCGCGATCACGTCGCGCGCCGTTTGTGCTGTGTTGTCAGTCGATCCGTCATCGACCACGAGGACTTCGAAATCCTGGAACGCTTGGGCTTTCAGGCTTTCGATAGTCGTGCGGACATAGCCAGCCACGTTGTAGCAAGGCAGAATAACGCTCACCTTCGGCGGCGTGTCGGTCAAGTCCGCACGGGTCATGGCCCAAAGCTTTCACAGATTTCAGCCGGTTGGCCAACGCCAAATCGCAAGGCTCGCTTGATCGGGACGTCGGGGTTTTCCACATGGAAGGTTGAGGATGGCGCTGTGCTACGGATATTCTTATCTGACCAGCAACTCTGCATGCAAAGCGCCCGCTGCGTTTATGCTGCTGAGAATGTCGATCATGTCACGCGGCGCAACCCCGAGCGCGTTCAATCCTGCCACGATCTCGGATAGCGATGTGCCGCCTGTCACTTCGGCCAAGGCAACAGGTGGCGCATCTTCCAACTCTGCCGCTGTCCGTGGCACCACGACGGTCTCGCCATCTGCGAATGGGTTGGGTTGCACGACGAGCGGGCGTTCTTCCACGCGCAAGGTCAGTCCTCCTTGGGCGACTGCAACCCTGCTGATGCGCACATCTGCGCCCATCACGATCGTTCCCGAGCGCTGGTCGACCACCACGCGGGCCCGGCTGGCAGGGGTAATTCGCAGGTTTTCGATCCGCGCCAGTGCGTGCGCCGTAGATCGGGCGCCGGTCTTCGGAATTTGCAGAACCACGGTCCCAGAGTCGGTCATGTGGGCAACATGTCCGGCGAACTCTTGATTGATCGCCCGTTCGATCTGCAACGCGGTCGAGAAATCCGGCACGTTCAGCGCCAGTCGGACATCTCTCAGGCTCTCGAGCGCGAAATCGACCTCGCGCTCGACCCGCGCGCCGCCCGGAATGATGCCCGCGGTCGGTACGCCGCGGGTTTCGCGGGCGGCCTCTCCTTCGGCGACCGCGCCTCCGGCCAGGATGCTGCCTTGGGCGACAGCATAGATCGTGCCATCCGCACCATTCAATGGGGTCATAACAAGTGTGCCCCCCAAGAGGCTGGTCGCGTCTCCCATTGCCGAGACGGTGACATCCACCCTGCCACCGGCGCGCGCGAAAGGAGGCAGGCTGGCCGTGACAATCACGGCTGCGACATTTCTGGGCCGGAATTGCTCGCCCGTGACATTTACGCCTAGGCGTTCAAGGATATTCGTCATCATATCTTCGGTGAACGGCGCGTTGCGCAACCCGTCACCTGTCCCGTTCAGCCCGACGACCAGCCCGTATCCCAACAGGTCATTGCCGCGCACGCCGTCGAATTCGACCATGTCCTTCAGCCGAACTGTCGCCTCTGCCATGTTTGCAACCAAGGTGACGAACAACACCAGAAGGCACGCGAGGCCATATTTCATCGCAGATACTCCGTCAGGGACAAGCGCGATAAGCGTGCAGTCACAAGGTAAAGCGCGTCCAGCTTTTGGGTGGCCGCTTCCAGTGCTGTTGCGCGTTCATAGGGGTCCGCTTCACGCAATTCAGTCCGAATTATCTGGAAGGCTGCGGCTTTTGCCTCTGCCCGTGCGAGGGCGTTGGCCGCGCGCGCTTCCTGCGTGCCAATGCGGGCCTGTGTTGCGATGCGACTATCGGTCGAGGCGATCATTGCATCAGAGCCGGCAGCCAACAGAGCGCGCCTGTCTGACGGTTGCATTTGCGTTGTCAGAGGGGCGATCAAGGCACCAAGGGCCAAAGCCGCAAGGCTCTCGCGTAGGCCTTGGTCGGCGCCGGTCACGTCCAGTCTGATGCTATTGCCATCTCCAAGATCGATGGCGCCGTTCGGGGCGGAATGGCCTAAGTAGGCAAGCGAATCGAACGGCCCGCCCGTGGCGAACCAACTCGCGACATGAGAGGTGATATCGGATGGTGATGGCGCAGTTGGCAGGCCCGATGCCAGCGCGTCGAGGATTGCCTGCGGTTCGGCGAAGGGGCGCTGGTCCCCCGCTATGCCCGCGAAGATGTGGCGGCCGGCAACCTTCATGTTGAGCAGGCCGATTGCATCCTCGAACCCGGCCCTTGCGCGTTCACCTGCGGCACTTATTGCATCTGGGCTGGTGGCTTGCATTGTCATCCGCAGATCAGGCGCAAGGCTGTTGGTGATCTGGCTGATCTGCTCGAGCGCATTTTGCTGGGCGGCCAACAACGTTGCGCCAAACTTTGCGGAGCTGGAGTGCCGGGCGGCCTGCACCAACCCCTGTTCGACTGACGCAAGCTGCATCAGGTTCCCGCCCAAAGCGCGCGCGGTATCCGCGTGCTGGCCGGACGCGATTTCGCCGCCTATGCGCGCAACGGTCTGTCGCAATCCGCCGCCAAGTCGCCGCAACATCAAGGTTTGTGCCAGGTCGCCGCTGCCATGGGTGTTCATCTCAAATCTCCAGCAAATTGCGCATCATCTGGTCGATTGCGGACAAAACCCGCGCGTTAGCTGCATAGGCGCGTTCAAGCGTCAGCAAGTTCTGCATCTGCCGGTCCGTATCGACGCCTTGTGCGGCCAATTCCTCTTGCAGGGCCGCGTGCTGCGCCATGGTGAAGGTAAGGCTGCTTTCTTCGCCAAGGCGGGCGGTGGCAAGTGCCGATACTTGAGATGCGACGTGGTCGCTATATGCACGCGCTGGAGTGCCGGATTGCAGGCTGGTCGCCTTTTCCAGCACAGCCGACAGGGTGTTGAGGTTGGCTGGGTCCAGGCTGGGCCCAGGCGCGGCAGCGTTAAGTCCGGACCTCAACCGCCAAAGCCCTTCACCTGTATCGGGGTTGATGCGTGCGGATAGCTGCATTCTGCCGGCCAGTCCGTCCGCCATGGCGGGAAGCGTTGTTACCCCGTCAAGCGTGAACATTCCTAAAGCGTTTGGCGCGAGGCTCGCATCGGCATCCGGGCCGGAAAAACGCTTGAGAAGGTCATAGGCGAGGGTGTCGAGCCGGGTCTGTGCGCGCGGCGCAATCTCGTCGCGAATGGCAAGGTTTGCCCCCACCCGCCCGCTGCCAAGAACCGGGCTGTCCGCGGCAAGTGGGCGACCGTCAAGCGACACGGGCGATGCCGCGCCATTGCTGAGCGAGTCGCCGGCGACGAGGCCGATGCTGGGCGTGACGCCGAATTCTGTGTGGGTCAGGTCGGCAAGAATCTGGCCATTTGCGGCGAGCAGCATGATACGGTCATTGTCGCGCGGAATTTCGGTGATGGGGATGATCCGGGCAATCTCTGAGGTAACGCGCTGGCGTTCGTCCATAAGGCCATGCGTGTTGCCACCGAGCAGGGTTTGTCGCTGAATTTCGACATTGAGCGCAGCGACTCGATCGAGGGAGCTATTCAGCATGTTTATATCAACTGCGACGGCGTCATCTGCTTGCTGGCGCAGGGATTGGATCGCGCTTTCCGTGGCATTGAATTTCGCAACCAACCGCCCGGCATCTTGTGCAACCGAGTGAAGCGCCGCATCCGAGTCCGGCATGGATGCGGCTTGGCGGAGGCTCGAGTCCAGCTGTGTGACAAGCGAATTAAGCGAGCCGGACTCCCCGGGCAGCCCGAATGTGCGTTCGAGATCGACCATACCGGCATGCCGTATTTCGGTGTGCAGATGCGCAGAATCTGCTCTCCGCGCAGCACCCAGAACCACGGGGTTTACCTCGCGCTGTATGGGCATGTTCCGATTATTGACTAACAGGCTGCTGGGCACAAGGCTTCGGACACCATACCCATCGACCTCGGCATTCGCGAGGTTCTCTGCGACCAGGCGTGTGCCGAGGGCCGTCATGCGGATCCCACCCATGGCGGTATTTGTGGCTATTCCAAGGCTCATGGCATCTTCATTTTACTTTGTCGGCGTTGTCTTAACGCTTGATATTGTTGGTTTCCTGGAACATTTCGTCGACCGTCTGAATGACTTTGGCATTCGAGGAATAGGCACGCTGCGTCTGGATCAGGTTCGTTAATTCCTCGGCGACATCGGTTGCGGATTCCTGAAGCGCGAAGCCGACGAATTCGCCTACGGGGCCATCACCGGCATCCCATAGGAAAAACTGGCCGCTCTCACGAGAGACCTGAAAGGATTGATCGTTCGCCGAGGTCAGCCCGTTCGGATTTGGTACATCGACCAAAGGCACCCGAAAAAGCGTTCGGCGAAAGCCTTGGTCGTAGATCGCATCCAGATTGCCGCTGGCATCGATCGTCAGCCCGATAAGATTGCCGGCACCAAATCCATCCTGTGTGACCCCGGCCGGAGAGAAGGTCGAGCCGCGTTGGGTTAACCCGCCCGCTTCGCCCAATCGCCCGATTTGCAGGTTGATTTGCTGCACGCCGACGGTCAGATCGACACTGCCGGTGGCCGGGTCATAACTGCCCGACCCACCGAGGGCCGACACGGAGGACAGGGTGCCGCCACTGCTGGGGCTGTTGTCGAATACCAGTTCGTATTCGCCGACAATCGCACCACTGGACTGGTCGGCAATGCTCATGTTCCAGGTGTTTGCAGCGCCGCTGGGCTGAAAGGTTACGTCCAGAGTGCCCGGCAGGCCGACAGTGTCGAAATAGGCAACTGACAGGAAGGATGGATCCCCCACAGCGCCCGAAAGAGTTTCGCTTGCAGGCAAATTGACCGCCATATTGATTCGACTGGTTGGAAATGACGCCTGCTGGTTCATTGCGACCTGAATCGGGCGTAGAGCGCTGGTATTGTCGCGCACATTCGGTGGGACAGTACCGTTTTCGGCGGCAGGCCAGCCCATGAGAACCATCCCGGACGGGTTTCGCAGATAGCCATCCGCATCCTGGCGGAAAGACCCCGTGGTGGTCAGAAACAACGGCGCGGTACCGTCATGGAGTTGCGCGCCGAGTTCCGAGGTGACGGGTAAAAACCCACGACCATTCACGGCGATGTCGGTCGCGTTCTGCGTGCCGATCAACGCGCCCCCCTGGTCGGCAAGCCGCAAGGTGGATGTTCTGACACCGCCGGCGCTGTAGGCCCCCTGATTGGCGAGGCCACTGCCGATTACCATAGAATGAAACGAGGTTTGCGCCCGTCTGTAACCATAGGTCGCGGAATTCGCGATATTGTCGGAGATGGTCGAGAGCCGTGTCGCGTTGGCGCGCAGTCCCGAAATGCCCGCGTTCAAGGAAGAGGTGATGCTCATGGCCGCTCCGTGATGGGTTGCTGATTCTTCCCATCACTATCCACCGCGCATCTTAATTTCCCCCTAATCGGGTTTCACAATCGCACGCTACGCAACAATATAAGTTCCAGACGGTTGTTTTGCGCCGCCATTGTATTGTCGGGCAGGGCCGGGGTCCGGTCGGCATGGCCCGTCACCCGCTTCAGGCGCTCCGGATCGAAACCGCTTTCCAGAACGAGGTGACGGGTTGCCGCAGCCCGCGCGAGCGTAAGTTCCCACACAGGATTGTTACGCAGAACCGCCGGAAACGCTTGCGAATGCGCGCCGATGGCAAGCGGGTTCTGAACAATGCGCATCGCTTCTGTCATGAGCGGCACAAGTTGCAACAGAACAGGCCGCGCAGTTGCACCGGACGGATCGAACAGCGGCGCGTCAGGCAGGTCGGACAGGGTGACAACGAGGCCCTCGTCGGTCAACCTTATATTAACGTGTTTCAGCAATTGTTCGGCATGTGCGCTTTCCCCGGAAAGGGCTGCAAATGCGTCCACGACATCTTGCAACGCTTGCGATTCCGATTGGTATGCTTCTGCTGTGGCGATCTCGTCGGTGAGAGAGGAGACTGTTGAAATGGAAGAGCCGCCCAAAGCCCCGTCCCCTCCGGAGGATTGGCTGTCGACCGCGAAGGTCGGCGAAAAATAATCTGCAATCCCCTTGCGTTCGTCATCACTGACGGAGCCGAGCAACCACAACATGAGAAAGAACGCCATCATCGCTGTCACGAAATCGGCATAGGCCACTTTCCAAGCGCCACCATGATGCCCACCCCCCGCAACAATTTTTTTGCGTTTGATGATTATCGGCCTGACATTGTCAGCACGTGCCATGTTTACCCACCTTTTTACCCACCGTCTAATTTAGCAGGGGGATCTGAACGGAATGTTAAGACCGCGCGGTTTGCACGGATCAGGTCACGTTTTCGCCACTACTGCCCCAGTTGGGCAGGATGGGGGATTACTTTTCAGGTCAGACCCGTTAGTGTTCAGCACAAAAAATCGAGGCAGATATGAGCAGAATTCCTTTAATCATCGCAGTCGCGGTGTTGCTATCGGCGTGCGGCGGACGCGAGTTTTCGGCGCCGCGCAATCTGGACGATGCCTGTGCCATGCAATCCGAGCGGCCGAAATATTTCGCGGCGATGCGCGCGAGCGAGCGCAAATGGGGCATTCCGCTGGCTGTGCAGGCGGCGATCATCCATGCTGAAAGCCGCTTCATCGGGGATGCGCAGACGCCTGTGCGCTATGCGCTGGGCGTGATCCCGCTGGGGCGCCAAAGCTCTGCGTTGGGGTATAGTCAGGCACTTGACGGCACGTGGGACGAGTATCGCCGGGAAACCGGCAATCGCCGCGCGGACCGCACCGATATTCGGGACGCAACGGATTTCGTGGGCTGGTATTCCAACAAAACACGTGAGCGTAACGGCATTGCCCTGAATGACGCCCGCAACCAGTATCTGGCCTATCATGACGGGCATACAGGCTTCGCGCGTGGGACTTACAATTCCAAGCCATGGTTGTTGCAGGTTGCGGATCGCGTGGCCAGCCGATCGGTGATGTATGATCAGCAATTGCGGAATTGTCGCAGCGGTTGGTGGTAGGCATCAGCAGACAGCCACCCAGATGGCGACAGCGGCAAGGAGCACGGCAAAGGCTCTGTTGATCTGGCGCAGATGGGCCGGGTTTTGGATGCGTGCAAGCAAGGATTGGCCCAGCACGGTCCAGAGCAAAAAGGCGACCGCATTGTTGATGGTGAACACGGCTGCAACCCAGGTCATTGTCTGCCAGTCGGCGGATGGGAACTGGGTAAAAAGGGCGGCCATGATCGCCCATGCTTTGGGGTTTAGGGCCAGAAGTGGCACGCCGTCCCAGAGGCTGGCATGGTTGGCATCTGTCTGACGGGGAAGGCTGCTTGCGCGCCACAGCCGCAGGGCCAGCCATATCATGTAGCCGGTCCCGGCCCAGAGCAGCAGGCGGGCCGTGTCCGGCCCAGCCACAACCAACAGTCCACCACCTACCGCAAGGGCCGCGGTTATCGTTGCCGCATGATACCCCGCAAGCGCAGGCAGCGACTTGCGCCAGCCGAACCGCGCGCCATGGGCCGCGAAAAACAGGTTGCCCGGTCCGGGGCTAAAGGCCAGCGGCAAGAGGAACAGCAAAAGGGTCAGCGTTGTCATGGGTGGGCGCGCCTCCGGGGTCATCCGCATTGGATTATGCTGGCCTACCGGCCCTTGCCGACCCGGAACCTGCGCAAAATGCGGCCGTATGCCATTCCAATTCGTGCCGGTTCGCACTAGATCAGGCGCAGCCCTCGACAAAAGGATCGTCCGATGCAGAGTGATGAGCTGACCGCACCGCTGGCACCGCTGGCCCAAGCCATGTTGCGCGCAGCCAAGGATGCGGGCGCTGATGCCGCCGATGCAATGGCGGTCGAGGGGCGTTCGGTGTCCATTGACGTGCGCAAGGGCGGACTGGAACAGGCAGAACGCTCGGAGGGGCTGGAAATTGGGCTGCGGGTTTTTGTAGGCCAACGGCAGGCTTGCATCTCGTCCTCTGACACACGGCCGGAAACGCTTGCAGCTATGGCGGCGCGCGCGGTTGCGATGGCCCGCGAAGCGCCCGAAGACCCCTATGCGGGGCTGGCCGACAGCCACCGCCTTGCCATGTTGCGCAGTGCCGATGGGCTGGACCTGTTCGACCCGGCGGCCGAGCCCGACCCGGCCACGCTGGAAGAAGACGCGCGCCGTGCCGAAGCCGCAGCGCTTTCAGTGGCTGGGGTGACGCAGGTGCAATCGGCCTCTGCCGCGTACGGTCAGCAGGCAATCTGGCTGGCCGCGACCAACGGGTTTAGCGGTGGCTATGCGCGCACGTCCCGGCACACAAGCTGTGTCGCGATCAGCGGCGAAGGCACGGCGATGGAGCGCGACTGGTGCGGCGAGGGGCGGGTGTTTCAAGCGGATCTGCCAGCCCCGGAAACGATCGGGCACTTGGCCGCCGAACGGGCTGTGGCCCGGCATGGCGCGCGGCGCCCGAAAACCGGTGCCTATCCGGTTCTGTATGATGAACGCGTGGCCAGCGGGCTGATCGGGCATCTTGTGTCGGCAATCAACGGCGCGTCCATCGCGCGCGGATCAAGCTGGTTGCGTGATGCCATGGGCGAGCAAGTATTGCCCAAGGGACTGTCCTTGCATGAAGACCCGCACCGCCTTCGCGCCAGTGCTTCGCGCCCGTTCGACGCCGAAGGGCTGGCGACACGGGCGCGCGACCTTGTGGCAGACGGGATGTTGCAGGGTTGGGTTCTGGACCTTGCATCGGCGCGCAAGCTTGGGCTCGAGAGCACGGCCAATGCCATGCGCGGCACCTCTGCGCCGCCAAGCCCCGGCACCACCAACTGGGCGCTGACCCAAGGCGCGCCAAGCCGTGAAGACCTGATCGCGCAGATGGGCACCGGCTTGCTGGTCACGTCGCTGATCGGGTCCACGATTAATCCCAACACCGGCGATTATTCGCGCGGGGCAAGCGGGTTCTGGGTCGAAAACGGTGAAATCGCCTATCCGGTCAACGAATGCACAATCGCGGGCAACCTGCGCGACATGCTGCGGCGGATCATTCCGGCCAATGACGCGCGGACACATCTTTCGCATGTTGTGCCATCGTTGCTGGTCGAGGGGATGACCCTTGCCGGTGACTGACGACCTGGAGCTGGTTACGCAGGCCGCGCAACTGGCAGGCGAAATTGCATTGCGCCATTTCGGGCGCGCACCGCGTGTCTGGGACAAGGGGCAGGGGCAAGGGCCTGTCTCTGAGGTGGACCTTGAGATCGATGCGCATCTGAAAGACATGCTGCTTGGCGCGCGCCCTGACCACGGCTGGCTTTCGGAAGAAACCCCGGATAGCCCGGACAGGCTGGGCTGCGCGCGTGTGTTCATTGTGGACCCGCTGGATGGCACCAGAGCCTATTTGGCCGGGCAAGACGGGTTTGCGCATCCGGTATGTCTGGTCGAGCACGGGCGCCCTGTCGCCGCAGCGATCCATGTGCCGCGTCTGGGTCAGACCTACAGTGCCGCATTGGGACAAGGGGCGTTTTGCAATGGCGCGCCGGTTTCTGTGGCCGCGCCATCGGGGCGCGCGCGTGTGCTGGCGGCGCGTAGCCAATTTGACGCCGGGTTCTGGCCCGGTGGTCCACCAGAGGCCGAGCGGTTTTTTCGCCCCGCGCTGGCATGGCGTCTGGCGCTCGTCGCCGATGGCGCATTTGATGCGATGTTGACGTTCAAACCGGCATGGCATTGGGACATTGCCGCCGGCGCGCTGATTGTTGAAGAAGCGGGTGGACGCGTCAGTGACGACCGGGGCAACACGCTGCTGTTCAATACCGAAACCCCGCTTGCGCCGGGGGTTATTGCCGCCAGTCCCGTCTTGCATGCAGAGCTGTTGGCGCGCAGGCTGGGATGACGCACCGAAAGGCGGGTTGCGTTTTCGACATAGGAGAGCCGCAGGCGTGACCGGCAAGGATGAACAGGCATCGTATTTTCCCGGCTTGTCCGTAATCGCCGGGCTGGGCGACCCTTTGCTGTGGTTCCATTGCGACACCCCGCGCCGGTTGGAAAAGCTGGCCGCGTTGTCGGAAGCGGTTTTGCAGGCGGACGAGTCGGCGGGTGTGGTGCTCAGCTTTCCGCAAGACTGCACCGCACCGCCTGAAATACCGCGCCGCCTGTGCATTGCGTGCGATGATGACGGGGCGCGCCTTGCACGTCTGCTTGGGCAAGGGGCGCGGGTTTCGACGGCGCTTTTGGCCACGCGCTCTCTTGATTCGGCATTGGTTGCAACGCTGACGCGGCAGCGAACACGTATTCTGGTGGCCGAAATGCCCGCGCCCCAGACAACGGGGCTTTGGTCCTTTATTCCCGGTCATGCGCGGCGCGTCTTTGCTCGGGTGTCGCATGTTTATCTCGCCAAAGAAGATTGGCTGGCACAATGGCAGGGTGCTGGCGTGCCCGCTGACCGCTTGTCAGTCATCGGCACACTGTCGCAAGCGCCCTTGGCGTTGAAATGCAACGAGACCGAGCGCGAAGCCCTTGCAGACGCTCTGCGCCAGCGCACGGTCTGGCTGGCTGCGGGCGTGCCGCCCGAAGAAGAGGAGCGGGTCATTGCCGTCCAGCAGGAAGCCTTGCGCGAAACCCATCGGCTGGCGCTGATTCTGCATCCCGCCGACCCAATGCGCGGCCCGGCGCTGTATGACCGTTTTGCGCATCAGTTCAACATGGCGCTTCGATCACGCGACGACCCCCTGCTGCCCGAAACACAGGTTTATATTGCCGATACCGAGGGCGAGCGCGGCTTGTGGTATCGGCTGGCGGTCGCCTGCTACATGGGGGGAAGTTTCAGCACCGGCAGCACCTATTCGCCGCTGGAACCCGCAGGTCTGGGTTGCGCTATCGTCCACGGCCCGGAAAGTGGGCGGTTTGACGCCGCGTTCGACATGTTGGCAGAGCGGCAGGCGTCGCGGCGTGTAACGCGGCCCGATGCCCTTGGCGCGATGATGCGCAGCGTCTTGCGGCCGGAACGCGCGGCAGAGCTTGCGCATGGCGGCTGGCAGGTTGTTTCGGAAGGGTCCGAAGCGACAGAAATTCTTGTCACGGCCCTGTTGGCCACACACCGGGAATAACGCCATGCAGCCACCCGGATTCTGGTTTCGTCCGCGCTCTGTTTTGGCGACCCTGTTGGCGCCGCTTGGCGCGCTCTATGCGGCAGCGACGGCGCGACGGCTAAGGCAACCCGTGCGCTTCAGCCCCGATGTTCCGGTCATTTGCGTGGGCAATATCAATATCGGTGGCACTGGCAAGACTCCGACGGTGATCGCGCTGGTGCAGTTGCTGCAAGGGCAGGGGGTGCAGCCGCATGTTCTGTCACGCGGCTATGGCGGGCGATTGCCGGGGCCGGTGCAGGTGAATGAACGCCAGCACAGCGCCGAGGATGTGGGCGATGAACCGCTTCTGATGGCCGCTTTCGCGCCGGTCTGGGTTGGACGCGACCGCGCGGCGACCGCGCGGCTGGCGCAGGCGGCCGGCGCAGAGGTGTTGATTCTGGATGACGGGTTTCAGGACCCCGCCTTGCGTAAGGATCTGTCCTTGGTGGTTGTGGATGCAGGCCTTGGCTTTGGGAATGGACGGGTGCTGCCCGCCGGTCCGCTGCGTGAACCGGTGGCCAAGGGGCTGGCGCGGGCTGACATGATCGTTGCGATTGGCGGGCCAGATCAGGTCGCGGCGTTTCGCAAACTGGCGGCGTATCCAGTGCCGGTGCTGGGAGCCGCGCTCAAACCCCTTGCCATGGGCCTGTCGTTTCATGGCCAGAAGGTTCTTGCCTTTGCCGGGATCGGACGGCCAGAGAAGTTCTTTGCGACCTTGCGCGCGGAAGGCGCAGTTTTGCTGCGCGCAGAGGCGCTGTCGGACCATCAACGCCTGAGTGACGCGCTGATGACCCGGCTGGAGCTAGAGGCCAAGGCGCTGGGCGCGCAGATGGTCACGACAGAGAAAGACGCGGTGCGCCTGCCGCGCAGCTTTCGCCAGAAAGTGACGACCTTGCCGGTGCGGCTGGAATGGGAGGATGCGCCTGCGATCCATCTGGCGCTGACGCGGGTGTTGCGCAACCGCGCGTAATGGCTGGGGGCGAAGCCCGCTTTGCCGGGTGCTATGGACAGCAGACAAATCGAACTATCGCCGCCCGCATATTGACGGGGCAATGATCTTTTTCAGGGTCGCGCTCGCGGGCCCCGAACCTTGTGTGCTGGTGGCTTTTCAAGTCGCGCTTTTCAAGCTTACTGCCCGTCGCCCCGCTGTGTTTGTGCCACATCCCCCGGTCCGAGCGTAACATCTGGTGATGCCGAGGCAGGTAGCATCACATCGGCAACTGGCAAGACATGGCGGATCAGCTAAGATGTTGCCAGCTTGGCCCGGTCGGGCAGGGATTGGTGTGCGATGCAAAGGATTGGCCCAACGCGCATTTCGAGCAGGATACGTGCTTGCGCGCATCCTTGGTCGCCCTCTGCCTTAGCTGTTCGCGCGCTCGAACAACCCGCTGACGGCTGTTGACATGATAGCGCCGGTTCGGGGTTTTTGCACAGCCACGAAGGGCAGGGGGCGGCAGATGCTCATGGCGGCAATCCCCAGCCGCGCGGTCAGGGCACCATTGACCAGCCCTTCCCCAAAGCGACGTGACAGTTTCGACACCACGCCACCAGACGCAACCGTGCCCAGCATATCCTCGCCCACGGCCACAGCCCCTGTGGCCAGCAGATGTGCCACCACGCCGCGCAGCAGGCGGATGCTGCCCAAAGCGCCCGCGCGCCCGCCATAGATTTCAGCAATCCTGCGGATCATTCGCAGGTTGACCGCAAGCGCTGCAACCACATCGACCAGCGCCATCGGCAGCATTGCGGTCAGTAGGGCAACTTGCCGCGCGGCGGCTTCGACCTCGGCACAGGCGGCTTGGTCCAGCGGCATCAGAAGCGTGGTTTCCGTCAGGTGCAACAGCCCCTCGGCATCGGGTTTGTCGGGGGCAAGTTCGGCCAGTCGGTCGCGGTGCCAGCGCATTTCGGGGCGCGCGCTATAAAGGCCGGACAGGCGGTCCATCAGCTTTAGGGCGGTCGCTCTGGTGTCGTCGTGGCGCGCGCGGTCGGCTAACTGGCGCAGGTCATCCAGACGCCGCAATCGTCTGAATCCGGCCCATTCGCGCAAGGCTACCCCCAGACAGGCCAGCGCCACCAACCCCAGAAGCCCGCCTGCGACCCAACCCAGCGATGGGTTGCGCGCTATCAGCCCGGTGACGAAATCCCAGGCCGCGAGTGACAGGGCCATGCCCAGGAGCGCCAGCGCCGCTGCCCAGCCCATGCGACCCAGCCATGACATACGCCGCCGTCCCAGTGCGAGTGTGGCCTGCATGGCTGCGCCCGTGGGTGGGGTATCTTCGGGGGGTTGCGGGGCGGTGGCCGGGGTGTCGGTTGCCGTGTCATCCAGCTCAATCAGGGTGGGGCCGCGGCTCATAGCATGTCTCCGATCAGGAATTGCGCGGCGCGGTCCAGCCGGATATGCGCCAGCCCGTCACCGGGGCGACGGGTCAGCCCGACGGGGGCAAACTGCATGACGCCGAAATCGGCATCGAGCCATTTTGCCGCCCCGTCCCGCGCAGGTCCGATCAGCGCCATAGGGTCTTCGGGCAAGGCACCGGCGAAGAACGCAGCTTGCTTGCCACTTTCCATCAATGTGCCACGGACGCAATCAAGCGTTTCGCCCTCACGGGTATGCTGTTCCTCGACCGTGGCGCGCACGGCGGCAATGGCCATGGCTTCTGTTCGTGCGCCCGCGAAATCAGCCCGGTCGCGGGCTTGGCGCAGCAGCGCCGCCATCAAACCGGTCAATCGCGCGTGTTGGCTGTGGTGCAGGTGGTCGGCCTTGGTTGCGGCAAAAAGCAGGCGTTCCACGCGCTTTCCGCCCAGCAGTCTGGTCAGCCACGCATTGCGACCGGGGCGGAAGGCGGACAACAGCTCGGTCATCGTCTGGCCGAGTTGGGCCACGGCATCTGGCCCGGCATGAACCGCGCCCAGCACATCTGCCAGCACGATCTGGCGGTCGATCCGGGCAAAATGGTCGCGAAAGAACGGGCGCACGACCTGCGCCTTGTAGGCCTCGAACCGGCGTTCCATCTCGCGCCCCAAGCTGCCGCGCTGGCCCTTGTGCGTCATCGGCGCGAATGTCAGCGCCGGGCTGCCCGCCAGATCGCCCGGCAGCAGGAACCGTCCCGGAGAGATATCGGGCAAGCCTGCCGCCCGCGCCGCGCCAAGATAGTCGGTAAAGCTGGCGGCCAGGTCTTGCGCGCGGGCTTCATCATGGGGGGCGTCGGGGTCGGTGCCTGACAAGGCGTCCAGATAGGCCGCTGCATAGTCACGTCGTTGCATGGCGGCCAAAAGGTCACTGCTCCATTGGGCAAAGCTTTTGTCCAGCAGCGTCAGGTCCAGCAGCCATTCGCCCGGATAATCAATAATATCCAGATGCTGCACGCGTGCGCCGCGCAAACCGCCCAGCATTCCGCCCGACCGCACACGGAAGGAAAGCCGCAGTTGCGACACCTGCCGCGTGCTGTCGGGCCAATGCGGATTGGGGCCGGTCAGCGCGGCCAGATGGCGTTCATATTCAAACCGCGGGATCGTGTCATCGGGTTGCGGTTGCAGGTAGGCCGCATCGATCCGTCCATCGCTGACGGCTTGCAGCCCGCCCATACGCCCGCGGTCCAGCAGGTTTGCCACCAGTGAGGTGATGAACACCGTCTTGCCCGCCTGCGATAGCCCCGTCACACCCAGCCGCAACCGATTGTCAAACACACCGCCGGTGACAGCATTGCCAAGTTGCGCGGCGGTGTCTTCCACCCCACGCAGCACATCGCCTGCTAAACGCCCGATACCCATAAGCCCCACATCCTTGCCTTGACCCTAGATAGGGGGCAGGGGCGCTTAGGGGAAGAGGCGGGGCGCATCGCCTTCGGCCCAGACCGGGGCCTTTGTCATGACCTTGGCAAAACGGCCAGAGGTCAGAAAGCACGCAAGCCAGCCATGCAGGCGCGGCCAATCCTGCGCATCGAACCACGGTTTGTCGATAAAGGCAAATTGCCGGATGAAGGGCAGCATGGCGTAATCAGCCAATGTGGGGCGGTCGAACAGCCATTCATCCAGCGTTGCATCCAAGGCCGACAGATGGGCGCAGGCATCGGCCAGATGCGCGGCGCTATCGTCTTTCGGGTAGCGGCTGGCATATTTTACCCGGTCCAGCGCATGTTTGAACGGCCCGTCATTGCGCGCGATCCAGTCATACCCCTTTTGGGGCATGTCCAGCCAGCCCTCCGGGTCATGTTGGCGCAGCGCCCAGAGCATGATGTCCAGGCTTTCATCAATCACACCGTCGCCCGTCACAAGGCACGGCACTGTTCCAGAGGGAGAGGTGGCCAAGAACGCCGCTGGTTTGTCGCGCAGCAAGATTTCGCGCAACTCTACCTGCACGCCGGTTGAAGCCAGCGCCAGACGCGCGCGAATTGCATAGGGGCAGCGGCGGAAGGAATAAAGGCACGGGGTCATTCAACCTGTCTACCGCGTGGGCGAACAGATGCCAATTCAAACGCGCGCAGCGCTCTGCTACACCTGTGCCAAACCGAAAGGAGTTGTCATGCAAGACGCGGAGTTCTGGAGCAAAATGGCCCCGCGCTACGCCCGCGCCAAGATTGGGGATATGGACGGCTACTCTCGCAGTTTGGAGCAGATAAAGCCGGTCTTGCGTGGCGGGCGTGTGCTGGAACTGGGGTGCGGCACTGGCCTGACCGCCATGTCACTTGCCCCGCATGCCGAAAGCTATACTGCTAGCGATATCGCGCCAGGCATGATCGAGATTGCCAAAGGACGGCTGGCCGCGCAGCCGATGGCGAACCTGACCTTTCAGGTGGCACAGGCCGAGGATTTCGGGCCAGAACAATTCGACGTGGTTCTTGCCCAGAATTACCTGCACTTGCTGCGTGATCTGCCCGGCACGCTAGCCCATGTTCACAGGCTTTTGCCCGAAGGCGGGGTGTTTATTTCGAAAACCCCGTGTTTGGGTGCCGCGCCCTTCTACATCCGTTGGTTGGTGCCGGTCTTGCAAGCGGTGGGCAAGGCACCCTACCTGACGATGGTCACGGCAACAGATCTGGAACAGGCGCTGCGGCAAGCCGGATTTGCCTGTGACCCGACCGAATGGCACGCCAGCCGTGGCCGCGACCTGCGCGCCTTTATCGTGGCGCGCAAGGTCTGAGCCGTGGTGCTGCCTGTGTCAGGCCCGCACCAGTGCTTCGTAGCTTTCAGCCACATCGCGGGTGATTGCGCCAACCTGAAAGTGGTAGTCGCCAATCTGGCCTACCGGTGTGACCTCTGCCGCCGTGCCGGTCAGCCAACATTCGCTGAATGAGTCCAGTTCTTCCGGCAGGATGTGGCGTTCATGCACGACCAGTCCCTTGTCGCGCAGCATGGCGATAACGGTCTGCCGGGTGATGCCGTTCAGGATCGCATCGGGGATAGGGGTGTGCACTTCGCCATCCTTGACGAAGAACACGTTTGCACCGGTCGCTTCGGCCACATAGCCGCGATAATCATAGAACAGCGCATCCGAGCAGCCTTTTTCCTCTGCCGCATGTTTTGACATGGTGCAGATCATATACAGGCCCGCGGCTTTGGCGGCAGTCGGGATCGTGTCGGGCGAGGGGCGGCGCCATTTGGCAATATCCAGCTTCGCGCCCTGCATCTTTGCGTCGCCGTAATAAGCGCCCCATTCCCACGCAGCGACGGCCAGACGCACCGGGTTGCGGCGGGCGGCAACGCCCATATCTTCGCCCGCACCGCGCCATGCGACCGCGCGCACGTAAGCATTACTCAGCTTGTTGGCGGCCAGCACTTCGGCCTTGGCGGCGTCGATCTGGTCGGCGGTGTAGGGGATTGGCATATCCAGCAGGCGGCCCGATTCCAGCAGGCGTTCGGAATGCTCATGGCCTTTGAAGATCTTGCCGTCATAGCAGCGCTCGCCCTCGAACACGGAAGACGCATAATGCATGGCATGACTTAAGATATGCACATTGGCATCGCGCCACGGCACCAGCTTGCCGTCCATCCAGATAAACCCGTCCCTGTCGTCATACGCCCCGGCCATCGGTGCCTCCATGTGCATAGTTTTCAAATATTGCGCAAGTTAGGTCCGCATCGGACATAAAGTTACGCGATTTCCAGCATTGGCTACCGATTCGGTCTTGGAATGTCAACAAGGCTGACATAACATTGCCCAAAGAGTGATCGAAGCTGTAACATCGGGAGGCGATGCATGGTGCAAACCGGACCAAACCCCAGCAGCGGCGAGAATCTGCTTTTCCTGACGGATGAGCAGCTTCGCAAAGGGATAGAGGCGATGTTCTTCGCCTATCGTGGCTTTACCGCTGATCCTGACCGTATTCTGGAGGAATACGGATATGGCCGCGCGCATCATCGGGCGCTGCACTTCATTAACCGTAGTCATGGGACCACGGTGAACAACTTGTTGAACACCCTTGGTGTCACCAAGCAATCGTTGAACCGCGTGCTGCGCGGCCTGATCGCGGACGGCTTGGTGGTGGCGCGCGTGGGCCGCACCGACCGGCGCGAGCGCAACCTTTTCCTGACAGAGGCTGGGCAAGAGCTGGAACGCAAGCTGGCCGAAGCGCAGCGGGTGCGCATGCGGGCGGCTTACCGCGCGGCGGGGCCGCAGGCGGTGGCCGGGTTCCGGCAAGTGTTGGAAGCGATGATGGATGATGATATCCGCCATACCTATAACGCGCTGAAGGATGGACGCTGATGCCCGAAGACACGGCACCACACCTTCTGGTCATTGATGACGATTCCCGCATCCGGTCCCTGCTTCAGAAATACCTGATGCGCAACGGGTTCTGGGTGACGATCGCGCGGGATGCTGTCCATGCGCGGCGGGTGCTGGCAGGGCTGGCCTTCGACCTGATCGTGCTGGACGTGATGATGCCGGGCGAAGACGGGATTACATTGACCCGCGCGATCCGGCAGTCCAGCGATGTCCCGATCTTGCTGTTAACGGCGCGCGGTGGGCCAGAGGACCGGATCGACGGGTTGGAAGCGGGCGCGGATGACTACCTGCCCAAACCGTTCGAGCCGCGAGAGCTGGTGCTGCGTATCAATGCAATTTTGCGGCGCAGCCCAAGCGATGTTGCCGAACCTTTGCGCCCGCAATTGCTGTTCATCGGGGCGCTGCGCTACGATATTGAAAAGGGAGAATTGAAGCGCGGCGATACGCCCATTCGTCTGACCCAGACCGAAGCCGCGTTAATGCGTTTATTCGCGCAACATTCCGGGGAAGTGCTAAGCCGCGAGGCATTGGTCGATTACCTTGGCCGTGACCGGGCCGGTCATGGCGGAGAAGTTGGGCAAGAACGCGCGGTCGATGTGCAGATCACCCGTCTGCGCCGCAAGATCGAAGCCGATCCGAAATCTCCGCGCCACCTGCAAACCGTGCGCGGCGCGGGATATATGCTGGTGGTAGAGTAGCGGGCGTCTGTTGACGGCGCGGCGGGGCAAGTCCCCGCCCTAGAGCGCCCGCCACCCAATATCACGGCGGTAGAACCCGTCGGGCCAGTCGATGTGGTCGACCATCGCATAGGCGCGGCCCTGTGCCTCTGCCAGCGTTGCACCGCGCGCGGTCACGTTCAGCACCCGCCCGCCATTGGCAAGCACTTGTCCGCCATTGGCCCTTGTGCCTGCGTGAAAAACCATGTGCGAGCTGTCCTCTGGGCATTGGTCCAAACCGCTGATAACGGTGCCCTTGGCATAGCTGCCCGGATAACCCCGCGCCGCCATCACCACCGTCAGCGCATGGTCATCGGCCCAATGCGCTTGAGCTTGGTCCAGCCGCCCTTCGGCGCAGGCCAGCATCAGGTCCAGCGCCTGAGCGCCCAGCCGCATCATCAGCACCTGGCATTCCGGGTCGCCAAAACGGGCGTTGTATTCGACCAGCCGAGGCTTGCCGTCCTCTATCATCAGCCCGGCATATAGCACGCCCTGATAGGGCATCCCGCGTCGCGCCATTTCCGCCATGGTGGGGCGGATGATGTCGTCCAGTGCGGCTTGGGCAATTGCATCGGTCAGCACCGGGGCCGGGCTGTAAGCGCCCATGCCGCCGGTATTTGGCCCCGTGTCGCCGTCGCCCACGCGCTTGTGGTCCTGTGCAGTGCCGATGGGCAGACAGGTCTCACCATCGACCAGCACGAAGAAAGACGCTTCCTCGCCGGTCATGAATTCCTCGATCACGACCTCTGCGCCAGCGTCCCCGAATTCTCCGCCGAACATGGTGTCGATGGCACCAAGCGCATCATCCAGCGCCATGGCCACGATCACGCCTTTGCCCGCGGCCAAGCCATCGGCCTTGACCACGATGGGCGCGCCTTGGGCTTGAACATAGGCGCGGGCCGCTTTGGCATCGGTGAAATGCGCATAGGCGGCGGTGGGCGCGTTCACGGAGGCGCAGATTTCCTTGGTAAACGCCTTCGACGCTTCCAGCCGCGCCGCTGCCGCCGAAGGGCCGAAACAGGTTACGCCCGCATCGCGCAGCCGGTCGGCCACGCCTGCGGCCAAGGGTGCTTCCGGGCCAATGACGACGAAATCAATCGCCTCTGCCTCGCAGAAGGCGACCACAGCAGAGCCATTGCAAATGTCGATATCGGCGCAATCAGCAATCTGGTCCATGCCCGCATTGCCCGGCGCGCAGATCAGCCGGTCGCATTTGGGGTTTTGCAGGATCGCCCATGCCAGCGCATGTTCGCGCCCGCCGCTGCCCAGAACAAGGATATTCATCGACCGCCCTCTCTTGGCCTTTGCCTGCGCGCGTTCTAGGCTGTGCGCCAAGCGGTGACAAGCAAAGGCGCGCGGCATGGACCTGATAGATGGCCCAGAGGATGCAATTCCGGGCAATACGCCAGAATTTACGGTGTCCGACCTGTCCGGCGCGGTCAAACGCACGCTGGAAGGCGAATTTGGCCGCGTCCGCGTGCGCGGAGAAGTCGGGCGCGTGGTGATCGCGCGCACCGGGCACATGTATTTCGACCTGAAAGACGACCGCGCCGTGATTGCGGGGGTCAGCTGGAAGGGGCAGGTCGCCCGCATGAAGGTGCGCCCAGAGGAAGGGATGGAGGTCATCGCGACAGGCCGACTGACCACCTTTGCGCCGCAATCGAAATATCAGTTGCAGGTTGAAAGCATCGAACCTGCTGGCGCAGGCGCGCTGATGGCCATGCTGGAAGCGCGGCGCAAAGCGCTGGCCGCCGAAGGGCTGTTCGATGCCGGGCGCAAACGCCGCTTGCCGTATCTGCCGCGCGTGGTTGGTGTCGTGACCTCGCCCCAGGGGGCGGTGATCCGCGACATCCTGCATCGGCTGAGCGATCGGTTCGGGGTGCATGTGCTGGTCTGGCCAGTGGCGGTGCAAGGGCAGGGGTGCGCGCCGCAGGTGGCGCAGGCGATCGAAGGCTTCAATGCGCTTGCCCCCGGCGGTCCCATCCCGCGCCCCGATGTGCTGATCGTGGCGCGCGGCGGCGGGTCCATCGAAGACCTTTGGGGGTTCAACGAAGAAATCGTCGTGCGCGCGGCGGCAGCAAGTGACATTCCCCTGATCTCTGCGGTCGGGCACGAAACCGATACCACACTGATCGACCACGCGTCCGACCAGCGCGCGCCAACGCCCACGGCGGCGGCAGAAATCGCAGTGCCGGTTCAGGCCGATCTTGTGGCGCATGTGTCGAACCTGAACGCGCGCTTGGTGCGTGGTGGGGCGCAAAGCGTGGCGCTGCGCCGCCAACGTCTGCGCGATGTGGGGCGGGCCTTGCCACGGCCAGAGAACCTGCTCGCGCCCGCCATGCAGCGCTTTGACCAATGGGCCGAACGGGTGCCGGGCAGTCTGCGCGCGGCGCTGCAAAGCAAACGCCAAGAGTTACGCGGGGCCGCGGCGGGGCTGCGCCCCACCGCGCTCAACACCCAGATCGCGCGGGGGCGCGAACGCCTTGATGGGCAATCGGCCCGCGCAGACCGCGCCGCGCTGGCACGGCTGGACAGTTTGGGCACACGGCTGGCATCGTTGGAACGGCTGCGCCAATCCTTGGGCTACCCGGCGACCTTGCAGCGCGGTTATGCTGTGGTCCGGGATGACGCCGGGGAGGTTGTGACATCTGCCACCCGTGCCGGGCAAGCAAACGCGCTTCAGGTGGAATTCAGGGATGGCACGCTGGACGTCATGGCGGGCAAACGGCCCAAATCTGGCAAGGGCACAAAGCCCAAGCCGGAACAGGGGTCGTTGTTCTGACCTGCGCATTCTGCGTGGCAAGCACTTGCGCACTCTCAGGCGCACGACCCTGGGGGTTCTGATTCCCTTTCAAGCCTCGAGACTTGTCTAAAGCAGAATTCCGATGATGATCCCGATGGCGATCGCGCCACGTATGCCACCCGGACCGGTGATTGCCAAAGCCCCCAATTCGCTTGCCTTTTCGGCATTTGATAGGGCTGCATTGTCTAGGATCTGTGCCACCGGCGCGCCATTTCGGGTATCGACACGCAGGGCGTCTTCAATTTCGGCCTTTATCGTCGGATCAAACTGCGCCTGCGCCACATGAGTGCGGATTTCGTTTCGGATGTCAGACATGGTGCCTCCTATTTTGCGAACCGGTAGTGATCAGAAGCTCGAGACTACTGGAACATATTGTTTTGACAAGCCGGTCGTGCAAGCTGGACGAGGCAACGAGGCTGCCGTTGCCTACCTGGCAGTCTTCTTCTTGAACCTTGGCTCCGTTCGGTTCCACAGTCGTTTTATATTCTCGCGGTGCTTGTAAAAGACCAGCAGTTTCGCCACCACAAGCACGCCCACAACCGGCAGATAGCCCATGAGCCCGGCATAGATCGACGACATCCCGCAGGCTGTCAGCCCGGCGAGTGACGAATAGCGGCTGGCCTTGAAGGTAATGATCCATGTGACGCAGGTGGCCAGCCCGACAGGCCATGCCAGCGCCAGCGCAATGCCGATAAAGGTCGCAACCCCCTTGCCGCCCCTGAACCCGATATAGACGGGGTAAAGATGGCCGATGAACGCTGCCCAGGCGGCCACCTGCGCGGCGTCCGGCCCGATCAGCCATCCCGCCAGCAGCGCGGCAATCGCGCCTTTCAGCGCATCCAGCGCGAAAGTGGCGACACCCGCTGCCTTGTTGCCCGTGCGCATGACATTGGTCGCGCCGATATTGCCCGACCCGATGGCGCGCAGATCGCCCAAGCCCATGACGCGGGCGATCACCACACCGAAGGGAATGGAGCCGAGCGCGTAAGAGCCAAGCCCCACCAGCCCCAGCAGCCACAGCGGAGTCACAAGGTCCGGGATCATGCCGCCACCTCTGCCGCATCGAACACGCAAGCGCCACCGACATAGGTTGCCAGCACACGGCCTTCCATGCGAGCGCCGTCATAGGGCGTGTTCTTGGATTTCGACGCAAGTTTGAAGCGATCCAGCACAAAGGGCGCATCGGGGTCGAACAGGACCAGATCGGCGGGGGCGCCATGCGACAATCGCCCGCTTGCCAGTCCCAGCCGTTGCGCGGGGTTGAAGGACAGCGCGCGCCAGATCCGTGGCAGATCCAGCCCTTCGGAATGGTAAAGCCGCATCGCTGCGGGCAGCAATGTTTCAAGTCCCACCGCGCCGGCGGCGGCTTCCTCGAAGGGCAGGCGTTTCGATTCCTCATCCTGCGGGGTGTGCATGGAGCAGATGACGTCGATCAGGCCGTCGGCCACCGCCTGCACCATGGCGCGGCGGTCGTCTTCGGATCGCAAGGGCGGGGTGAATTTGAAGAAGCTGCGGTAGCTGCCCACGTCCAGCTCGTTCAGCGTCAGATGGTGAATGGATATCCCTGCGGTCACATCCAGACCGTTCGCCTTGGCGCGTTCCAGCGCGGGCAGGCTGCGGGCGACCGTGATCTGATCGGCATGGTAGCGCACGCCGGTCATTTCGACCAAGCCCATGTCACGGTCGAACCCCATGCGTTCGGCCATGGGCGACACGGCGGGCAAACCGCGCAAGGACGCGAATTTACCCGACGTCGCACAAGCGCCCTGCGACAGACCGGGGTCTTGCGGGTGGCCGATGACCAGCGCGCCAAGCCCGCGCGCATAGGCCATGCAGCGTGACAGAACCTTGGTGTCGGTGCTGACGCGGTCGCCATCGGTGAAGGCCACGGCACCCGCATCCAGCAGAAAGCTGATTTCTGCCATTTCGCGCCCATCGCGCCCACGGGTCAGCGCGGCCATGGCGCGGATGTTCACCGGTGTGCGCGCGCTGGCGCGGCGGGTGACGTATTCCAGCACTTCGGGGGTGTCGATGGCGGGGTCAGTGTCGGGGCGCATGACGATGGTTGTCACACCCCCGCGCGCGGCCGCCAGCCCGGCAGTGCGCAGCGATTCCTTGTGCTGCGCGCCCGGTTCGCCCACCTGCACACCCATATCGACAATGCCGGGGGCCAGGCATTTGCCGCCGCAATCGACCGCTTGCGCGCCCGTGGGGCAGGGACCGTCGCGTTCTATGATCGCACCGCCCTGCACCAGCAGGGAACCGATTGTGTCGGTCCCCGCCTCTGGGTCGATCAGCCTTGCATTGTGAAACCACAGCATCAGCAGTTTTCCTTATCTAGCAATCGTGTTGCGCAGCAGGGCCGCCACGGCAGAGGGGTTGGCCAGTAGGTGGATCGCGTAGCGACGGGTATCGGTGTGCAGGATCAGCCCTGTCAGCCAGACGCGAATGCGGCGGATATCCGTCAGCATGACCTCTGTGTTCTGGTCCAGCACAAGGCGGCGATCGGTCAGCCAATAGACCGGCATGGGCCGCATCAACCGTTGCGCGACAATCGGGCCGAACAGAAAACCCAGCGTCATCAATGTGCCTAGCCACGACCTTTCGCTTTGGTCCCCGGTTGCCTGGTCAAAAACGTAAAGCCCCACAGTGACCACCGACATACCAAGCATTCCGAACAGCGCTTCGGTCAGGATCGCAACCTCACGGTCCTGTGGCACGCGGGCAATAAGCCGTTCGCCGGGGTGCAGGCTGATCTGCGTCACGGCTTACACTTCCCTGCGCTTGGACCGTTTCAGGCGCGCGGCCTCTATGTCGGCCACCACCCGTTCGGCTCCGTCGATGTGCTTTATCAGGTATTTGTCGCCCGCCTTGGTGATGATCTGGATATCGCCCATCAGGCGGCGCACTTGCGTCAGTTCCAGCAAATACACGCTGCGCCCGCCCGGCCCGATCAGCCGCGCATTGGTCAACCGCCAGCGGAATTTCATCTGCTCGGTATACAGCCACGCGCCCCGCACAGCCAAGGCCAGCACTGCCCCCAGCGCGCCGATCGCGGCATAGGGCGACCCGATGGCCCACAGCACCACGCCCGCGCCGACCATGCCCAGCACTCCCAGAATACCGTGGTCGCGCCAGTAGCGTCCCTTGTCAGAGCGGATCTCGCGCAACAGCTTCTCGTCGGGTTCCAGCGGGATATCGTCCGTGTCGGGGCGCGATTCGATGGGTTCATTCATTGGCAATGCTCCGCAAGCGGTCGCGTTTACGGCGGCGGCGCAGGTTTTGCGCCAGCAGGTCCATCGCTGCCATGCGCACCGCGACGCCCATTTCCACCTGTTCCTGAATCACCGACCGGTTGATGTCATCGGCAATCGCACCGTCAATTTCCACGCCCCGGTTCATCGGGCCGGGATGCATGACGATGGCGTCATCCTTGGCATAAGCCAGTTTCTCGGCATCCAGCCCGTAGCGGTGGAAATACTCGCGTTCCGAGGGCACGAAACCGCCATCCATCCGCTCGCGTTGCAGGCGCAGCATCATGACCACATCGGCACCTTCAAGCCCGGCCTTCATGTCGTCGAACACCTCGACGCCGAACTCTTCGACGCCCTTTGGCATCAGCGTTCCGGGGCCGACAAGGCGCACGCGGTTTTCCATCTTGCCCAGCAGAATCAGGTTCGAACGCGCCACCCGACTATGGGCAATGTCACCGCAAATGGCGACGGTCAGGCGGTGCAGCCGCCCCTTGGCACGGCGGATGGTCAGCGCATCCAAAAGCGCCTGCGTGGGGTGTTCATGCCTGCCGTCGCCCGCGTTCAGTACCGCGCAGTTCACCTTTTGCGCGAGCAGGTCCACCGCGCCGGAATTGCCGTGCCGCACCACCAGCAGATCAGGGTGCATGGCGTTCAGCGTGAGCGCGGTATCGATGAGCGTTTCGCCCTTTTTCAGGCTGGATTGCGCCATGGACATGTTCATCACATCCGCACCTAGACGCTTGCCCGCCAACTCGAAACTGGCCTGTGTGCGGGTCGAATTCTCGAAGAACATGTTGATCTGGGTCATCCCCTCCAGCGCGCGGCCATGCTTTTCGGCGCTGCGGTTCAGAGCGACATAGTCCTGTGCCAGATCAAGCAGTGTCGTGATCTCGACCGGGTGCAGATGTTCGATCCCCAGCAGGTGATCTTGGGTAAAGGTCATGGGGCACTCGCGCTTTGGGTCAGCGCCACGGGTATAGAAACCCTGCCACCATGCGGCAAGGGTAAACCGTGTGCTTTCCCTTGGGGCGCGGGCACGCTACCTGTTGCACATGGAATCGGTTTGGCAAGACGACTGGCATCTGGCGCGCGCCTATCTGGCGTGGCAGGCAGAGCTTGGCGCGACGGATGCGATTTGCGATGCGCCGGTCAATCGCTGTGACTTGCCTGCGAAGCTGACCAAACCAAGCGCACCGCCCCCTGCCGCGCAAGCCGCCCCGGTTGCAGCAGAACCGCAGGTGGACCCGGTGGCACAGGCGCAAGCTATGGCGCAGGCGGCGGGCGATCTGGACGCGCTGCAAGCCGCCATGGGTGCCTATGAGCATTGCGAGTTGAAGCGCGGCGCGCGCAATCTGGTGTTTTGTGATGGCCAACCCGGCGCGCGCGTCATGATCGTGGGCGAAGCGCCGGGCCGCGAAGAAGACCGCGTCGGCAAGCCCTTTGTCGGTGAAGCCGGGCAAATGCTGGACCGCATGTTCGCGGCCATCGGCATGGGGCGTGACACCCCCGACCCGGCCCGCGCGATTTATATCACCAACGTTCTGCCATGGCGTCCGCCGCAGAACCGCGACCCCTCGACAGAGGAACGCGCGATGATGCGGCCCTTCGTGTTGCGCCATATTGAACTCGCGGCCCCGGATATTCTTATCCTGATGGGGCGCGTCTCGGCGGGCACCGTGCTGGAGCGCGACGTGCGGATCACCAAGGAGAGGGGCGAATGGGCGCGTGTTCTGGGCCGCCCGACGATCCCCATGCTGCACCCCGCCTACCTGCTGCGCAACCCCGCCGCCAAACGCGAGGCGTGGGCTGATCTATTATCACTCCAAGCCAAGCTGAGAGAGCTGACATGAGCCGCATCGACCCCGATAAACCGTTTTTACCCGTGCGTTTCGCGGTGCTGACCGTGTCCGACACGCGCGCGCTGGCGGATGACCGTTCGGGCGACACTCTGGCCGCGCGCATCGAGGGTGCGGGCCATGTGCTGGCGGCGCGCGATATTGTCCGTGATGAACGCGCGCAGATTGCCGCGAAGCTGCGCGACTGGTGTGCTGATGATGGCATTGATGCGATCCTGACCACCGGCGGCACCGGTCTGACGGGTCGCGATGTCACGGTCGAGGCGCATCGCGACGTGTATGAAAAAGAGATAGAGGCGTTCGGGACGGTGTTCACGATTGTCTCGATGGAGAAGATCGGCACATCGGCCATCCAGTCGCGGGCTTGCGCGGGGGTGGCGCAGGGCACTTACCTGTTCGCGTTGCCCGGATCGCCCGGTGCCTGCAAGGACGCCTGGGACGAAATCCTGTCCAAACAATTCGATTTCCGCCACCGCCCCTGTAACTTTGTCGAGATTTTTCCCCGTCTGGACGAACATTTGCGACGGAAATGATGGGCTGCGGCGTTATAGCGGGTTGAACCATCTGCGCGCGCGGCGCGTATAGGGTGTAGCAAACTTGGAGTAGCCATGCGTTTTCTAACCCGCAGCCTGTTGGGGCTGTTCTTGGCCGCTGTGTCTGTTTCGGCCTTGGTCTATGCCGGGGCGACATTGGTCGGCGCCATTCAAAGCCGGGCCGAAGAAGCTGGCGGGCGTGGCGGCGAAGCGCGCGAGCGGGTCTTTACAGTGCGCGCTGTGACCGTAACGCCGGGGCAGGTTGAACCGGTGTTGTCAGCCTTTGGCGAAGTGCGCAGCCAGCGCACGCTGGAACTGCGCGCACCGGTCGGCGGACAAATCATAGAGCTGGGTGAAGGTGTCGAGGACGGGGCAGAGGTGACGGCCGGGCAGGTCTTGTTCCGGGTAGACCCGGCGGATGCCGAAGCGGCGCTTGCCATTGCGCAAAGCGATCTTGCCCGTGCCGAGGCCGAATTGCGCGAAGCAGAACGCGCCCTGACCCTTGCTGCCGAAGATGTGGCAGCCACGCAGGCGCAATTCGATCTGCGCGCCCGTGCGTTGGAGCGGCGCGTCGGGCTGACCGAACGCGGCGTGGCAACCGAAGCGGCGCTGGAAGAATCGGAATTGGCGGTTGCCTCTGCCCGACAGGCGCTTGTGGGGCGCAAGCAAGCCCAAGCCAGTGCCGAAGCGCGTGCCGATCAGGCTGCCACGGCGTTGGACCGCCAAAAGATCACCGTCTCAGAGGCCGCGCGGCGCTTGGCGGACACAACGGTGCGCGCGGGTATTTCCGGCACCTTGGCCGATGTCGCCTTGGTCGAAGGGCGGCTTGTGAATACGAGCGAGCAACTGGCCCGCATCATCGACCCTGCCGCCTTGGAAGTATCTGTGCGGGTATCGACCGCGCAGTATCTGCGGTTGATTGATGAAGACGGACGCTTGCGCGATGCAGGCGCTCAGGTCGCTTTGGAAGTGGCCGGCTATGAGATTTCGTCGCCCGGTCGTCTGGTGCGGGCTTCGGCCACGGTGGCCACGGGGCAAAGCGGGCGCGAGGTGTTTGTCGAACTCGCCAATCCGCGCGGTTTTCGGCCCGGCGATTTCGTGACTGTGCGCTTGTCCGAACCAGCGCTGGACCGTGTGGCCTTGTTGCCCGCAAGGGCCATTACCGCGGGTGGCGAGGTTCTGGTCATTGGCGAAGATAACCGTTTGAGCGCCCGGCCCGCCCGCGTGTTGCGCCGGCAGGGCGACGATGTGATCGTGGAGGTGGGCACGCTTGCCGGGGCAGAGATCGTGCGCGAAGTTGGCCCGATGCTGGGGGCAGGTATTCTGGTGCGCCCGTTGCGTCAGAATGCCGAGGGCCAGATACAGCCTGACGAGCCTGAGATGGTCATGCTGGACCCGGAACGCCGCGCGCGTCTGATCGCGCAGGTTGAAGGCAACGCACGCATGCCAGAACAGGTCCGCGCGCGGCTTATCACGCAACTTTCGCAAGACAGCGTTCCAGCGCAAACGCTGGAACGGTTGGAAAATGGCGGTGGTCCGCGCCAAGGGGGCTAAGCCATGAGCGCAGAGCAAAATTCGCATCGTAAGCGTCTGGCGGTTCAGGCCGTGGGCATATTCCGCTATTTCACCCGGCACAAGACCGCCGCCAACCTGCTGTTGGTCATCATGGTCGTGCTTGGGCTGGCCGCCATTCCGCAGATGCGGGCGCAGTTCTTCCCCGATGTTGTGGTCGACAATATTCGTGTCGATATCCCTTGGCCGGGTGCCGGGGCCGAAGATATTGACCGCGCGGTTGTGGAACTGGTCAGCCCGGCGCTGCAAGCTGTCGAGGGTGTGACAGAGGTCAGCGCCGAATCGCGCGAAGGCCGCGCCAGTTTCACGCTGGAGTTTGAGACCGGCTGGGACATGTCGCGCGCAAATAATGATGTGCAGGATGCGATTGATGCGGTGTCGAACCTGCCAGAGGATGTGGAAGACCCGCAAACCCGTCGGTCCAACTGGTCCGACCGTGTCACCAACGTGGTGGTCAGTGGCCCTGTCGCCACCGAGCAACTTGCCCGATTTGCTGATGAGTTTGCGGCCCGTCTGTATGATGCCGGGATTACTCGGACCATTGTGCGTGGCGTGGCCAGTGCAGAGGTCATGGTCGAGGTTTCCAGCCGCAACCTGATCGAGCATGACGTGACCATGGCCGAGATCGCGCAGGCCATCGCCCGAACTGTCAGCACCGACCCGACAGGCGATGTGGCGTCGGGCGCCGCGCGCGTGCGCACCGGGGTGGAACGCCGCTCTGCCACCGAAATCGCGCAGGTTGCCTTACGCACCCGGCCCGATGGGTCCGTTCTGACCGTGGGCGATATTGCCCGCGTTGAAAAAAGCGACATCAGCCGCGACCGCGCGTTTTTCGTGGGCCCCGACCCTGCGATCACGCTGCGCGTGGACCGCTCGCAACAAGGCGATGCGATTGCCATTCAGGCGCAGGTGGCCGAGATCGCGGCGCAGATGAACCGCAGTTTGCCTGAAGGGACAAGCATAGAGCTGGTATCCACCCGCGCCGAGTTCATCTCTGGCCGCATCAACCTGCTTGTAACGAATGCGCTTATGGGCCTTGGTCTGGTCGTGCTTCTGCTGTTCCTGTTCCTGAATGCGCGCACCGCGTTCTGGGTCGCGGCAGGTATTCCGGCGGCAATGATGGCGGCTATAGCGGGCATGTATCTGCTGGGTCTCAGCTTTAACATGATCTCGCTTTTCGCGCTGATTATCACGCTGGGGATTGTGGTCGATGACGCCATTGTGGTGGGCGAACACGCCGATTACCGCGCGCGCGAATTGGGCGAAACCCCGGCACAAGCGGCGGAAAACGCAGCAACCCGCATGGCGCAGCCGGTATTCGCCGCAACCGTGACCACGGTTCTGGCCTTTGGCGCGCTGATTTTGGTTGGCGGCCGTTTTGGCACGCTGATCGCGGATATTCCGTTGACTGTGATCGCGGTGCTTATCGCGTCACTGGTCGAGTGTTTCCTGATCCTACCGAACCACATGGCGCATTCTATCGCGGCGGGCCTGAAGAAAAGCTGGTATGACTGGCCCTCGCGGCAGGTCAACAAAGGCTTTCGCTGGGTGCGCGAGAAAGCGTTCCGCCCGCTGATGCAACTGGTCATCACGGCACGCTACCCGGTTCTGGCCGGGCTGGTGGCGCTTCTGGCTGTGCAATCGGCCAACCTTGTGCGGGGCGATCTGCCGTTCCGGTTTTTCAACCCGCCTGAACAAGGCTCGATCACCGGCAATATCGTGATGAATGACGGCGCCACCCGCGCCGATACGATCGAGATGCTGCGCGAGTTGCAGCGCGCCTCGGATGAACTGGCCGCACAGATAGAGACGGAAAGCGGGATCAACCCGATTACCTTCGCCATGGTTGAAGTGGGGGGCAATGCAGGCCGACCGCTGGCCAGCGCCGAGAACAAGGATGGCGACCTTTTGGGCGGTATTTCCATCGACCTCGTCGATGCCGATCTGCGCCCGATTTCCAGCTTTGCTTTTGCGTCGCAGCTTCAGGACATGGTCACGCGCCACCCGCAGCTAGAGGAATTCAGCTTCCGATCCTGGGGCTCTGGCCCCGGCGGGGATGGCGTATCGGTAGACTTGGCGGGCGGCGATGCGGAAACCCTGAAAGCCGCATCCGAAGCCCTGCGCGCCGCACTTGCCCCCTATCCGGAAATCACCGGGCTGGATGACAATCTGCCTTATGACAAGCCCGAACTGGTGCTGGAGCTGACCCCGCAGGGTCAGGCGTTGGGCTTTACCATCGACAGCCTTGCGCGTGATCTGCGCAACCGACTGACGGGGATAGAGGCCGCGACCTTCCCCGACGGCTTGCGCACGGGCCGCGTGCGGGTGGAACTGCCGGAAACCGAGCGCGCAGCCGATTTTCTGGACAGTATGCAGATGCGCTCGCCCAGCGGGAACTATGTGCTGTTGGGTGACATAGTGTCGGTGCAAGAACGCCAGGGCTTCAGCCGGGTGCTGCGCGAAAACGGCGCGCGGGTTGTCACCGTATCGGGCGATTTGTCGGAAGATGACCCGGCCCGCGCGCGCGAGGTCACTCTGGCGCTGGAAAACCAGATCCTGCCAGCGCTGGAAGCCGATTTTGGCATTGCAACACGGCTGTCGGGGCAGGCCGAGCAGGAACGCGATTTCCTGACGGATGCGTCCATCGGCCTTGGTCTGTGCCTGATCCTGATTTACCTCACTCTGGCATGGGTATTCTCTAGCTGGATGCGCCCCTTTGTGGTGATGGCGGTCATTCCCTTCGGCCTGATCGGGGTGATCTATGGCCACATGTCATGGGACATGGCGATGTCGATGTTCTCTATCGTCGGGATCATGGGGATGGCAGGGATCATCATCAATGATTCCATCGTGCTGGTGACGACCGTGGACCAATATGCGCGTGATCGGGGGCTGCTTCCGTCTATTGTGGATGCAGCTTGCGACCGTTTGCGCCCGGTTATCCTGACCACGCTGACCACCGTTCTGGGCCTTATGCCGCTGCTGTTCGAGACATCGACCCAAGCTGCGTTTCTGAAACCCACGGTCATTACGCTGGTTTATGGGCTTGGTTTTGGCATGATTATCGTGCTTTTGCTGGTCCCGGCACTTCTGGCCATCGGGCATGATGTGCGGCGGCTGTTTACCTCGCTGTCGCGGGCGATGACACAGCCTCAAGGTGGGGTTGCGCAACTGCCCCGACTGGCCGCGCTGGCGGTTGCGGGCTGGTTGGCCGCGACGTTGGGTTGGACTGTCTGGCAGGGCGCGCTTCCGGCTGTGCTGGGTGGGCTTGCGTCCGGGTTCGGTGACAACCCGCTGCGTGCGGCTATGGTGCTGGCTATTGGCGGCACGGCGGCCTTGCTGGTCATACTTTGGCTGGCAGGCGCGGTGGCTGTTGTTCTGGCAACCCGCCGCTCTCAGCGCGCCACTGCGCAGCCTTGATGCTCGAACGTGCCATCGGGTGTAATCAGGGTCATCCGAATGGTGCTGCGGTCGATGGCGGCGGTTTCGCCCTTCCGTGCGCGCAATATGGCCTGACCGGTCAACTGCCCCCCGGCGCGCAGTGAGGGCAGGTTTTGAACACGCCAAGAACTGCCGGGTATTTCCAGCAGGATGTATTCTTCGCCGGGCTGCTGGGGGATCGTCCAATGCGCGCTCAACTGCATACCTTTGCGGGCAGGTTGAAAGTCGCATTGCAGGTCGGACAGGCCCGCCGCGCGTGCTGTCGAGGGCCGACGCTCCAGCGATTGGCTGATCGTGCGGTCGGGCGCGCCACGCCCGTCCAGCGTGGCGGCAAATTCCATATCCACCGGAATGCATACATCGTCGCAAACACCAATGTTCAGGGCTGCGCGCAGATCAATCGGGCGATCGGTTTGGGTGGGTGTCAGTTCCAACGGCAGCACAAGTTCATCCGCATACCCGATGCTCAGATACCCCGCCTTGGTAAACAAGCGCGGTGCGGGCCAATGCAACCGCGCGCCCGCCAGATTCCCCGAACCCGACAGGTCAAGCCGCGGCGCGATGCCGCTTTCGCCCGGATGGCGCCAATAGGTGATCCAGTCGCGTGCCAGCCGCAGGTGCAGCGCGGCCATGATCGTGCCTTGCTCGGTGCGCCAGCCGGGACGGATTTCGGCCGCCACAATATCGGATGGGCGCGGCACTTGCGCATGGGCCGCGCTGCTGGCCCAGAGGCTTGCGCCAAGGAGCGCGCTGGCTATGGTTTTCATCATGGACATTTGCTTTTCATCCCCGGTCTGGGTGTAGATTGAAAGTCACATTTAGGCGAGAGTGCCGTGTCGTGGCTCAAAGGCTGCAACAGAAGCCATGACAAGGGCTATGCAAGCCCCCGGCCTCTGGGGCATGTTGGCAGTATGACAGACGCGGACAGCCTTAGCGGAACTTTGTTAATCGCCATGCCGGGAATGCCCGATCAGAGGTTCTCGCATGCGGTGGTGTTTTTATGCGCGCATTCCGAGGAAGGTGCGATGGGCCTGATTTTGAACAAGCCCGTGCCCGATCTGAATTTTGGCGCGCTCCTGAAAACGCTCGATGTGCCGATGCAAGGCGCGCATAGCGGCTTGGGCGATGCGCCTGCGCAAGCCAATGACCCGGTTTATTATGGTGGTCCGGTCGAGACCTCTCGTGGGTTCGTATTGCACACACCCGACGTATTCTTGACCGATAGTAGCCTGAGCGTGACTGAATTTGCGTCGCTCAGCACCTCTATGGATATTCTGGCGCAGGTTGCGCGCGGGCAGGGACCGGCAGAGGTGCGCTTGGCCCTTGGCTATTCAGGCTGGGGCGCGGGACAGCTGGAAGACGAGCTGCGCGCCGGCGGCTGGCTGACCTGCCCGGCCGATCCGGGTTTGTTATATGGCACGATGCCGGAACGCCTTTGGCTAGCCGCGTTGGACAAGATTGGGGTGGACCCCAGATTGCTATCCTCTAAATCGGGACGAGCATAATCTTGCCATAATTCGGGCCTAGCTTTGCGCAACCCAAAGTTGCCAAGGTCTACCTTAACCATGTCCCTGATTGATTTTACCGCCCTTGTCTCAGAGCACCGGCTTGCTGTCGCAGGCGTAGGCGCTCTTATCCTTATTGCGCTTCGCCTGATGCTGCGTTCACCGCGGCGCAAGTCGGGATGGCGGCCCGCAAAAGGCGCGCGTTTTATTCTGGTCGATGGGTCCAACGTGATGCATTGGCGCGACAACACCCCTGACATCGAACCCGTGCGCGAGGTGATCGCCAGCCTCAAAGCTCAAGGCTTTACCCCCGGCGTGGTGTTCGATGCCAATGCGGGCTACAAGCTGGAAGGGCGCTATCGCAACCACTACAAGCTAGCGCGCCGCATTGGCTTGCCGCATGAACAGGTCATGGTTGTGCCAAGGGGCGAACCCGCCGACCCAATGATCCTGCGCGTCGCGCGCGATTATGGCGGGCGCGTGCTGTCGCAAGATCGCTTCCGCGACTGGGAAGCGGAGTTTCCCGAATTGCGACGCCCCGATTTCCGGGTGCGCGGCGGGTATGATCGGGGCAAGCTCTGGCTGGACCTGAAAACACGGGTGGCTCAGGCGGCTTAGCCTTTCCATTCCTTCGCCACCATGGTCAGCACATCATATTGCGCGACAAGGCTGCCATCCTGCTTTGTCACTTCGCAGTCCCAGCGCACTTCGCCGTAATCGGCATCGGCGCGGGGGTTGATCGCCTTGCAGGTTAACGTCACGCCAAGCGCATCGCCGGGGTAAACCGGCGTCAGGAAGCGAAGATTGTCTATGCCGTAATTGGCCAGAACAGGGCCGGGATCAGGCTGCACGAACAAGCCCGCCGCGAAAGACACGATCAGGTAGCCATGTGCAACGCGTCCGTCAAAGAAAGGGTTCGCACGCGCGGCGTCCTCGTCCATATGGGCATAGAACGTGTCGCCGGTGAAGCTGGCGAAATGCTCGATATCGGCCAAGGTAATCTCGCGCTGCTCGGTCACAATGCGGTCGCCCAACCGAAGTTCTGCCAGCGATTTGCGGAACGGGTGCGTGCCGTCATGGCTATTCGCGCCCTTGGTCCATTCGCCGGTGACAGCCGCCAGCAGGCGCGGCGTGCCCTGCACGGCGCTGCGTTGCATATAGTGGTGCAAACCGCGCATCCCGCCCAGTTCTTCGCCCCCGCCAGCGCGACCGGGGCCGCCATGCACCAGCATCGGCAGGGGCGAGCCATGCCCCGTAGACGACTTGGCGCTGTCGCGGTTGCCGATCATCACCCGGCCATGGAAGGGCGCAAGCCCCAGCACGATTTCCTCTGCCACCTCTGGTGCGTTGGTGAACAGCGACGACACCAGCGACCCTTTCCCAAGCGCCGCAATCTCAATCGCCTGATCGGGGCTGTCATAAGGCAGAAGCGTGGCGACCGGGCCAAAGGCTTCGACCTCGTGGACTGCGTGGGCCGCCAGCGGCTGGTCAGCATATAGCAACACCGGGTTCAGGAACGCGCCGCGTTCGGCATCGCCCGACGCCACGCGCACCGCATCCGGGTTCCCCGCAACAATCTCTGCCCCTGCTTGCAACCGGGCAATCGCCGCGCGCACATCATCGCGCTGGGCTAGGCTGGCAAGCGCGCCCATGCGCGTGGCCTTGTCACCGGGCAAGCCCACCGCCACCTCTGCCATACGCGCGGCCAGTGCATCGCGCACCGCGCCCGTTTGCGCGCGCGGAATGATGACGCGGCGGATTGCGGTGCATTTCTGCCCGGCCTTGGCGGTCATCTCGCGCATCACCTCGCGGATGAACAGATCGAATTCGGGCGTGTCGGGTGTTGCATCCGGCCCAAGGATGCAGGCGTTCAGGCTGTCGGCCTCCATCGTGAAACGGGTGGAATTGCCAATAATCTCGGGATGCGCTTTCAGCATCTGCCCGGTCGCCGCAGACCCGGTAAATGTGACAACATCCTGCCCCGTCATATGGTCCAACATGTCGCCCACGCTGCCGCAGACCAGTTGCAAAGCACCTTCGGGCAACAGCCCCGTCGCCAGTATGCGCCGCACGACCAATTCGGTAAGGTAAGCAGTCTGGCTTGCGGGTTTCACGATGGCGGGCATCCCGGCCAGAAGGTTCGGCGCCAACTTTTCCAACATGCCCCAGACCGGGAAGTTGAACGCGTTGATATGCACCGCGACCCCGCGTAAGGGCGTCAGGATGTGGCGGGCCGAAAAGCTGTTATCGGGTGACAGCGCCTCTGTGAGGCCATCGGTTAAAACGCGGCTATTGGGCAATTCGCGCCGCGCTTTTGATGCGTAGTTCAGCAGCGTGCCGATACCGCCATCAATGTCGATCCAGCCATCCTTGGGCGTGGCCCCGGTGGCCAGCGACAGGGCGTGGAAATCATCCTTCTGCTCCAGCAGCGCCAGCCCGATCGCTTTCAGCATCAACGCGCGTTCATGCACCGTCATGGCCCGCAACGCGGCCCCGGCGCGGCGACCATGCGCCAAAGCCTCGGCCATGTCCAAGCCGCTGGCGTCAATCTCTGCCACAACTGCGCCGGTGGCTGCATCCAGCAGCGGTTTACAAGCGCCGCGCCCGTCGCGCCATGCGCCGCACAGGTAGCTTTGCAGCCGCATCGGTTGGCTTGCGTCCAGCATGGCCGTTCCTTTCAGGTGTCGTAGCTTAGCACCAGCCGGTCACTGATCGGGGTGCATTGGCAGGTCAGCACATAGCCCGCGCGCACTTCGTAATCTTCCAGCGCGTGGTTCACGGCCATCTCTGCCGCGCCTTCCAGCACCTTGGCGCGGCATGTGGAACACACGCCCGCTGTGCAGGAAAACGGCGCATCCAGATTGGCCCCAAGGGCAGCTTCCAGAACGGTCGTGCCATCCATCGGCAGCTCAAGGTTGCGTGTCGTGCCGTCCAGCGTGACAGACAGCGCACAGGTTTTGCCCGTGTTATCGCGTGTGGTTGCGGCGGGCTTTGCCGCGCGCCCCGGTTGTGCTGCGCCAAACAGCTCATATTTGATCTGCGCGTCATTCAATCCGTGGTCACGCAAAACTCCAGCAATGGTCTGCATCAACGCCTCTGGCCCGCAAATGAAGGCGGTATGCACGCCCGTAAGGTCAATCCACTGCGTGAACAGCTTGTCCAGCTTGGCCGTATCCAGCCGACCGGTGAACAGTTCAATCTCTTGCGCGTCCTGCCCCAGAATATGCAGCACCGAAAGACGGCTCAGATACTGATCTTTCAAATCCTCCAACTCGCCCCGGAACATGATCGAAGCTATCCGCCGATTGGCGTAAACCAGCGTGACCCGCGCTTCGGGTTCGCGCGTCAATACCGTGCGGATGATGGACAGGATCGGCGTGATCCCCGACCCGGCGGCGAACATCAGGTAGTGCCGCCCTTCTTCTGGTGCGAGCGGGGTGTAGAACTTGCCCTGCGGTGGCATCGCCTCCAGCACATCGCCGGGTTTTAGCGCGGTATTGGCCCAAGTGCTGAACGCGCCGCCTTCGACCCGTTTTATCCCCACACGCAGCGCGCCGTCATCCAGCCCGGCACAGATGGAGTAAGAGCGCCGCAATTCCTGCCCCTCGAAATCGCGCCGAAAGGTCAGGTATTGGCCCTGTGTGAAGCGGAACGCCTCCTCATTTTCAGGCGTTAACGTCACGACCACACTGTCATGGGTGTCGCGCGCAATATCGGTCACGGTCAGGGGGTGGAAACGGCTCATTCGCGTGTCCTCAGATGCATTTGAAATAATCGAACGGCTCTAAGCAGTCGCGGCACTGATACGCCGCTTTGCATGGTGTAGAGCCGTGTTGGCTGACCTTCTGCGTGGCCTCTGACCCGCAACGCGGGCAGGCGACGACAACGGCCCTGCCAGTCAATCGGTTAACCCGGCCTGCGACAACGCCCGTGGCCCCGGTGCCGTCCACCGGGGGCGCAATCCCGTAAGCGCGCAGTTTGTCGCGCGCAGCGTCGGTTAGCCAGTCGGTGGTCCATGGCGGCGACAGCCTTTGTTCCATCCGCACCTGCGCGACACCCTTTTCCCGCAAGGCGCGCTCAATCTCGAAATTGATGACCGACGTCGCAGGGCAGCCCGAATAGGTTGGCGTGACGGTTACGACAACCGCATCCCCCTCCAGCACCACATCGCGCACAATGCCCAATTCGGTGACGGAAATCACAGGGATCTCCGGGTCTGGCACCTTTGCCAGCCATTCCCAGATTTGCGCTTTATCTACCATGTTGCGTCCGGGTAAGCGCGCGGCAGGAATTGCATGGTTGCCAGCATGTGCCCCAGATGTTCCGAATGCTGACCCTGCTTGCCGCCCTTATGCATGAAGCCGCCGTCAGGAATGGCCAGCGTCGCCTCTGCCAGAACATCGCGCACCAGCCCGTCCCATGTGGCCTGCAACCCGACCAAATCGGGCATGATCCCGGCGTCTGCCAGCGCCGTATCGGTCGCGTCTGGCGTCATCATCTCGCCGGTATAGGGCCAAAGCGTGTCTAGCGCGACCTGCATGCGCGCATGGCTTTCATCGGACCCATCGCCCAGCCGGATCACCAGATCAGCGGACCGTTCCAGATGATATGCCACCTCTTTTCCGGCCTTGGCGGCAATCTCTGCCACACGCGCATCACGCGATTGCGCCAATCCCGTCAGCATTGGCTGGTGCCATGCGTCGAACAGGAATTGCCGCATCAGGGTGTGGCCAAAATCACCATTCGGGCGTTCGACCAGCAGCAGGTTGCGAAACTCCCAGACATCGCGGTGAAAGGCCAAGGCATCTGCGTTGCGCGCCTTGCCCTCCATCTCGCCCGCCAGCCCCAGCCACATTTGGGTCTGGCCAATCAGGTCCAGCGCCGTATTGGCCAGTGCAATATCCTCTTCCAGAACTGGTGCGTGCCCGCACCATTCCGACACCCGGTGCCCCAGCACCAGCGTGCTGTCGCCCAAGCGGCACAACCCCGCGAACAAGGCCGCGTCCATATCCACCACAGCGCCCATCACATATGTCCAATTTCGTCAGGGATGTCGAAAAAGCTCGGGTGGCGGTAAACCTTGTCCTGCGACGGCTCGAACATCGGGCCTTTCTCGGACGGGCTGGAGGCCGTGATCGCCGAAGACGGCACCACCCAGATGCTCACTCCCTCATTGCGGCGGGTATACACATCGCGCGCATGGCGCATCGCCAACTCCGCATCGGGCGCGTGCAGGCTGCCAACATGCCGGTGGTTCAGACCATGCTGACCACGAATGAAAATCTCCCAAAGGGGCCATTCCGCAGACATCGCTTTACCCTTTCATCCTTGCAAAAATATCCTGGGGGTAGGCCGCAGGCCGTAGGGGGCAAAGCCCCCTGTCATTCGGCAGCAATTGGCGCAGACCGCTGTTTTGCCGCATGCGCCATCAATCCATCGCGCACCCAAGCACCATCGTCCCATGCCTTTTGCCGCGCGGCCAGGCGTTCGGCATTGCAAGGGCCGTTACCTTTCAGCACCTCGAAAAACTCGGTCCAGTCGGGTTCGCTGAAATCATAGCCGCCCTTTTCTGCGTTCCAGCGCAGGTCCGGGTCGGGCACGGTCAGGCCCAGATATTCGGCTTGCGGCACGGTCTGGTCGACGAATTTCTGCCGCAGCTCGTCATTGGTGTTCATCTTGATCTTCCACGCCATGCTTTGCGCGGAATGGACCGAATCCTTGTCGGACGGACCGAACATCATCAGGCTGGGATACCAGAAGCGGTTCAGCGCATCCTGCGCCATGTGGCGCTGCGCTTTGGTGCCATTCGCCATCTTGCGCATGATGTCGAAACCCTGCCGCTGGTGAAAGCTCTCTTCCTTGCAGATGCGGATCATCGCGCGGCTATAAGGGCCAAAACTGGTGCGTTGCAATGGCACCTGATTCATGATCGCCGCGCCATCCACCAGCCAGCCGACGGCGCCGATATCGGCCCAGGTCAGCGTCGGATAATTGAAGATCGAGGAATATTTCATCTTCCCGGCCAGCAGCGCCTCGGTCAGCTCGTCGCGTGACACGCCCAGCGTTTCGGCGGCGCAATAGAGGTATAGCCCGTGGCCCGCCTCATCCTGCACCTTGGCCAGCAGGATCGCCTTACGCTCCAAGGTGGGCGCGCGGGTGATCCAGTTGCCCTCGGGCAATTGCCCGACGATTTCGGAATGCGCGTGCTGGCCGATCTGGCGGATCAGCGTTTTGCGGTAGCCTTCGGGCATCCATTCCTTGGGCTCGATCTTTTCGCCCGCGTCGATCCGCGCCTGAAACGCAGCAAGCGCCTCTGGGTCGTCTTGCGTCGCCTCGGATTTCACCATCTGTGCATACATCTCGGCTCTCCTACTTCAGACACGTTCCAATATCAGCGCCACACCTTGCCCCACGCCCACGCACATGGTGCACAAAGCAAAGCGCCCTTTGCGGCGCTGCAATTCCCAGACAGCAGTCGCCACCATCCGCGCGCCGCTTGCGCCCAGCGGATGGCCCATAGCAATCGCGCCGCCATTGGGGTTCACATGCGGGACGTCATCGGGCAGGCCCAAGTCGCGCAACACGGCCAAGCCTTGGGCGGCGAAGGCTTCGTTCAATTCGATCACATCCATATCTGCAATGGTCAGCCCCGCAAGCGCCAACACCTTGCGCACCGCTGGGACCGGGCCAATGCCCATCCCGCGCGGCGCGACGCCAGCGGCGGCGCAGGCCAGGACGCGGGCGCGCGGGGTCAGGCCGTTGGCCTGTGCCGCCGCCTCTGACGCCAGCAGCAACCCTGCCGCGCCATCATTCACGCCGCTTGCATTGCCCGCCGTGACCGTCAGCTCTGGCCCGTTGATCCCGCGCAGTTTGGCCAGCCCTTCGGGTGTCGTATCAGGGCGTGGGTGTTCGTCGCGGTCGATGACGAGCACCGCGCCTTTGCGCTGCGGCACTTCAACCGTGCATAGCTCATCGGCAAAGCGCCCGGCATCCTGCGCCGCTGCCCAGCGCGCTTGCGAGCGCAGCGCGAAGGCGTCTTGATCGGCGCGTGACACGTTATAGTCGGCGGCCACGTTATCGGCGGTTTCCGGCATGGAATGCGTGCCATGCGCCGCGTCCATCTTTGGGTTGATGAACCGCCAGCCAATCGTTGTGTCGTAGACGGTATTCGCGCGCGAAAACGCGGCAGTCGCTTTGGGCATGACAAAGGGCGCGCGGCTCATGGATTCGACGCCACCCGCCAGCATCAGCGCGCAATCGCCTGCGCGGATGGCGCGCGCGGCCATGCCCACGGCATCCAGCCCCGACGCGCAGAGGCGGTTTACGGTTATTCCCGGCACATCCACCGGCAAATCGGCCAGAAGCGCAGCCATGCGCGCGACGTTGCGGTTGTCTTCCCCTGCCTGATTCGCGCAGCCGAGGATCACATCATCCACCGCAGCCCAATCAACCTGCATGTTGCGGGCGACCAAAGCGCGCAATGGAATCGCGGCCAGATCATCGGCCCGGACAGAAGATAATGCGCCACCGTAACGGCCAATGGGCGTGCGTTGCGCATCGCAGATGAAAGCGTGGGTCATCCGGCCCCTCCCAAGGCGCGATTGGTCACTCATCCATTATCATAACCCAAACATGTCACAAAATGAAGAGAAAATGTATTTCTTTTGTGCCGCTTTCGTCAAATCAAGCCGCAAGGCCCGGTCTGCAATGCCGCATGGCGTCCGGCAAGCACTTGGTCGCGGCGCGCAGCTTGCCCGTCATCCAGCGTCAGAATGGCGCGGGCGTGTTGTTCTGCCGCTGGGCACAGCGCAAGGTATCTTTGCCCGAAGGCTGTTCTTGCGTCCGGCTCTGGATGTCCTTGCGGCAACAGATGCGCGGGCAGGCGCGGCGCGCGCAGGGCAATCTTGCGCCAGGCATGGGTCAGGACCAAACGAGCCTGAAGGGCCGTTTTGGGATCTGGGATGGCTAAGGTCGTCATTGCCTGAGCAAGGTTCAGGAAGCCGTTGCAGTCTTGGGCGAGCGTATCGAGCGGGTAGACCTGCGCCAACATTGCGGACAAGTCGCTGCCCGACCCGTCGGCATAGGCGGTGAAGGCAACGGACCCGTCCGGCACCTCTGTACGCGCGGGGCCAAAGCCAAGCTGGGCAGAGATCGCCGCCATGCCAAGCCGCTCCAGCAAGTCTGGCGTATGCCCGCCCGGAAAGAACAGGAAGCGCCATGGCCGGTCCTGTGGCGCGGTATAGATGACTTGGGCCGCGCGCTCGAATTCTTCTTGCGCGTTTGGGCTTAAGGCATAGTAGCTGCGCCGCCCCCGGCGGGTTCCGATCAGTTGGCCTGCCGCCACAAGCCGCGAGACAGATGTTCGAACCAAAGTCTCGCTGATGCCCAGTTCGGCGCAGAGGTCGATCAGATGGCCGATCCATAATTCGCCGCCGCCGGGAAAGGCCACATCGCCGAACACGGTCACAATGAATGCGCCGGACCGTAGCGGGCAAAGTGCCTGGAGTTCGTCGAGACGGGTTATTCGGTCCGGCATGGGAACCCCCTGTAATTCCATTTGGTCAGAGTGCCGCCCCGTGGCAAACTGCGCAAGGGGATGGACGGAAGAGCAGCAGTCGCAGGCGTAAAATCAACCGCTCGGTCGAAAAAACACTAGCGCGAATGGCTGTCTTGTGCTTTCAAATTGATAGTTGCTAATGCAACATTATACACGGGAGGAGAAATTCATGACCTATCGCAGAACCCTGCTTGGGCTGATCGGCGGCGCTTTGGTCGGGGCCGCGAGCTTTGGCGCGGCACCCGCATTGGCGCAGGACGTCACGCTTCGGCTGCATCATTTCCTGTCTGCCCAAGCCAATGTGCCAACGCATATTCTGGATGTCTGGGCCGATAATGTCGAAGTCGCCAGCGACGGCCGCATCAAGGTTGACCGCTTCCCCAGCATGCAGTTGGGTGGCACGCCGGGCGAGCTTTATGACCAAGCCGCATCCGGCACCGCCGATGTGATCTGGACCGTGGTTGGTCTGACGCCGGGCCGATTCCCCAGCACAGAAGTCTTTGAACTGCCTTTCATGGTCAGCGATGCCCGCGCGGCGAGCTATGCCTATTGGAAGATGTATGAAGAAGCGATGCAGGAAGAGTTTTCCGATGTGAAGATGATCGGAACATGGGTTCACGGCCCCGGCGTGATTCATTCCGCCGACCCGGTTGAGCAGCCTTCTGACCTTGCCGGCATGAAGCTGCGTGGTCCGTCGCGCCTGACTGTGCAATTGCTGGAAAGCCTGGGGGCAACGCCTGTGGGTATGCCCATTGCACAATCGCCAGAAGCTATCTCTAAGGGTGTGATCGACGGTGCAGTCATGCCATGGGAAGTTGCGCCATCGCTGCGCATCCCGGAACTGGTGGAAAACCACACAGAGTTCGAAGGCAACATGCTGTATACCGTGACCTTCGTTCTTGCCATGAACCAAGCGCGTTATGACGGCCTGCCCGATGACCTGAAAGCGGTGATCGACGACAATTCGGGGCTGGAATTCTCTGTGTTTGCTGGGGGCACTCAGCAGGATTACGATGCGCCTGGCCGCGAAATGGCCGAAGAAATGGGCAACAACATCATCACCATCGGCGCCGATGCGGTTTCCAACTGGGTTGATCTGTCCGCACCAATCTACGAGCGTTGGATTGCCGATATGGCCGCACGTGGCAAAGACGGGCAGGCCATGATCGACCGGGCGCGCGAATTGATGGCCGAATACGCCGCGACGAACTGAGTCGACAATGACATGGAGGGGGCGCGCGTATCGGCGCGCCCTTTTCCACGCAGAGTCCGGGAATAGATCACGTTGATGCACCGATTCATCTTTGCACTGGCACGCGGCATGGCGCTTCTGGGAGGCGCGGTTCTGGCGGCATTGGTTGTCATGACCTGCATCTCAATTCTGGGGCGGCAAGTGAATTCGCTGATGCACATGGATGCCATCCAAGCGCTGGCACCGGGTTTTGCGTCATGGGCACTCGGCGCTGGGATCGGCCCAATCTTCGGGGATTACGAGATTACCGAGATGGGCATGGCGTTTGCGCTGTTTTGCTTTCTGCCGCTGTGCCAGTTGACCGTTGGTCACGCGCGGGTCGACGTGTTCACGTCGTTCCTGGGCCCGCAAAGCAACCGTATCCTGCGCATGCTGACAGAGATTGCGCTGGCCGGAGCACTGGTGCTGATTGCGTGGCGCTTGCAGGTGGCGACACAGGCACGGCTTGGCTCTGGCCAGACGACCTATCTGCTGGAATGGCCGGTCTGGTGGGCCTATGCAGCGTCCAGCGTGGCCGCTTGGGCCGGTGTTGTCGTCGCGGTCTATATGGTCTGGGTGCGGTTCATCGAAGTGACGCGCGGCAAAGACATTATCGGTGACGGCGGGGAGGCCGAACATTGAGCGACATCGCCATCGGCATCCTGTCTTTTCCCGCCCTTCTGGCGCTGATCTTCCTGCGCGTGCCGATTGGGCTTGCCATGTTCCTGATCGGGCTGTTTGGGCTGATCTGGGTGACGGGCGGCTCGCTTGTGCCGCTGGCACGGCTGGAAACCGAAACCTTCACCACCTTTGCCAGCTATTCCCTCAGCATCATCCCGATGTTCCTGCTGATGGGGCATTTCGCCACTTTGGGTGGGATGAGCCAGGCACTCTTTCAGGCGGCGGCGGGCTTTCTGGGCCACCGCAAGGGCGGGGTCGCCATGGCCGCGATCGGGTCCAGCGCGGGGTTCGGCGCAATCTGTGGCAGTTCGCTCGCCACGGCCGCCACCATGAGCCGCGTGGCCCTGCCGGAACTGAAACGCTACGGCTATGCGGGCGGGTTTTCCACGGCCACGCTGGCGGCGGGCGGCACCTTGGGCATTCTGATCCCGCCCTCGGTTGTGCTTGTGATCTATGCCATCCTGACCGAACAGAACATTGCCAAGCTGTTTCTGGCTGCGTTCATCCCCGGCATCATGGCGGCGATCGGTTATGTCATCGTCATCTCGATCTATGTGCGTGTGAACCCGGAATCGGCAGGGCTGCGCCCACCAATGCCCTGGGCCGAACGCTTCGCGGCGCTGGTCAAGATATGGCCTGTCTTGCTGGTCTTTGGCCTTGTCGTTGGCGGGATATATGCGGGCTGGTTCACGCCCACCGAAGGGGCGGCTGTGGGCGCGTTTGGCACCGGGCTGATCGCGTGGTTTAATGGCGGGTTGACACGGGCAACGCTTGCCGAAAGCTTTGTTGTGACGGCGCGGGCAAGCGCGATGATCTTTTTCATTATCTTCGGTGCGGCGTTTTACAATGGGTTCCTGGCGCTGACGCAGCTGCCCCAAAGCATTGCCGAATTTGTTGGGTCACAAGGCTATTCACCTTTCATGGTGCTGCTGATTATTCTGTGCTTTTACCTGATCCTGGGCTGCGTCATGGACAGCCTGTCGATGATCCTGCTGACCATCCCGATCTTCTGGCCGGTGATGATGGAGTTGGATTTCAACTTTATCAGCATGGCCGAACTGCACGCGATGCGCGCGGCCGAAGCATTCCGTGCAGGTGTGGACCTTGCGCCCGAAATGCTGCGAAGTATCGAGGATGCGCTGGCGGCGGGGGCTGAACTGACCCGTGAGCAGACCCGCGCCCTGGGTCTGCGCCGGGTGAACTCGCTGGCATTGGAGCGCGCCAATCTGGAACTGGTCGCCATCTGGTTCGGCATTCTGGTGTTGATCGTGGTCGAGGTCGGGCTGATTACTCCGCCGGTTGGGATGAACCTGTTCGTCATCAACGCGATGGACCCGAAAACCAGGATCACAGATACCTATCGTGCGGTGTTGCCATTTGTCGCCTCTGACCTGATCCGCGTGGCGATATTGGTGGCGTTTCCGGCGATCACCTACTTCCTGATTGCGGTATGATACATGCTACAGGTTGCAGATGGGTGCCGTAAAATCACCCAAAAGGGGACCGTAAATACCCAAACTGTGCCGTATTTCTGCCCCGGCACGTAATCATGGTTAAGGCATCATAAAAAATTGAGGCAGTTACCATGAAACCGACCATACAGACCCCCCGCCCATCATTGGCTCTGGAAGCGATCCTGTCCATCAAGGGCATGCCGCGCCGCCTGAGCGACCGTTACACTGCGCTGGAACTGGAACGCGATGAAGCTCTTCCCAAGCGCGGCCATATCAGACACTGACCACCACGTCGGGCAGATCAAGCGCGGCCAAAAGGTCGCGCACCTCTTGCCGTGCGGCGATATGGGACATGGTCATCGTCTCGCTACCGACATCTTTCAAGTCCAGCAATGTCAGGCCTTTGGGGAACAATTCGCGAAAGATCACCCGCTCGCTGAAACCGGGTGCAATGCGGAACCCGATGCGCTTGGCCAACTGCTCCAACGCGGCGCCCACCTTTCGTTTGTTGTGCATCGCGGTGGTGCCCAGACGGTTGCGCAGCACGATCCAGTCCAGCGGGCGCATTCCCGCTTCGGCCCGCGTTTGCCGTGCTTTCCAGACCATTTCGGAATAGATTGACGGAGCCAGAACACGGCCCGTATCGGGATCGGTCCGGGCCAGCAGGTCGAAATCGATGAAGCTGTCATTTATGGGCGTAATCAGCGTGTTCGCGACCGAATGGGCAAATTGGCTGTAACGTGTGTGCGACCCTGGACAGTCGATCAGCAGGAAATCGAACTGGTCCTGAACCTGTTCCAGCACCGCGCTCATCCTCGCATCTGCCAGATTCACTCCCTCGGGCAGGCTGGCCGCGTCTATTTCGGGTAACGCCATAAAAACCGGGCAGGGCAGGTCATGCGCGCCCTTCGCCATGAAACTGCGCCGGTTTTCAATATAGCGACCAAAACTAAGCTGGCGCAGGTCCAGATCCATCGCCGCCACGCGCCACCCCATTCGGGCCAACGCGACCGACACATGCATCGACATGGTCGATTTTCCTGATCCGCCCTTTTCGTTGCCGATGGTGATAATATGCGTCACGTCTGGTCCCCGCTTGTTCGGAAGGCACATCTATGCCGGGCGAGGGGCGGGCGCAAGCGGACGGCGCGGCCAGCAAAAAGGGCACAAAGGCCAGTGCCCTTGCGCCCCAATTTCTGCGTTCGGTTGGGTTCAGAAACCCAGACCGGCGTATTTGTTCTTGAACTTCGACACACGGCCACCTGCATCCATCAGGCGGGTGTTGCCGCCGGTCCAGGCCGGGTGCACCGTGGGGTCAATATCCAGCGACAGGGTGTCGCCTTCAGCGCCCCAGGTCGATTTCATCTGGATAACCGTGCCATCGGTCATCTTGACGTTGATCGTGTGGTATTCGGGATGCGTATCAGCTTTCATGGTCGCGCTCCTCAGGCTTTGTCTTTTAGCGGACGGTAGTTGGTCTTTTCGGCGATACGCGCCGATTTGCCGCGACGGTCGCGCAGGTAATACAGCTTCGCACGACGCACGCGGCCACGGCGGACCACTTCGATGCTGTCGATATTGGTCGAATACAGCGGGAAGATACGTTCCACACCTTCGCCGAAGGAGATTTTACGCACGGTGAACGAGGCGGCAATGCCGGTGCCGTGGCGGCGGCTGATGCAGACGCCTTCAAAGTTCTGCACGCGCGAGCGGGTGCCTTCGGTCACTTTGTAGCCAACGCGAATGGTGTCGCCGGCCTTGAAATCCGGGATGGTCTTGCCGAGTTCAGCGATCTGCTCGGCCTCTAGCTGTGCGATCAGGTTCATCGCGTATCCTTTCATTTGCCCGTGGTTTACCCACGTCTTGATGATGCCGGTCAGAGCTCTGGTCTTCGACCGGGTCCACCGCAGTGCCCGCCAGAGAATGCCCAAACGTATTTATCCGCGCTGCCCGCGTGCCTTATCCCGACCGAAGTTAAGGGGCTGCACACGCAAAACAGGCCATGACCCGAATCCGGGTATGACAGCGCGGCGTATAGGCGCTTGGGCGTGTTGCGTCAAGCGCCGGTCGGAATCTCGAAACCCTGTGGCGCAAGGGTAAACCCGTCAAACCGGAAGGCGGGCGAAACGGTGCAGCCGACCAGCGACCAGTCGCCAAGCGATTCGGCAGCTTGCCAGTGATGCGGCTGCACAATGGCCTGCGGCGCATGGCCTTTGCCTGCGTCGCCCAGAATGGTGCGGGTGGCGGGGCCGTGGTCGCTTTCCGACATATGCAGAGCCAGCGGCGCGCCGGCGTGGAAGTGCCATATCTCTGCGGCGTCTACCTTGTGCCAATGGCTGCGCTCTCCGGCTTGCAACAGGAACAGAATGGCGGTGCCTGCCGGGCGTGCGCCCTCCTGCGCATCGGCGATCCAAGTCTGTCGATACCAACCGCCTTCCGGGTGGCGCTCCAGCTTGAAGCGGGCAATCAACGCGTCTGCGGTTGTCATGTGTTTTCCTTCAGCCCAGAAGCGCGGCAAGCCCGTCCCATACAAGCTTCACCCCCACCAGCGCAATCATGCCATACATCAACGGATAGAACAGCTCTGCACGCAGATGTTTCACGACTTTCGCGCCCAGCAGGGTAGAGCCGACCGCGAGCGGTAGCAACACCAGCGCGCTTGTCAGCGTTGTGGTATTGAACTGCCCCAACGCGGCATAGGGCACCAGTTTGACGACATTGACGACGGAAAAGAAGATTACCGTCGTCCCGGTATAGATGCGCGGGTCGAAGCCCAAGGGCAGTGCATAGACCTGAAAGGGTGGTCCACCTGCATGGGCTACGAAACTGGTGAAACCCGCGATCCCGCCCCAGAAACTGCCGCGTGTGCGGCTTTGCCCGCGAGGCTGGACCGGCCCACCGCGCCGGGCCAGCGCCATCCGCGCGACAAAGCCCAATGCTACCACGCCAACCAAGAGGCGGACCATAGCCTCTGGCGTGTAGGCGGCGGTCAACCCGCCCAGTGCAATGCCAAAAGCCGCGCCGGGCAGAGTGTGCCACAGCGTGGCCCGATCGAACCAGCCACGCCATGCCCATAGGCTGACCGCGTCCATCATCAGCAGCACCGGTAACAGAAGCGCCGCCGCTTGCACGGGCGACATGACCAACGACAGGATCGGAACGCCCATCAGCGCGAACGCACCGCCAAGACCGCCTTTGGACAGGCCAACAAGAAAGACCGCGACAAGCGCCGCGGTCAGACTAGGGACGTCACCAAAGAGCGTCAGCTCGGCCAGTGCCTGCATCAGCCAACCCGGTAATTCGGGCTTTCGCGGGTGATCTGCACATCATGCACATGGCTTTCCTTCAGCCCGGCATTGGTAATGCGGACGAATTCGCAGCCGCCGCGCATATCTGCAACCGTGGCGTTGCCGGTATAGCCCATCGCGGCGCGAAGGCCGCCGACCATCTGGTGCAGCACATTGCCGACCGACCCTTTGTAGGGAACTTGCCCCTCAATACCTTCTGGCACCAGCTTGTCGCTGGCCGCATCCTTCTGGAAGTAACGGTCGGCAGAGCCGCGCGCCATGGCGCCAAGGCTGCCCATGCCGCGATAGGATTTGAAGCTGCGGCCCTGATACAGGATCACCTCGCCGGGTGCTTCATCCGTGCCGGCAATCGCGCTTCCGACCATGGCGCAGCTTGCGCCCGCCGCGATGGCCTTGGCGAAATCGCCCGACATCTTGATGCCACCATCTGCGATGATGGGCACGTCGCCCGCCGCTTCGGCGCAATCCATGATGGCAGTCAATTGCGGCATGCCCACACCGGCCACAACCCGCGTTGTGCAGATAGAACCGGGGCCAATGCCCACTTTTACGGCATCCGCGCCCGCGTCGATCAGTGCGCGCGTGGCGGCAGCGGTGGCCACGTTGCCTGCCACAACCTGCGAGTTCGGAGCCTCTGCCTTGATCCGGGCAACTGCCTTGGCAACCCCTTCGGAATGGCCATGCGCGGTGTCGATCACGACAAGGTCCACGCCCGCATCAATCAGCGCCATCGACCGCTCGTAGCCCGCATCGCCCACGGTGCTGGCAGCGGCCACGCGCAGGCGGCCCAATTCGTCCTTGCAGGCCGTGGGGTTCAGAACCGCGCGGTCAATGTCGCGCAGTGTCAGCAGACCGGTCAGACGGCCCGCGGCATCGGTCACAAGCAGCTTTTCAATGCGGCGCGCCTGCATCAGGCTGCGCGCTTCCTCACGGTCTGCGGGCTCGCGCAGAATGGCCAGATTGTCGGCGCTCATCATCGCTTTGACCGGCGTTGAATCGTCGCTGGCAAAGCGCATGTCGCGGTTTGTGACTATACCCAACACGCGGCCCTTTTCGTCCACGACCGGAAAACCCGTCACGTTGTAACGCGCTTGCAGTGCCTTAGCGTCAAGCAGGGTCTGGTCGGGTGTAAGTGTGACCGGGTTATAGACAATCCCCGATTCGAACCGCTTCACGCGGCGCACGGCTTCGGCCTGTTCGTCCACTGTCAGATTGCGGTGGACAACGCCCATGCCGCCAGCTTGCGCCATGGCAATCGCCATAGAGGCTTCGGTCACCGTATCCATCGCCGATGATAGCAACGGAATGTTCAGGCGAATGTCCCGGGTCACAAAGGTCGAGGTGTCGGCCGTGGTGGGCATTACCTTGGAAGCGGCGGGCACCAGCAGCACGTCGTCGAATGTATATGCCTCGCGAATCTTCATCACCGCTCTCCTGAATTTGGTGTCACGCTTGGCACGTCCCCTTTTCATGCCTTGCGCGAAAATGAAAGCCCTAAGCCTCGGCTGCGTTCGTCTTCGCCGCCAGTTTGCCGCCGGGCCACAGCTTGAACACGCGATAGGCGACCCAGGGCACAACCAAGGTGGCTGCAACCAGCGCGATCCCACCGATCCCACTCATCGCGCCCTGGCCTTGCGAAAGCGTTACCAGCGCCGATGCGAAGGCCGCCAGCGGGAATGTGAACGCCCCCCAAAGTGGCGAGAACCCGGCCGTCACCAGCCATCTTGCAGAGACGACAAGCGCAATCAGGATCGCGGCGGCCAAGGCGCTGAAAGCATAGGCGGGCGCTTGCAGCCCGGCACCCGCGGCCACCATTGTAAACAGGCTGGCAGGGGCAAGATGAATGGCCAGAAGCGGGCGCAGCGGTGCAGGTGGCACACGGGTCAGCAACTGCCTTGCGCTCGCGCCCCAGATCAGCCCTGCGGGCAACAGCATGGACCAAAGCAGCCAACGCGCGATTTCTGGGTAGCCCAGTGCATTCGCGGCCAGCCCGCCGATAATGAAGCCAACGTAACTCAGGTGAAAGACCGGCGTGACCACACGCCCTTCTTCCGGGCCGCGCAGGATGGCAAGGGTGATCGCCACGACCAGCCCGACATGGACCGCGAAGGCCAGAAGTGTCAGGCCCGTGGCAAGACCGCTGGCGTAAGGGGCCAAGACCACGGCAAACAACATCAGGCAAAGGCTGGCCGCCGACAGACCCGCGCGCCCCGGCAGCACGCGCAGGTCTTCCATGAAGGTTGCCGGACGGCGCAAAGGCTTTGCCAGATAAGCTGCAAACGTGTACAGGAACAAAATCGAGGTCGCGCCAAGGATCAGATCGCCAATGGCAGGTGTGACCCCGAAAGCCCCTGCTGCCGCGCGCCAGCCCAAGCCCAGCCCGAACAACCCCATAATTGGCTGGAACAGCGCAGGCGGCGTGCGTCGTCCAAAGCCGGGTTTGGGAAGTTCCAAAGGCGGTGGCAGAGGGCGGCGGCTGGTCATGCAGCGGGGTCTTTCAAGTATTCAGTCAACAGGTTGTAATCGTCGAACCGGAATTGATGATACATATCTTCCGGCGCTGTGTGCCGATAGCCTTCGGTGAACAGGCCAAACCGAGCGCCCGCGCGTTGGGCGGTCTCTGCATCTGTTTCGCTATCCCCGATATAGGTGATCTGGGGCAGCGTCAGCCCAAGGCCATCGACCACGGCGATCAGGGGGGCAGGGTCGGGCTTGGCCACGGCCAGACTATCGCCGCCGATCACCACGTCGAACAAGCGGTCCCAATCCAGATGCGCCAGAACTGCGCGGGTCGGCCTCATCGGTTTGTTGGTGCACAGACCAAGAGCAAACCCCTCGGCGCGCAAGTCCTCCAGCACCTCGACTACGCCGGGGTAGATGCGGGTATTCTCATGTGCGCGCTCATAGAAATGCAGGAAGCGTGCGTGCAGATGGTCGGTGCGCGCAGGCTCATTCTCGCCTGTCACCGCGCGCTCCATGCGTTCCACGAAAATGCGCGCTCCGCGGCCGACAAAGCTGCGCGACTGCTCGAAGCTCACAAGCGGCAGCCCCTCGCCCTGTAAAACTGCGTTGGCGGCAGCATGAATGTCGGGCGCACTGTCGATCAGTGTGCCGTCCAGATCGAAGATAACGGCTTTCATACCATGGTCCCTGTCATGCTCTCGGCTGCGGCCCGGATTGCGCGAATATTGGTGCCATAGGGCGCCGGGTTGTCCACCGACCCGCCTTTGAATACGGCAGAACCGGCAACCAGAACATCCGCGCCGGCGCGCGCCATGATGGGGGCGGTGTCGGGCGTTATGCCGCCGTCAATCTCTATATGAATTGGGCGCTCTCCGATCAGCGCGCGCAGACGCTGCACCTTGTCGGACATGTCGATAAAAGCCTGCCCGCCGAAACCGGGGTTGACCGTCATCACGCAAACCAAATCCAGCAGGTCCAGCAGGTTTTCCACCCCGTCCAGCCCCGTGCCGGGGTTCAGCGCAAGCCCTGCCTTGGCCCCGCTGGCGCGAATGGCCTGCAACGTGCGGTGAATATGCGGCCCGGCTTCCATATGCGCGGTGATGATATCCGCCCCGGCCTTTGCGAAGCCCTCGATATAAGGGTCTACGGGAGCGATCATCAGGTGCACATCCATCACGCCGCGAATATGCGGGCGGATGGCGGCACAGGTGGCGGGGCCGAAGGTAATGTTGGGCACGAAATGCCCATCCATCACATCGACATGCACCCAATCTGCGCCCTGATCTTCGATGGCCCGGCATTCGGCCCCGAAATTGGCGAAATCAGAGGCAAGGATCGACGGTGCAATCTTGATAGCGCGGGAAAAGCTCATGGGCGGGCCTCGTGTCTTGAATCGATGTTACAGGCGTCTATTACGCCCGAAGCCGCGCGAATGCACCCCCGCTACCCGGCTTCATCTTGCGACAAATACTCCCGCCGGAGGCATCCGCCGATCTGCCACGCGTGACCGGTCAGCTTCAGACCGCAAATTTCGCCAGCCGCGCCGCGCGCAGTCGGGCAAAATCATCGCCAGCGTGGTAGCTTGATCGCGTTAGCGGCGTGGCCGAGACCATCAAGAACCCTTTGCCAAGCGCGGCTTTCTCATAGCTTTTGAACTCGTCCGGGGTCACGAAGCGGTCAACTCTGTGATGGCGCGACGTGGGTTGCAGATATTGGCCAATGGTCATGAAATCCACATCGGCGCTGCGCATGTCATCCATAACCTGCAACACGCCTTGGCGTTCTTCGCCCAAGCCGACCATGATGCCCGATTTGGTGAACATGGTCGGGTCCAGTTCCTTGACGCGTTGCAGCAGGCGCAGGCTATGGAAGTAGCGCGCGCCGGGGCGGACGGTGGGATAAAGTCCCGGCACGGTTTCCAGGTTGTGGTTGAACACATCCGGCCGTGCCTCGACCACGACCTCCAACGCCGAAGGCGCGCATTTCAGGAAATCGGGGGTCAGAATTTCGATGGTTGTGTCAGGGCTGCGATGGCGCACGGCGCGAATGGTCTGGGCGAAATGTTCTGCCCCGCCATCGTCCAGATCGTCCCGGTCAACGCTGGTGATGACGACATGTTTCAGCCCCAGCTTTTCGACTGCATGGGCCACGCGCCCCGGCTCGAACGCGTCCAGAGTGTCGGGGCGACCGGTCGCGACATTGCAAAAGGTGCAACCGCGCGTGCAGATTTCGCCCATGATCATCATGGTGGCGTGGCCTTGGCTCCAGCATTCTCCGACATTGGGACAGCCCGCTTCCTCGCAGACTGTGGTCAGCTTATGCTCGCGCATGATCTTGTGGGTTGCGGCATAGCCCGCGCCGCCAGGCGCCTTGACCCTGATCCAGTCAGGTTTCTTGGGCTGGGTCTGCACCGGGCGGTGCGCCTTTTCCGGGTGGCGTTGGTCGGGCAGTTTCAGATCGCGCACGGGCTGTCCTCCTCAGAACTGTTAGTCACATAACCCGGTTGGGGCGCAAAAACAACGCGGGCGCGGCATGGCTGGTATGCATTTATCTCATGTCCGGGGGGGCAATCTTTTCGGCTTGTGCGATCTGGGCGTGCGCGGCCTGTTCGATATGCTCTGCCAATTCGGCGAACCAATCTGATTGCGCGGTGCCGCTGCGGCGCACCAATGTCACGCAGCGCGCGGGTTCGGGCGCGTCGAAGCGGCGCAGGGCAAGATCGGGCGTGCCGCGCGTTTCAGTGGCCAGCGCGATTTCGGGTAAAAAGGTTAGCCCGAAGCCCTGTGCGACAAGTCCGCACAATGTGGATAAGGATGACGCGCCAAGATCCAGCCGTGTCTGGCGACGGTCAAGCGCGCAGACCTCCAGCGCCTGATCGGCAAGGCAATGCCCTTCGTCCAGTAGCAACAACTGCTCTGGCGGCAGGCCGACCGGGCGCAAGGCTTCCGGGCTGGCCCCCAGTGTGCTTAGCCGCGACGGGCTGCCGGCCAACACGAAGCGGTCGGTAAACAGGCTTTGCGCAATAAGGTCGGGTGCCGGGGCTGGGTCTGCCAGCACAACTGCGTCCAGCAAACCGCCCCGCAATCCGTCCAGCAAATCCGCGGTCTGCGCCTCTCTCAGGCGCAGGTCACGGGTAATGTCGGCGGCGCGCAATGCGGCCAATGTGCCGGGCAACAGATACGGTGCGACAGTCGGGATCATCCCGATATTCAACTCGCCAAGCCCGCGCGCATGCCGCGCATCTGCCTCGAGCTCCATTGCTTCGGCCAGAATGCGATCGGCGCGCTCCAAGACGCTGCGCCCCGCTTGGGTCAGCCGCAGGTCGCGCGGGCTGCGTTCGATCAGTGCAGTGCCAAGGATCGCTTCCAGTTCCTTGATCTGCATCGACATTGCCGGTTGGCTGACATTCACCAATGCAGCCGCGCGCCCGAAACTGCGGGTTTCGGCAAGCGCGCGGAAGTAATGCAGTTGGCGAAGCGTGATTTTCATAAGCGCGGATTATGCCTTATGCGTAAAACGCTGGCAAACGCTTATGTCAGCCGTCAATATCCAGCGCAAGCGCGTGAATGCGCCCGACCAGTTCGGCCCCAAGGGCGCTATGCACCGCGCGGTGGCGCGCCAGTCGGCCCATGCCGCCCAGTTCCGCTGCACGAATACGCACGTTGAAATGGGTTTGCCCACCATCCTGCCAGCCGCTGTGGCCGCGATGGCTCTCGCTGTCATCTTCGACCGCCAATTCGCGCGGGGCGAAGGCGATCTGCAACTTTTGTTCTATTTCATCACGAATCAGCATTGTCTGTGCGGTTCCTCTTCAATCCTGCGTCAAAGATAACTAGTGTTGCGCCTCCGAGTCGAAAAGCCCCGGTCGGGGGCTAAATGCACCGTCACCAAAGCGCAAAGCCGAGCATGTCATGGACCGCAAACCTCTTTTCGAATTTGATATCAGAGCTTCTAGCGACAAGAAGAAGCGTGCCCGTGGGCGGCGTGGCATGTCGGGGGCGTGGGAAACCTCCGTCCGGCAATGCGAACACGCTGGCTGTTCCGAGGACGGAAAATACCGCTGCCCGAAATCACCGGACCAGCTGAACGAGTATTTCTGGTTCTGTAAGGACCACGCACGCGAATATAATTTGAAGTGGAACTATTTCGAAGGCCAGTCAGAGGCAGAAATGCTGGACGAGATGGAGCGCGACCGTGTCTGGGGCCGTGCAACACAACCGCTTGGGTCCAAAGACGAGCGGCTGGCGTGGCAAAGGCTGGGCATCGAAGATCCGCACCAGGTGCTGGGCGACAATGCAACGCGCAACCCCGGCAAGGGCAACCCGTCTGCCGGCACCCGCAAACTGCCTGCGCCAGAGCGCAAAGCGCTGGAAATCCTTGATGCGCGCGACAGCTGGAGCCGGACCGAGATTCGCAAGCAATATAAAAGCCTTGTCAAAGACCTGCACCCGGATCGTAATTCCGGCGCCCGTCATGACGAGGACCGGTTGCAAGAGGTCGTCTGGGCGTGGGATCAGATCAAGGACAGCCGTTATTTCCGCGATTAAACAGCCTGCCCAATGCGTGGCCACCCGGTGCTGGGCGTTGTGATACGCAGAGTTTGCGCAGGATAATTTCCACTCTGTGAATAATGGACAGGTCCCGCAGCACCTGCGCCGCCGGGTCGCGTGGGGGCAAGAGCACCCGGTTCAATGTCTCTGGATCGGTCATGTCTGGCCTTCGGTCTGGGGTGGACCGAGTTTCGCTCAGAAGTCTTGCGAAACCGTTTCTGTGGGCTGAGAAAAAATGTCGCGAAAACTTCAAAGACTGCGCGTTTCCCCCTTGCAGCCCCGCGCGCAATTCTCTAAATCGCACCACATAGAGAGCGGGCGTAGCTCAGGGGTAGAGCATAACCTTGCCAAGGTTAGGGTCGGGCGTTCGAATCGCCTCGCCCGCTCCAATTTCCGCCAAGAAGTGACCACTACCCCACCGGGTCACTTGTCTGAACGGCGGCGCGACAGTTCCCGATAAAGTGTTTCGCGTGACACGCCAAGTTCCGCTGCAACCTGTTGCCACGCGCCCTTTTCAGGCAGCATATTCCCGTCCAGCAGCCATGCGTCCAGCCGGTCCTTCACGCGGGGCAGGGTGCGGATTTCGGCACGCGTGCGCGCAATTTGCACCTCTCGCGCCAAGCGGCTTGCCCATACGCGCGCCAAGCTTGGGTTCAGGTCAAGCGCCGTCAGAAAGTCTGATTTGGGCAGGCTGGCAAGTTCGCACGCTTCAGTCGCCACAGCATCGCAATGGTATTTTTGGGAATACACAGACGCTTCGGCCACGATTTGTCCCGCCTGCGCGCGTTGCAAGACAAGCGTATGGCCCTGCGTGGTGTTGCGCAGAAGTGCGATCACGCCCTTGCGGACCATGAACAGGCTATCCGGTGCATCGCCTGCATGAAACAGCGTTTGCTGCGGCGCAAGCTGTAGAACACTGGCCTGTGAGAACAGGGTTTGCACGGGGTCTGACATGACCGCAACCATATGGAAACACAGCTTCTGCCGCAACACACGGCGCAGAAACCGCATTGGTTAAACCGAATGGAGCACTGCTGGTTCAGCGGATCGATGCGGTGCCAAAATGCCATGACGCCGCCAAATGGCGGCGTCATAATATTTGTGCGGGGCTGTTTTAGCCCTTGGGTTTGGGGCTGGGCTTCGCGCGGGGTTTGCGGGGCGCTGCGGCCCCAGCCTTGCCCGGCGCAACGAAGCGTTTCGACGTGTCGCGCGCATCGGCGGCAGGTTTGGGTTTGCTGAACGGTTTGTCACCCGGCTTGCCTGCGGGCTTGCCGCCGGGTTTGCCAAAAGATTTGCCGTCGGGTTTACCAAAGGATTTTCCGTCCGGCTTTCCTTTGAAACCTTTGCCCTTCGGCGCATCATCCCAGGATTTGCGTGGCGCATCGCGCTCGGGGCGATCCTCGCGTTTGGCTGGCGCCGCGCGCTTTTCATAGGGTTTGACTGCGCCATCGTCGCGCGGTTTCGGGTCGCGTGGCTTCGGCTTGTCGCCAAAGGCGCGGTCCCCCTTGGGCTTATCCCATTTCGGTTTTGGGCCGCTGGGACGGTCGGACGGGGCCGGACGCGGGCGCGCTGGACGGTCCGGGCGGTCCGACCTATCGGCGCGTGCCGGGCGCTCGGAGCGTTCTGGCCGGGGTCCGGATTGCAGATCGGGCGCGCCATCCATCAGGCGGGCGGTGACCCCATCTTCCAATGTGCCGCCGTCTCCCAAGCCAGCGATGAAGGCATCGACAGATCCGGCCGTAATCTCTACGTAGGTTTCCGCGTCCTGCACACGGATTGCGCCGATCGCGTCCTTGTCCAGACCACCGGTGCGGCACAGAAGCGGTAGAAGCCAACGGGCTTCGGCGCGCTCGGCACGGCCAACGGATAGCGCGACCCAGCGGCTGGGGCCGAAAGGTGCCTTTTCGCGGCGCACGGGTTTGGTGTCGGCTGGCAGCAGGTCTTCGGGCGCAGCATGGCGCGACTGATACAGTCGCAGATAGGCCGCCGCGATTTGGTCGGGCGAATAGCGCGCGAGTAGCTTTTCGGCGAAGACGGTTTCGGTTTCGCTGGCCGCTTCGGACCAGACTGGATCGGACAAGAGGCGTTCTTCGTCACGCGCCAAGATATCTTCGACCGAAGGGGCTTCGACCCATTCAGCGTTGATTTTGGCCCATTTCAGGATGCGTTCGGCGCGTGCGCGCGCTTTAGGCGGCACGATGAGTGCGGAAATGCCCTTGCGGCCCGCCCGCCCGGTGCGGCCAGAGCGGTGCAGCAGACTTTCGGTATTGGTGGGCAGTTCGGCGTGGATCACAAGGTTCAGCTTCGGCAAGTCAATGCCGCGTGCCGCCACATCAGTTGCCACGCAGACCCGTGCGCGACCATCGCGCATGGCTTGCAGCGCGTGGGTGCGTTCGGTTTGGGACAGTTCACCAGAGAGGCTAACCACCTGCAAACCACGATTCGCAAGGCGCGCGGTCAGGTGGCTGACCATGGCGCGGGTGTTGGCAAAGACCAGCGCGCTTTCATCATGATGAAAGCGCAACAGGTTGAAGATCGCACTGTCCACATCCGACTGCGCCACGCGTACTGCGTGGTATTCGATGTCGCTGTGTTGCTTGGTGCCGCCCAGCGTGCTGATGCGCTGCGCGTCGCGTTGGTATTGCTGCGCCAGTTTGGCGATGGTCGGTGGCACGGTGGCCGAGAACAGCAGGGTGCGGCGATTGGCAGGGGCCTCTCCCAGCATGAATTCCAGATCCTCGCGGAAGCCCATGTCAAGCATTTCGTCCGCTTCATCCAGCACCACGGCGCGCAATTCGCCAAGGTCGAGTGCGTTGCGCTCTATGTGGTCGCGCAAGCGGCCTGGTGTGCCGACAACAATATGTGCGCCACGCTCCAGCGCGCGGCGCTCGGTGCGCATGTCCATGCCGCCGACGCAAGATGTGACAACCGCGCCGGTGCGCGCATAGAGCCACGTCAATTCGTGCATCACCTGGCTGGCCAATTCGCGCGTGGGGGCCACGACCAGCGCCAAGGGTGCGGCGGCAGGGCCGAATTGTTCTTTATCGTCCAGCAGCGAAGGTGCGATTGCCAACCCGAACCCCACAGTTTTGCCCGACCCGGTCTGCGCCGAGACAAGCAAATCCTGCCCCGCCAGATCGGGCGCGCTGACCGCCTGTTGAACAGGGGTAAGCGTGTCGTAGCCACGCTCTGCAAGTGCCTCGGATATCGGGGTTATCATGGTCGGGGTGTTCCTTGGGGAAAATGGGGCAGGTGGCGATCCCGGAAGGACTTGAACCCTCAACCTGCCGATTAGAAGTCGGCTGCTCTATCCAGTTGAGCTACGGGACCCGCGTTCGTGGTTTAAGAACGGATCGCGCCAGAATGCAACGGGGTTTGCCCCCTCTGCAACGCAAAAGCCCCCGGCTGGACCGGGGGCGATCGGTGCTGTGCGGCCCGAAGGCTTAGGCGGCGGTTGCCGCTTTGGCCAGGTCACGCTTGATTTTCAATGCGTTGGACGACAGTTCATCGTCCTTGGCTTTCGCCAGGTAAGCATCCAGACCGCCACGGTGATCGACCGAACGCAGCGCAGCCGAAGACACGCGCAGCTTGAAGCTGCGGCCCAGAGCTTCGGACATCAGCGACACGTCTTGCAGGTTCGGCAGGAAGCGGCGCTTGGTCTTGTTGTTGGCGTGGCTTACATTGTTGCCCGTGATCGGGCCTTTTCCGGTCAGTTCGCAACGGCGCGACATGGGTTCATCCTCGTTTTTGTGCGGGGCGCGCGCAGTCGGTCCAGCACGGCGCTTTCCATATACAATGGCGCCGTGCATGCAGCGCTCAGATCTCAGATCGTTCTCTTATGAGGGAAAGCGGATGCAGTCAAGAGGGCCGCTGAATCCACATATTACCTTTTTAAGGATGAATTTCTGCCACATTTAAAGGGCTTCATTCTCATAATTTAAACCGTCATGCGCCGTGATGCCGCTGCTAAGTTGCTTCTGATCGGCTGACGTCAGAGTCAGATAATGTTCGAGGTGTGAAATGATCAAGAAATTTGTTCTGTCGGAGTCGGGTGCGGTCACTGTGGACTGGGTCGTGCTGACGGCGGCCAGCGTGGGCTTGGGTCTGGCATCTGTTGCCGCAGTTCGAACGGGCAGTGGGTCTTTGGCAGATGCGATCTCGGCCAGCTTGTCTGGCGCGTCGGTCATGGCGCTGGACGGCCTTAACCGAATGGGGTTCGACGATGGGAATTTCTTGGGCTGGTCGACAAACCGAACGGGTTTCAGCGAAGCGCTGGGCACATTTCTTGGGCCGTTCGCGGGGCACGAAGACGCTGTAACGCATGATGTGATCTTGCCGGATGGCGCGACCGAAGCGACGATCAGCTTCGACCTGCTTTTGCTCGATAGTTGGGATGGCATTGGACGGGTTTCCGACTTTGCTGCCGGTGGTCGCGGCGACGGGATCGCTTTTAGCATCAACGGGACCGAGATTGGTTATTCTTCAATGACCAATGGGTCGGCAGGCACGCCCAGCGGAACCTTCGAGATGAGTGGAACGACCTATTCCTATGAATTGACGCAGGCTTCCAGCGGCGCCTATTTCAGCCCATCGGATGGCGGTGGCAATTGGAGCGATGCGGTCTGGAATGTGACCGTGACCGCAGATAACCCGCCTCCGGGTGGGTTTCAGTTCGGTGTCAACGGCACGTCGAATCAAGGCATTACTGACGAAAGCTTTGGGATCGACAATTACGTTATCTCGTCGGACTGACCTAGTGCGGAAACCATCGCCTGAGCCGCTGTCGGGGCGGTCGTGTCGCCGCGCTCTACGGCCTTGGCGAGCTCGGCCAAACGGGCTTGCGCTGCGGGGTGTTGAAGCCTGGCGAGCAAGGCCTGTCGAACCTCTTCGGTAAACCAGTGACGAGCCTGTTCGGCGCGGCGTCGGTCCCAGTGGCCATGCGCGCGCCGCCAGTTCACCAGTGCGATGATCTCGTCCCAGACGCCGGGCAATCCGTTGTTTTCCAGCGCCGAGACTGTCAGCGCTTTGGGAAAGCCTTCGGGGTCTTCGGGCCGCTTGCGTAGCAGCCTCAGTGCGCCCGCGTAATCGGCGCAGGTCCGATTCGCCGTGGCCTTCAGGTCGCCATCGGCCTTGTTGACCACGATCATGTCGGCGGCTTCCATAATGCCGCGTTTCACACCCTGCAATTCATCGCCGCCCGCCGGGGCCAGCAGCAACAAAAACACGTCCGACAGGTCCGCAACCACGGTTTCGGACTGACCCACGCCCACGGTTTCCACCAGCACCACGTCAAACCCTGCCGCCTCGCACAGCGCCACCGCGTCGCGTGTGCGACGCGCGACGCCGCCCAAATGCGACTGGCTGGGGCTGGGGCGGATGAACGCTTGCGGCGCGCGCGACAAGTGGTCCATCCGCGTTTTGTCGCCCAGGATCGACCCACCGGTGCGCTTGCTGGACGGGTCCACCGCCAGCACTGCCACACGCAAGCCCTTTTCTATCAGCATAAGCCCGAAAGATTCGATGAAGGTAGATTTGCCCACGCCCGGCGTGCCGGACAGCCCGATGCGGATGGCTTGCCGCCCGCTTTGAGCCAACTCCTCCAGCAGCGCCGTGGCTTCGGCGCGGTGGTCCGTCCGGCCGCTTTCGGCCAGCGTAATCGCGCGGGCCAGTGCCCGGCGCTCGCCGTTCAAGACGCCCTGAGCCAGTGCTGAAACGTCCATTCGGTGCCCCCTCGCCAAACGTGACCTTGTTGTGCCTTGGCGTGGGGTCAAATGTCCAGAGCGCGCGGGGTCACACCGGCAGGGCCCCGGCCTGTTTCAACTGCTCCATCACGATCTGGCTTTGCACCCGCGCGACGGCGGCATGGGGCAAGATGCGGGCATGGATCAGCGTGTTCAGCGCGGCAAGATCGGCGCACCAGATGCGCAGCAGGTAATCGGCTTCCCCGGTCAGGGTCCAGGCGTTGACGACTTCGGGCAGGGTTTCGAGCAGGCGGCGAAAGGATTGCGCGCCTGCTGGGTCGTGATTGCCCATCTGAACTTGCACGAAGGCTTGCACGCCAAGACCTACGCGGCCGGGCGCGATGCGGGCACGGTAGCCTTCGATTATGCCGTGTTCTTCCAGCCGCTGCCGCCGCCGGGCGGCCTGAGATGCGGACAGCCCCACCCGGTCGCCCAGTTCTTGCGCCGTCATCATCGCGTTGCGCTGAAGCTGCGCTAAGATTGTGCGGTCTATCGGGTCAAGCATGCGGTGAAATCACAGTATATGATACATATCTGCGATATCATTGCATATTTCTGCGCTAATTGCCAGAATTTGCGCGAAAGTTGTATGTTGCATACGGTATTCTACGGCCCAGATACATCTTTGCAACAGGAGCACCCTATGGGCCCCTTCCCACATGCCGCCCCACGCGCCGCCATTACCGCCGATAACCCTGCCGGAACTGACGGGTTCGAATTCGTCGAATTCGCGCACCCAGAGCCGGATACGCTGCGCGACCAGTTCCGCGCCATGGGCTACACTCTGACCGCCCGGCACAAGCACCGCGAAATCGAGCTGTGGCAACAAGGCGACATCACTTATGTGCTGAACAACGACACGGGTAGCCACGCCGCGCGCTTTGCCGCAGAACACGGCCCCTGCGCGCCGGCAATGGGCTGGCGGGTGGTCGATGCGTGCCATGCCTTCGACCATGCGGTGGCCAAGGGTGCCACGCCCTACACCGCCCCCGGCAAGCTGCTGGAGGTGCCCGCGATTGTCGGGATCGGTGGATCATTGATCTATTTCATAGAGGATTACGGCGATACCCATCCCTATGCCGGGTTCGAGTGGATCACCGTGCCCAAGCCCGCAGGCGTGGGGTTCTACTATCTGGACCACCTGACGCATAACGTCTTCACCGGCAACATGGACCGTTGGTTCGGCTTCTACCGTGATCTGTTCAATTTCCGCGAAATCCGGTTCTTCGACATTTCCGGCAAATATACCGGTCTGTTCAGCCGCGCTTTGACCTCGCCTTGCGGGCGCATCCGTATTCCCATCAACGAAGACCGGGGCGAAACAGGGCAGATCGTGGAATACCTGAAACGCTATAATGGTGAAGGCATCCAGCATATCGCAGTCGGGACAGAGGATATTTACACCGCCACCGACGCCATAGCCGAACGCGGCATCCGCTTCATGCCCAAACCGCCGCAAAGCTATTACGACATGAGCCATGACCGCGTGGCCGGCCATTCGGAACCGGTCGCGGCGATGGCGACACACGGCATCCTGATCGACGGCGAAGGCGTGGTCGATGGCGGGGAAACCAAGATCCTGCTTCAGATTTTTTCGAAAACCATGGTTGGGCCGATCTTCTTTGAATTCATTCAGCGCAAGGGGGATGACGGCTTTGGCGAGGGTAATTTCAAAGCTTTGTTCGAGAGCATAGAAGCGGACCAAGTCGCGCGCGGGGTGTTGAAGTCGGGGTGATGCTGGCCATCTGCTGTTGCGTATCGGATAGTAATCTAGCAGCTCGGCTAACAGCCGCGCTCCCCTTGTGTTGTGCGGGTGCCAAAAGCAGATGATGCAGAAACAGAATTGACCGACCGGTCAGCTTATGCAAGTCTTGGGCTTCTCTGGGAGGAGAGTTGCCCATGTCTGACGACCCTGTGCTGCACCGGATAGACTCCGGTGTGTTGGAACTGGTTCTGAACCGGCCCGACAAGCTGAATGCCTTTACGCCGGAAATGCACGTAGCCTTGCGCGCGCAGATTGACCGCGCGGCACAAGACAGTGCCGTGCGCGCGGTGCTGCTGACCGGGGCCGGGCGGGGGTTCTGCGCAGGACAAGACCTTGGCGACCGCGACCCACGCCGCGGCGGGCCGAAGCCAGATTTGGGCGCGACAATCGGCACGTATTACAACCCTCTGATCCGTGCCATCCGGGCTCTGCCCAAACCCGTGGTTGCGGCAGTCAATGGCGTGGCGGCAGGTGCGGGGGCGAATATCGCGCTGGCCTGCGATATCGTTCTGGCGTCCGACAAGGCGCGCTTCATCCAGTCTTTTGCCAAGCTGGGGCTGGTGCCCGATGCGGGTGGGTCATGGGCCTTGCCGCGCTTGCTGGGAGAGGCGCGGGCAAAAGCCTTGGCGCTGGCTGCGGAACCGCTTTCCGCCACGCAAGCCGCCGAGTGGGGGTTGATCTGGCGCGCGGTGCCCGACGCCGACCTGATGCCAGAGGCGCGCGTGTTAACCGCCAAGCTGGCCAAGGGGCCGACCTTTGGCTTTGGCCTGACCAAGCAGGCCATTCAGGCAGCGGCGACCAACGATCTGGATGCGCAGTTGGAGCTTGAACAGGATTACCAGCGCCGGGCCGGTGCCTCGGACGACTATGCCGAGGGCGTAATAGCTTTTCTGGAAAAACGCGATGCAAGGTTCACAGGACAATGAGCATGACACCGCAAGAGATGGCCGAAGCTTGCGCCCGCGCCATGTGGAATGACGATAGCGCCAGCCAGCGACTTGGCATGGTGCTGGACGCCGTTGGCCCCGGCCATGCTATCCTATCCATGACCATCACGGACGACATGACCAACGGGCACGGCATGTGTCATGGCGGTTATATCTTCACGCTGGCCGACAGTGCTTTTGCCTTTGCCTGCAACAGTTACAACCAGCGTGTCGTAGCGCAGCAGTGCGCCGTCAGTTTCCTGAACCCCGTCGCGCGCGGCACGCGCCTGATTGCCACAGCGTCAGAGGTCAGCCGCCGTGGGCGCTCGGGCATTTACGATGTGCGCGTGACCGATGCGGACGGCACGGTCGTTGCAGAATTCCGCGGCCATAGCCGCAGCATCAAAGGCACCCATCTGGGCGAGGAGGCGTAGAGCATGGAAGACCTGTCCCCCAAACCGGGCGATCTGGACCCGATAGAGACCGCTTCTCGTGATGAGATCGCCGCGCTGCAACTGGAGCGGCTGAAATGGTCGCTGAACCATGCCTATAACGGGTCGCCCTTCTACCGCGCCAAGTTCGACGCGGCGGGCGTGCACCCGGATGATCTGCACACACTGGCAGATCTGGCGAAATTCCCCTTCACCGTCAAGACCGACCTGCGCGACACGTATCCCTTTGGCATGTTCGCGGCCCCCCGCGAGCAGCTTGTGCGGTTGCACGCATCCTCTGGCACCACGGGCAAACCCACGGTTGTTGGCTATACCCAAGGCGATATCGACCGTTGGGCCGATCTGGTCGCGCGGTCCATCCGCGCGGCGGGCGGGCGCAAAGGCGATATCGTGCATGTGGCCTATGGTTACGGGCTGTTTACCGGCGGGCTGGGCGCGCATTACGGGGCAGAGCGATTGGGCTGCACGGTTGTTCCCGTCTCGGGCGGCATGACCGAACGGCAGGTCACGCTGATTACAGATTTCAAACCCCGTGTCATCATGGTGACGCCCAGCTACATGCTGTCCATCCTCGATGCCTTCCACAAGGCCGGGCTGGACCCGCGAGACAGTTCGCTCGCGGTGGGCATTTTTGGCGCAGAGCCTTGGACCAACGCCATGCGCACCGAAATCGAACAGGCGTTCGACATGCACGCGGTGGATATTTACGGCCTGTCTGAAGTGATGGGGCCGGGCGTGGCGCAGGAATGCGTGGAAACCAAGGACGGGCTGCACTTGTGGGAGGACCATTTCTACCCCGAAATCATCGACCCCGCCACGGGCGAGGTGCTGCCAGATGGCGAGATGGGTGAGCTTGTGTTCACCACGCTGACAAAGGAAGGGCTGCCCATCATCCGCTACCGCACGCGCGACTTGACGCGGCTTTTGCCCGGCACCGCGCGGTCCATGCGGCGGATCGAAAAGATCACCGGACGCAGCGATGACATGATTATCCTACGAGGTGTCAACATTTTCCCCACGCAGGTCGAAGAGCAGATCCTGAAATGCAAAGGGCTTGCCCCGCATTTTCAGATTGAACTGACCCGCACGGGCCGGATGGATGACATGACCATCCACTCAGAAGCCACGCCACAGGTCGCCACCGATGATGCCCGCGCCGCCAGCGCGCGTGAATTGGCGCATCACGTCAAATCCACGCTGGGGGTGACGGCAAAGGTCGTCGTCCATAGCCCCGGCGGCGCGCCGCGGTCCGAAGGCAAGGCCAAGCGCGTGGTCGACAACCGCCCGAAAGCGGGCTGACATGGCCCGCTCGCGCGCCCATGATTTCGAGGCAAAGCAACGCGCTATCCTGCACGCGGCCGCTGCCGTGTTTGCAGAGGCCGGGATGGACAAGGCGTCGATGGCGCAGATCGCCGGGCGCGCGGATGTGTCCAAGGCGCTTCTGTATCATTACTACCCCGGCAAGGATGCGCTGATCTTCGACATTATCCGCACGCATCTGATGGAGTTGGACGCGGCCATCGCCGCCGCCGAAGATGCCAGCTTGCCGCCCCGCGACAGGCTGCGTGCCTTGGTTCATGCGGTGCTCGAGCAATACCGCGACGCCGATGATTACCACATGGTGCAACTGAACGGCACACGCACGCTGGCGGACGATCAACGCCGCGAAATGGTGGAACTGGAGCGCCGGATCGTGCGGCGCTTTGCCGTGGTCATTCGCGCGATTCACCCCGATATCGAACGCGACCGCCCCATTTTGACCGCCGTGACCATGTCGCTATTTGGCATGATGAACTGGGCCTATATGTGGTTTCGCGACGGTGGCCCCGTCAGCCGTGCCGAGTATGCCGATCTTGCAACCGACATTTTCCTGGGCGGGTTCGAACGCCTGCGATAAAACGCAAAACGCCCGCCAATGGCGGGCGCTGCTTGATCGCGTATCGCGTGCTTAGCGGCGGATGCCCAGCTTCGCGATCAACACGCGGTAACGTGCTTCATCCTTGCCGCGCAGGTAGTCCAACAGCTTCCGGCGCGTGGCGACCAGCTTCAGCAGGCCGCGGCGGGAGTGGTTGTCTTTCTTGTGCGTCTTGAAATGCTCGGTCAGGTTGGTGATGCGCTTTGTCAGCACCGCAACCTGCACTTCGGGCGAACCGGTATCACCTTCCGCGCGGGCATATGCCTTGATGAGCGCTTCTTTGTCTTCAGCCGTAATCGACATCGGGATCTCCTTTGTTAACGGTTTGATACGGCGCATGCCGGGATGTCGTCCAGCAAGGCCAAGAGTGTGCCACAGCACGCCATGACACGCCGCGGGCAATAGACCATCACCGCGCGGATGGGAAGCGAAAATGCAGCGGAACCGAATTAACCAACATTCAAGATAAACAGCAGAATATCCGCAAAACACTTCGGGTCATAATGCGAATCTGGCATGATCTGCCAAAGGTTGAATAAGGTTGCGTCTATGTGGTTGCTGTTGGGTTTGTTGGGAAGTGTGACGGCATTGTCGGCAAGCGACATGTTCACAGCACAGTCTTCGAGCGATTCGACCACCGATGAGGAAGAGGATGATCTGCAATCAGAAGATGTCCTTGTGGGGCGGGGTAGCAATGGTGATTTGCACCTGAGCATGGATTACCCCGATACCGATACCGACTTTGCCCCAGATGCCGAGCAAGTAGCGGTTACATCCCCTGCGGACGTTGGTGCGCCCGGTGCCGTGCTTGGCTTGTTCGACGGTTTGGGCGAACGCGTGCACAGCTCCGACACATATCCAGCCTTGCCGCCTGATGCGCCATTAACCCTGCATGGCGACGCAACCGACGACAACTTGCACGGCGGCGATTTGGACGATTCGCTTTTTGGCCATGACGGCGATGATCGCCTTGTTGGTCACAGCGGCGCTGACTGGCTAAGTGGTGGCAGCGGCGATGATAGCCTGATCGGCGGCGAGGGGGATGACACCTTATCGGGGGGTGACGGCAACGATACCCTTCTGGGTGGTTTGGGCAACGACCTGTTGCTGTCGGGCAGCGGGGCCAACACGCTTATGGCCGGGGACGGGGACGACAGGCTAATCGGGCAAGCCGGGGCCAGTTTTCTGAATGGCGGTGCCGGCAATGACCTATTGCAAGCCGGGGCGGGCAATCTGCTTCATGGTGGGGACGGGAATGACCAGTTCCGCCTTCCCGAAGCTGTTGCAGAAGCCGGACCTGCCCAGATACTTGATTACACGGCGGGAGAGGACGAAATCCAACTTAGCTACGACCCCAGCCAAGCGGTGCCCGAGCTTAGCATTACTTTCGATCCAGATGTTCCCGACCTTGCGGAAATCCGCCTTGCGGGAGACGTGCTCGCACAGGTTGCGAATGCTGGCGGCCTCTCGGTTTCTGACATCAGGCTCATTGCCCAGCCGGTGACGTGATCCGTTCAACCACCACAACGCTTGCGCTCGTTTGGCCCGATCTATGACACTACGAAACGCAAAAGGAGAGTGTCCGATCTTCTGTGTAACCGGGATCTGGTCCATGCTTCCTGAGAGGAGCAAGGACGATGACGATTTCCAAGGAACTGCTGGACGAACTTCTGAAGGGCTGCGAGCGCCCTGAAGATCTGC
>NZ_JALZWP010000001.1:17958-417786 GCF_023336755.1 Roseinatronobacter domitianus | reverse complement strand
ATCTTAGGTGCAATGGCCGCAATCGCGCCCGCCTGCGTTTCGTATGAGCCTTGATGCTCGAACACCATCCGGACCGCCCGTGCGCGGACCTCGGGTGAGTAGCGATTTGCCATTTTGCTTTTTGTCATCACAACCATCCTTACTTAAGTTGATGGTCTCCGACAAACTCGGGGCGATTCAACTTGCTGCTTTAGCGCAGCAGCAACTCTACCTGAAACAAACTGAATTAAAGGACGTGATAGTTGATCTGACAGAGCGCGGGACAATCCAATCAGACTGGAAGCGTGCAAGAAAACGTAAGCCTTCCCCCGCAGACACCATCAAGTCCGCTCGCTGAAGAAGATCATCGAATTTATGCTTCACTGGACCTTTGAACATTGGCTTTAAGACCGCCCAAACAGACCCGTTTACTGCAACGGACCTGCTGCAAATATCCCTGTCAAACTGTGCAAGAAGCCCTGTCGCGCTACACTCAGCAGGCTCGCTTCACCTGCTTGCAGGCCGCACCACGCGCAAGCCTGAACCGGTGAAAAGCCCGCATGCAAAGCAAGAAATGCGCGCTGGAAAAGATGTGTTAGGCAGGATTTTGACGGCTCACTCGCAAGGCTCTTTCTGCGCCGGATTGGTCCAGAACCTTTAGCGCGATATGGTCGGCATGAAGTTCAAGGCGCGCAGTCGCAAGAGTATTTTCGCAATCGGGATCATCGGGGGCCGTGCGCAGGATCGGCAATCCCGGCCCGCCGGTATGGCGCAGAATCGCAATCGGGTCGGTGGTGCCTTCGGCCAACAGAGCCTCTCCGATGCGCTGCCGGTCACGCGAGGACGTAGTCACGATCTGCGGCACGCTCAGATGCAGCGCATGATTGGCATGGATTGCCGGCGCCTCGATCCCTGTGACGGCGACGGCACCCGCCCCGAACTCGACGCTGCGCAACTGCGCCGCGCCAGCCTGCCCCAATGTCATGTGAAAACCGCCACAATCCGGACTGTCCGACAACAGCGCCACCGCTTGGTCAAGGCTATGACAGGCCAGCAGCGCACGCCCCAGCACCATGCGCGGTATGGTCGGCACGACCCCCGTCAGGCGCATATTATTGACCGCTTGCGCCAGCCCGGCTTGCGTGGCTGCGAAGGTATGGCCGGGCAAGGAACCGGGATAGCAAAACGCAACAAAGCCGGGGGCATCGCCCGGCGTTACATGCGCCAGAAAGGCGTGGCCGCGAAACTGGGGCAACCCATCTTCGTTATGGCCGATCATCGGGGATGCGCCGGGCAGTTGCACCGTGGTGCACCCATCGGCGGTGTTGTCCAGCAGGTCGCCGCGACAATTCCACGCCAGAACATCGGCAAAGGGCAACGCCAATCCTTCGGCAAGCCCTTGCAGTTCCTGCCATATGGTCGGAAAGCGCGCGCGTGTGGCCTGACCAAGCCGGGTTACGGTCGCGGCATGGTCAGGCCGCGTGACATTTGCCCAATAGGGCGTGGTCAACAGCAGGTCATGCGCGGCCTTTCGGCCGGCTTGGCCAAGTTGACGCCCGATTTCCCTGGGCGATCCCGAAACGCGAATATCACCCAATTCGAACGCCATGTGCCTAGACCATGACCGCGCGCGCCAGCCTGTCGGCCCCGTTGCGCACCGGGTCTGCGGCGGGCAGGCCGGTCTCGTCCTCTATTGCGGCAATGGCAGCGCGCGCCGCATCCGCATCCATCCGCGCGGTGTTGACGGCGATGGTCCGCACCCGCGCAGGCGTCAGCGCGCCAGCCGCCCCGGCAACGGCTTCGTTCAGCGCGATCACGTCACGCAAGGGCGGCACGCGGGTTTCATTCAGCGTGTCCAGCACCTCCATTCCGGCGCGGTGACACAGGACCATCGCGTTACAGGCACTGCCGCGCATCAGCGGCAAGGTCGCGGTGCTGCCGGGGTGCAACAGCGACCCCTGCCCTTCAATCACAAGCACATCATGCGCCGCGTGCTCCATCACCATGCGTTCGACCATGCCCGCCGCATGATCCACGCGCACGGCATCCAGCGGAATGCCCGCGCCGGTGATGGTGATACCGGTCTGCCCCGTGGCCAGAAACGCGGCATCGTGGCCCAAGCCTTGCAAGCTGCGGGTCAGCTCCAGCCCGGCGGTCATTTTGCCAATCGCCATATCGGTGCCCACCATCAGCACACGGGTATTGCGCAGGCTTGCCGCGCGCCCCATGGCAATGGGCGGCATGTCGCCTTGCGGCACCCGCACATCCCAGATGAATTGGCCGGGGCGCAGAGTGCCCCCCAACATCGGTTCCAGCCGGTCATGCATCCCGTTCACGATGGACAGACCGCGCTTTACCGCGTCGTCCAGCATGTCCATCCAATCGGGCGGCACGCGCCCACCAGAGGGGGCTGTGCCCAGAACCACCACCTGCGCGCCAAGGCGGGCGGCGTCATCCAAGCCAGCCACCACCGGCACATCGCTGTCAATCGGGCACAGGTCGCGCGCACGCAGCCCGGCCTTGGTGCTGTCAATGATCGCCACGACAGGGTTGCGACCATAGCGCAAGATGCCTTCGGACATCTTGGCGTTCAGTGTTCCCATGGTCGCCTCGGCAAAGAGCGCGATGGGCAGGGTCGGGTCAAGCATGGTCAAACACTCCACCATGACCGGGGCGGTCAGCGGGCAGGGTAATGCCATCGATGAATGGCGCGCCGCTGGCCGGGTCCGGGTCAAGATTCAGGTGAGAGTCGAGGTCGATATAGTCGAACAGCGCCGAAAGCGATGCCCCCGCCGCGATGGAAATCGAACTTTCGCCCATGCAGCCGATCATGGTTTGCAAGCCATATGCGCGGGCGGTGGCGACAATGCGCAGCGCCTCGGTAATGCCGCCGCATTTCATCAGCTTCAGGTTCACACCGTCCACGCACTGCGCAAAGCCGGGAACATCGCCTGACATACGGCAGGATTCGTCCACGAAAATCCGCAAGGCACGGTCGCGGAACAATTCCGGCAACTGGTCTTCGGCCCCGCGCACCAAGGGTTGTTCGATATATTCCGCCCCGCGTTCGGCCAGCCACCCCATCATGTGGCGCGCGTCGCGCAGCGACCAGCCGCCATTGGCATCGACCCGCAGCGCGGCCCCGCTGCCTTGCGCGGCTTCCAGCACGGCGGCGAACATGGCCTTGTCTGCCTCTATCCCGTCCGTGCTGCCCAGCTTCACTTTCAGCGCCCGCGCGCCTTGGGCCAGCAAAAGCGGCACGCGGTCGCGCACAACATCGGGCGGGTTGATCCCCACGGTCAAAGAACTGACCACCCCGCGCCGTGCCAGCCCCAGCAGGCGGTAAAGCGGCATTCCGGCCTGTTTCGCGCGCAAATCCCACAGCGCCATGTCCAGCGCGGCCAGGGCGCAGGCGCCCACGCCTGCCGCATGGCCCGCCGCCCAGATGTCGTGGATCGCATCGGGCAGCCCTTGGGCGATGAACGCCTCTAGCTGCGCCTGCCCCATGGCCACATCGGCGGCGCCTTCGGTCGCGCCGGGGGCCATTTCACCCCAGCCTGTCAGGTCCCCATCGGTGACGGACAAAAACAGATTTTCTCCGCCGGTGATTTCCCCGCGCGAAATGCGCAGGGGAAAGCGCTTTTTCAGATACAGCGTTTGGAAGTCGATCTTCATGCGAGGCCCTCTGATATGCCGGTCAGGAAAGAGGTCAGGTTCGTGCCCAATGCGTCGCTGACATATCCGCCTTCTTGCACCAACACCAAGGGCAGGCCAAGGGCGGCAATATCGGCGGCGATGGCGCGAAATCCGGGGGTTGTTACGTGCAAACCTTCGAACGGATCGTCTTCATGCGCGTCAAGGCCCAGGGCGACCACGATCACATCGGCTCCGAAACCTGCAATCCGGGTCAAGGCGATGGCCAGGGCTGCGCGAAAGCCCGTATCATCGGTGCCGCGCGGCAAAGGCAGGTTCAGGTTTGCGCCCAAGCCCACCCCTGCCCCGCGTTCCTGCGCATGCCCCCAGAAAAACGGGTAAAACCGCGCCGGGTCTGCGTGCAGCGACACCGTCAGCACATCGGCCCGGTAGTAGAATATGCCTTGCGTCCCGTTGCCATGGTGCACGTCGATATCCAAGATCGCCGGGCGCAAGCCGCGCGCGCGCAACGCTTGCGCCGCGATGGCGGCGTTGTTCAGAAAGCAGAATCCCCCCGCCAGATCGGCAAAGGCATGATGCCCCGGCGGACGGCAGAGCGCATAGGCCGCGCGCGTGCCCGTGGCCACAGCCTGCGCGGCGCTGAGTGCTGTCTGCGCCGACCAATAGGCTGACTGCCATGTGTCGGGACCGATGGGACAGGCCGTGTCGGCCTGATGGAACCCCGCCTGCCCGATGGCCGATTTGGGGTAGCTGTCGGTCCGGTTGGCGGGGTGGATATTCGGGATCACCTCTGGTCCGGCACCCTCTATGCGCTGCCAGCGAGGGTAGATATGGCGCAAAAAGGTCAGATACTCGGCGCTATGAATGGCGGCAATCGGACCTTGGCCGTGGTCTTGCGGGGCTTCGAACACACAGCCTGCGGCTTCGGCCCCTGCGCGCAAGATGTCTATGCGCGCAGGCACCTCCGGGTTGGGCAGGCGCGTGCCATTGGCCATGAAATGGGCGGGGTTATGCGCGCTTTGCGCCGGGTGCAAATAGGCTTTCATGGCGTGGCTTTCAGCGTGGCAAATTCTGCGCCCTTGAGCTGCGCAATCCGGTCGTGGCCATGGATAACAAAGCCCATCCGGGCATAAAACGCGCGGGCGTTTGTGTTGCTGTCATGGACTGCAAGCCGCAGCCCAAGCGCGCCCCATCGGGTGGCACTTTCGCGTGCAACATTGGCCAACAGCCTGCGCCCCAGCCCGCTGCCGCGCGCGCGCCGCGCCACCCACAGGTCAGAGACATAGGCCAAGACGCCCCCCGCGCTGGTGCTGATCTGCGGTTGCACAAGGGCCACGCCCTGACCGCCCGCAACAAGCGCTAAGGCCAAGGGCTGTGGCCCGAACAGCGCGCTATGCAAGGCATCCTCGGGCATGGCGAACGGATCGTCCAGATCATCCGCCAAGGCGCGCAAGCCCCCCAGAACATTCGCGAAATCCTCTGGCGCGGCCAAGCGGGGGGCGTCAGAACCCGACATTCTCTGTCCCTTTCAGCCTCAGCATGGCGCGCGCCTGCGCAGGCGTCGCGATCTCGCGCCCAAGCCCTTCGACCAGCCCGCGCACCTTCTCGACCTGTTCGGCGTTCGAGCGCGCCAACTGCCCGCGCGATATGGTCAGGCAATCTTCCAGCCCGACGCGGACATGCCCGCCCATGCCCACGGCCATGGTGGCGAACTGCATCTGGTGACGGCCCGCCGCCAGAACCGAGAAATGGTAGTCCGTCCCGAAATACTGGTCAGCCAGCCGTTTCATATGCGTCAGGTTTTCGGGCAAAGGGGCCATGCCGCCCAGCACGCCAAACACGAATTGCAGAAAGATCGGCCCGTCGATCAGCCCCCGGTCGCGGAAATGCGCCAGCATCCCCAGATGGCCGGTGTCGTAGCATTCAAATTCAAACCGTGCGCCGCGTTCCTGCCCCATCTGGCGCAGGATAGTTGCAATATCGCGGGGCGTGTTCTTGAAGACCAGATCATCGGTGCCGCGCAGGAAGGGTTCTTCCCAGTCAAAGCGCCACTCGGTAATACGGTCCGCCATCGGGTAAAGCGCGAAATTCATCGTGCCCATGTTCAGCGAGCACATCTCGGGGCGCGCGGCCAATGGCCCGGCCAGACGCACCTCCAGCGGCATGGTGGCGCTGCCCCCGGTGGACAGGTTCACAACCGCGTCGCAGCCTTGCGCGATCTGCGGCAGGAACCCCATGAAATGCGCGGGCGTGCAGCTTGGCCGCCCGTCGTTTGGGTCGCGCGCGTGCAAGTGCAGGATGGACGCGCCCGCCTGTGCCGCCTCTATCGCCTGGCGCGCAATATCTTCCGCCGTGAAGGGCAAGGCAGGCGACATGCTGGGCGTGTGGATGGACCCGGTCACGGCGCAGGTCAGGATCAGTTTGTCCATGGGTTACAGCCCCGCGCCTTGCGCAAAGCGGTCCAAGGCGCGGGTCAGCTTTTCAATGATCTCGTCGATCTGCGCTTCGGTCACGATCATCGGCGGTGCGACGATAAAATGATCGCCCGAATGCCCCCCGCGCGAGCGGCGCGCATAGATGATAAGCCCCTCGTCATAGGCGGCTTCGACCAGTGTATCATAGGCGTTCAGCGCGGCAGGCAAGGGCGCGCGGCTGTCGCGGTCCGACACCAGCTCGAACGCTTGCAGCAGCCCCATGCCGCGCACATCGCCGATAAAGCCATACCGCTGCATTAATGCGCGCAGGCGGGCGGCAAGCTGCTCGCCCATGGCCATGGCATTGGGCATCAGGCCGTCGTCTTCGATGACATCCATGACCGCCAGCCCGGCGGCACAGGCCAAGGGGTTGCCCGCATAGGTAAAGCCATGCGGGTAGCTGCCATGGTCCAGCACAGTTTCGGCAATACTGTCCTTGGCGATCAGCGCGCCCAGCGGCATGTAGCCCGACCCGAACCCCTTGGAGATGGTTATCATATCGGGCACCACGCCCCAATGATCGCCCGCGAACCAGCGGCCCAAGCGCCCGCCGCCAGAGATCACCTCGTCATGAATCAGCAGCACGCCGTAGCGGTCGCAGATGTCGCGGATGCGCGCCATATAGCCCGCAGGCGGCACCAGCGCGCCGGTCGAGGCGCCGCCCACCGGTTCCACGATGAAAGCCAGCACGGTTTCCGGGCCTTCTTCGAGTATCCGCGCTTCCAGCATGTCGGCGTAATGCTGGCCCGTGGCCGGGTCATCCAAAGGCCGCCCGTCCAGCCATGCGCGCGGGGCGGGGATTTTCGGCATCTGCACCATCATCGGCGCATAAGGCGCGGTCATCGGCGCGTAGCCTGTGACCGACAGCGCCCCCAGCGTGCAACCGTGATAGGCCGGAAAACGCGAGATCACCTTCCAGCGCTGCCCCTGCCCCACGGCCAGCGCGTGGCTGCGCGCGAGTTTCAGCGCCGATTCAACGGCTTCGGACCCGCCAGAAGTGAAGAACACCCGCCCCAGCCCATCCGGGGCCGCTTGGGCCAGCCGGTCGGCCAAGCGCTCGGACGGCTCTGTCTCAAAGTGCAGCCGGTAGCCGAAGGTGGCAATCTCCATCTGCGCGCGCATGGCATCCAGCACGCGGGGGTTGGAATGCCCGATATTGCAGACCATTGCGCCCGATGAGCCGTCCAGCCAGCGCCGCCCGTCCACGTCCCAGATATAAGCCCCTTCGGCACGGGCCAGTTTCGGCCTGCGCCGCCGCGTGCCGTAGAACAGTCGCGTTTGCCCGTCCATCATGCCACCCAGAAGGCTTTTTCCAAATCGGTAAACTCGCTGGCCGGGCCTTCAAACTTGTTGCGTCCCAGTTCCAGAACATAGACGTAATCAGCAATTTTCAGCGCTTGACGAATTTCCTGATCGACCAACAGAATGGTCAGCCCTTCGTCGCGCAAGCCGGTCAGCATGTCATACACTTCCTGCGCCAATATCTTGGACAGGCCCGCCGTGGGTTCATCGACCAGCAACATTTGCGGCTCTGCCATCAGGGTGCGGCCAATTTCGACCATGCGCTGTTGCCCGCCCGACAATTCGCCCGTGGCCTGCTTGCGCTTTTCGCGCAGGATGGGAAAACGCTGGTAATTGGCTTCTATCTTGCGTTTGATCTGGGCCGTATCACGCCGGAAGGTCCATGCGCCAAGTTCAAGGTTTTCCTCGACTGTCATGTCCTTGAAGACGCCCGGTTGTTGCGGGATATAGGCCAGCCCTTCATTGATACGTTTGAACGTGGGAATGTCGATAATGCTTTTGCCGCCCAGCACCACATCGCCCTGAAACGGTCGCAAGAACCCGAAGGCCGCTTTCAGCGCGGTGGATTTGCCCACACCATTTGCGCCCAGAATGGTGGTAATCTGCCCGCGCCGCGCGATCAGGTTCAGGTCGGACAGAATGTTGAGATCGCGGTAATAGCCCACCGACATGTCACGCAATTCCAGAACAGTGTCGGTCATGCTGCATCCTCTTCGTCTTTGCCCAGATAGGCTTCGATCACGGCGGGATCGTTCTTGACCGCATCCGGCGCGCCATCGGCAATGAGCACGCCGAAATTCAGCACGATAAGCCGTTCCGACAGCGCGAAAATCGCATCCATCTGGTGCGAAATCAGGATGATCGCCTTCCCCTCGGCCTTCATGCGGCGGATATACGCATAGATCACTTCCATCAGCTTGGGGTGAACACCTGCAAAGGGTTCATCCAGAATGATGACATCGGGGTTCAGCATTAACAGCCGCCCCAGTTCCAGCAGCTTTTGTTGTCCGCCAGACAGCGCCCGCGCGTATTCGTTGCGTAAATGGTCAATGGTCAGAAACTCCAGCACCTCCATCGCTTTTTCCGTCAGGGCGCGGCCCTGGTTCATATGGCCCATCGCAAGCGCCGGCACATACAGGTTTTCCAGAACCGTCATCCGCCGGAAACTGCGCGTGACCTGAAATGTGCGCCCAAGACCTGCGCGCGCAACTTCATAGGGCGCAAGCTGGTCAATGCGCTGGCCATTCAGATACACCGTGCCGGATGTAGGTTTGATTGCGCCGTCCAGAATATTGGTCAAGGTGGTTTTGCCCGCGCCATTCGGGCCAAGCACGCCAATCAGTTCCGGGCCGTTTACGTCAAGGTTCACCCCTTTCAACACATGATTGCCGCCGAAGCGTTTTTCCAGATTGGTCACTTTCAACTGGATCATGACTGCGCCTCCTGTCGGGCTTTACGTTTGGCGATGGTTTCTTCGGCCACGCCAATGCGCGCGAACCGGTCTATCAACGGCGCAAGCAAACCGTTGCGCGCAAAGCGTAGCACCAGCATGAGCAAGACCCCGAAGAACACCAGCCGCCAGACGGTCATGTCCACCTCTATGCCGCCAATGCTGAACGAGGTGCGCAACAGTTCCAGCATGATCTGCAAAAAGATCGCGCCCAATGCCGCGGCGACGAAGTTTTCGACCCCGCCAATGACCGCCATCGCCACAACAAGCGACATTTGCAGCAAGAACAACATGTTGGGCGTTACAATCTGGACGTAATGCGCCTGCACCGCGCCCGCCGCCGCCGCCATGGCGGTGGTAATGGTGAACACGATCACCTTATAGCGCGTGGTATTCACGCCCAAGGCAGCGGCTGCATCCGCATCCTCGCGCAGGGCGCGCACGAACAGCCCGAAACGTGAGCGCGACAGCCATGTCAGAATGGCAAGGCAGGCCAGCAGCAGCGCGAACATGGTGTAATAGGGTGGTATTTTGTCGGTTTGGCCGAATTGCAATCCGAACAGGTTCAGCCCCTCACCGTATAACGGGGGCAGCACCAAACCCGCCTGCCCGCGCGTGATGTCGATTTCGGCAGAGATGATCGCCTTGATGATCTCCGAAAACCCAAGCGTGAACAGGGCCAGATAGGCCGCGCGCAGGCGCAGCACCAGCAACCCAACCAGCAGCCCGGCAAGCCCGCCTGCCAATGTGCCAAGGATAATCCCCAACAACACCGGCATGCGCCAGACGCGCACCGTGTCGCCCCAGCCGTCAATCGCCTGTTGCAAACAATCCTGCGTCAGGGTGGTAGAGGTGACGCCGATCGCGTTTTTGATGACCAGCCAGTTGCCGAAGAACCCGAATTCCGTGCAGATGCCGGTCGGCGCTTCGGTGATGTAGAAGTAATGACAAAACAACGCCGTGCCATACGCCCCGATCCCCATGAAAGCCATATGACCGAAGCTGAATTGCCCGGCATAGCCCGCCAGCATGGACCAGCTTGAGGCCAGGATCGCATAGAAGAAGCCTGTTATCAGCACATGCATGACATAGTCGTAATTCGCGCCGGTATAGACCAACGGAAAGGCCAGGAAGAACGCGATCAGAAGCAGCCCTGCGATATGTGGAATTCGTGCCATATCAGCCCCCCTGCCCATGCGCGCCAGAGGCGAAGCGCCGCCCGAACAGCCCCGTGGGCCGCAGCAGCAGCGTCAGTGTCAGAACGATCATTCCATAAGCCGGAATGTAGCTGGCGGCCTTTTGCGCGTCGGGTATGCAGCCTGTGCCCGCCGCTTCGACCAGCCCGACCAGTATGCCGCCGATGAACGCGCCGGGTAGTGACCCAAGCCCGCCCAGAACCACGATCACGAAAGACCGCATGGCCGGGATCGCGCCGACCTGCGGCAACCATGAAAACGCCTGCACCAGCAACGCACCCGCCAGCGCCGCGATCATGCCGCCAAGCGCAAAAGCCAGCATATTCATGCGGTTGGGGTCAATGCCTGCAATCGCCGCCGCCTCTCGGTCCTGGCTGACAGCGCGCAGCGCCTTGCCGGTCCAGGTGCGGTGCAGCAGATACAGCAGCGCCAGCAACACAAGAATACAGGTCACGGCCGCAATAAAACGCGGGTTGGAAATAGAGACCGTGTCGAACAGCGTCAGGTTGCCGCGCCGCGTCTCGATGAGCGGCGATTCTGCGCCTGCCGGAAACTCCCAGCGCGGGAAATCAATGTAACGCTGAACCTTGACCGGGCTTGCGCCATGCAGCGCCTGCACGAAATACTGTAACGTGAAGGCCAGTCCGAAGGTGGCGAGAATGCCGTATTCCACAGGCCGGTCGATCTTGCCGGTATACATGGGTGTCAGCATGGCGCGCTCGAACAGCGCTCCGATGCAAAAGGCAAGGCAACACGCCCCCATCACCCCAAGAAGCGGGTTAACACCCGGAAACCAGACCACGGTGATGTAATAAACCAGCATTCCGCCGATCATGTAAAACTCGCCATGGGCAAAACTGACCACGCCAAGGATGGAAAAGATCAGCGTCAGGCCCAGCGCCATGAAGCCGTAGATAATGCCAATAATCAGCCCGTTGGTGAACTGACTGGCCCGAAACGCGCCATTGGCCACGCAGTTGTTTTCCGGGTCTGCAAAGGAAAATGCCGCCGCGATCAGCACCACCGCTGTCAGGCCCAGAAAGGTTGTGATCCGCCCCGACAGTTTCGGCGTGCGCGCCCAAAGCACAGCCACCCCAATCGGGCCAAGGGCTGCGCCAGCCATGGCGCCCGCGAAATTCACGTTCGACGTGTCCAGATCGCGCGAGAAGTAGCGCCGCCGCAGCAACACACTGCCAAGCACGCCCCAGACTGTCATCCAAAGGATGACGCCCCAGAAAATTTCAGGTGTCTGCACGGATGGTCCCCCGTTGCGCTTCGGGTGCATGGCCCGAAGCCTGTGCCGTCAAGCAGGGCGCGGGGAAAACAGCCCGCGCCCTGTCTGGTTGTTACTGGTTTACCCAGATCGGTTCGGCGGTCTTGTAGGCTTCAGGATAGACGATGGCCGCCTCGCTCGAAGCCTGGCCTTCTTCCTGAAACTGGATGATGGTGATCGCCGGGTCGGGCCACTGGTGCCACCATTCATCGCCCTTGCCATCCTCGGACGGGTCGCGCTTCAGGCCGTAATCGAAATAGATCCGGCCCAAAGTGCCCTCATGGCTGATGTTTTCCAGAGCGGTCACGATGGAACTGCCATCGGTGGTGCCCGCTTCGTTGATGGCCTGCGCCAGAACAGCAATCGAATCATACGCTTCCATCGCGTAGCTCTCGACATCGGATTTGCCGGTCTTTTCCTTATAGACCGCCGCAAAAGCGCGGCCCTTCTCGGTGAACTGGCTTTCCGGCACGCCAATACGCTGCACAAACGCATATTGCCCATCCGGCACGTTGGTCCAGTAAGTGCCCGATTCCAGCGCGTCCTGCCCTGTCTGGAACGGCAGGTCCATCGGGCCAATGCCTGCATCGGCGGCCTGCTGGGTAAAGTTGAACGCGGCTTCCCCCGTGACCAGCGTGATAATCATGTCGGGGTCTTCAGCCTTGATCCGTTCGACAATGCCCGCGTAATCCTGCGTGCCGATATCGACCGAGAAAATCGTGCTGGCCACGCCACCAGATTCCAGACCCTTCGCGGTTTCCTGACTGGCGGGAATGCCGTAATCGGTGTTCTCGGTCAGGATCACGACCTTTTCGATCCCCGGCAAGGTCAGCGCAAATTGCCAGTTGACGTTAGAGGTCCAGGACGAGAGCGGCGCGATACGGAAAATATGTTTCTGCTTGTCGCCGGTAATGGTGTCGTTCCACGTCTCGGCAAACACCACCGGGATACCGCGCGCATCGGCCACGTCCTTGGACGCAACACCCACCGAACTGTGATACCCGCCGCCCACCGCAACGACACCGTCTTGTGTAATCAGGCGTTCCATGACCGCAATTGCCCGCTCGGGCAAGCCTTCGGTATCGGCGATCACCACCTCTATGTCGCAGCCCAGAACCCCACCTGCGGCGTTGATGTCGGCTTCCGCGATCATCATCGCGTCGCGCATGGCTTCGCCGCCGACCACGGTGCCGGGGGCTGATAGTGGTGCAAGGCCACCAATCTTTATGGGGCAGTCCTGCGCATTGGCCGCACCTGCCCCAAGGGCAAATGCCGCCGCCGACAACATGAGATGGCGGCGCAAGGTCGAAGTTTTCATAATGAACGCTCCCTGACATTGTGGGGCCAAATCGGCCCCTTTGTTGAATGCTCCCGGTCAGACGCCGGGTTGCCGACCCATCGCAGGCCGATGCAAAATCGTGCGGCAGTTGCCAAAGGGCTGTCTTTCGTGTATCCGCCATATTCATCTGAATTCAGACATTTCTGTAAAGCGCAGCATGAAATCGGGCAGATTAGACCCACTGACGACCAAGAAGCAGGCAGAAAACCCTGCACAGCCGGTCGATGCGCTAAGGGTCGGCATCCTGCTTTGGCCCAGTTTTCCGCTAATGTCTTTTGCGGGGCTGGTGGAAAGCCTGCGTCACGCTGGCGATCACGGCGACGATTCCAACCCGCGCTATGCACGCTGGGATGTGATCGGGCCTGTGAACGTCGCGATGCGCTCCAGTTGCGGGGTGGCTATCTCGCCCAGCTCGGATTATGTCGCACCCAGCAGATTTGACCATCTCTTCGTCATTGGCGGGCTATTGCGCGATCTTGACACCGCACCAAGCCAGCATTCCGCGTTTATCCGTGCCGCGCACCGCGCGGGCGTGCCGGTCCATGGGGTCTGCACCGGCAGTTTCGTTCTGGCGGGGCTTGGCCTGCTCGACGGAAAATCGGTTTGCATTCATCCCTACCACAGAGAGCATTTCGAACTGGCCTATCCCGGCTTCCGCTTCGTGCCCAACCGCGATTTTCACCGCGCCGGGGGGGTATCGACTGTGCTGGGGGGCGTGTCGATCCTGTCGCTGATGCGTCAGGTGATCGCGCAACATCTTGGGCCAGACAAAAGTGCCAAGGTTCATCACCAGATGACCCTTCCCGCCGGCGATGGATCGCCCGACGCCGTTACCCCGACCGACCATTCCGGCATTGATGATCCGCGCATCCAGCGCGCTCTGGTCATTCTGGATGCGCAATCCGGCCAGACGCCCGAAATTGCGGCACTGGCCCGTATGTTAGGGCTGAGCGAACGGCATTTCCTGCGCCTGTTTCGCGCCCATGTCGGCTGTTCGCCAAAGGCTTATGTCATCGAAACAAAGCTGCGCGCAGCGGTCTGGATGCTGCGCAATACGCGGCGCTCGATCACGTCTATCGCCTATGCGACCGGGTTTTCCAGCGGGGCCAATCTGGCCGATCTGTGCCGCCGCAAGCTTTCTGCCACGCCCGGTGACATTCGGCGATGGGCACAGGCGGAAAAAGGTTAACGCGCGGCGGCCAGCAAGCCATCCACGTCCAGCGATGCCTCCAGATGGTCGGCCAGCGCGTCGAGCGTCGCGTCGACCGTTTTGCCAAAACTGGCATCCGAGGCGACCCCACCCAAGCTGGCCAACCATGCCGCGCGAAACGCATCGCCCGCGAACATGCCATGCAGATAGGTTCCGGCAACACGCCCATCCGCGCTGACCGCTCCTTCGGCCACGCCGTCAACCAAGGCAAAAGGCCGGGCCAAATCCGCACCGTGACTGCGCCCCAGATGAATTTCATAGCCGTCCAGCGGCTGCCCGGACGCGACATGCGCGCCTTGCACACGGGTCAGGCGCTTGTCGCCGGTCATGACGGTGTCAATCTCCAACAAACCAAGGCCGGGCGTAAGGCCCGGCGCGCCCTCCAGCCCCTGTGGGTCGGCCACGGACCGCCCCAGCATCTGGTAGCCGCCGCAAATGCCAAGCACATGCCCGCCGCGCCGATAATGCGCCATCAGATCGACATCCCACCCCTGCGCCCGCAAGAAGGCAAGATCAGCACGGGTGGATTTGGTCCCCGGCACGATCACCAAATCCGCATCGCCGGGAATGGCACGACCGGGACCAAGCAAGGTCAGCCGCACGCCCGGTTCCTGCGCCAAAGGGTCCAGATCGTCGAAATTAGCGATTCGGGACAGGGCCAGACACACGATATGCAGTCCCGACGGGCGCGCCGGGGCAAACAGGTCCAGCGCATCCTCGGCCGGCAGTTTCCAGGCATCGGCGAACCACGGACAAACACCGTAACCGCGCCACCCCGTCCGCTCCGCTATCTGGACATAACCATCGTCGAACAGGCGAGGATCGCCGCGAAACCGGTTGATAAGAAAGCCAACGATCTGCGCGGCATCGCCTTGGTCCAGCACCGCCTGCGTGCCCACAATCTGCGCGATCACGCCGCCACGATCAATGTCGCCCGCCAACACCACCGGAACATCGGCGGCGCGCGCAAAGCCCATATTGGCAATGTCATTTGCGCGCAGATTAACCTCTGCGGGGCTGCCCGCGCCTTCAACCAGAACCAGATCATGGGCTTCGCGCAAGCGATTGAAACTATCCATGACATAGCCCAAAAGGCGCGGTCTTAGCGCGGCATAGTCGCCCGCTTGCGTGCTGGTCAGACGGTGTCCCTGCACAATCACTTGTGCGCCAGTCTCGCTTTCCGGCTTCAGCAGCACCGGATTCATATCAACCACAGGCTCCAACCCCGCAGCGCGCGCCTGAAGCGCCTGCGCGCGACCGATCTCCCCCCCATCGGCGGTAACGGCGGCATTGTTCGACATGTTCTGCGGCTTGAAAGGGACCACCGACAGCCCGCGCCGCCGCGCCGCGCGGCACAGTCCCGCCACCAACAAGGATTTGCCCACATTGCTGCCGGTGCCTTGAATCATCAACGCGGTCATCGTCCCAAGCCACCACTTGCGCGGAATGGCTGACATGCGCCTCCGGCGGGGATATTTAAGCAAGGATGAAGAGGGCCGGGGCGGCGGCACCGCGCCCTAAGCTGAAAACCCAAGCCGGACGCGGTGCTTTCACCCTTGGCGGTCATCGGGATCCCTCCCTGTGCCGCAACTCCACCCTGACCCAAAAAAGTAAACAAAGCCTTTTCATCCTTGCAAAAATATCCTGGGGGAGGCGCGCGGCACGCGCGGCGGGGGCAAAGCCCCCATGCGACCTGTCAGAACTCGATACCCTTCTGGGCTTTCACACCATCCTTGAACGGGTGTTTCAAGAGCGTCATTTCGGTCACAAGATCAGCGGCTTCCAACAATTCCGGCTTTGCATTGCGCCCGGTCAGGCAGACATGGGTCATGACCGGCTTGCGGGTTTGCAGAAACCCGACCACTTCATCGATATCCAGATAGTCATAGCGCAGCGCGATATTGATCTCGTCCAACAACACGAACCCTATTGCGGGGTCGAGGATTTGTTCTTGTGCGATCCTCCAGCCGTTTTGGGCCGCCGCCACGTCGCGGTCGCGGTCCTGCGTTTCCCATGTGAAGCCTTCGCCCGATACGAAGAACCGGCACTCGTCGGGGAACCGCTCGCGCAGGAACATCTTTTCGCCGGTCTGCCAACCGCCCTTGATGAACTGCACCACAGAACACGGAATACCGTGCGCGATGCAGCGCATGATCATCCCGAACCCGGACGAGGATTTGCCCTTGCCATTGCCGGTATGGATCATAATCAGACCGCGTTCTTCGGTCTTTGTTTCCATAATCTTGTCGCGCGCTTCCTTGATGCGCTTCATCTTTTCGTTGTGGCGGCGGGCGGTGTCGTCCATGGCGTGTCCTTGCGCTGATTTGCCCCATGGTTAGCAGGGCGTTGCCCCGCGCGCGAGGGGCTTATTCCGCCGCAACTGCCTGCTTTGCCGCCGGATCGTAATTCAGCACCGGAGCCAGCCAGCGCTCTGCCTCTGCCAGGTCCATCCCCTTGCGCGCGGCATAATCGGCCACTTGATCGCGCTCCACCTTGGCCACGCCGAAATAATAGCTGTCGGGGTGCCCCAGATAGAGGCCCGATACCGACGACCCCGGCCACATGGCCATGCTTTCGGTCAGGGTGACACCGGTTGCCGCTTCGGCATCCAGCAATTTGAAGAGCGTGCGTTTTTCGGTGTGGTCGGGCTGGGCGGGGTAGCCCGGTGCGGGACGGATGCCGCCGTAAGGTTCCTTGACAAGCTCTTGCGGGGTAAAGGTTTCCTGTGGCGCATAGCCCCAATAGTCGCGGCGCACGCGGGCATGCAGGGCTTCTGCCATCGCTTCGGCAATGCGGTCGGCCAGCGCCTTGACCATGATCGCGCTGTAATTGTCATTCTCGCGGTCGAAGCGGCCCGAAATCTCAACCTCTTCCGGTCCGGCGGTCACGACAAACCCGCCGATATGGTCGGGCATGCCAATGGGCGCCACGAAATCTGACAAGGCCAGATTGGGCCGCCCTGCCCGCTTGCTGTGTTGCTGGCGCAGCGTGTGGAACGTGGCGAGTTCCGTTTCGCGCCCGCCATCGGTGAACAGGCGAATATCATCACCCACCGTGTTGGCAGGCCAGAATCCGACCACGGCACGGGGCGTGAACCACTTCTCGGCAATGATCCGTTTCAGCATATCCTGCGCGTCTTGGAACAACGCGCGCGCGGCCTCGCCCTGTTTCGGGTCGTCAAGGATCTTGGGGTAGACGCCTTTCAGCTCCCATGTCTGGAAAAACGGCGTCCAGTCGATATATTCCGCCAGATCGGCCAGGTCCCAGTCGTCGATCACGCGCGGCCCGGTGAATTTCGGCGCGGTCGGGCTGTAGCTGTCCCAATCCAGCCGCAACGGGTTGGCGCGCGCCTTGGCCAGCGGCAGGCGGTCCTTCGCAGCTTCGGCGCGTTCGTGGCGCGCGGTCACTTCGGCATATTCGGTGCGAATGCCGTCCACGAATCCCGCTTTGTTGGTGGGGGATAGCAGGTTACTGACCACGCCCACCGCGCGGCTGGCATCGAGCACATAGACCGCAGGCCCGGAATAGCGCGGCGCGATTTTGACCGCCGTGTGCACCTTCGATGTGGTCGCCCCCCCGATCAGCAGCGGCAGGTTCAGCCCCTCGCGCTCCATCTCTGACGCCAGATGCACCATTTCGTCCAAGGATGGCGTAATCAGCCCCGACAGGCCGATGATATCCACGTTTTCGTCACGTGCGACCTGCAAAATCTTTTGCGGCGGGACCATCACGCCCAAGTCGATCACATCGTAATTGTTGCAGGCCAGCACGACGCCGACAATGTTCTTGCCAATGTCATGCACATCGCCTTTGACCGTGGCCATCAAAACCTTGCCTGCCGATTGCCGCCCCGTGCCGCCATTCAGGCGCTTTTCTTCTTCCATATAGGGCAGCAACACGGCCACGGCCTGTTTCATGACGCGGGCGGATTTCACCACTTGCGGCAGGAACATCTTGCCCGCGCCGAACAGGTCGCCAACCACGTTCATGCCTGCCATCAACGGCCCTTCGATCACATCAAGGGGTTTTTCGGCGGCTTGGCGCGCCTCTTCGGTATCGGCGTCGATGAATTCGGTAATGCCATTGACCAGCGCGTGCTCCAACCGCTTGTCAATCGCCCAGTCACGCCATGCCAGATCGCGCACACGCTCTTCGCGTTTTCCGCCCTTGAAGCGGTCGGCAAGGTCCAGCAGGTTTTCGGTCGCGGTGCCGCCCGCCTTGGGCTTGCGGTTCAGAACCACATCTTCGCAAGCCTCGCGCAGCGCCGGGTCGATCTGGTCATAGACCACCAATTGGCCCGCGTTCACAATGCCCATATCCATGCCTGCCTTGATGGCATGATACAGGAACACCGCGTGCATCGCCTCGCGCACCGTGTCGTTGCCGCGGAACGAAAAGGACAGGTTGGACACCCCGCCAGAAACATGCGCATGGGGCAGGTTCTGGCGTATCCAAGCCGTCGCTTCGATGAAATCGACACCGTAATTGTCGTGTTCCTCGATCCCGGTGGCGACGGCAAAGATGTTCGGGTCAAAGATGATGTCTTCGGGCGGGAAGCCCACTTCCTCGGTCAAAATGCGGTAGGCGCGCGCGCAGATCTCTGTCTTGCGCGCAAACGTGTCGGCTTGGCCCTGCTCATCAAAGGCCATGACCACGACCGCCGCACCGTAAGCCAGACACAAGCGCGCCTGTTCGCGGAACTGGTCTTCGCCTTCCTTCATCGAAATCGAATTGACGACCGATTTGCCCTGAACGCATTGCAGGCCCGCCTCGATCACCTCCCATTTAGAACTGTCGATCATGATCGGCACGCGGGCGATATCGGGTTCTGCCGCGACAAGGTTCAGGAACTCGACCATCGCCTTTTGCGAATCGATCAGCCCTTCATCCATGTTCACATCGATGATCTGCGCGCCGTTCTCGACCTGCTCGCGCGCGACATCCAAAGCCGTGGCATAATCGCGATTCACGATCAATTTGCGGAACTTGGCCGATCCCGTAACATTGGTGCGCTCGCCCACATTCACAAACGGAATATCGGGCGTCAGCACGAAGGGTTCCAGACCGGACAGACGAAGATAACGGGTCATGCGGGAACCTTTCGCGGGGCATAGGGGGCAACGGCGTCGGCAATGGCGCGGATGTGGTCGGGCGTGGTGCCGCAGCAGCCGCCCACCACATTGACCAAGCCGTCGCGGGCAAAGCCGCCCACAAGGGCTGCGGTTTGCTCTGGCGTCTCATCATAGCCGCCGAACGCGTTGGGCAGGCCCGCATTGGGGTAGGCGCAGATCAACGTGTCAGCCACGCCCGCCAGTTCGGCCAGATGCGGGCGCATCAGGTCCGCGCCAAGTGCGCAATTCAAGCCCACGGTGAAGGGGCGCGCATGGGCGACCGAATGCCAGAAGGCGGTCGGCGTCTGGCCCGACAGCGTGCGCCCAGAGGCATCGGTGATCGTGCCCGATATCATCAGCGGCAGGCGCTGGCCGATTTTCTGGAACACTTCAAAGGCGGCAAAAATTGCGGCCTTGGCGTTGAGTGTGTCGAAGATGGTTTCAATCAGGATAAGATCGGCACCACCTTCGATCAGCCCTTCCATCTGCTGGCCATAGGCGCGGCGCAGCTCGTCAAAACTGACCGCGCGAAAGCCGGGATCATTCACATCGGGGCTGATGCTGGCGGTGCGGTTGGTCGGCCCAACGGCACCGGCCACAAAACGGCGCTTGCCGTCAGTGGCCTGCGCCCGGTCGGCGGCACGGCGGGCCACTTGCGCGCCCGCCACGCTCAGATCATGGATAGCCCCTTCCAGCCCATAATCGGCCTGCGCGATGGTGGTGCCGGAAAACGTGTTGGTTTCCAGAATATCCGCGCCCGCCATCGCGAATTGATAATGGATCTCCTCGATCGCATCGGGCTTGGTCAGGACCAACAGATCGTTATTGCCCTTTTGCGGGTGGTCGGTGTGATGACGGCAACCGGGGCCGTGGATATGCCCATGCGCCGAATAATCCTCTTCCGACAGACCCAGCGTCTGGATCATTGTCCCCATCGCACCATCAAGGATCAGGATGCGCTCGGCGGCCAGCGCGCGCAACTCGTCCAACACGGGCGCGTCGTGCAAAGCAAAGTCTTTCATCGGATCGGTTCTTCCATGCAAGCAGGTTTGCGCAGGATATAGCCCTGCGCAAACCAAGAAGAAACCGAATGATTTTCACCCTGAACATGAATTCAATTCATATTCAGGGCTGTGTCACATCACGGTGCGCCGCCCTTTCGCCCCACCTCGCCGCTGTTTGGGCGGCAAGATCAGCGTCAGCGGGCGCAAGGGCGTGCGGGTGCTTTCCACCAAAAGCCCGCAAAACACCGCCAGCGCGGGGGCTTGGCGCAGATAGGGTGCAGCGCGGGTATAGGCGCGCATCGCTTCGGCAGGATAACTTGCAAAGCCGGGTAAGCTGCCCAGCCATTGCAGATAACCCAGATGGCCCAATTCGCGCGCCCGCTCTGGCGACAGCCCCGGCGTTCGCAGTTGTAAAATCGTATGGTCCAGCAGCATAGCGCCCTCCGCGCATGTGGACGATTTGCCAAGGGGTCGGGCGCGCGCGCCGGTGTCTGACCCCCGAGGCACCCCGCCCGGTTCCAACAAACGCCCGTGTCGCGGCATGCAACAGGGCGGTGATGGCAGGTCTCCTGACTTGCGGATCAACGCCCCCCCGACCCTTCCCGGCGCAAGGCCAGTGGTCATCTCGGGGGTGCTAACCGCTTACAGTTGCGGGGGCAGTCATGGACTTGGGCAGGCCCGCACCATGTTCCCTTTTCAGCCAACCCCAAAGGGGCTGAACACCATCGGAGGTTAGCTTGACGGTGAGAGCGGCGTTTGTCTAGCCTGTTTCTGCGGGTGGGATATGGGCGGTTGCCTCTATCTCGACCAGGGCCGCATCCTCTATCAACCCGGCCACGACGACCATCGACATGGCGGGAAAATGCTTGCCCATAACATCACGATAGGCGCGGCCCACTTCGGCTTGACGCGCGATATACGCGCGTTTGTCGGTCACGAACCATGTCAGCCGCGTGATGTCTTGCACCTGCCCGCCTGCCGTTTCGACAATCGCCACGATATTGGCCAAAGCCTGCCGCATCTGGCCCACGAAATCATCCGCCACGAAACGCTGATCGCCATCCCAGCCAATCTGCCCCCCGATGTGAAGCACACCGTCGCGGGTCAGCATGCCGTTGGCGTAACCTTTGGCGGGCAGCCAGCTTTCGGGGTGAATGGTCTTATGAGTCATGTCGGGTCTTTCACTTGCTCTAGCGTTGCCGCAACGCGCGGCGGCCATGCGCAGGGGCGGCCATTCGTGGTCACGTTTACCAGTGTCGCGCTATGGGTGAACCTTGTCTGATCGCCACAGCGCGCGATTATGGTGTAACCGCAAGACGTTCGGCCAAGCGCCGCGATCCGCAATTCCAGCACCAGCGCATCGCCATGGCGCGAGGGCGCAAGGAATTCGGTTTCGATTGCGCGGGTGGGCACGGCTCCTGCCCCGTGCATCGCCTCGAAGGGCCAGTCCAGCACATCGGCAAAGAAGGCCTCGACGCAATCATTCACCATCTCATAATAGCGCGGGAAAAAGACGATCCCCGCCGGGTCGCAATGCTTGAACAGAACCTTCTGGTGAAATTCATACATGCCTACACCCCCACATATTGCTCTGTCACATCGGCGCTCAGATCATCCATCGCGCCCGACCAGACGGTCTGCCCCCGCGCAATGATCGCGGCGCTGTCGGCCACCTGCGCCAGTTCCGAGAGCGTCTTGTCGATGACAAGGATCGACATGGCGCTGTCACGTTTCAGCGCGGCAATCGTGGCCCATATCTCTGCGCGGATCAGCGGGGCCAGCCCTTCGGTGGCCTCATCCAGGATCAACAGGCGTGGATTGGTCATCAGCGCACGACCAATGGCCAGCATCTGTTGCTCCCCGCCCGAAAGCGATGCCGCGCGCTGCCCCAGACGCTCACCCAGACGCGGGAAGAATTCGGTCACGCGCGCAATGCTCCAATGGCCGGGGCGCGCGGCGGCGATCAGGTTTTCGGCCACGGTCAGACCAGCGAAACAGCGCCGCCCTTCGGGCACCAGCCCCAGCCCCAACCGTGCGGCGCGAAAACTGGGCAGGCGGTGCAGGTCATGCCCGGCAAAGTCCAGCCTGCCCGCCGATGGGATCATCCGGCAGATGGCCTTGACGGTCGTGGTCTTGCCCATGCCGTTGCGCCCCATCAGGGCCAGAACCTCGCCCTCTGCCAATGTGAAATTCACCCCGAACAAAGCCTGAGAGGCACCGTAACTGGCGGTCAGGTTCTCGACATGCAACAGGCTCATGCCGGGTCTCCCAGATAGGCTTCGCGCACGGCCGGGTCGCGGCGAATTTCATCCACCGTTCCCGTGGCGATAATGCGCCCGTAAACCAGCACGCTGATGCGGTCGGCAAGTGCGAAAACCGCGTCCATGTCATGTTCCACCAGCAGGATCGGGGCTTGGTCGCGCAGCCCGTCCAGAAAGCCGGTCAAGGTCTTGGACCCTTCGGCGCCAAGCCCGGCCATGGGTTCGTCCATGACGAAAGCGCGCGGGTCGAGCGTCAGCGCGACGGCCACTTCCAACTGGCGTCTTTGCCCATGACTAAGTGCTGCGGTGCGGCTGTGCAGGGCGTCTTGCAGGCCAACGCGCTCCAACGCGGCGGTGGCCCGGTCGCGCAAGGTCCGGTCGCCCATAACCGGCACGAAGAACCGCCATGGCCGCCCGCTGGCCCCCAGCGCCCCAAGCATGACGTTTTCCAAAACGCTGTCTTCCATTGCCAGCGCGGAAATCTGGAAGGTGCGCCCCAAGCCTTTGCGCGCGCGGGCCGCCGTTGGCAGCGCGGTCACGTCTTGCCCTTGCAGCAGCACCTGCCCCGCATCGGGCCGCAGCCCGCCGCAGATTTGATGGATAAGCGTCGATTTACCCGCGCCATTGGGGCCGATCACAGCATGAATTTCGCCCGCTTGCAGGTCTATGGAGATGCCGTCGCTGGCACATAAGCTGCCAAAGGATTTGGTAATTCCGCGGGTCTCCAGAACGGTATCGGTCATGATTGCCCCTTCGGTCCACATAGCAGCCCGATCACGCCGCCGCGCGCGAACAACACCACCCCCAGCAGGATCGCCCCCAGCGCGATATGCCAATGGGTCGTCAGGCCGCCCAGAAAATGCTCCAGCGCGACGAACAGGACTGCGCCCAAAACCGGGCCCATCAAGCGGCCCACACCGCCCAAGATAATCAGCACGATCAACTCGCCCGACAGGTGCCACGAAAACATTGACGGGCTGACAAAACGGTTAAGGTCCGCAAAAAGCGCCCCCGCAAGCCCGGTGATTGCGCCGGATATGACGAAAGCCACCAGCTTCAGGCGCGTCGGGTCCAGCCCCACGGTTTGAACCCGCACCGGCACTTGCCGCGCAGCGTTCAGCGCCAGCCCGAAAGGCGACGCGACCAGCCGCGCGTTCAGCCACAGCGCCAGCACAAGTGCCGCAAAACAGATGCCGAAGAACTGGATGGGCACAAGCGTATTCAGGCCCGGAAAATCGTTGCGGATATAAATAGATATCCCGTCCTCGCCGCCATAGCGCGACCATGAGATTGCGAAATAGTAAAACATCTGCGCGAAAGCGAGCGTGATCATGATGAAATACACCCCGCTTGTGCGCAGGCTGAGCAGCCCGATCAAGAACGCCGCAAGGGCCGAGGTTATGATCGCCACCAGCCAGATGACCGGCATGGATTTGGTGCCGTCAAACACCATGAAGCCCAGGTCAAGCGGCATGAAATTCTGCGCATGAAAGGCCAGAATGCCCATGCTGTAGCCGCCGATCCCGAAAAATGCAGCATGGCCGAAGCTGACCAACCCACCCCAGCCAAGCGCGATGTTCAGCCCCACGGCGGCAAGCGCCAGAATGACCGCGCGGGTGGCAAGCGTGATGGTAAACGGCTCGTCCACCAGCAGCGCGTAGAGCGGCACCGCCAATAGCCCGGCCAGAAGCGCCGCGTTAACGTAGCGTTCACGGATCATGCGCGCGCTCCCATCAGGCCGGTGGGACGGAAGATCAGCACAAGGCTCATCAGGATATAGACCGCCATATTGGCCAGCGACGCGCCCAGCGACATGGCCGTGGCCGGGTCCAAAAACAGCCGGAACAGCACGGGCAGGAACACGCTGCCCAGCGTTTGGGTCAGTCCCACCAATATAGCGCCCACAAACGCCCCCTTGATCGACCCGATACCGCCGATCACGATGGTCACGAAAGCGAGGATCAACACCGGCTCTCCCATGCCCACCTGCACCGACTGGATCGCGCCGACCAGCGCGCCCGCCAGTCCGGCCAGAGCCGCACCAAGCGCGAAAACCAGCGTGTATAGCTTTGATATATCGACACCAAGGGCGGCGATCATCTCTCGGTCATTTTCGCCCGCGCGGATCTGGATGCCGATGCGCGTGCGTTCAATCAGCGCCCAAAGCAACATCGCCACCACAAGCCCGACCCCAATCAGCGCCAAACGGTAAAGCGGGTATTGAATGCCGCCGGGCAAGGTGACAGGGCCGGACAGCCAGCTTGGAATGTCCAGATACAGCGGGAAAGACCCGAAAATCAGCCGTGTGCCTTCCGAAAAGATCAGGATCAGCGCGAATGTCGCAAGAACCTGGTCCAGATGATCTGCGGCATAAAGCCTGCGGATCACCAGCGTTTCGACCAGAACACCCGCCGCCGCCGCCGCGGCAAGCGCGGCCAGCACGGCCAGCAGGAACGACCCTGTCACGCCCGCGACCGCTGCTGCTGCAAAGGCGCCCACCATGTAAAGCGAACCATGCGCGAGGTTGATAAGCCCCATCACGCCAAAGATCAGCGTCAGCCCGGCCGCCATAAGAAACAGCATGACCCCCGATTGCAGGCCATTGAGAACCTGCTCGATGATGAGAATAGTGGACATGACGGCACCCCCGTCCCGGACCTGATCCGGGACCTCTTGGACCACGAGGCCCCGGGTCAAGCCCGGGGCGCGCGCAGCTTACGGCATCTGGCACTCTGCCGCATAGGCGTCGGCATGGTCTTCAAGGGCCACGCCAATGATGCGGTTGGTGAACACATCGCCCTCTTGCACGACTTCGCGGGCATAGATGGTCTGGATCGGGTGCTGATTATTCCCAAACCGGAATTCCCCGCGCGTGCTGTCGAAATCAGCCTCGCGGAGTGCAGCGCGGAAGGCGTCATTATCCGACGGATCGGCCTTTTCCAGCGCCGAGATCAGCAGGTTCGCGGTGTCGAACCCCTGGCTGGCATAGAGCGATGGCAAGCGGCCAAACTCGGCCTGAAAGCTCTCGACAAAAGCCTGGTTGACCGGAATGTCGATATCCTTGGACCATTGCGCGGTATTGACCACGCCAAGGGCTGCCGCACCCACCGCCTGCAAGATGCCCTGATCGAAGCTGAACGCGGGGCCAACCACCGGAATATCCACGCCGCTATCGGCATATTGTTTCAGGAACGAAATCCCCATGCCGCCGGGCAGGAAGAAGAACACGCTATCGGCACCGCTAGCGCGGATCTGCGCGATTTCGGCAGCGTAGTCGGTCTGGCCAAGCTGGGTGTAAATCTCGCCCGCCAATTCGCCTTCATACATGCGCTTGTAGCCGGTCAGGGCGTCCTGACCTGCCGGGTAGTTCGGCGCAAGGATAAAGCTGTTGCTATAGCCTGCCGTATTGGCATAAGCCCCCGCGGCTTCGTGCAGGTTGTCATTCTGCCACGCGACGTTGAAGTAATTCGGATGGCAGCCCCGCCCGGCCAGTTGCGACGGGCCTGCATTGGGCGACAAGTAAACGACACCCTGATTGACCGCCGACGGGATCACCGCCATCGCAAGGTTGGAAAAGATGATGCCGGTCATCACATCGACACGCTCGGACTGGATCATCTTGTCGGCGACCTGAACCGCGATATCGGGCTTTTGCTGGTCATCCTCGACCACCAGTTCGATATCATCGCGGCCCGATTGCGCCAAAGCCAGCAGGAACCCATCGCGCACATCAAGGCCCAGACCCGCGCCCCCGCCGGATAGCGTGGTAATCATGCCGACCTTGACTTCGGCCTGTGCGCCTGTGGCGAGGGCCGCGAGCGCGGTTGTCAGAAGCAGCTTTTTCATTTTTTCGTCTCCCTGTTATGATTGGTGCAGATTGCGGCTTATGCCGCGCGGTGGTCAATCCTTGATCGTCGCGCCATGCACAGGCGCAATGCGAAAGCGTTGAATCTTGCCCGTTGGCGTTTTGGGCAGGCTATCGGCAAACACCACGCTGCGCGGGTATTTGAAGGGCGCGATCGTGGCTTTGACATGCTCTTGCAGCGCGCGGGCCATGTCGGGGCCGGGGCTGTGGCCCTCGGCCAGCACGACATGCGCTTCAACCACCGCGCCGCGCTCCGGGTCCGGCGCGCTGATAACGGCGCATTCGGCCACGGCGGCATGGGCCAGCAGCGCGGCCTCGACCTCTGGCCCGGCAATGTTATAGCCTGCCGACAGGATGATATCGTCATTGCGCGCGGCGAAGTGGAAATAGCCGTCCTCATCCATCACGAATGTATCGCCGGTAATGTTCCAGCCATCCTGCACATAGTTGCCCTGCCGCGCATCATTCAGGTAGCGGCATCCGGTCGGGCCGCGCACCGCCAGCCGCCCCATCGTGCCGGGGGGCGCGGGCGCGCCCGTGTCATCCACCACGCGGGCCTCATACCCGTCCACGGGCTTGCCAGTGCAGGCCGGGCGGTGGTCGTCCAGCCGGTTCGACAGGAAAATATGCAGCATTTCCGTGGCGCCGATCCCGTCCAGCATGGGTTTGCCGGTCGCGCGCAACCAGTCGTCATAGACCGGCGCAGGCAGGGTTTCGCCTGCCGACACCGCAATGCGCAAGCTGGACAGGTCCGCCCCGTCGGCCATCGCCCGCAGCATGACGCGGTAGGCGGTGGGCGCGGTAAAGCAGATCGTGGCGCGGTAACGGGTGATGATCTCTATCAGGTTCGGGGGCGACGCGTTTTCCAACAGCACCGCAGATGCCCCGAACCGCAGCGGAAATACCGCCAAGCCGCCCAGCCCGAAGGTAAACGCCAAAGGGGGCGATCCGACGAACACATCCGCTGGCGTGACCTGCAACACCTCTTGCGCATAGGCATCCGCGATTATCAGAATATCGCGGTGAAAATGCATCGTGGCCTTGGGCTCTCCGGTAGAGCCAGAGGTAAACCCCAACAGCGCCACATCATCCTGCGCCGTATCAACAGCGGCAAAGCGCACCGGCTTTTCCAAGGCCATGCGGTCAAGTTCGGCATCGTGGTTCGAGGTGCCGTCAAACCCGACCACCGTTTTCAAAAACCGGCTTTGCGCAGCGCAGGTGGTCATCTCATCCATCAATCGCGTGTCGCACAGCGCGAATTCAATCTCGGCCTTGTCGACATATTTGGCCAATTCGCCCGCGCGCAACATGGGCATGGTGTTGACGACCACAGCGCCTGCCTTGGTCGCGGCCAGCCAGCAGGCGACCATCGCGGGGTTGTTGGCCGAGCGGATCAGCACACGGCTGCCGGGTTTCACGCCCAGATCCTCGACCAGCACATGCGCAAGGCGGTTGGTCCAGTCGGTCAATTCCTTGTAGGTGCGATGGCGTCCGTTGCCCACCAGCGCGGTATGATCGCCAAAACCGCGCGCGACCATGGCATCGGTCAGCTCGACAGCGGCATTCAGCCGGTCGGGGTAGTCGAACCCGTCCAGCACCAGGTCGGGCCATTGGTCGCACGGTGGCAAGGCATCGCGCGCAAAGCTGTCCAGATGGGCAGAGGGACGCAGATCGCTCATAGCTCTGTCCTCACGTTCCACAATTCGGGAAACAGCACCACCTCAAGCATCCGGCGCAGGTAGCTTGTCCCGCCGGTCCCGCCGGTGCCCGTTTTCAGCCCGATGACACGTTCAACCGTGGTGACATGGTTGAACCGCCAGCGGCGGAAGTAATCTTCCAGATCGACCAGTTTCTCAGCCAATTCGTAAAGCGCCCAATGCGCGGCAGGATCGCGGTAGACTTGCGCCCAAAGCGCCTGCACTTCCGGAATGGACGGCGCGGGTGTCTGGCGCGGCGCAAGGGCCGCATCGGGCAGCGCGTGGCCCATCCGCACGGCTACCCCCAACACGGTCTGGTATAGGCACGGCTGCGCAAGCTCCGCTTGCAACGCCGCATGCACGGCGGGGACATGGGCATGCGGGCGCATCATCGCCGGGTTACGGTTGCCCAGCCGGTATTCGATCATCCGGTATTGCCAAGACTGAAAGCCGCTCGATTGCCCCAGTTTTTCCCGGAACGTGGTGTAGTCCGAGGGCGTCATGGTGCGCAGAACATCCCATGCGGAATTAAGCTGCTCCATGATCCGTGCCACCCGCGCCAACAGCTTCAACGCCGGGGCCAGTCGGTCGGCGGCCAAGTCCTTGCGGGCAGCGTCCAACTCGGCCAGCATCAGCTTCATCCACAATTCCGATGTCTGGTGCTGGATGATGAACAACATCTCGTCATGCGCGTCAGAGATGGGGGCTTGCGCCGACAGAACCTTGTCCAGCCCAAGATAATCAGCATAGGACATGCGCCCGTCGAATGCCATTTGCGCCCCTTCGCGGGCGGGATTGTAAGCGTCAGCCATGATGCCCCTCCACCGCTTGGCGGGCAATAATCACACGCTGCACGTCGCTTGCGCCCTCATAGATGCGCAGCGCCCGGATTTCGCGGTATAGCCGCTCGACCATCTGCCCGCTGCGCACCCCATCGCCGCCATGCAGTTGCACGGCGCGGTCGATGATCTTTTGCGCGGCCTCGGTTGCGTATAGCTTGGCCATCGCCGCCTCGCGCGTGACACGCGGCGCGCCCATGTCCTTGGTCCATGCCGCGCGGTAGGTCAGAAGCGCGCTTGCGTCCGCCTCCAGCGCCATATCGGCAATGTGACCTTGCACCATTTGCCGCTCGATCAAGGGCGCGCCTTGCACATGGCGGGTGGTCACGCGGCTCAATGCCTCATCCAGCGCGCGGCGGGCAAAGCCAAGCGCGGCAGCGGCAACCGTGGTGCGGAACACGTCCAGCACCGACATGGCTATCTTGAACCCCTGCCCCGGCGCGCCGATCATGGCGCCGGCAGGCACGCGGCAATCGCTGAACCGCAGGGTCGCCAATGGGTGTGGGGCGATGGTGTCAATCCGCCCAAGCACTGCAAATCCGGGCATGTCGGGCGTCACGATAAAGGCCGAGAGGCCACGCGCGCCCGGTGCTTCCCCCGTCCGCGCAAACAGCGTGTAGAGATCGGCAATCCCGCCATTCGAGATCCATGTCTTCTCGCCATTCAGGATATAGTCGTCCCCGTCGCGCATGGCCGAAAGCGTGCCATTGGCAACGTCAGACCCCGACCCCGGTTCGGTCAGCGCGAAAGCCGCAATCGCCGCACCCGCGCGGGTGCGCGGTAGCCATTCGGATTTCTGCGCATCGGTCCCGAAAAGCGTGATCGCCCCGGTGCCAAGCCCCTGCATGGCAAAGGCGAAATCGGCCAAGCCATCATGGCGCGCCAGTATCTCGCGCGTCAGGCACAGAGCGCGCAGGTCCAGCGTGCCATCCTCTGACGCGCTGTGCTGCAACCAACCGTCCCGCCCCAGCGCAGTGACCAAGGCGCGGCACGCGGCGTCGGTATCGGCGTGGTCGATACCCGCCAGCGCGCCCTTGGCCCAAGCCTCCAACCGCGCGGCGAATTCGCGGTGATGCGGGTCGAAAAACGGCCAGTCAAGGAAGGTTTGATCCGCCATCAATCCCCCTCGAACACGGGTTTGCGCTTGGCGGCGAAGGCCTCATAGGCGCGGGTGAAATCATTGCCCTGCATACAGATCGCCTGCGCCTGCGCTTCCGACTCAATCGCTTGCTCCAAAGACATCGACCATTCCTGGGCCAGCATCGTCTTGGTCATGGCATTGGCAAAGGTGGGACCGCTGGCAATGCGCGCGGCCCAATCGATGCAATCGGCTTCAAGATCGTCGCTCAACCTGTTGAAAAAGCCCCAATTCAGCCCTTCTTCGGCAGACATTGACCGCCCCAGATACAGCAATTCGGCGGCGCGCCCCTGCCCGATCAGGCGCGGCAGCATGGCACACGCGCCCATATCGCAGCCCGCCAGCCCCACGCGGTTGAACAGGAACGCCACTTTGGCGGCAGGCGTGCCGATGCGCAGATCGCTTGCCATGGCCATGATCGCGCCCGCGCCGGCGCAAACGCCATCGACCCCGGCAATGATGGGTTTTTGACAGGCCAGCATGGCCTTGACCAGATCACCGGTCATGCGGGTGAAGGCCAAAAGGTCTTTCATCCCCATGCGGGTGAGCGGGCCTATAATGTCATGCACATCACCGCCGGAACTGAAATTCCCGCCATTGGGCAGGATCACCACAGCATGCACATCATCGCGGTAGGGCAAATTGCGGAACCAATCGCGCAATTCGGCGTAGCTTTCAAAGGTTAGCGGGTTCTTGCGGTCGGGGCGGTTCAGGCGCAGCCGGGCAATGCCGTCCTTTACCTCGCATAGGAAATGGTCGGGCGTGTCGGTCATGGGCGCTCCGTCTCGCGGGGTTCTATCCGGGTGAGCAGGTCGAACGCCTGCTCGATCATCGGCGCGTCAAGCGTGCCTAAAAGGTCATTCACCCAAGCCTCATGCGCGGCGGCAAGCTCTGCAAAAACCGCCTCGCCCGCAGGCGTCAGCCGCGCCAGTTGCGCCCGCCGGTCACCTTCGACGGCGACGCGCAATGCCAGCCCTTCTTCGGTCAGACGGTCGACAATACCCGTGACATTCCCGTTCGAGACGCGCAGGAAATCGGACAGGTCACTCATCCGCAGACCTTTGGGGTGGCGCGCGAGGGCGGCCATAACATCAAAACGCGGTAAGGTGGTCGCGTGATCGGCGCGCAAGCGGCGGCGCAATTCGCCTTCGACATGCCCGGTCACTTTCAGCAGCCGCAGCCACAGGCGCAGGCGATCCTTCGAGAGCGACTCAACGGCATGCGGGCGGGTCTGGCTCATATCTCTCCCCCAGACAGGGCCAGAGCATGCCCGTTGACCGACGCCGCCGCGTCAGAGCACAGCCACAGCGCCGCCCCGGCCACTTCATCGGGCTGGATAAAGCGCTTTTGCGGGTTGGCAGCGACCAGGCTGGCGCGGGCGTTGGTTTCGCTCATCCCAGTCTTGGCGGTGATGGTTTCTATCGACCGCTCCAGCATTGGGGTTTCAATAAAACCGGGGCAGATTGCATTCGCCGTTAAGCCGCTTTGCCCCAGTTCCAGCGCGAGCGATCGGGTCAGACCCACCACGGCGTGTTTCGCCGCTGCATAGGCGCTGGCATAGGCATAGCCTTTCAACCCCGCAGTCGAGGCAATGGCGATGCAGCGCCCCCAGCCGTCGGATTTCATGCCGTCAAGCGCGGCTTGCCATGTGTTGACCACGCCCCCCAGATTGACCGCCAGCATGGCTTGCAGATGGTCGGGTGTAACACGCGAAAACGGCAGGCTGTCGGCCGCGCCCGCATTGGCCACAGCGACCGTGACCGCACCATTCAGGCCGCGCGCCTGAGTGAATGCCGCGCTTACCGAAGCGCTGTCGGTCACATCACATAGCGCGTAGCCAATCTCGCGGTGTTGGCGGGCGACCTCGCGCAGGGGCGCTTCACGCCGGCCCATGATGGTCACGCGGGCACCCGCATGGGCAAACCCCAACGCCAAAGCGCGGCCCACCCCGGTGCCGCCGCCGGTGACAACGACATGACGACCCGCCACACTCATGCGCGCACCGTCTCTGTCTCGCGGTCGGCCAGCCGCCACATCTGGTCGCGCCCTGCCAGATAGGGCAAAGGCCAGTCAGGGGCCGCGCGGTCGCCAATGCGGGCGGCCTCATGCAAGGTCCAGGCCGGGTTGGCCAGATGCGGGCGGCCCACCGCCACCAGATCGGCGCGGCCAGCAAGCAGAATGGAATTGGCGTGGTCGGCCTCATAGATATTGCCAACAGCCATGGTCGCCATACCGCCCTCGTTGCGGATACGGTCGGAAAACGGCGTCTGGAACATGCGACCATAGACAGGCTTCGCCTTTGGCGTGGTTTGCCCGGCAGAGACGTCGATCAGGTCCGCCCCGGCAGCGTGAAAGGCTTGAGCGATCGCCACGGCCTCGTCCGGGGTCACACCCTCGTCGCCCATCCAATCAGTGGCCGATATCCGCACCGACAGTGGCTTTTCTGCGGGCCAGACCGCGCGCACAGCCACCAGCACTTCCAGCGGATAGCGCAGACGATTGGTCAGACAGCCGCCATAGGCATCGGTTCGGATATTCGATACCGGAGACAGAAAACTGGACAGAAGGTAGCCATGCGCGGCGTGCAGCTCCAGCATGTCAAAGCCCGCGCGCGCAGCCATTTTGGCGGAGGCCACGAATTGATCGCGCACCCTGTCCATATCGGCGCGGGACATCTCGCGCGGGGTCTGATTGGCCTTGGCCCACGGGATGGGCGACGCGCTCATCACCGGCCAGTTGCCTGTCGCCAAGGGCGCGTCCATCTGGTCCCAGCCCAACTGGGTAGACCCTTTGCGCCCCGAATGGCCAATCTGGGCGCAGATCTTGGCATCGCTTTCAGCATGCACGAAATCGACAATCCGGCGCCACGCCGCTTCATGCGCGGGGTCATAAAGCCCGGTGCAGCCCGGCGTGATCCGCCCTTCGGGCGAGATGCAGGTCATTTCCGTATAGACCAACCCTGCGCCACCGATGGCGCGCGCGCCGTAATGGACCATGTGCCAATCGGTCGGGTTGCCGTGGACGGCCTTGTATTGCGCCATGGGCGACACCGCGATGCGATTCTTGAGCGTCATCTCCCGCAGCTTGAAAGGTGCGAACATCGGCGCGCGCAACGGGGCATCTGCCGGCACGCCTGCACGTGTCTGGAACCAGCGTTCCGCACGTTCCAGCCAGCCCCGGTCCCGCGCGCGCAGGTTTTCATGGCTGATCCTCTGGCTGCGCGTCAGCAGCGAATAGTTCAGTTGCACCGGGTCCATATGCAGGTAGCGTTCGACCTGTTCGAACCATTCCAGAGAATTGCGCGCGGCCGATTGCAGGCGCAGCACTTGCAAGCGCCGCTCGGATTCGTATTTGGCAAAAGCCGATTGCAGGTCAGGCTGCGTGTGAACAAGTTCAGCCAGTGCAATCGCAGATTCCAGCGCCAGTTTTGTCCCCGACCCGATGGAGAAATGCGCCGTTGCCGCCGCGTCGCCCAACAGCACGATATTGTCTTTGCTCCAGCGTTCGCACAGCACGCGGGGAAAGCGTATCCAGGCAGAGCCGCGCACATGGCCCGCATTGCTCATCAGGCTATGCCCGCCCAGATGGTCGCGGAAAATGAGTTCGCAGGTGGCGATGCTGTCTTCCTTGGTCATGTGTTCAAAACCAAAGGCGTCATAGGTCGCTTGCGCACATTCCACGATGAAGGTCGCGGTGCTGTCATCGAATTGATAGGCGTGGGCCCAGACCCAACCGTGTTCGGTTTGCTCGAATATGAAGGTGAAAGCGTCCGAAAAGGTCTGATGCGTGCCAAGCCACACGAAGGGGCATTCGCGCAGGTCGATATCTGGCTGGAAATGATCGGCAAATTGCGTGCGGGTGCGCGAATTCAGCCCGTCACAGGCGACGACCAGATCATGCGTGGCAGCCAGATCCTCTGCACTGGCGACCTCTGTCTGAAACACCAGCTTTACGCCCAAATCGCGCGCGCGGTGCTGCAACAAAAGCAGCAATTGCTTGCGCCCGATCCCGCAAAACCCGTGGCCAGAGGACACCACCCGCCTGCCCGACTTGACCAGCGCAATGTCGTCCCAATAGGCGAAATGGGCACGGATCGCTTCTGCGCTTACCGGGTCATTTGCGGCAAGGTTGCCCAGGGTTTCGTCGGATAAAACCACGCCCCAGCCAAAGGTGTCATCGGCGCGGTTGCGCTCATATACGGTGATTTCATGCGCCGGGTTGCGCAGCTTCATCGAGATCGCGAAATACAGCCCTCCCGGTCCGCCGCCCAGACATGCAATCCGCATGATCCCCCCTTGCTTGCATGATACCCAATCGTGATGCTGCGTCAGGTTGATATTTATTTCAAGCCTAAAGTTTTAAGTTTGAAATAAATCAGGGATGGCTGATCTGACCGCCACCCACGGCGGCAGCAACCCCGGTCGTGCCGGGGCAGGACGTCGGCAGACCGCGCGCGACGCGCACGGCCAAATGGGCAAACGCCTGCGCTTCCAGCATATCGCCATTCAGGCCGACATCCTCGACCGGCAGCACGTCAGACGGCACAAGCCCGGCAATGCGCCGCATAAGCTCTGGATTGTGGCGCCCGCCACCGCAGACCAGCAGACGCGCGGGGGGCTCTGGCAGGTGTTCAAAACCCGCGGCCACCGCCCCCGCCGCACAGGCCGCCAACGTGGCCAAAGCATCGGACGTGTCCAGATGGGCAACACGGTCGACCAAGTTGGTCGCGCGATCCAACGACTTTGGCGGGACGCGCCGGAAATAGCTTTCGGCCAGGTATCCCGCGACCAGCGCGTCATCGGCGGTGCCCTTGGCGGCCAATATGCCGCCCGTATCGCGCGGCTGACCCAGCCGCATCTGGCACAGGTCATCCATCGGCGCATTGGCAGGGCCAGTGTCAAAGGCCAGCAACGCGCCAGAGCTTTCGGGGCGGTCATGGCTTGGGTTCACATAGGTCAGGTTGCCGACGCCGCCCAAATTCAGAAATGCCAACGGTTCCTTGGCCTTCAGATATTTGGCCAATGCGAAATGGTAGAACGGGGCCAAGGGCGCGCCCTGCCCGCCCAATTGAATGTCGGAGCTGCGAAAATCCCAGACCACCGGCAAACCCGCGACCATTGCCAGCACCGCGCCAGAGCCTGCTTGATGCGTGCGCCGCCCGGCCGGGTCATGCGCCAGGGTCTGACCATGAAAGCCAACAAGCTCGACCCCGGAAAACCGCGCCATCACTGCGGCATGGGCGGTCTCGATCAACTCGGCCACCGGCTCCACGCCCGGATCGTTTTGCCACAGCCCTTGGGCGGCAAACAACGCGGCGCGTTCTTCGGGTGTATAGGGCCGAAAGGCGTGCGGCCCGAAGCCGATAATTGTCTCGCCATCGGTGTCGAGCATGGCCGCATCAACCCCATCCAGCGATGTGCCCGACATCAGCCCCAAAGCCCGTGTGACCTGTTGTTTCAACATGGGCTTTCCCTTGTCCCGCTGCGCGCGTATAGAAACGCGCAATCTGTTGTCCGGGACAAGCAAAAATGACCTACACGCCGAAATCGGATTTCCTGATCACCCTAGTCGAGCGCGGCTTTCTGGCCGATTGCACCGACCTGCAAGGGCTGGATGAGGCTTTGCTCAAGGGCGTCGTCCCGGCCTATATCGGCTATGACGCCACAGCGAAATCGCTGCATGTGGGGCATTTGCTGAACATCATGCTGCTGCGATGGTTGCAGAAAACCGGCCATAAGCCGATCACGCTGATGGGCGGCGGCACGACCAAGGTGGGCGATCCGTCATTTCGGTCGGACGAGCGCCCCTTGCTGGATGCCGCCGCGATTGACAGCAATATCAACGGGATGCAGGCTGTTTTTGCCAAATACCTGCGCTATGATGACAGCGCGGATGGCGCGATCATGCTGAACAATGCCGAATGGCTGGACGGGTTGAACTACCTGGAATTTCTGCGCGATGTGGGGCGGCATTTCTCGGTCAACCGAATGCTGAGTTTCGAGAGCGTGAAATCCCGGCTGGACCGCGAACAATCGCTGAGCTTCCTTGAATTCAACTACATGATCTTGCAAGCCTATGATTTCGTGGAGATCAACCGCCGTCACGGTTGCCTGTTGCAGATGGGCGGGTCGGACCAATGGGGCAATATCGTCAACGGCATCGACCTTGCACGCCGCATGGCCGATGCGCAGATTTTCGGGCTGACGACCCCGCTTCTGACCACGTCGGACGGGCGCAAGATGGGCAAATCCCAAGGCGGCGCGATCTGGTTGAATGCCGATATGCTGTCGCCCTATGAGTTCTGGCAATTCTGGCGCAACACAACCGATGCCGATGTGGGGCGGTTCCTGAAACTTTACACCGAATTGCCGGTCGCGGAATGTGAGCGCCTTGGCGCTCTGGAAGGGTCCGAGATCAACGCGGGCAAGATTATTCTGGCCAATGAGGTGACGAGTTTGTGCCACGGCGCCGAGGCAGCCGCCGCAGCAGAAGCCACGGCGCGCGAGGTGTTCGAGAAAGGCGGCGCAGGAGATGATTTGCCGACGCTGACGCTCTCCCGCGATGAGTTGCAAGAGGGCATCTCAATCGTGCGCATGTTCGTCCTCGCCTCGCTCGCAAAGTCAGGCAAAGATGTGAAGCGTCTGATCTCTGAAAATGCGGCAAGAGCAAACGATGCGCTCGTCACAGATGCCGCCCAGATCGTTCACGCAAACGACCTGCAAGAGCCAATGAAATTGAGTGTGGGCAAGAAAAAACACGCGCTCGTTGTTTTGAAATGATCTGCGGTATTGGGGCGCGGAACAAGGGCTATAGCCCGCCGCGCCAAGCGTCGTCGCGCCCCAGAGCGGCGGCGCTGTGGTTGCAGTTCGCACAATCGGTCGAGTAATCTACTGATTTGGCTACCATAAACTGCACAGAACCACCGTTGCAGCGCCACCGCGCGCGACGTCACTTGGCGCTCTCTAGCCCATAAAAAAACCCCGCTCCTCTCGGACCGGGGTTCATATTTGCAAAGTATTCCAGAGGCTTACAGCCCCTCGATCGCCTTTGCCAGATCATCGGCGGTCTTGTCGAACGCATCTTTATCCGCACCCGATGCCGCGTTAGCCTTGGCGCGCACATCTTCCAGGATGGCCTGCAATGCAGCGCGGGCTTCTTCGCCGGCCGCAGGGTAAGCACGTTCGGCCAGAACTGTCGTCGCCTCTGGGCTGATTTCTGCAAAACCGCCTGTCACGACGAAACGCTCTTCGCCGGATGCCCCTTCAACCACCAACACGCCGGGGCGCAGGGTGGTGATGGTGGGCGCGTGGTCGGGCATGGCGGTCAAGTCGCCATCAGCACCGGGGATCTGCACAGCCCGCGCCTGACCAGAGGCCAGTTTGCGCTCTGGGCTGACCAGATCGAATTGGAACATATCAGCCATACGGCCCTCCATTTGGCAGGTCCGGGGCGGCATGTGCCGCCCCCGAACGCCGAACCACGTTTAGGCCGCAGCCGCCATCTTTTCTGCCTTGGCGATCACATCGTCGATATCACCGACCATGTAGAACGCACCTTCCGGCAGGTGGTCGTATTCACCGGCAACCACAGCCTTGAAAGAGGCAATGGTTTTTTCCAGCGGCACCTGAATGCCGTCAGACCCGGTAAAGACCTTGGCCACGTCGAAGGGCTGCGACAGGAAGCGCTGGATTTTCCGGGCGCGAGCCACCGTCAGTTTGTCTTCTTCCGACAGTTCGTCCATGCCAAGGATTGCGATAATGTCCTGAAGCGACTTGTAACGCTGCAAGACACCCTGCACATCGCGGGCCACATTGTAATGCTCTTCGCCGATATAGGTCGGGTCCATCAGGCGCGAGTTACTATCAAGTGGGTCCACAGCCGGATAGATGCCCAGTTCCGAAATCGCGCGCGACAACACCGTAGTGGCGTCAAGGTGGGCGAATGACGTTGCAGGCGCAGGGTCGGTTAAGTCATCCGCAGGCACGTAGATAGCCTGCACAGAGGTGATGGACCCCGACTTGGTCGAGGTGATGCGCTCCTGCAACTGACCCATGTCGGTCGCCAGCGTTGGCTGATAGCCCACAGCGGACGGGATACGACCCAGAAGTGCGGACACTTCGGACCCGGCCTGCGTGAAGCGGAAGATGTTGTCCACGAAGAACAACACATCGGTGCCGGACTGGTCGCGGAACTGCTCTGCCAGCGTCAGACCGGTCAGGGCCACACGCGCACGCGCACCGGGAGGCTCGTTCATCTGGCCGTAGACCAGTGCCACTTTCGACTCCGACAGGTTGTCGATGTTGATAACACCCGATTCCATCATCTCGTGATAAAGGTCGTTCCCTTCACGGGTGCGCTCCCCCACACCGGCGAACACGGAATAGCCCGAGTGCACCTTGGCGATGTTGTTGATAAGTTCCATAATCAGAACCGTCTTGCCCACACCGGCACCGCCGAACAGGCCAATCTTGCCGCCCTTGGAATAGGGTGCCAGCAGGTCGATGACCTTGATGCCGGTGACAAGAATTTCCGATTCCGTCGACTGTGCCGCGAAGCCGGGGGCTGGCTGGTGGATCGCACGGCGCTCGGCCTTCTCCAGCGGCGCGCCTTCATCCACGGGCTCGCCAACCACGTTCAGAATGCGACCCAGGGTTGCGTCGCCCACGGGCACCATGATCGGCTCGCCCGTGTCGGTCACGGCCTGACCGCGCACCAGACCTTCGGTTGCGTCCATGGCGATGGTGCGCACGGTGCTTTCGCCCAAATGCTGCGCCACTTCCAGAACCAGTCGCTTGCCGTTATTGTCGGTTTCCAGCGCGTTCAGAATGGGGGGCAATTCGCCGTCGAACTGCACGTCGACGACAGCGCCGATGACCTGCACTATTTTGCCGTTTGAAGCCATTGTCTATTTCTCCGGGTTCGTCAGAGCGCCTCAGCGCCCGAAATGATCTCGATAAGCTCTTTCGTGATCGAGGCCTGACGCGAGCGGTTATACTCGGTCGTCAGACGGTCGATCATGTCGCCAGCGTTGCGGGTCGCGTTGTCCATTGCGGACATCCGCGCGCCCTGTTCAGAGGCGCCGTTTTCCAGAAGAGCGGTGAAGATCTGCGTGGTCACTGCGCGCGGCAGCAGGTCGGCAAGGATCGCTTCTTCCGATGGCTCGTAATCGTAAAGCGTGTTGGCATCGGCACCTTCCGGGATCACGGCAGGAATAACCTGCGTGGCGGTCGGAACCTGGCTGATGACGCTTTCGAACCGATTGAAGAAGATCGTCGCCACGTCGAACTCGTCCGCGTCAAACATGTCGAACACTTTGTTCGCCACATCAGCTGCGTTTTCGTAGCCGACGCGCTTGACCTCGCTCAGGTCGACATGGGCGACCAGATGGGCCCCCAGATCGCGCTTGAGCTGTTCGCGGCCCTTCTTGCCGACGGTCAGGATTTTGACGGTCTTGCCCTCGGCCACCAGCTTGTTGGCGTGTATCCGCGCCAATTTCACGATGGATGAGTTGAAACCACCGCACAGCCCCCGCTCTGCGGTCATGACGACCAGCAGATGGGTTTTGTCGCTGCCGGTTCCCGCCAGCAATTTTGGCGCCATGTCCGATCCTGCAACCGAGGCTGCAAGACCGTTCACGACATCCGCCATCTTGTCGGCATAGGGCCGCGCGGCTTCTGCGGCTTCCTGGGCGCGGCGAAGTTTCGCCGCCGCGACCATCTGCATGGCTTTGGTGATCTTCCGCGTCGACTTGACGCTGGCGATCCTGTTTTTCAGGTCCTTGAGGCTAGGCATACGCTTGTCCTCTCAACGCCCTCAGGCGAAATCTTTCGCGAATTCGTCAAGTGCTGCGCGGATTTTCTCTTCCAACTCGCCCTTCACCTTGCGGTCATTGACGGTCATATCTTCCAGAAGCTCTTTATGGTTCCCACGCAGATGCGCGAGCAGCCCAGCTTCGAAAGCGCCGACTTTCTTGACATCAATCTTGTCCAGATAGCCATGCGTGCCCGCATAGATGACACAGACGATTTCGGCGTTGGTCATGGGCGAATACTGATCCTGCTTCATAAGCTCGGTCAGGCGCGCGCCACGGTTCAGCAGTTTCTGGGTAGATGCATCAAGGTCGGACCCAAACTGCGCGAACGCTGCCATTTCGCGGTATTGTGCCAGTTCCAGCTTGACCGGGCCAGCGACGGATTTCATCGCGTTGGTCTGGGCGGATGACCCCACACGGCTAACACTCAGACCGGTGTTCACAGCCGGGCGGATACCCTGGTAGAACAGTTCGGTTTCGAGGAAGATCTGACCGTCGGTGATCGAGATCACGTTGGTCGGAATAAAGGCCGACACGTCACCGCCCTGCGTCTCGATGATCGGCAGCGCGGTCAGCGACCCTGCACCGTGATCTTCATTCAGCTTGGCCGAACGCTCCAGCAAGCGGGAGTGCAGATAGAACACGTCGCCGGGGTATGCTTCGCGGCCCGGCGGGCGGCGCAGCAAGAGCGACATCTGACGGTAAGCAACAGCCTGCTTGGACAAATCATCATAGATGATGAGCGCATGACGGCCATTGTCGCGGAAATGCTCTGCCATAGCGGTTGCAGCATAGGGTGCAAGGAACTGCATCGGTGCCGGGTCGGACGCGGTTGCGGCCACAACGATCGTGTATTCGATCGCGCCGGTTTCTTCCAGCTTCTTCACAAGCTGCGCAACGGTCGACCGCTTCTGACCGATAGCAACGTAAACGCAGTAGAGCTTCTTGCTCTCATCGTCGCCCGCAGCTTCGTTGTAGGATTTCTGGTTCAGGATCGTATCAAGCGCCACGGCGGTTTTACCCGTCTGACGGTCGCCAATGATAAGTTCGCGCTGGCCACGGCCAACCGGGATCATGGCGTCCACGGATTTCAGGCCGGTTGCCATCGGTTCATGCACCGATTTACGCGGGATGATGCCAGGTGCCTTGACGTCAGCGACCGAACGCTTCGAGGTCTTGATCTCGCCCTTGCCATCGATCGGGTTACCCAGACCATCGACAACGCGGCCCAGCAATTCGTCGCCAACCGGCACGTCCACGATGGACTTGGTGCGCTTGACGGTGTCGCCTTCCTTGATGCCACGGTCATCGCCGAAAATAACGATACCGACATTGTCAGCTTCAAGGTTGAGCGCCATGCCGCGCACACCACCGGGGAATTCGACCATTTCGCCAGCCTGAACATTGTCCAGACCATGCACACGGGCAATACCGTCGCCCACAGAGAGCACGCGGCCCACTTCGGCGACTTCGACATCCTGACCGAAGTTCTTGATCTGCTCTTTCAGGATCGCAGAAATCTCAGCAGCTTGGATACCCATTTATCCGACCTCTTTCATGCTGTTCTTGAGGGCCGCGAGCTGCGCGCGGATCGACGTGTCGATCATTTGCGAGCCCACCTTGATGACAAGACCGCCGATGAGGGACTCATCGACGGATGTTTCGAGTTTGATTTCCTTGCCCACGCGCGCTTTCAGCGTAGACATAAGTTCGGTTTGCTGCGCCTTGGACAAGGGCTTGGCCGACACCACTTCCGCGGTGACTTCGCCTTTTTCATCCGCAATCATGGCGCGCAATGCGACCAGAACCTGCGGCAGCGCAAACATGCGCCGCTTTGTTGCCATCAGCCCAAGACCGCCGGCAACCGGCTGCGACAGCCCCATCTTGGCCGCGATGGCACCGATAGCGGCGGCAACGTCTTCACGACTGTAGACAGGGGAAGAGATCAGGTTGCGCAACTCTGCGCTGTCTGCCAGCGCGTCTTTCAACGCGTCAACATCTTTTTCCAGCGCTTTCAGCGCCTTGGATTCCTTCGACAGCTCGAAAATGGCTGTAGCATAGCGCGCGGCAATGCCGGAGGAGATCGAAGCTGGTTCGGACACGTCCACCCTTCCATCTGGTTGTACCGCGTCCAGCGCCTTGGCATGGTGCCAGGAGGAAACGCTGTCGCGGCATGTGAAATCGGCGCGGGTTTAGCAGAGCCCTTGTGATGCTGCAACCGCCAAGGCCACCTGTTCTGGGCAAACCGGGACGAATTCTGCCCCCATGATGCGACAATGTGCCACGCGCTTGCGCTATCATCCGTCTTGCGCTCGGAAAACGGTCGTTTTCGCGCCCTGACAAGACGATTCCACCGCCTATTCCCTGGACCTGCGGTTCGGGCTGCCGCCGTCACGCCACGCAGGACGCGTGCCCGCGGGTTGCGTGACCCCGTCAAGAATGCGCAGCGGGCGGCGCGCCTTGATTGTCAGCCCATTGCCGGGGCTATCTTCTGTCCGGCGCGCGCGGACCACCAACACGCCCCCTGCCCGCAAGCGCACCATGCGTTGCCCCAGGCTTTCCAGCCACATCGCCCACCGCAGCCACCGCCGGTTGTCGCGCGGCGGGAAGAACAAGGCACCGCCATTATCAAGAACCTGGAACCCATGGTCGCGCAGCAATGCCACGATCTGACCAGAGGAATAGGGCCGCCCCTGCGCGAAAGGCGTGCCATCCAGCCGGGCCCACAACCCCGTGCGGTTGGGCAGGATAAACAGCGCTTCGCCGCCCATGCGCAGCACGCGCGCGGCCTCTTCCAGCAGGGCCGCAGGCCGGTCGCAGGCTTCCAGCCCATGGAGCATGACCAGCCGGTCAATGCTGTCTGTGGCCAGTGGCCAATTGGTTTCCTCTGTCAACACGGAATGGTTCGCGGCCTCTGCGGGCCAATGCATGACCCCCTGCTGCGCCGGCATTAATGCAATGACCCGTCGAGCGGGCGCCAGCCAAGGCCGCAACAGCGGCACAGCAAAGCCGAAACCGGCCACGTCCTTGCCCGTCATATCCGGCCAGCAGGCTTGGCAATGGTCGCGCAACGCCTTTTGCGCCGCACGTCCCAGCGACGTCGTGTAATAAAAATCGCGCAGGGCGATCACGTCATGGTGCATTCCGACCTCGTTGCGCAGGGCGGCGCTGTCGCGCTAACCTGACACCAACCATACTCCAAGCAAAGGAAAACGCCATGCCCCTTACGCTGCTTGCTGTGCCTTGCTTAGCCGATAACTATGCCTATCTGCTGCACGACCCCACCAGCGGCCGCACCGGCGTTGTTGACGTGCCAGAGACCACGCCCATCGTCGATGCCATGACCGCGAACGGCTGGGCGCTGTCGGATATCTTCATCACGCATCACCATCACGACCATATTGGTGGGGTGGCCGAATTGCGCGATGCCACCGGCGCCACGGTCTGGGGGGCTGCGGCAGACGCGCATCGGCTGCCGCCGCTGGACCACGCGCTGGCCGAAGGCGATACAATCGAATTTGGCCGCGAAACCGCCCGCGTGATCGACGTGCCGGGCCACACCATCGGCCATATCGCGTTCCACTTTCCTGACAGCGCCTTGGCGTTTACCGCCGACAGCCTGATGGCGCTGGGATGTGGACGACTGTTCGAGGGCACGCCCGCGCAGATGTGGGACAGCCTGTGCAAACTTGCCGCCCTGCCCGATGCCACGCGCATCTGTTCCGGGCATGACTACCTGTCGGGCAACGCGGCCTTCGCGCAAAGCGTGGATGCCGACACCCCGGCACTTGCCGAACGGATCGCCCGCCTTGACCAAATGCGCCGCGATAATGCCCCGATGGCGATTGCCACCCTTGCAGAAGAACTGGCCACCAACCCGTTTCTGCGCGCGGCTGACCCGGCACTGAAAGCCGCACTCGGCATGGCTGGCGCAAGCGACGTCGAAACCTTCGCGGAATTGCGCGCCCGTAAAGACAGTTTCTGATTATTTTTACCCCGGAACCAGGGCCACATCGACGATTGTCTAAAAAAACACTTGAAGGATGGTGAATAAAACCGAAGTTTAACACTATGAGGCGAACATGGCGAAACGGGTCCAACCCGCAGCCATCCAGGAAACAGGAGCGTCTGACGTGCCATCATTCTCAACTACTCTGGAGCAATCCATCCACGGTGCCTTGGCCTTGGCCAATGCCCGGCGGCACGAATTCGCAACGCTGGAACATCTGCTCTTGTCACTCATTGACGAGCCGGATGCAAAGCGCGTGATGCAGGCTTGCAACGTCGATCTTGACAGCTTGCGCGGCACCTTGCTCGAATTCATCGAGGAAGAGCTTGCGTCGCTTGTGACCGATGTCGAAGGGTCCGAAGCGGTTCCGACCGCGGCCTTCCAGCGCGTCATCCAGCGCGCCGCGATCCATGTGCAAAGCTCTGGCCGCAACGAAGTAACGGGCGCAAACGTGCTGGTTGCCATCTTTGCCGAACGCGAATCCAACGCGGCATATTTCCTGCAAGAGCAGGACATGACGCGCTATGACGCGGTGAATTTCATTGCTCACGGCGTTGCCAAAAATAGCCAGTTCAGCGAAGAGCGGCCCGTGTCGGGCGCCGAAGAAGAGCAGGCCGAACAAGCCAAAAGCGAAGAAAAGACCAAGGAAACCGCGCTTGGCAAATATTGCGTGGACCTGAACAAGAAAGCCCGCGCGGGCGATGTCGACCCGCTGATCGGGCGCGCATCCGAAGTGGAACGCTGCATTCAGGTGCTGTGCCGCCGCCGCAAGAACAACCCGCTTCTGGTGGGCGATCCGGGCGTGGGCAAAACCGCAATTGCCGAAGGTCTTGCCAAGAAGATCGTCGAAGGTGAAACACCGGACGTGCTCTCTGGCTCGACCATTTTCTCGCTCGACATGGGGTCTTTGTTGGCCGGCACCCGTTACCGGGGCGATTTCGAGGAACGGCTGAAAGCCGTTGTGCAAGAGCTGGAAGACCACCCCGACGCGGTGCTGTTCATCGACGAAATCCACACCGTCATCGGTGCGGGTGCCACATCGGGTGGTGCGATGGATGCGTCCAACCTGCTGAAACCTGCGTTGCAGGGCGGCAAACTACGCTGCATGGGCTCCACCACTTACAAGGAATTCCGGCAGCACTTCGAAAAGGACCGCGCACTCTCGCGGCGCTTCCAGAAGATTGACGTGAACGAGCCGACGGTTGAAGACACCATCAAGATCCTGATGGGACTGAAGCCGCATTTCGAATCGCATCATGATATTCGCTACACCAATGACGCGATCAAGACGGCGGTGGAACTGTCGGCGCGCTATATCAATGACCGCAAACTGCCCGACAAGGCGATCGACGTCATCGACGAGGCCGGTGCCGCCCAGCATCTGCTGGCCGAATCCAAACGGCGCAAGACAATCTCTCCAAAAGAGATTGAAGCCGTGGTCGCCAAGATCGCCCGCATCCCACCAAAAAGCGTCTCCAAGGACGATGCAGAGGTGCTGCGCGATCTGGAACGCTCACTCAAGCGGGTGGTGTTCGGCCAAGACCCGGCCATCGACGCGCTGTCCTCGGCTATCAAGCTGTCGCGGGCGGGGCTTCGGGAACCGGAAAAACCCATCGGCAACTACCTGTTCGCGGGGCCGACCGGCGTTGGCAAAACAGAGGTCGCCAAGCAATTGGCAGATATTCTGGGCGTAGAATTGCTGCGCTTCGACATGTCGGAATACATGGAGAAACACGCCGTTTCCCGCCTGATCGGCGCACCTCCGGGGTATGTCGGTTTCGATCAGGGCGGCCTGCTGACCGACGGGGTCGACCAACATCCGCATTGCGTGCTGCTGCTGGATGAGATGGAGAAAGCTCATCCGGATGTCTACAACATCCTGCTTCAGGTCATGGATCATGGGCAGTTGACCGACCATAACGGTCGCACCGTCAATTTCCGCAACGTGATCCTTATCATGACCTCGAACGCGGGTGCTGCGGAACAGGCCAAGGCGGCCATCGGTTTTGGGCGCGACCGGCGCGAGGGCGAGGATACCGCCGCGATCGAGCGGACATTCACGCCCGAATTCCGCAACCGTCTGGATGCGGTTATCAGCTTTGCGCCGCTGGGGCGCAGCATCATCATGCAGGTTGTCGAAAAATTCGTGCTGCAACTGGAAGCACAACTTCTGGACCGCAATGTCACGATTGACCTGTCGGAAGAGGCCGCGCATTGGCTGGGCGAACAGGGGTATGACGACAAGATGGGCGCGCGCCCGCTGGGTCGCGTTATCCAGGAGCATATCAAAAAGCCGCTGGCCGAAGAGTTGTTGTTTGGCAAGCTGTCGAAGGGTGGTGTGGTTCATGTTCGCCTGCGCGATGGCAAGCTGGTGCTTGATATCGGCGGCCCGGATGCCAAGCGTATCACCGGAAACAAGCCGCCCCTTCTGACGGCGGACTGACCTTGTCCCGGCCTGCGTGCAATGCCCGCGCGGGCCGGGGTGTTCTTCACAGACCGGGGTTGCCATGCTGATTCCGGTGCGTGACCATAACCCAAGTGGCAAACGTGCCTATGTTACATACGCCCTGCTTGCCACAAATATCCTGATCTTCATCAGCTATTACGGCCTGTTCGCCAATGAGGCGGCGCTCATGCGCCTGTTCATGGGGTGGGGTATGGTGCCTGCCGTCCTGAGTTCCGGCACGGGTTACGACACGCTGCTGACCCACCAATTTCTGCATGGCGGGATCATGCATCTTGCATTCAACATGCTGTTCCTGTGGATCTACGGCGACAACATGGAAGAAGAATGGGGGCATCTTCCCTTTCTGGCCTTCTACTTGGCTTGCGGCGTTGCGGCTGGGCTGACCCAATACATGTTCGAACCGAATTCCTTTGTCCCCATGGTCGGCGCCTCGGGGGCGATTGCCGGTGTTCTGGGCGGATACTTGTTGTTCTATCCGCGCGCGCGGATCGACATGTTCCTGTTTCTGCTGATTTATTTCCGCATTATTCCAATCCCCGCCTGGCTGGTTCTGGGCGGCTGGTTCGGGATGCAGGTTTTTGCCGGGCTTGGTCCCACCGCGTCCGATGACGGGGTTGCTTACTGGGCGCATATCGGCGGTTTCGTCGCGGGGGTCATTTTTGCGCTACCGTTATGGCTGCGGCGCGGCGGACGGAATTTGTGGGCGCAAAATCACGGCCACCCGCCGCACCCAGAGGCGCAGTATACCCTGATAAAAACCGATATTCCGGCAGCGGGTCGCCGCCGGAATCCGTGGTTGCGCTAGCGCCTAGCGCCCGTCGCCATCCGCCGCCCCGTCATGATCGTCGGTGATAGGCTCGTCGCGCCGCAACATGGCAACCTTCTCGGCACCATCCTCTCGTTGCTTTTCGGGCAAGTCGGGGCGATGATCGGGCCTCAGAACTTCAGGATTGCGCAACCAGATATCGCGCTGTGCAAAAGGTATCTCGATTCCTTCTTGCGCGAAACGCTCGGCAATCTGGTGTCGGATCTCGGTGCGGACAGATAGACCAAGGTTGACATCGCTGAGCACCATGCGCAGTTCGAACATCAGCGCATCTGCCCCGAAATCCGTGAACACCACGCTTGGCGCAGGGTCCAGCAGGGCCAAAGGTTGCGCATCGCCGATCTCTTGCAGAATACGCTCCACCCGCCGCGTGTCGGTGCCGTAAGCCACGCCCACAGGCACGATTATGCGCCCGGTCATGTTGTAGCGTGTCCAGTTCGTGACCGATCCCGCAATCAGGTCGGTGTTGGGCACGATAACATCGGTTCGGTCGAAGGTTTCGATGGTCGTTGAACGGACCGAGATAGAGCGCACCGTGCCCATGGTTGGCCCGACCTCGATCCAGTCGCCCTCTGCAATGGGCCGCTCTATCAGCAAGATCAGCCCAGAGATGAAGTTCGACACGATGGTCTGCAACCCAAAGCCGATACCGACCGACAACGCACCTGCGACAATGGCCAGACCAGAAAGGTCAATCCCGGCGGTCGACACCGCCACCAGCGCGGCCACAAAGATACCAACATAACCGGTGCCCGATATGATCGCCTTTTGCCCGCCCTTGTCGATGCGGGTTTTCGGCAACACCGTTGCGCCAAGCGCCCCTTGCAACAGCCGGGTGATGTAATACCCGATGGCGAAGACCACCAGCAGCACCAAAAGCGCACTGGGCGCGATCCGGGTTTCCCCGATCTGGAAGCCTTGCAACAACAAGCCGAAGAACTCGGTAATCTCGGTGCCGCGCACGCCCCATATCAGCGCAAACAGCGGCAAAGAAGCAATGGTCAAAACAAAGCCCAGAAGTGCCGGCACGAGCGGTTCGGGCGCGTCATCGCGGCGCTTTGTGGCCAGGTCGTAGATATCTTCAATCAGGCGCAGCAGAAGCAGCAACACCGCAAACAGCGCCACCGACTCTATGGTCGGACCAATCAGCGCTTCTGCCGCGTTGCGGTATCCAAGCGCAGCCAGCACAGGGGCGGCCACGGAAATTAGCAAGGTGGCACGCCCAACAAGGCCGATCGCGCGGTCTTTGAACGCGGTATCCTGCTCCGAGGCCGCGTTGGCCTTGGCATGTCGGATGAACAATTGCCCAAGCCGAAACAGCGCAATCGCCGTCAGCACAGTAAGCGGGAACGCAATGACAGAGACCGCCGCCGCAGGCGCGCGGTCGCCCCCGATGGCCGCCAGGGCCACACCATACAGCCCGACAAGCAGCCCCAGAAGGTTAACCAGAACGCGGCCCTGCGTGCGCTGCCCATCGCTTAGAAGAAGCGGCGAATACAGGTTGTCCGAAGACGGGAACAGCCACAGCCCGATCCAACGCGCAACAAAATAGACGATGCCCAGCCGCGCGATGGCCTCTGCCAGCGCCCCGCCGCGTTCGCCCAGCAGCGTGGTGGTTTCGGCGGCAATATACAGCGCCATAACCGCAAGGCTGGGAACGATGACTTGGCTAAAGGACAGAACAAGGCCAAAAAGCCGCTGTCCCTTGGGCGAATTTACCAGCGCCCGTGTGCCGATGACACCGTTACGCATGGCCAGAACAAGCCGTTCGATCCAAGCGCGCCCACGCAACAGGATGAACACACCGAACACCAACAGCCCGATAATCACCGGTAGGTTCTCGCGCAGTTGTCGCATACGCAACTGGCTGTTCACCGTGTTGCTGAACTCTTGCACCAAAATGCTCGAGGCATCGATCACACTCGTTGCCGCCAGTATCCAGTTGGACGGGTTCCAAGGGTAAGGTTCGACCGCAAGCAAAACATCGGCCTGACGTGCGCGCAAAAGCGCGTCAACGCGCCGCACAAGCGCATCCGCCCGGCTGAAGGCTTCTTGCGCCGCTGCGCGCGGAGCTTGCAACGTGGCCATTTCAGCCGCCAGTGCTGCGCGCCGCTCTGCGATTTCCGGTGCCTCGTTAGACGGGTCTTCGGGTGGGGCGCCAAGCGCTTCCATCTGGGCACGCAAGCTATCGATGCGGGGAGCGTTGACATTACGCGCCTCTTGGAAGCGGGTGCGATACGCCACCAACTCGCTGCGCAGGGACTCAATCCGCTCAACAGTCAGATCGGACTGCTCCAGTTCCGCCTCTATTGCATTGGCGCGCGTGTTCCACGCGCTATAATCCGGCGGCCCGATTTCCGTGCTGCCAAGGGACGGAGCTGCGGGCGCCTCGACGGTCTGAGCGGTCGCCCCGAAAGGCAACAGCGCCAGAAGCAGGATGGTCAAAAGGGTTTGCACACAGCGCATGAGTTAGCTGGTTTCCTTCGATGAAACATCGGGCAGAGCGGGCGCAGGCCGGTCAAGCCAGCCTGGCACCGGAAGCTCTTTGGCGCGCAAAAACTCTGGGTTATAGAGCTTCGACTGGTAGCGCGTGCCGTAATCGCACAGGATGGTCACGATGGTGTGACCCGGCCCCATATGGCGGGCCATGCGAACGGCCCCGGCGATATTTACCCCGGAAGACCCACCAAGGCACAGGCCTTCTTCCGCCAGCAGGTCAAACACATATGGCAGGGCTTCGCTATCGGGAACGCGGACGCTGAAATCGGGTGTGAACCCTTCCAGATTGGCGGTGATGCGGCCTTGTCCGATTCCTTCGGTAATCGAATCGCCCGGATTATCCTGCCCGGTATACAGTTTGAACAGCCCCGCGCCTTCCGGATCGGCAAGCCCGACCTTGACCCCCTTGGGCTGAAGCGCGGCGCCAACACCGGCCAGCGTGCCGCCAGACCCAACCGCGCAAATGAACCCATCTGCCGCGCCGCCGGTTTGCTCCCAGACTTCGGGGCCAGTGGTTTCGATATGTGCCTGTCGGTTGGCGATATTGTCGAACTGGTTGGCCCAGATCGCGCCATTGGCTTCGGTCTTGGCAAGCTCTGCCGCCAAACGCCCGGAATATTTTACATAATTGTTCGGGTTTTTGTAGGGAACGGCCGGAACCTCTACCAGTTGTGCGCCCGCCAAGCGCAGCATGTCTTTCTTTTCCTGACTTTGGGTTTCAGGAATGACGATAACGGTGCGAAACCCCATCGACGCGCCAACAAGCGCAAGGCCGATCCCGGTATTGCCCGCCGTCCCTTCAACAATTGTGCCGCCCGGTTTCAGTGCTCCGCGCGCAACCGCATCGCGGATGATGTAAAGGGCCGCGCGGTCCTTTACCGACTGGCCGGGGTTCAGAAATTCTGCCTTGCCCAGAATGGTGCAGCCGGTTGCATCGCTGACCTTGTTGAGCCGGATCAGGGGGGTGTTGCCGATAGCGTCGGCGAGGTTGGACCGGATTGACATCGCTTGCTCCAGTTTGAACACGGACTGCGCCGGGATCTTCGACCCCGGCGTGATTTCAATGGCAGATAAGACGCAGGGTCAGAGGGTGCCAACTTGCTTTGACAGGCGCGCATAAAGCCAGCAGCCAAAGGCCACCGCAACTTGCGCGCCGGTAAACTGCACCACATCGACACCGCCCAGCGTGCCCATTCCGTCTGACAACGCCATCACGCCCCAAACCAGGGACACCAGCGCGGCCAGAAAGGCGACCGCCAGCACAATCACCGCAGCGCGGTCGCGCAACAACAGCAAGACCGACCCAAGCAACCCAATCCAGACTGTCGCGCCAATTGCCCCGGACGCCCATGCGGGGACCATTGCCAGCAATGCGGCAAGACCGTAACCCTCTGGCATGGAAAAGATCGCTGACAAAGGTGCGTAGCGGGCGGCGACATATTCGATCGCATGCAACCCGAACCACAGACAGCCAACCACCGCGAACAGCGTTATCAGGGCGCCACGCTGGGTTTGTGCAGGCATGATGGAATCCTTCGACTATTTTAGCCAGATTGCCTTGCCTACCCGGAAGTGTCCACCCCTCAGACAGGTAGATATGGACCAGACTTCTGGCGGTCAGAGTGTCAGAAAGCAGAAAACCCCGCCTATGCAGCGAGGTTTACTGGGTCGAAGCCGGGTCAGGCTTTGCAGCCAAAGATCAGGCAGCGAGCAACGCGCGCGCCTCATGCTCTTTCAACGACAAACGGGCGGAGACATAATTCTCCTGACCGGATTGATCTGCAAGTTCCGGGAAAAGCGTGAGCAATTCATCGAGCTGTGCAGCCCCGATCCCTGCCAATGTCTTGGCCCCCGGCTGGAAACTTTCGCTCCAGGCACCATCGGCGCGGATGATCTGGTGGTCGTCAAACATGAGATGAATATAGGTCTGTGGCGCGGTTTCGCGGATGATGCCCGGCTGACCAACTAGGTGGACTGCGGGCACGAGCACTTCATACTCGCCAAACATAAGTTCGGCGCGCTGGCCACAGATCAACAGGCGGTGCCATGGCGACACCCGCATGTCGCGTTCGGGCAGATCACCGCCCAAGGCGCCCTTGCCGACCAGAACGGCGGCCAAATCGGGCCGTGCCGCAAAAGAAGCTGGGGTCTGGGCATGGTTCCCAACCCATTTTACGGTCTGATACCCATTGTCGCGCGTCAGAACCAGATCGCCAACCGCGATCTGTTCCACAGGCTTTGGCCCTTGGTCGGTGTCGACCAACGACCCGGCCACAAAACAGGCAAATTCGATGTCGTCATCGGTTGCCAATTTGTTGCCGTCGTCATCTTCACCAATCACATCCGTTGGGAACGGGTCCGATGCGATGCGGATTTCGGTAATCAGACCGGGCGTCCATTGGGCTGGATCGGCCGTGAAACTGTCACTGGGCGAGATGATATTCAGCTCATTCCCCGAGGTATCCCGCAGCGTAAACGCCGTGGTCTGGCCACCATCGGTGAACGTGTCGCCGGTGGCCGGGTCAACCTTGGTGAATTCACCCCAGAAACTATAGGCTTCGACCATTTCATATTCGATGCCGTCGATGGTCAATGTCGAACCGAGCACGATCAAATCGGGCGCCGTGCCGTCGGGAGTCGTGAACGTCACGTCGTCCAGGATTTCAGTCAGCTCGGTTACGGCCGGATCAACATCGTGTGTATAGGTGTCACCAAAACTGGCGGCATCCACCCCAGCCCCGGACAATACAATCAGATCGTTCGTAATTACTTCAGGCATATTCCCACCTCACAATCGGCTGCGCGACCTTGCGTGCGCTTTGAAACCGGTGCGATGACCCGCTTCAACACGCACGGGCCGCTCACCCCCACACACGTTCCAAGCCATAACACATCAGGTTTTCACGCTGCCAATAAAAAAAGGCAGAAATATGACGACAGGCAGTTTTTCGCGCCCAGACGGCATGGATCGTTTCAAAATTGGAACCTATCGGCCAGAATTGGCCGAATCGTTTCAATGTCGGCCAAGCCCTGTCAGGGCAAAACGCGCCGATAGAGGTGCCATGTCGCGTGGCCAAGCACCGGCAGGGCCAAAAACAGCCCCAAGAAAGCAGGCAGCATCGCGACGAACAGCAGCGCTGCGATGATCGCAGCCCAAATCGCCATCGGCACGATATTGGTCATGACCACGCGCACCGAAGTTATCATCGCGGTGATAAAATCAACCTCACGGTCCAGCAACAAAGGCAGGCTGACCACCGTCAGCGCGAACATGATCGCCGCCATGCCGCCGCCGACAACCCCGCCCACCGCAAGCATGGTCAGACCGGTGCTGCTGAACAGCATATCGGCGGTCGAACTGGTGATGGGTTGCAAACCGAAAAACAGCGCGAAGGTCGTATGCGCCACAAAAACCCAGAACATGAACGCCAGCATGATGACCATGGCCATCGACGGCACCTGCCGATCCTTCTGCGCAAAAACACAGCCAAGGATGCCGGACCAGTCAAGCGGCGCGCCACTTTCCAACCTGCGGCTGACCTCGTAAAGGCCGGTGGCCGCAAAAGGTGCCAAAAGCGGAAACCCAACCGCAACCGGGATGAACCACCAGCTTTGACCAGAGGCCATGAACACGGCATACAGCACAAGGCCACCAAGCACATATACGCTGGAAAACACCAAACCGAACATGGGCGCGCGTCTGAAATCGGTCAGGCCAGCGCGCAACACTTCTGCGATGTCGCGTGTGGAGATGCTCCGCGGTTCCGGAATTTCGGATGGCGGCACGACGGCGGTAATGTTGTCTGGCATGGTTGGTCCTCCTTCGGGAAGGATAGGGCTGCGACAAACTGTCATGCAAGACAAATAAAGGGCAGGCCCGCTGACCTGCCCGATCTTTTTCACGCAATGCTGCGCCGATACAGGTGCCATGTTGCATGGCCCAGCACCGGCAACACCACGAACAGGCCAAGGAAAGCCGGGATCATCGCCGCAAACAGCAGCGCCGCGATAATGCCCGCCCATGTCAGCATAATGCGCGGGTTTTGGCGGACGGTTTCGACCGATGTAATCATGGCGGTTACAAAATCGACCTCGCGGTCCAGAAGCATTGGCAAAGCGATCACCGTGACCGAGAACAGTGCAAGCGCAACCGTCGCCCCTATGGCGCTGCCAATCAGTAACATGGCGATACCCTCGGCGCTGGCCAACAGGCTCAAACTGCCAAAACCAATGCCGCTTTGGGCCATGAAGATTGCGAAAATGCCCCGCGCAAGAATAATCCAGAAGCCGAAGACAAGCAGCACACCCACGGCCATAAGCGCCAATTGTCCATCGCCGCGCCCGCGCAGCGCAGCAAGAACCGGGGGCCATGACAGCGGCTCGTCGCGTTCCAGCCTGCGGCTGACCTCATAGAGGCCGATGGCCGCGAAAGGCGCGAGCAACGGAAAACCAGCGGCAATGGGCACAAACCAGACAGGCTGCCCCATGGCCCCCAGCCCGAACCATAAAGCAAGTCCGCCCGCGACATAGACCAGGGCAAAGAACAGACCAAAAGCAGGGGCGCGTTTGAAATCGACCCAGCCAGCTTGCAGCGCGGCGCGCAGGTCGTCGGGGCCAAGCTTGGCCACCTGGGCCGGTTGGGGCGTGTCGGAAAACTCTGTCGTCGTCATGGCACTCTCCCTTAAATGAAAGGTGCCATGATAGCTGCGACATTCTGTCCGTCAATCGGTCGCGTTCGCCTCTGCGCGCGATTTGCCCGACACATCCATCGCCAGGGTCGCGCCCATGAACCCGTCAAGCGCGCCGTCGAGCACGCCTTGACTGTCCGAGGTTTCATGCCCGGTGCGCAGGTCTTTCACCATCTGGTAAGGGTGCAGAACATACGACCGGATCTGATTGCCCCAGCCCGCATCGCCCTTGGCATCATGCGCGGCCTCAATGGCTTCGGTGCGCTTGCGCAATTCCATTTCATACAAGCGCGACTTTAGCGCGTTCATGGCAATGTCGCGGTTCTGATGCTGCGATTTCTGGCTGGAGGTGGTGACAATGCCGGTCGGAATATGGGTGATCCGCACCGCAGAATCGGTTGTGTTCACGTGCTGACCACCGGCGCCAGAGGACCGGTAGGTGTCGATCCGGATGTCGGAGGGGTTGATCTCGATCTCGATATTGTCGTCGACCACCGGATAGACCCAGACAGAGCTGAAGGACGTGTGACGCCGCGCAGAGCTGTCATAAGGTGAAATCCGCACCAGACGGTGAACGCCCGATTCCGATTTCAGCCAACCGTAGGCATTATGCCCGCTGATCTTGTAGGCGACAGAGCGGATGCCCGCTTCCTCGCCCGCGCTTTCAGACATCATCTCGACCGTGTAGCCCTTCTTTTCGGCCCAACGCACATACATGCGCGCCAGCATCGACGCCCAGTCGCAGCTTTCCGTGCCGCCCGCGCCGGCATTGATTTCAAGGAACGTGTCATTGGCGTCAGCTTCGCCATTCAACAGCGCCTCGAGTTCCTTTTCGCCTGCCGATTTTGCCAGCTTGCGCAATTCTTCCTCGGCTTCGGCCACAACATCGGAATCGCCTTCGGCCTCGCCCAGTTCGATCAGCCCGGTCTGATCTTCCAGTTCCTGCGAAATAGAGCGGTAGGTTTCCAACGCATCCGACAACATGCGACGGTCGCGCATCAGGGCTTGCGCGCGCGCGGGATCGTTCCACAGGTCCGGGTTTTCGGTCATGGCGTCGAATTCTTCCAGCCGGTGCGGGGCTGTTTCAATATCCATGCGCTGTCCCAGCAGGGTCAGGGATTTGCGGATCTGCTCGATCAGGCCAAGCGTTTCAGAGCGCATTGCGACGGTCCATTTTCCAAAGACGTTTATTGACCCCGGTGCATAGCTTGCCGGTCCGGGCGGGGCAAGGGCGAGGGACCGGTGGCGTTAATACAGCCCGCCGGTGGTGACGGTCCCAAAGCTGGCGGGTGGCGGTGTGCCGCGCCCGGCATCCTCACGCTCCAATGCCTCATATTGCTCGCCCGGTGCGAACATGGGTAGATCACCGCCCATCGCGAAGCCACCGTCAATGATCGCCGCCAGACCGAAGATCGGCTCTTCGCCTTCACGGAAGAACTCTGCCACAACATTCGCCCCACTGGCATCATCAGGCAGACGCGCGCCGGTAACGCGGTCGATTTTCAGGAAATACCCGTTATCCGGAACACGGAACCGCCCGCCGCCATATTTTTCGACAGCGTGCTGCATGAATTCGTTGAAAACCGGGCCGCACATACTGCCGCCCCCTGCCCCGCGCCCCAGCGGTTTGGGCTGATCGTAACCAAGGTAGCACCCCGCCACGATATTAGAGGTGTACCCCACGAACCAGACATCGCGCGCGTCATTGGTGGTGCCGGTCTTGCCGGCGGTTGGCACGGAAAGATTGACAGTGCTGGCCGCGGTGCCGCGCTGCACAACGCCCTGCATCATAGACGTAAGCTGGTAGGCCGTCACCTCATCCATCACCCGCGCACGGGTCGAACTGATCCAGGGTTTGCGCCCTTCCACCAGCCCTGCCTCATTGCAATCGACACAATTTCGCTGGTCGTGGCGGTAGATGGTGCGTCCGTAGCGGTCCTGAACGCGGTCCACCAGCGTAGGTTCCACACGTTCGCCCCCGTTGGCGAACATCGCATAGGCTGCAACCATCTGAAACAGCGTGGTTTCCTGACTGCCCAGCGCATTGGCAAGATAGGTCTGCGCCTGGTCATAAACACCGAACCGCTCGGCATAGCCGCCGACCACATCCATACCCACCTCTTGCGCAAGGCGAACGGTCATCAGATTGCGCGAGCGCTCGATCCCGGTGCGCACCGGCGTCGGGCCGTAAAACTGGTTGCTGGCATTGGTCGGCCGCCACACGCCCTGCGGTGTGTCGATTTCTATCGGCGCATCAATGACGATGGTCGCGGGCGTGAAGCCACTATCAAGCGCGGCGGCATAAACGAAGGGTTTGAACGCAGAGCCGGGCTGGCGCTGCGCCTGTGTCGCGCGGTTGAACACCGACGCCTCATAGGAAAACCCGCCCTGCATGGCGATCACGCGTCCATTATTCACGTCCATGGCCATGAACCCGCCTTGAATTTCGGGGATCTGGCGCAAGGACCAACGCTGAAAACTGCCATCGTTTTCAGAGGTCACGGCGCGCACATAGACCACATCGCCAACATTCAGGTTGTCCGACAGCGACCCGCGCGCCCAGTCAATGTCGGGACGGTCCACGACATGCGGCGCATTCCGGTCGCTTGGCACGGCTTCGATGCCCAGCCGAGCGCGGTCCGGGCTGACCTCCAGCACCACAGCGGGATACCAGCGATTGCCAAGCGTGATGTCACGCGCAAGCGTCAGCTCCGCCAGGGCCGCGCGCCAATCTTCTTCGCGGCCCAGCAAGTCCGGCGCGATGGTTTCGCCGGTAGTGCGCAATTCGCCCAGCCCGCGATCATAGCTTTCAAGCGCGCGTTGCAGCGCATGCGCGGCCTTGTCCTGCATCTCTGGGTCAACTGTGGCGCGGATGCTTAACCCGCCCCCGAAAAATTCATCCTCGCCAAACGTGCCCGACAACTGGCGGCGCACTTCGTCGGTAAAGTAATCCCGCGGTGGCATGGCATCACGCGAGCTTGGAAAATCGCCCGACTGAACCGTCAGCAGCGGCAGAGCCTTGGCCCGGTCATGCTGGCCCCGGTCGATATAGCCATTGCGCAGCATTTCCCCCAACACATAATCCCGCCGCGCCACGACGCGGTCGTAATTGCGGACCGGATGGTAGTTGGACGGTGCCTGCGGCAAAGCCGCCAGAAAAGCGGCCTCTTCAATCGTCAGGTCATCGAGGGTCTTGTTGAAATAGGTCTGGGCCGCAGCGGTCACACCATAGCTGTTCTGACCAAGGAAAATCTCGTTCAGATACAGCTCCAGAATATCGTCCTTCGTCAGCGTCCCTTCGACCCGGCTGGCAAGGATCAATTCCTTGATTTTACGTTCACCGGTGCGGTCGCCCGACAACAGAAAGTTTTTCATGACCTGCTGGGTGATGGTCGACGCGCCGCGCACATTCCGCCCGCGCGATTCAATCGCCTGATACGCCGCAGCCCCGATCGCACGCAGATCGAACCCGCCATGGACGTAGAAATTCCTGTCCTCGGCAGAGATGAAGGCGGCTTTGACCCGTTCGGGAATATCCTCGATCGGAGTAAACAGGCGGCGTTCCTGCGCGAATTCGTCAATCAATCGCCCCTCGCCGGAATAAATGCGGCTGATCGAGGGCGGGGCATAATTGGCAAGCTGCTCATGGCTGGGCAGGTCCTGGGCGTAATACCAGAACACCCCGGCAATCAGAAGCGCCGCCGCCAGCATCCCCGTTATCAGGAAACTGAAAATCCCGCCGAAAAATGAAAAAGTCGCGCGCAGCACCGAAACCACCTTGTTACCCGATGCGGCCTTATACAAGCGCTATGGGGCAAGGTCAAAAGCCGATGGGTCACATCTGCGCGCTTTCGCTTTGGTGCCGTGTCGTGCCAAAACTTTACCACTCTTTCAGACCTCTCATGCGTCACGGACACACCGCCGCTAGAGCATAAGTTGGCAGAGCAGTCAGCGTTGTAAAAGCGCACGACGGGCGCTGTCACGCACCCGCCATGATGCCAGCGCGTCGGCCACGGCGCGCGCCATCATGCTGCGCCATTCCGGATCTTGTAGTCGTGCCAGGTCGCGCGGGCTGGACATAAAGCCCAGCTCCAGCAGCACTGACGGCATATCGGGTGCGCGCAAGACGGAAAACGCCCCCGATTGCACCGGGCGCGAATGCAGGCGCAAACCGGCGGCGCCAATCCCTTCGACCAGCGCATCGGCCAGCGCGGCGTTGCGTAGCCGCGTGTCCTGCCAGGCCACCGACATCAGCACAGAGGCAATTTCGTCCGTATTGCGCGACAGGTCCACGCCTGCCAGCAGATCGCCCCGGTCATGTCGCGCGGCAAGGATTTCGGCGGTCTGGTCGCTGGCATCTTCCGACAGGGTATAAACCACGGCGCCAGTTGCCAGACCTTCGGGCAACGCATCGGCATGGAGCGACAAAAACAGATCGGCCTGCACATCGCGCGCCGCGCGCAGGCGCCCATCCAGTGACACGAACAGGTCGGCATCGCGCGTCATGTGCACTTCGAACCCGCCTTGGCGTAAAAGTTCCTCGCGCAGCACCCGCGCGAAGCCCAGCACGATCGCAGCTTCCGACTGCCCGTCGCGCACGGCACCGGGGTCCAGCCCGCCATGGCCGGGGTCCAGCATGATCCGCAAGGGGCGGGATACATCAACCGAAGCAGAGGTTTGGGCCACAGGGTGCAACAAATGGTCTGAATAGAGCGCGACGAATTCCGCCTCATCCGCTGCGCGCGTTTCAAACGCTTCCAGCGTGGCACGGCGCAGATCGACCGTGACCTCTGCGCGCCCATTTTCCGGATCGACATTTTGCGCAACAACTTCCGGCAGCATCGGAAAGCCAAGGTCCAGCACCATCCGGGCCCAACCATCGCCCCGGTGGCCTGCCCGAAAGCCGCGCAGCCCATCGACCGCAGGCCAGTCCAGCCCCTGCCAATCCAATGTGTTGAATTCCATCACCAAACGCGGCGGGTTGGGCAACAGGCGCAGCCGGTAAGGCACAGGCTGGCTAAGCGACAGGCGCAGTGTCATGCCAGTGTCGGTCGCGGTCAGCATACTGGCCGCCGGGTCGACCCGCGCCTGCACACCGCCCTGCGCCAGCACGCCACCCGCGCCCAGCAGCAGAAAAAACCCGCTCAGAATGACGCCGCGCAGTCGTGCCATGATTAACCCTGTTGCAATTCCGCCCCATCCTAAAGCCAGATGGGCAGCGCAGCAAAGGGGGAGGCCTGCCTCACACAGGAAATTGTGCAAGTTGATGCAATCGGGCCGAAAAAGTCGCAGGCCTCAGGGTTGATTCCCTTGCCATGGCAAGATTTAACTGGTGCAAAGACGCGCACCCGCGCGACACGGTTTGAAGACAGGAGCCCGACATGACCCTACCCCTGAGCGATTCCGCCCTGATCGGCACTTGCCTTGCGGCAACTGCACTGGGCCTGATCGTGATGACCAGCGGGGGTGGCGGCGCGGCCCCTACCCCGGACACCGCAGCCCAGACTGAAACCGCCGCATCTGAAACGGCTGCCGCGCCCGAACCCTCTCTGCCATTCGGTGCGGTTCCGGCCGCACCCGACGCGGTGGACCCGGAATTTGGCGCACAGGTGCGCGCTTATCTGCTGCAAAACCCCGAAGTGATTTTCGAAGCCGTGGCAGAATTTGAGCGCCGCACTGCGCAAAGCCAGGGCGACATGGATGCAGCTTTGGTGCAGGCTAATGCGGATGCGCTGTTCAATGATCCAAGGTCATGGGTTGGCGGCAATCCCGATGGCGATGTGACGCTGGTCGAATTCCTCGACTATAAATGCGGCTTTTGCAAACGTGCGCTGCCAGAGGTCAAGGCATTGATGGAACAGGACCCGAATATTCGGGTGATTATCAAGGAACTGCCCATCCTTGGACCAGAATCGGAACTGGCCGCGCGGTTCGCGATCTCGGTGCTGGAGCTTGCCGGGCCAGATGCCTATGACAGCGTGCATGTTGAACTTATGGAATATGAAGGCGCGATCACGCCGGATTATCTGGAAGACGTGGCGTCCGATCTGGACCTAGCGCTGGCAGATATCGTGGACCTTATGGAAAGCGACGCCGTCAGCACTGTGATCGAAGACAACCGGGCCTTGGCACAGCGCTTGCAGATTTCCGGCACGCCGACTTTCGTGATGGGCGAGCAGATGATCCGCGGCTTCGTGCCAGTGGACAATATGCTACAAGCCGCAGCAATAGCGCGGCAGTAAGTGCCGCAAAAATACCATTGAAAAGGGTCGCTTCGGCGGCCCTTTTGCATGACAGGCGGTTCTTATTCTTCGCCCATGAACCCAGCGGCCGCGATCCCGCTCAAGGCCGCTTCCGCGTCATGGTCGGACGTGTCACCGGTCACGCCCACGGCACCAATGACCGTGCCAGCGTCGCGGATCAGAACGCCGCCCGGAACCGGCACCACCTGCCCGCCATAGACACCATTCACGGCGGCCATGAAATAGCCCTGCGCCTCGGCCCGTGCCATCTGTGCGCGCCCGGCCATGCCCAGCATGACAGCACCGTAAGCCTTGCCATGAGCAATCGCGAATCGTCCCGGCGCGGCGCCATCTTCACGCTCGAATGCCAGCACATGACCGCCCGCATCCAACACCACAACCGATAGCGGTTTCAGTTCCATCTCGCGGCCCTTGGCACGGGTGGCAGAAATGATGGTGCGGGCATCGTCAAGTGTAAGAGTCATTCTGCGGCCTTTCTGAAGCGATACCAACAGTAAGCCTGCAATCTCAGGCCGCTTCAAGAGCCAGTGCAATTCCCTGCCCGCCGCCCACGCACATTGCAACCAGAGCGCGGCCTCGGCCCGCGCGGGCCAAGCCATGCGCGGCCTTGACCGTCAATATCGCGCCCGTTGCGCCAACGGGATGGCCATGCGCAATCGCACCGCCATCCAGGTTGGCGCGGGTATGGTCGAAGCCCAATTCCTGCGCCACGACAAGGGCTTGTGCGGCAAAAGCCTCGTTCGATTCGATCAGGTCGAAATCATCAATCGTCAAACCGGTCCGGGCCAGTAGCTTGCGCACCGCCAACACCGGGCCGTAACCCATGCGCGCCGGGTCCACCCCGCTTTGTGCCATTGCGACAATCCGGGCCAGTGGCCTATGGCCCTGCGGCACCTCGCGCGTCAGCACCAGCGCCGCTGCCGCGTCGCCCAGCCCGCCAGAATTACCAGCCGTCACCGTTCCGTTCGGCACGAAAGCCGCGGGCAACCGACCCAACAGCTTGGCAGTGGTCGCGCGCGGTCCCTCATCGCTGGCAAGCACCCGCCCGCAAGGCAAGTCCACCGGGACAATCTGCTGGGCCAAGCGCCCGCCCGCCTGCGCGGCGCGGGCGCGCGCATGGCTTTCCAATGCGCAAGTATCCTGGGCGGCGCGGCTGATCTGGAACTCATGCGCCAGCGTTTCCGCTGTCACCCCCAGCTTGACACCACCAAAGGGACAGGTCAGCGCGGCATCCAGCAAATCCACCACAGGCGCATCGCCCATCCGCGTTCCGAAGCGTGCGGATTGAAGCAAATGCGTGGTGCGGCTGATGGTTTCAACCCCGCCGACAAGGGCCACATCGGCGCCACCCATCGCCAGCGCCTGAACCCCCTGCACCACCGCTTGCAGGCCAGAGCCGCAAAGCATGTTCACATTGACGCCACTGACCGTGTCGGACGCACCCGCGCCCATCGCCACGATCCGCGCCAGATACAGATCATTGGGCTCGGTCAGGCTGACCATGCCGAATGCGCTGTGATCGACCTGCGCGGGCGCGATCCCGGCCCGTGCGACGGCGGCCTGTGCGATATGGATGCCAAGCTGCAACGCAGAGACCCCCGACAGCGCTCCGCCAAACATCCCGATGGGTGTCCGGCACGCCGAAAGGATGAAAATATGTTCCATGTGAAATGCCTGCGTGACTCAATTCCACACATTTGAACGTTGGGGCGTGCAGCATTCAACCCAAGATTTACAAAAACGGAAACAGCAACCTAAGATTGTTGCCCTTCTTCGAACATTGCACCCAGATCAAGCGTATCGCGCATGTTCAGGTCATCCTTATGCTGCGCCAGAAAGCTGTCGCAGGCAGCGCGCCCGGCCTCTTTCAATGTGTGCAGCAGGTAAGGTGTCGGCGTGAGTTTGCTCGTGACCGACAGACTGTTCATCAGCACGTCATCCGCGATCATGTGCAACAACACGCCCTTCATGGCGCCACGCGTAACGCGATCTTCCTCGATCAACCGCTTCACAAAGCGGATCGCGCGCAATTCGCGCAGCAGCGACGAATTGAAACTGATCTCGTTGACGCGGTTCTGAATCTCTTGCGGGGTGGTCGGCACATCGGCGCGGTAAAGCGGGTTGATGCTGACAACAAGAATATCATCGGGCAAATCGGCGGCAAATAGCGGGAACAGCGCCGGATTGCCGGTATACCCGCCATCCCAATAGGCATGGGTTTCGCCCGTGGCGGGGTCGGCAATCTCGACCGCCTGGAACAGCGTTGGCAATGCGGCGCTGGCAAGAATAGCCTCTGGCCCGATATCGATGCCAGAGAACACCTTGATCTTGCCACTGCGCACGTTGGTCGCGGCAATATGCAGCGCCGGTCCCTCGCCTGCGCAAACGCGATCAAAGGCCAGCCCTTCGACAATCTTTTGCAACGGGTTGCGGTAGAACGGCCCCAAAGCATAGGGGCTGGCCACCAAAGACGCGGCATCTGCGGCAGACACGGGCATGAAGCGCTCAGCCCATGTGTTCAGCACACCCACGGGCGGCAGCGCCTGCGCGATCCAGCCGGTCAGGCGCAGATCATGCACCGCGCCGACTTTGTGCCACAGCGTATCCAGCGCCGCGCGCCCGCCCGTGCGCCCGCCTTGCACCATCCCCGCCTTTAAGGCCGCCGCATTCAGCGCCCCCGCAGAGGTGCCCGAAATGGCAGCGATCTCGATGTCCTCGTCTTGCAAAAGGCGATCCAGCACACCCCATGTGAAAGCGCCATGCGCGCCGCCGCCCTGAAGTGCGAGATTAATCCGCTTCACCAAGTGTTCATCCAATTCATCTTGCCAAAAATACTCATGACGCAACCCGTGCCATGCGCGCTGCCGTCAAAGTGCCGTCCAGCCGCCATCCACGGAAATCGTCGTCCCGGTAATCTGCGCCGCCGCATCGGAACACAGGAACACCGCCGTGCCGCCCATCTGCTCGACCGTGGCGAATTCGCCAGAGGGTTGGCGCGACAGCATCACCTCTTTGATAACCGTGTCACGGTCCATGTTGTGGGTCTTCATCTGGTCGGGAATCTGCTTTTCCACGATCGGGGTCAGCACATAACCGGGGCAAATGGCGTTGCAGGTCACGCCCTTGCCCGCCGCTTCCAGCGCGGTCGTCTTGGTCAGCCCGACAACGCCATGCTTTGCCGCAACATAAGCCGATTTATAGGGGCTGGCGGTCAGACCATGGGCAGAGGCGATATTGACGATTCGTCCCCAGCCATTCGCATACATCTCCGGCAGCGCCGCTGCCGAGGTGTGAAACGCCGAGGACAGGTTGATCGCGATAATCGCGTCCCATTTTTCGCCCGGAAACTCTTCCAGCTTGGCGACATGCTGAATGCCCGCATTGTTCACCAAAATATCGCAGCCCCCGGCCTGTTCGATCAGCGCGCGGCATTGCGCGCCCTTCGACATATCGGCTTGAATATAGCGCACGGCCACGCCGGTCTGGGCCGCCATGTCCTTGGCCAGGGCATGGTCTTCGGCGTCATCGGTATAGGAATTGAGCACCACATCAGCCCCTGCGCGCGCCAGCTCCCAGGCAATCCCCAATCCAATCCCCGAATTTGAACCCGTGACGATGGCGCGTTTTCCGGCAAGCTGCATGATCTCTCTCCTGTTTCGCTGCCACGCAGCATAACGGCTTGTCATAAGGATGCCAGAGATGCCGGGCTGGAGGCCAAAAAAAAGCGCCCGCACAAGGCGGGCGCAAGTCATTGAGGCAGGTTTCATACAGGCAAGAAACCTATCGAGCAGTGATTTAGATATAACCGTTCAACACGAAGGTTCCAAGCTAAAAGTTTGAAAAGGCATGGAACGCACTGTAGCGTCGAGCGAAACGATGGCTTGAAATGACCTTGGAGTGACCGCCATGCAAACCCGCTACGGCCCTGTTCTTGCCGCGCTGTCAGTTGTGGCCCTGTGCAGCGCCTTGCCTGTCACCGCGCAGGCAGATCCCGTTCATGGCATAGCTATGTATGGCGCGCCTGCCTTGCCACCAGATTTTGCGCATCTGCCCCATGCCAACCCCGATGCCCCAAAGGGGGGCCGCATTGTTCAGGGAGAGGTTGGTAGCTTCGATTCGCTTAACCCGCACATCCTGAAAGGCAACACGCCCTGGCAGTTGCAATACCTCGCCTATGAGGGGTTGATGGGCCGCTCCTGGGATGAGCCCTTCACGCTCTATGGCCTTTTGGCCGAATCGATAGAGGTGGATGAGGCGCGCTCTTTCGTCGAATTCACTCTGCGGCCAGAGGCCCGATTCTCTGACGGCAGCCCGGTCACGGTTGAAGATGTGCTGTGGTCCTTTGAAACCCTGGGCACGGTTGGCCACCCGCGCTATCACGGCACCTGGAACCGCGTCGCGCGCGCCGAGGCCGTGGGTGAACGGGGCATCCGCTTTACATTTACCGAAGCAGACCGCGAATTGCCGCTGATTCTGGGCCTGCGCCCAGTGCTGAAAAAGGCCCAATGGGACGGCGTCGATTTCGCCGAATCGGGCACATCGGTTATTCCGATCGGAACCGCGCCCTATGTCATCGACCGGTTCGAAACCGGGCGCTCGGTCGTGCTGTCGCGCAATCCCGACTATTGGGGCCGCGATCTGCCCTTCATGCGCGGGCAGGCCAATCTCGATGAAATCCGCATGGAGTTTTTCGGCGACGCCACCGCCATGTTCGAGGCGTTTACCGCCGGGCTTTTGACCACCATGCGCGAACCCAGCGCGAATGCGTGGAACACACGCTACGATTTCCCGGCACTGCGCGAAGGCGAGGTGGTGAAATCCGAAATCCCGCATCGCCGCCCCTCAGGCATTACCGGCTTCGTGATGAACCAGCGAAACCCGCTTTTCGCGGATTGGCGCGTGCGTGAGGCGATGATCCACGCCTTCAACTTCGAATATATCGCGCAGGTGATAAATGACGGGCAAGACCCGCGCATCAGCTCGTATTTCTCGAATTCCGAGCTTGCAATGCGCGCTGGCCCCGCCGAGGGGCGCGTGGCCGCGTTCCTCGCTCCTTTCGCCGACAGCTTGGCTCCCGGCACGCTCGACGGCTATACCCTGCCTGTCTCGGATGGCTCGGTTGCAAACCGGCGCAACATGCGCGCCGCCACCGCGCTTCTGGAAGAGGCCGGATGGCAGGTCGATGCGTCCGGTATTCTGCGCAATGCCGCCGGCGCGCCGTTTGAACTGACCATCCTCATCCGGCAGGGGGCAGCCGATATTCCTGCGATTGCAGATATTTACAGCGAATCCCTCAGCCGACTTGGCATGCAGGTCACCGTCGCGCAAATCGACAGCGCCCAATACACCGAACGCACCAACGCCTTCGATTTCGATGTCACGCATTATACACGCGGACTGTCGCTTAGCCCCGGCGCGGAACAGCGGCTTTACTGGGGGTCGCAGGCGGCAGACACACCAGGGTCGCGCAACTGGATGGGGGTGCAAAACCCGGCCATCGACGCGTTGATCGAACGGCTGCTGACCTCGACAGAGCGCGCCGATTTCGTCGCCGCCACCCGCGCGCTGGACCGGGTTCTGACCGCCGGGCGCCATGTCGTGCCATTCTGGTTCACCGACCGCGCGCGCATCGCGCATGATGCCGCGCTGAAATACCCCGACACCCTGCCCGCTTATGGCGACTGGATCGGGTTTCAGCCCGACCTGTGGTGGTATGACGGGTAATCGCGGGCTGCGTCAGATCGTCATGTTTGAATTCGTGCATGGGTCAGGCACACCAAAGCAGAACCGATTTTACCGGTTTGAACTTTGGAAAGGAATCGACCCATGTCCACATTTCGCGCAGTGATCGCCGCCGCAACCTTCGGCCTTGCCACCGCAGGCGCAGCCCATGCAGACCCTGCTGAAAAGCTTGTTACCATCGTTACCAGCGACAATGCACAGACCCAGCTCATGTCCATGGTGCTGACAGCCGCGGCTGTCGAACAAGGCGCCCAAGCCCGGATTCTGCTCTGTGGTCCCGGCGGCGATATTGCCCTGACCGACGCCCCAGAAACCGCCACGGCGCCCCAACCCCCGCGCGATGCGTCGCCTCAGGGGTTAATGCAAATGCTCATGTCGCGCGGCGTCACCGTTGAAGTTTGCGCGATCTATCTGCCCGGCCTTGGCGCGGATCAATCCGTTTTGGTCGAAGGTGTCGGCGTTGCCGCTCCCCCGGCCATGGGTGCCGCGATGCTCGACGCAGACGCACAAATCTGGTCCTTCTGACCCATTCATCCTTGCAAAAATATCCTCAGGGGGGTGAGCCAGCCCCCTTGGGCTGGCGAGGGGGGCGCGAGCGCCCCCCTTACCGTCCGGGACAATCGCGCCGCACCTCGCGGTCGCGCAAGCCGGTTTCCACCAAAAGGCAGCGATCGCGCGCCTCGTAATAATACCCGCGCGCATACCACATCACCGCAGCATCCAGATCGCCATCGGCGACCAGATACGCACCCTTTAAATAGCGCCCGGCATATTCCAGATTGACCTCTGCGCGCAGCAGGTCTTCGGGTGGCCCGTCATGGCCCATTTGCCGCGCGGTTTGCGGCAGGATCTGCATCAACCCCCAATATGGACCGTTGCGTGCGCTGGCACGGTAATCGCTTTCGCGTTGGATGACCTTGTGCAGAAGTGCTTCGGGAATCTGATGCCGCGCGGCATATTCGCGAACCAATACCCGCATTTGCGGGGTTTCACCGGGGTATAGCGACGCGGCGGGGGCGCGCGTTACCTCTGGGCCACCACAGGCCGCAAGACCGCCAATCAACAAAATCAGGCTAAGCCCCTTCACGGCCGCACCCCTGCGCCGGGGATAACGCCGATTGCGTTCAAGATCGCCTCCATCCCGTCAGGTCTGACGGTGTGCGCCGCTTTCAATGTATCGAACCGGGCGCGGAGTGCATCTTTTTCAGTGCCCTTGCAGTCGTTCCAAGGGCGGCCTTGCAGCGCCATTTCAAGAACGTAATAGGCAATGAAATGGGGCCGCTCGCCGCTGGCCAGCAGTTTGGCATAGGCGGCATCAGTGCCAAGCGTGCGCAACGCTTCGGCGCTATCAATGCCCGCGCGGGCGAAAGCCGCCTCCATCACGGGGCCAAGGTTGCGGATGCTGGAAATCGGTGTGCTCATCGCGCAAGGATACTCCAGGCGCGCGGGCGGCGCCACGTCAGATCAGCGCCCAATCGGTAATGCGCGCCGGGCTTTGCGCGGTATTTCGCGGATGGCCGGGGCGACTGTCGGCGCTAAGTGCCGGAACCGGGCCGGGGCGACGTGGGTCGCGCGGGCTGCGGATTTTGAATTGTTCCGGATCGGGACGCATGGGGAACACTCCTGTAACATGAACTGCTCCTCAATTGGCCACGCGATTGTGGCAGGTTTCAGGCGGTAAACGGGCTTTTTACGAAGTTTAATGCCGTGTTTACCCACAAGAACTGGGTCTCAGGCCAGCGCGCCCTCTGATGTGATGCGGGTTTTGCCGCCCAGATAGCGGTGCAGCGCTGCGGGCAACTCGACCCCGCCTTCGGCGGTTTGTCCATTTTCCAGAACCGCAATCAGGCAGCGCCCGACCGCCACGCCTGACCCGTTCAGCGTATGCACGAAATCGGGTTTTGCGCCCGGCTCTGGCCGGAACCGCGCGTTCATCCGCCGGGCCTGAAAATCGCCACAGGTCGACACGCTGGAGATTTCGCGATACGCGGTCTGCCCCGGCAACCACACCTCTATGTCGTGGGTTTTTTGCGCGCCAAAGCCCATATCGCCGGTGCAAAGCGCAATCGTGCGGTAAGGTAGCTCCAAGGCTTCCAGCACCTCTTCGGCGCAGCGCGTCATGCGGTCGTGTTCCGCCAAGCTGTCCTCTGGCCGGGTGATCGACACCATCTCGACCTTCTCGAACTGGTGCTGGCGCAACATGCCGGTGGTGTCACGCCCCGCGCTGCCCGCTTCCGAGCGGAAACACAGCGTATGCGCACAAAACCGCACCGGCAAAGCCGCGCCGTCCAGCACTTCACCCGCGGCGAAATTGGTCAATGTCACCTCGGATGTCGGGATAAGCCACCAACCATTCGTGGTCTGGTAGCTGTCCTCGGCGAATTTGGGCAACTGTCCTGTGCCGAACATGGCCTCATCGCGGACCAGCACGGGGCTGTTCACTTCGGTCAAACCGTGATGATCGACATGCAGGTCGGTCATGAATTGCGCCAGCGCCCGGTGCACCCGTGCCACCGCGCCCCGCAGCACCACAAAGCGCGACCCTGACAGCTTGGCCGCCAGCGCGAAATCCATGTCGCGGGCGATGCCGGCAATCTCGAAATGCTCTTTTGGCGCGAAATCGAAGTCGCGCGGGCTGCCCCAGCGGTGCAACTCGACATTGTCGGCCTCATCCGCACCATCGGGCACAGTGGCCAAGGGCAGGTTGGGAAGGGTTGCAAGCAACGCAGTCAACTCGGCATCCTTGGCGCGGGCCACCTCGTCCAGCCGGGCCAGTTCGGCTTTCTTTTCCGCCACCAGCGCGCGCAGGCGCTCGAACTCGGCCTCGTCGCCCTTGGCTTTGGCGGCGCCCACTTGCTTAGAGGCGGCGTTCTGTGCCGCTTTCTCTGTCTCTGCCTGCCCGATGGCTGCGCGGCGGGCCGCATCTATTTCCAGAACCGTGGCCGCAGTGGGTGCAACGCCGCGACGCGCCAGGGCAGCATCGAACGCTTCGGGAGTTTCGCGGATGGCGCGGATATCGTGCATGGGGTGCCTTCGTCTTTCGTCGAATCGAGTTGTGACCGTTATGCCGCAAGCGCGCCGCATGCGGTAGGGGGCGGATCGGTGATTGACCCGACCCGCCGCAAACCGCTACAAGGCGGTAACACGACTGTCAGACAGGACATGCCCCGCATGGATGGCAATACGCCCCCGCAGACAGAAGGCCAGCGCAACCAAACTGCGGGTCTGTTCGACGAACCCCTGTTTCAGGATTCCGGCGTGCGCGACCTGCAACAGGTCGGCGTAATAGATGTTGGGTCCAACTCTGTCCGCCTTGTGGTGTTCGACGGCGCAGCAAGAAGCCCGGCCTATTTCTTTAATGAAAAAGTTCTGTGCGGGTTGGGGCGCGGCTTTGTCGATAGCGGGCGGTTGAACCCCGATGGCCGCGACCGCGCCCGCGCCACGATCAAGCGTTTCGCATTGCTGGCGCAGGGCATGCGCCTGTCGAATCTGACCATGGTCGCCACCGCCGCCATGCGAGAGGCCGAGGACGGTGCCAAGTTCCGCGCGCAGATAGAGCATGACACCGGCTTGCGGATGCGTGTGATCGATGGCGCAGAGGAAGCGCGCCTGTCCGCGCAGGGTGTGCTGACCGGCTGGCCGGATGCCAGAGGTCTGGTCTGCGACATTGGCGGATCGTCGATGGAACTGGCCGTGATCGGCGATGGCAAGGTGCATTCCACCGTAACTTCATCCCTTGGCCCCTTCCGCCTGCAACAGGTTCCGGGCGGCAAGAAGGGCCTGCGCAAGCATGTAGACGATATCCTAAAAACCCTACGCGCGCAGGTCGGAAACCACCATGACGCGCTTTATCTGGTTGGCGGTTCGTGGCGCGCGATTGCCCGACTGGACATGGAACGCCGCGGCTACCCGCTGAAAGTGCTGCATGAATACGAAATGACGATCAAATCCATTCGCAAGACATTGGACTGGATCGATGAGCATTCGGTGGCAGAGTTGCGCGCGCGCACCGGCATTTCGAATGACCGGATGAGCCTTGTCCCGCTGGCAAGCAGAGTGCTGCGGCAGTTGGTGCATGTCTTTGGCCCAAAACGTATTTTCGTCTCCAGCTACGGGATTCGCGAGGGCATCTTGTATGAGCAGATGCCGACGGCCCTGCGCGCCCGCGACCCCCTTATAGAAGCGTGCAGCTTCATGGAAAAATCAAGCGCACGTATTCCCGGTTTCGGAGCACAGCTTTACGCGTTTCTGCGTCCTTTGTTCCGCTCGCGCTCTCCGGCGCGGCGGCGGTTGATCCGCGCGGCCTGCCTGCTGCATGACGTGAACTGGCGCGCCCATCCTGATTATCGCGCCGATGCCTGTTTCGACACCGCGACCCGCGCCAATCTGGGCAGTCTGGACCATGCCGGCCGCGTGTTTCTAGGGATCGCGCTGATGTATCGCTACAAGAGCGGTGGCTTGCGCCCACGAATCCGCGAGGTCGCCGGGCTATTGACGGAAGCGGAACTGGACGACGCCAAGACCATAGGTCGCGCGCTGCGTTTCGGGGCGATGTTCACGATGGACCATCTTAGCCGCGCGGGCGAGTTGCGCTATTTCCCGAAAAAGGCCGAGGTTGAGCTGATCCTGTCGCGCCCCATGGCCGGGCTTTATACCGAAGTGGCCGAACAGCGGTTCCGCGCCTTGGCGACCCAGATGCGCGCCACCCCTAAAGTTCGGGTTGCGCGCGCTGTTCACAATTCGAAAGGGTCTGCCGGAGCGTCTTGCGGTTCTGGCGGGACATCCTCTTCCGGGGCGCCCTCTTCGGGCTGACGCCGCCGGATCAGAATATCGCCATTCGGCAATATTTCGGGCGGATGATAGCGTGTCAAATCGCGCATCCGGTCCAGCAGTTCGTTCAGCTCTGGTTCAATCTCTGTCAGCCCGCGTTCGAATTCACGCAGTTGCGGCTCTGCCTCTGTGATGAAATCGCGCAGCAGCCGTTCCATAAGCGACAAAAGCCCCTCGCCTGCTGGTGGGGCGTCCTGCGCCTGCGCGGGCAGCGCAAGGGCAAAGATAAGCGCGACAATCCGGATCATCGGTAAATCCTATCACGCGCTGCCCCCGCCGCTCAAGCGGCACGGCTGGCTTGAATGTCCTCCCAAGCGCGATTGATGTCGCGCATCCGGGATTCCGCCAGTTGCACCGCCTCTGGTGGCACGCCGCGCGCCACCATCACATCGGGATGGCTGTCGCGCACGGCGGCACGATAGGCGGCCTTGATCTCTGCCATCGGGGCATCGGGGGCAACAGCCAGCACCGCGTAGGGATCGGGTGCCACATCGCCCACAATCCGGGCGCGCAGGCAGTTGAAACAGCGCGTATCCAGCCCGAAAATGCGCGTCACCTCGGTCAGGAATGCTTCCTCGGCGGGATGAAAGCTGCCATCGGCGCAGGCCACCTTGAACAGCCCTTCCAACAGGTCCACCAGAACCGGATCGTCGGGCTGGAACATGGCCGCGATCTTCTCGGCATATTGGTCAAACCCGGCCACGTCCTGCCGCGCCAAGTTAAAGACGCGCGCAGCGTTGCCTTCTTCCTCTGGCTGGATGGTAAACACCCGGCGAAAGGCCGCCACCTCTGTGCGCGTCACCTGCCCGTCAGCCTTGGCCAGCTTTGCCCCCAGCGCAATAACCGCAATGGTGAAACCGACGCTGCGTTCTGGCGGCGTGCGCAACCGCTCGAACACCGAAGAGAGCGATTCGCCCTTGCGCAGGGCGTTGATGATTTCAGCGATTTGCGACCAGATCGACATAAGGGTCAGATTACGCGAAACGTCCAGGAAGGTCACAGGGTTTTCTGCATCAGCACAAGGTCATGAAACGCGTCGAATTTCCAACCCACTTGCGGCATGGTGCCGACATGCAGGTAGCCAAGCGCTGCATGAAACCGGACAGAGGCATCATTCGACCCGGTGATCGCTGCAACCATCACATGATGACCGGCGGCGCGGGCGTGATCTTCCAGCGTTACCATCAATTTCGGCCCCAGACCCTGCCCGCGCGCGGCGGGAGCAAGGTTAATTGTGTGTTCCATGCAGCGCGCATAGCCTAAACCTGCACGAAACTGGGCGTAGCTGGCGAAACCCAACAGCGCGCCCCCGTCTTCTGCCACGAAGAACGCACCAGGCCCGGCTTGGCGCGTGGCAATCATATCGGCCACCTCTTGCGCGCTACGCTCGACCGGGTTGAAGGTGATGACCGTGTCGCGGATGATCGGGTTCCACAGCGCGCAGATCGCAGAGGCGTCTTGTGCGGTGGCGGGACGAATTTCGAGCATAGCAACCTCTGCAACGGCAAGCGCGCCGATGTGCGCCATGGCCCGCGCGGCGTCAAGCCCCCGCTGCTCTGGTGCACAGATGCACAGACCATGCGCAGGCTTGGGGAATGGCCTTGGCCCCTGCCCCAAGACTAGATCAGCGCCATGCAAACACCGCGAAAGGAAAACGATATGACGAATACTCAACTGCTTGTGGCCCGCGTTCTGCTGGGGCTTTTGTTTGTAATGGCCGGGATCGGCAAACTGGGCGACGTGGCGGGCTTTGCCGGCTACATGGCCTCGGGCGGCGTGCCGGCAATCTTTGCATGGCCGGTCGTGCTGTTTGAAATCATCGGCGGTCTGGCCCTGATCGCAGGGTTTCAGACCCGCATCGTGGCTTGGGCGCTGGGCGCGTTTTGCGTGGCATCGGGCCTGCTTTATCACTTCGACCCGGCAGACCAGATGCAGATGACGCAGGTGTTCAAAAACCTCGCGCTGGCGGGCGGCTACATGGCCTTGGCCGTTGCCGGGGCCGGTGCATGGTCGTTTGACGCGAAACTGGGCCAAGCCGAGTTCCGCACCGCGTGATCGGCGTAACCCACGAAAACGACGGCAGGCCAATGGCCTGCCGTTTTCGGTTTTACGCGTGCCCGCGCGCTTGGCGGACCAGATCAAGGATCTTTTTCGCCGCTTCAGGAATATTCGTGCCGGGGCCGAAAATAGCTTTCACCCCCGCATCGAACAGGAATTTGTAATCCTGCTGCGGGATGACCCCGCCGCAGATGACCAGAATATCCTCTGCCCCGGCGGCTTTCAGCTCCTTCACCAGTTCGGGCGCCAAGGTTTTATGGCCTGCCGCCTGCGACGAGATGCCAATGATATGCACATCATTGTCGACCGCATCCTGCGCCGCTTCCGCCGGGGTCTGGAACAGCGGGCCGACATCCACATCAAAGCCAATATCGGCAAAAGCCGTGGCGATCACCTTGGCGCCGCGGTCATGCCCGTCCTGCCCCATCTTGACCACCAGCATGCGCGGGCGGCGACCTTCCTGATCGGCGAACCGTTCCACATCGGCCTGAATGGCCGCGAAACCGTCATCGCCTTCATAGGCCGCGCCATAAACCCCGGCGAGCGTTTTGACCTCTGCGCGGTGACGTCCGAACACTTTTTCCATTGCCATGCTGATTTCCCCCACAGAGGCGCGCGCGCGGGCTGCGTTGACCGCCGCGTCCAACAGGTTGCCGCCCTCAGTCGCGCGGCGGGTCACTTCTTGCAGCGCCGCATCGCAGGCCGCTTGGTCACGGGTGGCGCGAATACGCTCCAACCGCGCGATCTGGCTGTCGCGCACGGCGGCGTTGTCGATGTCACGAATGTCGATCGGGTCTTCTTTATCCTTGCGGTATTTATTGACCCCGACGATCACCTCGTCGCCCCGGTCGATATCGGCCTGCCGCTTGGCGGCAGTTTCCTCGATCCGCAGCTTGGGCATGCCAGAAGCCACAGCCTTGGTCATGCCGCCCAATTCCTCGACCTCGTCCATCAGCTTCCACGCGGCCTCTGCCAGATCATGCGTCAGCTTTTCAACGTAATAGCTGCCCGCCAGCGGATCGACGACCTTTGTGACGCCGGTTTCCTCTTGCAGCACCAACTGCGTATTGCGCGCAATGCGGGCGCTGAAATCGGTGGGCAGGGCGATCGCTTCATCCAAAGCGTTGGTATGCAGGCTTTGCGTGCCACCCAGCACCGCAGACATCGCCTCGTAAGCGGTGCGGATAACGTTGTTATAAGGGTCTTGTTCCTGCAAGCTGACACCAGAAGTCTGGCAATGCGTGCGCAACATGCTGGATTTGGGGTCTTTGGGGTTGAATTCCTCCATCACCCGCGACCAGAGCAAGCGCGCGGCGCGCAGCTTGGCGATTTCCATGAAGAAATTCGTGCCGATGGCGAAGAAGAAGGACAAACGCCCCGCAAACGCATCCACGTCCATACCGCGTGCAATGGCGGTGCGCACATATTCGCGCCCATCGGCCAGCGTAAAGGCCAATTCCTGCACAAGGTTCGCGCCCGCTTCCTGCATATGATAGCCGGAAATAGAGATCGAATTGAAGCGCGGCATGTGCTCGGACGTGTATTCGATGATATCCGCGATCAGCCGCATCGACGGCTCTGGCGGGTAGATATAGGTGTTGCGGACCATGAATTCCTTCAGAATGTCATTCTGAATGGTGCCCGACAGGGCTGCGCGGTCCACGCCCTGTTCCTCGCCCGTCACGATGAAATTCGCCAGAATCGGGATGACCGCACCGTTCATGGTCATCGACACGCTGACCTTATCCAGCGGAATATCATCGAAGAGGATTTTCATATCCTCGACCGAATCGATGGCAACGCCAGCCTTGCCCACATCGCCCATCACACGGTCATGGTCACTGTCATAGCCCCTATGCGTGGCCAGATCGAAGGCCACCGACACGCCTTGCTGCCCGGCAGCAAGGTTGCGGCGGTAAAAGGCGTTCGATTCTTCGGCGGTGGAAAACCCGGCATATTGCCGGATGGTCCAAGGGCGGCCCGCATACATCGTGGCCTTCACCCCGCGCGTATAGGGTGCAAAACCCGGCACGTTGCCCAGATGCGGCAGATCGGCCACGTCCTCTGCGGTGTAAAGCGGTTGCACCGGGATGCCTTCGAGCGTGTTCCACGTCAGGCTGTCGAGGGGCCGACCGCGCAATTCCTTGGCGGCAAGTGCGGCCCAAGCGTCTTTGCTGTCGCTCATGGCTGGTCCTTTCTGAGTGATCTGTCTGACCCGGCGGCAAAAAGCTGGCACGCCATGGTGTTTTCGACGCAAAAGCGCCTATATGTCTGACAAGCAGGAGGCGTTATGAAACCTATCTTTACCCTTGTTTTCGCGGCTGTTTTCGCAGCGACAACGGGCACGGCCCAATCCGTTCCGGCAGATGCCGAAAACAGCCCCGTTACGGCCCCGGTGGCCGAGGAGGAATTGTTGTTCCTTGACGCACGCGAAATCGACGTGCGCGAATATGTCTGGAACCATCGGTTGATCGTGGTGATGGCTGACACGCCCGACAATCCGCAATTTGGACGCCAGCTAGAAGAAATCCGCGACCGGGCAGACGAATTCGTGATCCGCGACGTGGTGGTGATTTTCGACGCCCACCCGGATGATGTCAGCCCGTTGCGGCAGGTGCTGCGCCCGAATGGCTTTATGACCGCGATTATCGACAAGGATGGAGAGGTGAAAGCCCGCCGCCCTGCCGTGCGCTCGGGGCGTGAATTGATGGCGGTCATCGACAAATTCCCGCTACGCCGCCAGGAAATACTGGAGCGCAACCCCAGCGGGCGGTGATCGGGGCTGACCAAACGGAGGCTGCGCCACGCCTTTTCGTTCAGGGGGCTGCCGCCCCCATGCGGGCTTACGCCCGCATTCCACCGCGAGTATTTGCGGCAAGATGATATCATGAATAATAGCCGTTCTTTTCGGCATATTGCGAGATCAGCCACCAACCGGGGCCAAACACCCCCACCAGCCAGATGACAAGCGCCGCGCTTGGATCCAGAAGGCTCAGATAGCTGCCCGCCGCCACAAGCGCGCCAACCCCAAAGACCAACCCGCCGCCATAGGTCAGGAAATTGGTGCCAAGCCGAATGCGGCTGAGCAGCGGGAACAGCCCATGGAACACGGCCATCCCCCCCAAGGGCGGCAGGAGAAGCAGAACAAACTGCCCATCCCGCAGACCCTCGGCAATGCGCGTCAGGATGATATAGGCCAGCACCAGCGCCAACACAAAGCAGAGCATATAGGTCAGGAACAGGCGCAGAGGGCTGCGTTTCATCCCTCGAACTCCATGATGACCTCATCCACCGCAAGCGACGCGCCCGCGGCTACGTTGATCTTGGCGACCACGCCTTTTCGTTCGGCGCGCAGGATGTTTTCCATCTTCATGGCTTCGATGGTGGCAAGGGGCTGGCCTTCATAGACCTCTTGCCCTTCTTCCACCGCGATCGAGACGACCATGCCCGGCATCGGGCACAAAAGCAGTTTCGACGTATCGGGTGGCATTTTTTCCGGCATCAGCGCGGCCAGTTCGGCCATGCGCGGGGAATGCACGCGCACCTTCAAGTCGGCGCCGCGCAGGCGCAGGCGGTAGCCTCCGGGCTGGCGCGCGACTTTCATCACAAGGGGCGTGCCGTTGACCGTCAGACGCGCAAGCGGTTGGCCCGGCAGCCAGCTTGAGCTGATCCGGTAGTCCGACCCGTCAAGCGTGACGGTCGCGCCTTCGCGGTCGGCCTGAATGCTGGTGCTGTAATCCTGCCCACCCAGCGAGACGACCCAATCCGTTCCGACCACGCGTTCATGGTTGTCCATTCGACCGGACACGCGTGCGCGGCGAATTTCGGCAACACGGTTCATGGCGCAGGCGCAGGCCGCAACGCGTTTCAGAAGATCATCGCCCAAGGTCGCGCCTTCGAAACCTTCGGGGTATTCCTCTTCGATGAAAGCGGTTGTGATATTACCAGAGGCAAAACGCGGATGATCCATCACGGCAGACAGGAAAGGCAGATTATGGCCGATGCCCTCAACCTCGAATTCGTCGAGTGCAAGGCGCATTTCCTCTACCGCCGCGTCGCGTGTCGGCGCCCAAGTGCAGAGCTTGGCGATCATCGGGTCGTAATACATGCTGATCTCGCCGCCTTCATAGACGCCGGTATCGTTGCGCACCGCGCGACTGGCTTCGGCGATTTCGGCAGGCGGGCGGTAGCGGGTCAGACGCCCGATGGACGGCAGGAAGTTACGATATGGGTCTTCGGCATAGAGCCGCGATTCCATCGCCCAGCCGTTGATCTTCAGGTCCGTTTGAGCAAATGGCAGCTTTTCACCGGCGGCCACGCGGATCATCTGTTCGACCAGATCGACCCCGGTGATGAGTTCCGTCACAGGATGTTCGACCTGCAAGCGGGTGTTCATTTCCAGAAAGTAGAAATTCCGCGCACCATCGACGATGAATTCCACCGTGCCGGCGCTGGTATAGCCCACGGCGGCGGCCAGCGCGCAAGCCTGCTCGCCCATCGCTTTGCGGGTGGCCTCATCCAGGAAGGGTGATGGGGCTTCCTCGATCACCTTCTGGTTGCGGCGCTGGATGGAGCATTCGCGTTCATGCAGATAGACCGTGTTGCCGTGGCTGTCGGCCAGAACCTGAATTTCGATATGGCGCGGTTGCGTCACGAATTTCTCGATAAAGATGCGGTCATCGCCAAAGCTGGAGGCCGCTTCGTTTTTGGACGACTGAAAGCCCTCGCGGGCCTCTACATCGTTCCAGGCAATCCGCATCCCCTTGCCACCGCCCCCGGCGCTGGCCTTTATCATGACCGGATAGCCGATCTCATTCGAAATTTTCACAGCTTCATCGGCATCAGCGATCAGACCCATATAGCCCGGCACCGTGCTGACACCGGCTTCCTGTGCCAGCTTTTTGGACGTGATCTTGTCGCCCATCGCTTCAATCGCATTCGCGGGTGGGCCAATGAAGGCAACGCCTTCTTTTGCCAAGGCCTCGGCGAATTTCATGTTCTCGGACAGGAACCCGTAACCCGGATGGACCGCTTCGGCACCTGACTGGCGGATCGCATCCATGATCTTGTCGATCACGATATAGGACTGGTTCGCGGGGGCCGGGCCGATATGGATCGCTTCATCCGCCATCTGCACATGCAGCGCATGGCGGTCGGCATCGGAATAAACCGCGACCGTCGCGATCCCCATCTTGCGGGCGGTCTTGATGACACGGCAGGCGATTTCGCCCCGGTTTGCGATCAGGATCTTTTTGAACATGCGGTCCTCGTTGGTTGAATCTGCGGGCGGGTCACGGAAGTCATTCCTCCCATGTGTCAAAGGCGAATTCGCTCGACCCGTCGAATAACTGGGGAAATGCGGCCTGAGCGGCGTGCATGTCGACGCGCAAAAGCGCGTCATAGCTGGCGGGGTCGAACGGGTCTTCGGCTGGCACGACTTCGCGGCCAAACAGCCAAGACAGGCGGCCCGCATCCAGATTGCCGCGCTCGAACGGTTGGTCGCCGAAATGCGCGATCAACGCGCCAAGAAAGCCTTCATCGGCGCGTTTGTCGGGCGTGCGACGGTCCGCATAGCGCGCGCGCTTGGTCAAGGGTGTCACACCCTTTGGGTTCGCGCGGCGAATGGTGAATTGGAAATCGGTGCTTGGAAGACGACCGGGAAAACCACGATGCTTCAGCATGTTGCCCCCTTGATTGTTGCAGGGGACGGACTGGACACCGGCGCTAAAAGCGCCGGGCCCATGATCCGGGTTGGATCAGTATTTCTTGAGCGAGACGGGCTCGACCACAACAGGGGCCGGAACCGGCTCTGGTGCGGCATGGTGCTTTGAGCATGCGCCCAGAACGAGCGTGGCGCCGAAGGCCGCCAAGATTGCAATTTTCGACATAGGCTTCTCCTATCCTGAGTGATGACCGAAGCAGTTCCCTCCGGCCCAGCATTTTCAGGGGTGCGGCAGCGACCCCTCGCTGCGAGCCTAGTCGATAAGATAAGATTCGGCCACAGTAAACCTGCCGCGCAAGCAGCGCAGAGCACTGGCACAGCTATTACAAGAGTGACCGAAGAGGAGCCTGAAGCGGGACTATTCCCCCGCTTCAGGCCAAGATCCGCCCAATGGGGATCAGTATTTCTTGGTTGCCACAGGCTCGACGTAAACCGGGGCCGGGATTGGCTCGGCATAGACGGTTTCGGTGTGGCCCGAGTGCTTTGCGCAAGCGCCCAAAGAGACGACGGCGACAAGGCCGGCGGCAAGAACGAGTTTCGACATGAATTTCTCCTGCTCATGAATGTGTGGCGCGGTTTCTTGAGGCGCTGCCACGCGTGGTGTTTCGCGGGCCCGCAATCTGGACCCGACGCGCCAACCATATCCTGAAAGCGATTCGCTGACCACGAAAATTCAGTCGGTGCGGGCGCTTGTGGCGCAACTGCATCATTTTCACCAAGCTGGGTCATGTCAGTGCAGGAACTCTGTATCGTCCAGCGCGCAGGTGCCGCCGCGAATGATGAAGGATTCGAAATACTGAATGACCGAAGGATCGCTGAGACCGAACTGCACTTCCTTGTCCATCAGTGTCACGATGACATTTGTGCCGTCCGGCACAGTGCCAGAGGCCGCATGGCGGGTGCAGATATCCTGCATGTCATCGAACAAGCGCTCCGGGTCACGCTGGTAGCCTGCCACATCCTGCGCCAGCCCCTGCCCGATCATCCGCACCCGCTGGACCCCCTCCTCCACGATAAGGTCCAGCGGGATGGCGCTTGCCCCGGACGGCAGGCGCAACCATTGTTCGGGGGCATTTGTCCCCGAGATGAAAGCGAGACAGGCCAAGGGCAACAGCATCGCACGCGCTCCTTACAGCGGAATATTGTCGTGCTTTTTCCACGGCATCTTGTCGGCCTTGCCCCGCAAAGAGGCAAAAGCCCGCGCCACCCGCTTGCGGGTCGATTGCGGCATGATGACCTCGTCGATGAACCCTTTTTCTGCGGCCACAAAGGGGTTTGCGAAGCGTTCTTCATATTCCGCGATATGCGCGGCGGTCTTTTCCGCATCGCCCAGTTCAGACCGATACAGAATTTCAACCGCACCTTTCGCGCCCATCACGGCAATCTCTGCTGTGGGCCATGCATAGTTGAAATCCGAACGCAGATGCTTGGACGCCATCACAACGTAAGCCCCGCCATACGCCTTGCGGGTAATCACGGTCACTTTCGGCACCGTCGCTTCGCCGTAGGCATAGAGCAGCTTTGCGCCATGCTTGATGACACCGGCATATTCCTGCCCTGTCCCCGGCAAGAAGCCCGGCACATCCACCAGTGTCAGGATCGGGATTTCGAACGCATCGCAGAACCGCACGAAGCGCGCGCCCTTGCGGGAACTGTCAATGTCCAGACACCCGGCCAGCACCATTGGCTGGTTCGCCACCACGCCCACGGTGCGCCCTTCCAGACGGATGAAGCCGGTGATGATGTTCTTGGCGAATTCCGCCTGCAATTCGTAGAAATCCCCCTCATCCGCCAGTTTCAGGATCAACTCCTTCATGTCATAAGGCGTGTTGGGGTTATCGGGGATCAACGTGTCAAGGCTGGGTTCCAGCCGTGCCGGGTCATCGAAGAAGGGCCGCACGGGCGGCTTTTCGCGGTTGTTCAGCGGCAGAAGGTCCACCAACCGGCGCACCTCGATCAGCGCCTCGACATCGTTTTCAAACGCCGCATCCGCAACCGAGGATTTGCGCGTATGCGTAATCGCGCCGCCCAGTTCTTCGGCCGTAACCTGCTCATTCGTGACGGTTTTCACAACGTCAGGCCCGGTGACGAACATATAAGAGCTGTCTTTGACCATGAAAATGAAATCGGTCATGGCGGGGGAATAGACCGCGCCGCCCGCGCATGGCCCCATGATAACGCTGATCTGCGGCACCACGCCCGACGCGGTGATATTGCGTTGGAACACCTCGCCATAGGCCGCCAGTGACGCGACGCCTTCCTGAATGCGCGCGCCGCCTGAATCGTTCAACCCGATGACAGGCGCGCCGTTCTGCACGGCCATATCCATGACCTTGCAGATTTTGGCCGCGTGGGTTTCAGAGACAGACCCGCCCATGACGGTAAAATCCTGACTGAACACATAGACCACGCGGCCATTGACCGTGCCCCAGCCCGTCACAACGCCGTCGCCCATGGGGCGGCTGGCCTGCATCCCGAAATCGATGCAGCGATGCGCGACGAACATGTCGAATTCTTCGAAGCTGCCCTCGTCCAGCAGCAATTCTATCCGCTCACGCGCGGTCAGCTTGCCCTTGGAGTGCTGCGCCGCGATGCGCTTTTCGCCGCCACCCAACCGGGCCTCTTGGCGCTGCGCCTCTAGCTGTTGCAGAATGTCCTTCATGCGCTCCCCCTTTGGCGGCAGATAGGTTTAGCGCAACATACTTGCGCAAAGCGGGGTTGAAAAGGACAGTTTTGATAATTTGCAAACCCATCTGCAAATTAAGCCGCTAATTTGCAAATGGCAGCGCAATCATGCCGCGCTTGAACTTAGACCAAAACGCGCTTAGTGAACATGTGCAACACCAAGCAGGTGAGACATGCCAAGCGCGCAAGCCCGTTTTCTGGACAGCACGACCCCACCCCATGTGGCAACACTGGTCGCGCAATCGGCCATTGCCGCGCTGGCGATGAACGTGTTTCTGCCATCGCTTCCCAGCATGGCCACCTATTTCCAGACCGATTACGCGGTGGTTCAGCTTTCCGTTTCGCTTTACCTGGCGGTTAATGCGGTTTTGCAAGTGTTCATCGGCGCGCTGTCGGACCGCTACGGCCGCCGCCCGGTCATGCTGGTGGCGCTGTGGGTCTTCGTGATTGCCACGATTGGCACGCTTCTGGCCCCGAATGTGGTTGTGTTCCTGCTGTTTCGGATGCTGCAAGCCGCCGTGGTCACTGGGATCGTGCTGTCGCGCACGGCCATTCGTGATGTCCTGGGCGAAGGCGATGCCGCCTCGCGCATTGGCTATGTCACGATGGGCATGGCGGTGGTGCCCATGCTGGCCCCGGCCTTGGGCGGCCTGCTGGATGAAGCCTTCGGCTGGCGCGGAAGTTTCGGGCTGATGCTGTTTGCCGGCGTGGCGGTGCTGTTTCTAAGCTGGCGCGACATGGGCGAAACCCGACAAGGCGGCGCGGGATCGTTCCGTGCGCAATTCGCTGAAATGCCAGAGCTGATGCGCTCGCGCCGGTTCTGGGGCTATTGCGCGACCTCATCCTTCGCCTCTGGTGCGTTTTTCGCGTATTTGGGCGGCGCCCCTTTCGTCGGCGCGCAGGTTTTCGACATGGCCCCGGCCATGCTGGGCCTGTTCTTTGGTGCGCCCGCTTTGGGCTACGCCGCGGGCAATTTCGCCTCTGGCCGCTTCGCCGCGCGGGTTGGCATTGACCGGATGATCCTGATCGGTGCCGTTATCAATTTCGGCGGCATGGCGCTGCTGAGCCTGCTTTACTTCGGCGGGCTGCAAAACCGTTTCGTGTTTTTCGGGTGCTTCATTTTTGTGGGCTTGGGCAACGGGATGATCCTGCCCTCTGCCACATCGGGGATGATGTCGGTGCGTCCGCATCTGGCAGGGTCCGCAAGCGGCATTGGCGGCGCGATCATGATTGGCGCAGGCGCGGCGCTGTCCGCCTTGGCGGGCGTGCTGCTAACGCCGGGCAGCGGGGCGGAGCCGCTGATCGTGATGCTGTTCGTCACCACCGGGTTGGCCGTGGGCAGCATTCTCTACGTCATCTCTCGCGCCCGCGCGATTGGGGCTTGACGGACCGGGACTGCTTTGCAAACCTTTCTTGCAAGTTTGCAAAAGGTGCCCCATGGCTCAACAAAAGCTGTATGCCGGTGCGAAGCTGCGCGAAATTCGCAACCAGATCGGGCTGACGCAAAAAGATTTTGCGGCGCGGTTGGGCGTATCTCTGCCCTATCTGAACCAGATGGAGAACAACAACCGCCCGCTCTCCACATCCGTGGTGCTGGCGCTTGCGCGCGAATTCGGGCTGGACGTAACAGAGCTGTCGGCGGGTGACAGCGAACGGCTGGTGTCGGATCTGCGCGAAGCCTTGGCCGACCCGCTTTTCGCCAATGCCACGCCATCGCTGCCCGATCTGCGGTTGGTCGGTGCCAATGCCTCCAGCTTCGCGCGGGCGTTTCTGGACCTGCACCGCGCTTACAGGCAGGCACAAGAACAGCTTGGCGCGCTGGACGAAGCCTTGGGGCGCGAGGATAGCTCGCTGCGGCTAAGCCCTTGGGAAGAGGTGCGCGACTTCTTCCATTATTGCGACAACTACATAGACGCCGTTGACCGTGCCGCCGAGCATTTCGCGGCCCAGGCGGGCACGGGAATGGACATGACAGAGCATGCCATTGCCACGCTTGCCCGCCAGAAAGTCACCGTGCGCATGGTGCGCGGTGCGCCCTTGCGCAAATATGACCCGGCCAGCGGCATTCTGGAGATCTCTGCCAAGGCCAGCCACGCCACGCAGGCGTTTCAATTGCTGCATCAAGTCGCGCTGCTGACGCAATCGAACCTGCTGGATGCCACGCTCGATCTGGCGCGCTTCCAGTCGGACGAATCCCGCGCGATTGCGAAAATCGGGCTGGCAAATTACTTCGCGGGGGCGGCGTTGCTGCCTTATCGGCGCTTCCTGTCGGCGGCGCAAACCTGCCGCCATGATCTGGAAACGCTGGCCGACCAGTTCGGCGCATCGTTGGAACAGGTCGCGCACAGGCTATCCACGCTGCAACGCCCCGGCGCCAAAGGCGTGCCGTTCTTCTTCGTCCGGGTGGACCAAGCGGGCACCATCACCAAGCGCCACTCTGCCACGCGCCTGCAATTCGCGCGCTTCGGCGGGGCTTGCCCGTTATGGAACGTCCACCGCGCGTTTGAAACACCGGGCCGCTTTCTGCGCCAACTGGCGGAAACCCCGGATGGGGTGCAATATTTCTGCCTGTCGATCTCGATTGCCAAGGGGGGCGGGTCGTTTCACGCCCCCGTGCGGCGCTATGCTTTGGGGCTGGGATGCGAAATCGATCATGCCGATACGCTGGTCTATGCCGATGGAATGGACCGTGCGGGCGGGTTCGACCCGATCGGTATTTCCTGCCGCATCTGCGAGCGTGAGGATTGCCACCAACGCTCTGTCCCACCACTCGAACGGCGGCTGCGGGTCGATCATGACCACCGCCATGTCCTGCCCTACAGCATGGAATAAGGCCCGACGCCGAACGTCGGGCCAAAGGATTATTGCGGGATACGCAGAACCTGACCGGGATAGATTTTATCGGGATGGGTCAGCATCGGGCGGTTCGCCTCGAAAATCTCCGGGTAGCGGTTGGCACTGCCTAGCGTTGTCTTAGCGATGGCCGATAACGTGTCGCCTTTGACCACGGTGTGAAAAACGGGGGCGACCGCGTCATCTTCGGCCTCGACCTCTGCCACGCCTTCGACGTTGCCGACAGCAAGGATAATCTTTTCCTGCATCTCAGCGCTGACGGCGCGGCCCTCGACGACGACTTTATCGCCCTCGACCTTGATCTCGACACCCGTGGCATCCAGCCCCAGATCGGCGATTTCGGCTTTCAGTTTTTCAGGATCGGGGGTCGAAGCCTCGGCGGCACTTGCGCCAAAAAGTTTCTTGCCTGCGGATTTTGCAAAGGACCAAAGCCCCATATCTCATACTCCAACTTACAATATTACACGGATATAGAGCCAGCGTTCTGCCCGTATCCCGCCGGCGAGGCAAGACAAAAGCCCCGGCGCGGTGCCGGGGCTTTCGGGGGTCACTCTGCAGCCTGCGCGTAGCTTTCGACCGGCGGGCAGGTGCAGACAAGGTTGCGGTCTCCGAACACGTTGTCCACCCGGCCCACGGGCGGCCAATACTTGTCGCCCCGGAAACTTGCGGGCGGGAAGCAGCCCGCTTCGCGCGTGTAGCTACGGTCCCAATCGGCGATCAGGTCTTCGACCGTATGCGGAGCGTGGCGCAGCGGGCTGGCCTCTGGCGTAACCTCGCCGCGTTCCACTGCCCGGATCTCCTCGCGGATGGCCAGAAGGGCGGTGATGAAGCGGTCGATTTCGACCTTGGTTTCCGATTCCGTCGGTTCTACCATCAGCGTGCCCGACACCGGCCAGCTCATGGTTGGAGCGTGAAAACCGTTGTCGATCAACCGCTTTGCAATGTCATCCACCGTGACACCCACATCGGCAAAAGGCCGCGTGTCGAGGATACACTCATGCGCGATCCGGCCTTTGTTGCCCATGAACAGGATGTCATAAGCCCCGCGCAGGCGCGCCGCGATGTAATTGGCGTTCAGGATCGCAACGCGCGTGGCCTGTGTCAGCCCCGGCCCGCCCATCATCAGGCAATAAGCCCACGATATCAGCAGGATGGACGCGGACCCATAAGGCGCGCCCGACACCGGCCCCTCGGCACCACCGGTTTGCGGATGGCCGGGCAGGAACGGCGCCAGATGCGCTTTCACCCCGATCGGCCCCATGCCGGGACCGCCGCCGCCATGCGGGATGGCGAATGTCTTGTGCAGGTTCAGGTGGCTGACATCGCCGCCAATCTCACCCGGTTTCACAAGCCCCACCATCGCGTTCAGGTTCGCGCCGTCGATATAGACCTGCCCACCGTGGTCATGCGTGATCTTGCACACCTCGCGCACGGTTTCTTCAAACACGCCATGGGTGGACGGATAGGTAATCATGCAAGCCGCCAGCCGGTCGCCTGCCTGTTCGGCCTTGGCGCGGAAATCGTCCAGATCGACATCGCCATTCGGGGCCGATTTCACAACGACCACCTGCATGCCGCACATCTGCGCAGAGGCCGGGTTGGTGCCATGCGCCGACATCGGGATCAGGCAAATGTCACGGCCCGTATCGCCCCGCGCGCGGTGGTAGGCCTGAATGGTCAGCAATCCCGCATATTCGCCCTGCGCGCCGGAATTGGGTTGCATGGACATGTCATCATAGCCCGTGATCTCGCACAGCTTGGCTTTCAGGTCGAAAATCGCCTCTGCATAGCCTTGCGCCTGGTCGGGTGGGCAGAATGGGTGCAGGCTGGAAAATTCGGGCCATGACAGCGGAATCATTTCCGCCGCCGCGTTCAGCTTCATGGTGCAAGACCCAAGCGGAATCATCGCGCGGTCCAACGCCAGATCGCGGTCCGACAAGCGGCGCATGTAACGCATCATCTCGGTCTCGGCGCGGTTCATGTGGAAAATCGGGTGCGTCAGGTACTCTGACTGGCGCAGGAACGTATCCGTAAAGCCCAGTTCGCCCCGATGCGGCGGCACACCGTCAATTCCGAAAGCGCGCAGCACGCGCATGACCACGCGCTCATCGCTGGTTTCATCAAGCGAAATGCCGACATGGGTGGTGCCGATCTTGCGCAGGTTCAGCCCTTCAGCGCGCGCGGCGGCAAGGATGCCCGCTTGGCCCACGCCCACCTCTATCGTGATCGTGTCGAAGAAATCCTTGACCACGACCTGCGCACCGGCGGCGCGCAACGCGCGATACAGGCGTTCGGTCAGCCCATGCACCCGTTCTGCAATGGCGCGCAGACCTTGGGGGCCGTGAAACACACCATACATCGACGCCATCACCGCCAGCAGCGCCTGCGCGGTGCAGACGTTTGACGTGGCCTTCTCGCGCCGGATATGCTGTTCGCGCGTTTGCAGCGATAGCCGGTAGGCTTGGTTGCCGCGCGCATCGACACTGACACCCACAATCCGCCCCGGCATGGAGCGTTTGTAAGCATCGCGGCAGGAAATAAACGCCGCATGCGGGCCACCATAGCCCATGGGCACGCCGAAGCGCTGGGCGCTGCCCACAGCGATATCCGCGCCAAGCGCGCCGGGTTCCACGATCATGGTCAGCGCCAGCAGGTCGGTTGCCAGAATGGCCAGTGCCTTGTTGGCATGAAGCGCGTCGATCTGCGGGCGGAAATCTCGCAGGTCGCCATAAGTGCCGGGATACTGGAACAGAGCCGCGAAAACGCGGTCAGCGGGGCAATCTTCGGGCGCGCCGACGATGACCTCTATTCCCAGCGGCGCGGCGCGGGTCTGGACCACGGCAATATTCTGCGGGTGACAGTTTTCATCGACAAAAAACGCCGTTGCTTTTGATTTCGCCACGCGCTGCGCCATCACCATTGCTTCGGCGCATGCGGTGGATTCGTCCAGAAGCGAGGCATTGGCCACCGGCAGCCCGGTCAGATCCGAAACCATGGTCTGGAAGTTCAACAGCGCTTCCAGCCGCCCTTGGGCGATTTCGGGCTGGTAGGGCGTGTAGGCGGTATACCAAGCGGGGTTCTCAAAGATATTACGCAAGATCGCGGGCGGCGTGACCGTGCCATAATAGCCTTGCCCGATCAGGCTGGTCATAACGGCGTTCTTTGCCCCCACCGCACGCATACGGTCCAGCAATTCGCCTTCTGACAAAGCAGGCCATGTCAGCGGGTCGGGCTGGCGCAGGTCCGCCGGGATGGTCTGGTCGATGAGTTGGTCCAGACTGTCACACCCCACCGCCTGCAACATCTGCGCCATCTCGTCAGGGGTTGGCCCGATATGGCGGCGGTTGGCGAAATCATAAGGGTTGTAGTCGGTGGGGGTGTAGGTCATGCAGTTATGGCCTTTTAAAATAGGGGGTTATCCAAGGAAGTCCTTGTATTCATCCTCGGTCATCAGATCGTCGAGGACCGATAGGTCATCCAGCTTCATCTTGAAGAACCACGCGTCGCCCTGCGGGTCTTCATTCACCAAGCCGGGATTGTCGGTCAGCGCCTCGTTCACTTCGGTGATCTCGCCATCGACGGGGGCCAGAATGTCGGATGCGGCCTTGACCGATTCGATCACGCAGACCTCGTCACCTTTGGCGACCACGGCCTCGATCTCTGGCAATTCCACAAACACCACATCGCCAAGCTGTTCGGCGGCATGTTCGGTAATGCCCACGACAACGCTATCACCCTCGATGCGCAGCCATTCATGCTCTTCGGTATATTTCATTGGGAACGCTCCTCAGCGCTTATAGGTGGAAGGTCGAAACGGAAGGTCACAGACCGTGACCGGCAGACGCTTGCCCCGCACCTCGCCCCAAAGGCGGGTGCCGGGTTGGGCGCTGGTGGTGGGAATATATCCCATCGCGATGGGTGCGCCAATGCTGGGGCCGAAGCCGCCGGACGTGACACCGCCCAGATTGCGACCGCCCTCGGGTGCGTCCCACAGCACGGTGCCTTCGCGCATCGGCGCGCGCCCCTCGGGGCGCAGGCCGACACGGATCGCCAATGGGCCGTCGGCCAGTTCTTGCAGGATACGCTCGGCACCGGGAAAGCCGCCTTCGCGCGCGCCACCCGCGCGGCGGGCTTTCTGGATGGCCCATTGCAGCCCCGCCATAACCGGCGAGGTCATTTCGGTAATGTCATGGCCATACAGGCACAGCCCCGCTTCCAGCCGCAAACTGTCGCGCGCGCCAAGGCCAATTGGGGCGACATCAGGCTGGGCCAGCAGTGCGCGGGCAAAAGCCGTGGCCTGCGCATCGGGCACGGAAATTTCATACCCGTCCTCGCCCGTGTAGCCGGACCGAGAGACCCACAACGCATGGCCTTGCCAGTCAAACGTAGCCACATCCATAAAGCGCATGTCCGCCACGCCGGGCAGCAGCGCGTTTAAAGCCGCCTCTGCGCCCGGCCCTTGCAGCGCCAGCAGCGCGCGGTCGGTGATCTCGCGCACCTCCAACTCTGGCAAATGCGCGCGCATATGGGCAATATCGGCCGCCTTGCAGGCCGCATTGACCACCAAAAACAGGTGATCGCCGCGATTGGCGACCATCAGGTCGTCCAGAATGCCGCCCTTGTCATTGGTGAACATGGCGTAGCGCTGCCGCCCTTCCGCCAGCCCCGCCACATCGACCGGCACCAGACGTTCCAGCGCCAAAGCGGCATCCGGCCCGCGCAAAATGACCTGCCCCATATGGCTGACATCAAACAAGCCCGCATGGCTGCGCGTGTGGGTGTGCTCGCCCATAACGCCCATCGGGTATTGCACGGGCATCGCATAGCCCGCGAAAGGCACAATTTTGCCGCCAAGCTCTGTGTGCAGGTCATAAAGCGGTGTTCGGCGCAAGGTATCAGACATAAAGGCCCCTTTTGGTCTGCGCGTGATCGCGCCCTACCCCCTCTGTCCTTGCGCCTGAGATCGTTATCCCGTCGGCGGGTGCCTGGATGCACCACTCTCCAGAGTGTTTTTGCAGACCGGTCCTTTTGCCTGAGAGTTTACCGGGGCGGTTGCTCCTTCGGCCTTGGGATGGGTCCAATGTCTCCCGTGTCTGCAATTTGGTGTTACCGGATCGCGTGTCGCATTTGCAAGCCTTTTTGCAAACCCTTGTCATTGTGCGACACAGGCCACATTTACGCGACATGGATGATGCTTTTTTCTTTGGCTACGGGTCGTTGGTGAACCGCCATACCCATGATTACCCCGATGCGCTGCCGGTTACGATTCGCGGCTGGCGTCGCGAATGGCGCATGGCGCGCAGCTTGGGGCGGACGTTTCTGAGCGTCGTGCCCGATGCGGGGGCGCAAATAGACGGGCTGGTGGCGCGGGTGCCGGGCAATGACTGGGCGGCGCTTGATCTGCGTGAAACCGGCTACCAGCGCCATGCGCTGGGCGCGGGGGCATTCGCACGCGGCCCCATTCGCCCGGCGATGATCTACGCGATTGCAGCGCAAGATGCAGACAAGGCCAGCCACACAGCGCCCATCAAGCTCAGCTATCTGGACGTGGTGGTCGAGGGGTTCGACCGCGAGTTCGGCGCTGAGGGCGTGGCGCGATTTTTCGACACGACGCGCGGCTGGGGGCCAGTGCTTGATGACCGCGCGGCCCCGCTATATCCACGCGCGCGCCCGGTGGCCGCTCATCTCCAACGGCTGGTCGATGACCGGCTGCACAATCTGGGCGTGCTACGCTTGGGGCGCTAGGCCGCGACCGATTCCATCTCTGCGATAATGTCGCCCACGACCCGCACCATCAGCCCTTCATCCTCGCATTCGGCCATAACCCGAACCAAGGGTTCGGTGCCCGACTTGCGGATCAGCAAGCGCCCGCGCCCGGCCAGCGCGTCGCGGCCCGCGTCAATCGCGGCAATGACCTTGGTCTCTGCCAGCAGGTCCACGCCCGGCATGTAGCGCAAGTTGCGCAAAAGCTGCGGCACCGGGTCAAAACAGCGTGTCAGCATCGAAGCCGGTTTGCCCGACTCCGCCAGCACCGCCATGAATTGCAACGCCGCGATCAGCCCATCGCCTGTCGTGGCGTAATCGGTCATCACGATATGACCAGACTGCTCTCCACCAAGATTCCAGCCGCCTTGGCGCATGCGTTCAACAACGTAACGGTCGCCAACAGAGGTGCGCTCCAGCCGCAAACCGCGCCCGTCAAGGAACCGCTCCAGCCCCAGATTGCTCATAACGGTGGCCACCAGAACGCCGTCTTGCAGCCGTTGCTCGGCAGCCCAGCGTTCGGCAAAGAGCGCCATGATCTGGTCGCCATCAGCGATCTGCCCGCGCTCGTCAATCACGATCAGCCGGTCAGCATCGCCATCCAGCGTTATCCCCAAATCTGCGCCGGTTTCCAGAACCTTGGCGGCACAGACTCGTGGGTGGGTGGACCCACATTCAAGGTTAATATTCTTGCCATTCGGGGTGACGCCGATCTGGATGACCTCTGCGCCCAGTTCCCACAAGACCTGCGGCGCCACCTGATACGCGGCGCCATTTGCGCAATCGACCACCACTTTCATGCCGGAAAACAAATTACCCTTGGGCAAAGTCGTCTTGGCATATTCGACATATCGGCCGCGCGCGTCGTCGATCCGCTTCGCGCGCCCGATATTTGCAGGCTGGGCAAGTGCAATCTCTCCGGCGATGATGGCCTCGATCTCGGCTTCGGCCTCGTCCGACAGCTTGAACCCGTCAGGCCCGAAAAACTTGATACCGTTATCCTGATGGCCGTTATGGCTGGCGGAAATCATGATCCCCAAATCAGCGCGCATGGAGCGTGTCAGAAACCCGACCGCAGGTGTCGGCACCGGGCCAAGCAACAGCACATTCATGCCCGTGCTGGTCAACCCCGCCGTCAGCGCGTTCTCGATCATGTAACCCGACAGGCGCGTATCCTTGCCGATCACCACACGGTGGCCATTGCTGCCGTCACGCCGAAAATGCCGCCCCGCCGCCGCGCCAATGCGCAGCGCATTTTCCGCCGTCATGGGATAAGTGTTTGCGGTTCCGCGCACTCCGTCGGTTCCGAAAAGTTTTTGTGTCATATGCCGCCACATTCTTGTTTTTCATGCAGCGCCTGCCAAAGCGACAGGGCTTGCCGTGTTTCAGATACATCGTGAACGCGTAGAATATGCGCGCCTTGCGCGGCCCCCTGAAGTGCCACCGCAAGCGACCCGCCCAACCTTTCGCCAGCCTGGTCCACGCCACCAATCACACCGATAAAGCGCTTGCGCGATGCTCCAAGCAAGATAGCACAGCCAGAACCGTGCAGCAGCGCCAGATGAGCCAGCAAGGCAAGATTATGCGCAACCGTCTTGCCAAAGCCAATTCCGGGATCAAGGATAATGCGCGCGCGGTCGATACCCGCGGCTTCCGCACGGGCCATGGCTGCCATTAACCAATCGTGCACATCAAAGCGCACATCGTTGTATTTCGGGTCTTTTTGCATGGTCTGGGGTGTGCCCTGCGCGTGCATCAGGCAGACCGGAACACCCGCCTCGGCCACCAGCGGTGCCATGTCACGATCCCATGTCAGCGCTGACACATCGTTCACAATATCAGCGCCGGCGGCAAGTGCTGCGCGCGCCACCTCGGCCTTGCGCGTGTCAATCGAGATGGGCGCGCGCACCCCGGCGTCACGCAGCGCGGCGATCACCGGCGCGGTGCGCGCGATCTCATCGGCGACCGCGACCTCTACCGCGCCGGGCCGGGTGGATTCGCCGCCAATGTCCAGAATATCAGCACCCTCTGCCAGCAACCTCAGGGCATGGGCGACCGCGCTGGCTTGGCTGTCGAAACGGCCCCCATCGGAAAAACTGTCAGGGGTGACATTCACAATCCCCATAATGCGGGGGCGCGTCAGCTCCAGCCCGGCAACGGGCGCGGGCGGATCAAGAAATACGGCATCTTGCACAGGGTCCACCGCGCGCTCCAGGCGCGTGCCCGCCCTGCCAAGCTCTGCCACGCCCCGCAAACGCAAGGCCGCCTGCCCCTGAAATGCAGGACTGTCATCTGCGGCAAGCGCGGCAGAACACAAAAGCGGCAGAGCATATGTCATGCCGCCTCTGTTGCCGCAGCAGAGGCGCAGGTGCAAGCCCTGTCAGAAACGCTCCATCAGCATATGGCTGCCGGGCGGCACAGCAAGACCTTCAGGGGCCAGAAAGCAGGCAGCCGCCATGTGTTCGGCAAGCCACAGCGCCAGGGCGGTGCCATCGCGCGGGCTGCAATCCGGGCTGTCGGTCGAATCAAGGATCAGCTTCGACGGTGCCCAGACAATCATCTGGCCCTGCTTTATCGCCCAGTCGATCTCTGTCCGGCTGGCAACGACGACACAGCGCGCATCCCTCGCTGCAAGCCGCCACGCGTTCTGCTCAATCGCCAACAGGTCAATCCGGCGCTGCGCGGGCCGCAGATCAACCTCTGGTGCGCCCTCTGGGGGCATCCCCACACACAGGATCACCGGCGCGCCGCGCGCTTGCAAAGCGTCCAGCCGCGTCGCCAACCCGTCAGAGGCGATCATTGCGTTGTCCAGATACACAACCAACGGATGCACCGCTTGCTCGTGCCCGGTAGATGTGACTTCGCGCAATGGCACCGCCGCGCGCGTGCGCACAATTTCAACCCCAAGCGCGCCCGGTCCACGATCCAGCTTTTCAATACGGACAAAAACCCGCATCGCCTGCGGTTCCAACAAGATGCGCGCAGCCACGCGCTCTGACAGGGTTTCCAGCAGGTTCAGGCGTTCTTCCGCCAAAGCCGCCGAGATTGCCTCTGTAATCCGGTCATAAGACAAGATGCGGTCGACATCGTCTTGCAAGGGTTCGGGATGGGGCCGAATCTCTACCACGACGTTGAAGCGCAGCCGCTGTCGGACGCCGCGTTCGGCTTGAAAGGCGCCAATCTCAACCTCGACCAGATGATCGCGCAGCGATATGCGGTCGCGCGGGTCGGCGGGGGCCGAGGCTTCTGCGCGCGCTTCGGGATGGGCGAATGCCAGGCGGATATCAGTGCTCATGCGGTCGGGCTTTCCGGGTCTGTTATTGTCGCAGTCTTACCCGCCCTGCCCGGCACGGCAACGGGTGATTGCGCCGCATGGTGAGCCCAATGCGACACCCCGAACCACCCGGCAAATTAGCCGCGATAAAACAGGTGCGCGCCGATCTGCGTGGTCTGCGTGAAGCGCCGTGCCCAAGACGGGTTGACCGCCGTGGTGTGGAAGAACAGCGCGCCTCCGGTCAAGCCGCGATGTCCACCATCGACCATTACCTGCGCGATTCGGCGGGCCAAATCCGCGGCGGCGCCGTTACGCAATGCATCCGACTTGCGGTCGCAGGCAAAGCTGAACTGGCAACCGCCATAGCGGCCTTCACGGACGCCCTGAAACACGACCCCGCAGATGCTGCCGGGAAACTTGCCCGACCGGACACGGTTCAGGATCACCTCGGCCACCGCGAACTGGCCTTTCAAGGTTTCGCCGCGCGCTTCGTGGTAAATCGCCGTGGCAAGGCAGGCTTCTTGCTCGGAGGCAGGGCGCAGCGAAACATTGCGCAACCAGTCACGCGAATATTGCACCATGCGGCGTTCCAGCCCTTCTGGGCGGGCGCGTGGCACAAGGCTGGCACGCGGCGCGCTGACCGTTGGCGCCATTGCAGCAGGGGCCGCGATCACACCACTTGTCGACAGGCTGGGCGCAGGTTGCATGGGGCGGGATGCAGGGCGCAGGCTGGCCTTTGGTGCAAAAGCCGACAGCCATGCCACGTGCAGACGGCTGATATCCACCTCGGTAGGGTTGTGGTCCTGCGCATGGGACTCATCACTCTGATCTGCCGCGTGAAACAGCCCATCGTCCAGCCGCATGACGGTGCCCTGCGGCAGACCAGCACCATGGTCCAGATCGGAACTTTCCAGCCGCACCATCCGCACCAGCGGCGCTGCATCAGACGCGATTCGCGTCATCACACGCGGCGCGGCGCCAGCACCGTTCACAGAGGCCAATACCAAGGCACTCCGGGCGGCACTGGACAAGGTCGCATCAGCAACCGAAGACCCGATGCCCGGCATGGCCACCATAAGCGACAGGGTCCAGACAGAAATCAATGTGGGCGTGCGATACCAGCGACGAGTGACCGCATTGCGCACCGTCATGTCACGGCAAACAGCACCCTTGGGCGCCGCTCCGTAAACCGCTCCCGACAGGCCGGTTTGCAGATCTCTCAACAGTCGTTTGACCATAAAATTCACAAGCACACCGAATGTGTGCGTCCCGCCCAAGTAACGTGCACTCTCACTATCAGCGGCGTTTTTACTTAAAACGGGCTGAAAAGTCTAGCCCGTGCCCTTAGCCCCGCTCGGCGATGACCAGTTGCGCCGCAGCCAGACGTGCCACAGGCACCCGAAATGGCGAACAGGACACATAATCAAAGCCCAGATCCCGGCAAAATCGGATCGCTTCGGGGCTGCCGCCATGCTCGCCGCAGATTGACAAGGTCAGGTCGTCGCGTGCTGCGCGTCCGCGCGCCGCGCCAAGGCGCAACAGCTCGCCCACACCATCCTCATCCAGCGTATGGAACGGGTCTTCGGCAAAGACACCTTGTTGCACATAATCCGACATGAAGCGCCCGGCATCGTCGCGCGACAGGCCATATGTCATCTGTGTCAGGTCATTTGTGCCGAACGACAAAAACGCCGCGTGTTGCGCGATATCGCCTGCGCGCAGGGCCGCGCGCGGGGTTTCGACCATAACCCCCAACTTATAGTCAAAATCGACGCCTGCACGCCCACGCACCTGCGCGGCACAGGAATCTATACGCGACTTCACCAATTCGACCTCGCGCATGGCCGATACCAGCGGGATCATAATTTCCGGCACGATGGGCGCGCCCCTGCGCGTAACCTCGATAGTGGCTTCAAAAATGGCGCGGGCCTGCATTTCGTAAATCTCGGGCAGCGTGATCCCCAGCCGCACCCCCCGCATCCCCAGCATCGGGTTGAATTCTGCTAAGGCTTCGGCCCGGCGGGTGATTTCTGACAGGGGTTTATCCAGCGCATCGGCCAGAAAGCGCATGCCTTCGCGCGAATGCGGCAGGAATTCATGCAAGGGCGGATCGAACAGCCGGATGCAGACGGGCTGGCCTTGCATGATCTCGAACAGATCAATGAAATCAGCGCGCTGCATGGGCAGCAAACGGTCGAGCGCGTCGCGCCGGTCCTCAGACGTGTCCGCGAAGATCATCTCGCGCATCAGTGTCAGGCGATCTTCCTCAAAGAACATATGCTCGGTCCGGCACAGCCCGATCCCCTGCGCTTGAAATTCCCGCGCGATGCGCGCATCAGCAGGCGTGTCGGCATTGGCGCGAATGCCAATGTCGCGGCGCGCATCAGCCCAGTCCAGCAAGGTCGTGAAGCGGTCGTCCAGCGCGGGTTCCAACAGCGCGACTTCGCCCGCCAAGGCCAGCCCGTTGGTGCCGTCGATGGTGATTAGATCGCCCTCGTTCAGCGTGTGGCCATTGGCCTGCAGCGTCTTGCGGCGCGCATCGATGGTGATGTTCGACGCGCCAACCACGCAAGGCACGCCCAAGCCCCGCCCGATCACCGCCGCATGACTTGTCATTCCGCCACGTTCGGTCAGCACGGCATGCGCAGAATGCATCCCGCGAATATCTTCTGGCGTCGTTTCGCGCCGGGCCAATATGCAGGGTTCATCGCGCGCGGCGCTGGCCAGTGCCGCGGCGGAACTGAACACCAGCCGCCCCGCAGCGGCACCGGGGCTGGCGGCAATCCCGCGCCCCAGAACGGTTGCGCGCGCCTTCGGGTCGACCTGCCGATGCAGCAATTCGCCAAGCGCCTTGGGCGCTATGCGGCTGATCGCTTCATCGCGCAGGATAACGCCATCATTGGCCAGATCGACCACCACGCGCACCGCCGCCCGCGACGAGCGCGGCACCGTCACGGCATCCAGAATCCACAGCTTGCCATCTTCCAGCGTGAACTCGATCTCCATCTCCTCGCGCAGACGTTTGCGGGCATTGGCACCGTAAGCCAGCAGTTGCGTGAATGCCTCTGGGCTGCGGTCTTCCAGTGACGGGCCGCGTGCATCATGGGTCAGGAACAGCGTTTCCTCGCTTCTGTCGGGACGGAAACGGCCCATCACCTGCGGCGCGCCGGTTGTCGCGTCTATGAAGCGGATCATCCCCACGCCACAAGCATCGGTGGTGCCATAGCCCACACCCATGCCGCCGGCCATGGCCTGCACAACAAGCCCAAGCCCGGCATCGACCGGCGCGCCTTTGGCCTGACGCAACAGGCGCGCCGAAGTGCCTTCCCATGCGCGCGCCATAGAGCGCAGCACATCGGCCAGTTGTTGCGCGACCGATTGCGGAAACGGGTCTTCCATCTCGTCCTCATAGGCGCGCAGGGCGGCGTCGAGGGCGGCACGGGTGGGCTTGTCGGCATCGAACATGTCCGGGTCCAGCCGCGCGACATGCTGGGCAAACGCCTGCACAAAATTCAGATACAGCGCTGTCGCCACCTCTTCGCCATGCGACGCCGTCAGCTTTTCATGCATCGCGTCATTCATGCCGATATTCAGGATCGCCGCTGGCCCGCCCCATTGCGGATGCTCGGCGCTCGGGCGCACGGACAAAAGCTGGCCCTCGGGGAAATGCCCCAACAGATGGCGCAGCGTCATCTGCGCCCCGGTCGCGATTTCCCGCACCACGCCAAAGGACAGCGCGATCGTCATCGGCACCGGCATATCCAACCGCACCAGCCGTTGCAGGCATTTCGCGCGCCAGCCATGGGTCTGACGCTTGATCGGGGCGGAATTGGTAATCAAGGCATAATCGGTGAGGGTCAGATATTTCGGCATGAACGCCCCTGTGTTTCTGCGGCGCAGGATAGGCGCTTAGCCTTGAAACTCAAGCGAATCTTGGCGCGCAGTCTCGCAGCGGCCCTCGGCGCCCAAACGGGTCGCGTCCAGCCGAGAGTGCCGTGTCGAAATTGGTCCCACGGCGCTCCCACGGCGGCCCAGCAGGACCGGGCCGCCGGGCGGGCCGTGCGCTGCCCGTCAGATCGTGATGACGCGCGTGCCGTTGGACACGCGTTCATAGAGATCAGCCACATCCTGATTAATCATGCGGATGCAGCCGGACGACACGTATTTCCCGATCAGCCACCATTCCGGCGTGCCATGAATGCGGTAGCCGCGATCCGCGCCCCCTGTCAGCAAATAGAGCGCCCGCGCGCCCAATGGGTTGCTTGGCCCGCCCGGATACCCGCCTGCATATTCCCGCAAAGCCGGGTCACGACGGATCATGTTTGCCGTGGGCGTCCATGTCGGCCAATGCGCGCGGCGATAAATCGTGCCGGTGCCACGCCAGGTAAAGCCCTCACGCCCGACGGAAATCCCGTAACGCAGCGCGTGCCCGTCCTCGAGGATCAGAAACAACTGCCGCTTGCCATTGTCGATCACGATGGTGCCGGGCTTGTGGGGGCCGGAATAGGGCACAACCTGCCGGTGATGCTCCGGGGCCAGCATGCTGACACCTGCCGCCTGCATTTCATGGGGACCATCGCGCCGCGCGGCGTAGTTGACCGGTTCAATCCCGTAGCGCGCGGCGACCGCATTCAGCGGCTCTGCCCGCGTGGTCGCAATGGGGCGGCCATCGGCATTGGTGCGCGTGGTGGTCCCCGATTGCGTGGTGCTTTGACAACCGGCCAAAGCAAAAGCGGAGGTGGCAGACGCGATAAACCCGCGCCGAGAGATGACGTTCATAATGCAACCTATTGTGATTGCCTGTTTTTGCCTGCCTCTTGGTCGTGATAGCGCAAATGCAGCGCGGTGATCCAGATAGGAATTCCAACTTTTGCCGCGTCGCCCGAACCCTGTGGCGCAAGTGTCACCCGGCAGCCCTACCCCCCAAACGCCGCGTTCAGTGCGATTTCGATCATCTGGCCGAAGCTTTGTTCGCGTTGATCGCTGGGCAGCGCGTCGCCGGTCAGCAGGTGGTCGGAAATCGTCAGCACCGCCAGCGCCTGCACGCCGTGGCGCGCCGCGAGCGTGTAGAGTTCCGCCGCCTCCATTTCCACGCATAGAACGCCGTGGCGCCGCATGATCTGGTTCAGGTCGGGGCGTTCGTCATAGAACACATCCGAGGAATAAATATTGCCGACATGCACCCGTGCGCCGCGATCTTCGGCGGCCTTATGGGCGGCCATGAGCAGGCTAAAATCCGCCAAGGGGGCCAGGTTCACCTCGCGCAATATCCCGCGCGACGGTGTGGAGAGCGCCGTGCAGCCCTGCGCCAGCACAATGTCGCGCAGGGCGACATCGGGCTGCATGGCACCCGCCGAGCCGACCCGGATCAGCCGCTTGGCGCCATAATCGCGGATCAGTTCATTGGCATAGATCGACAAGGACGGCATTCCCATGCCAGAGCCGTGGATCGTGACACGGTGGCCCTGCCATGTTCCCGTGTAGCCCAGCATACCGCGGACCTTGTTCACACATTCCGGCGCATCAAGAAATGTCTCTGCGGCCCATTTGGCGCGCAGCGGGTCCCCCGGCATCAAAACGGTTTCAGCGATCTGGCCCGGCTGGGCCCCAATATGGATGGTCATGCGGCGCTCCTTGTTTCAGGGCATGATTGCCCCCTTCCCCCGCAGCAATCAAGCGCCTATACCCGGCCCTGAGCGACAAACAGGTGACACGATGCGCAAGGCAGAGATTTCCCGCAAAACCTCTGAGACCGAGATTTCGGTGGCCGTCACGCTGGACGGAACCGGAGCCTATGACTGCCAGACCGGCGTTGGGTTCTTTGACCATATGCTGGACCAGTTGGCGAAGCATTCGATGATTGATCTGACGGTTCGCGCCACGGGCGATCTGCATATCGACGATCACCACACGGTCGAGGATGTGGGCATCGCGCTTGGGCAGGCGCTGGCGCAGGCTTTGGGCGACAAACGCGGTATCCGGCGCTATGGCGAATGCCGCCTGGCGATGGATGACGCGCAACTGGTCTGCGCGCTGGACCTGTCGGGGCGGCCCTTCCTTGTGTGGAATGTGGACTTCCCGACCCAAAAGATCGGCACGTTCGACACCGAATTGGTGCGCGAGTTCTTTCAGGCGATCAGCACGCATGGCGGCATAACGCTGCATATGGACCGGGTGCATGGGTTCAACAGCCATCACATTGCCGAGGCCGCGTTCAAGGCGCTGGCGCGGGCGCTGCGGATGGCGGTAGAGCCCGACCCACGGCAGGCAGATGCGATCCCGTCCACCAAGGGCGCATTGTGAGGCAGATATGCTGACGGTTCTGGTCGATTATGACAGCGGCAATCTGCATTCGGCGCAAAAAGCGTTCGAGCGCATGGCGGCAGACGTCGGGGGCGGTGAGGTGATCGTCAGCGCGCGCCCCGAAGATGTCGCCCGTGCCGACCGCGTGGTGCTGCCCGGTGACGGGGCCTTTCCGGCCTGCCGCCGGGCCTTGGGCGCGGTGGACGGCATGGTCGAGGCCTTGACCGAAGCTGTGCACACCCGCGCGGTGCCCTTCATGGGAATTTGCGTGGGCATGCAGATGCTGGCCACACAGGGCCGCGAATATGAGGATGTGGCCGGGCTGAATTGGATCGGCGGCGATGTCGTGCGGATCGCACCTGAAGATACGACGCTGAAAGTGCCGCATATGGGCTGGAACGATCTTGTGATCGACCGCGCTCACCCGGTGCTGGACGGCGTAGCCACGGGCGATCACGCCTATTTCGTGCATAGCTACCAGTTTCAGGTTGCCGACCCCGCCGACCGATTGGCGCATGTGGCCTATGGCGGCGACGTGACAGCCATCGTGGCGACAGGCAATGTGATCGGCACGCAGTTTCACCCGGAGAAATCTCAGGCGACCGGCCTGAGGATAATTGCAAATTTCCTGCGCTGGCGGCCCTGAGGGCGGTTTCAAGGGATTTGGTTCGGTTGATTGTTGTCAGGGGCTTTGCCCCTCTGGTCCCTGTGGGACCATTCACCCCAGGATATTTGGGCAAGGATGAAGGATAGGCCATGGCAGATGATGTGAAGCCCGGCGAACGGATTGCCAAGGTTCTGGCGCGGGCGGGCGTGGCGTCTCGGCGCGGCGCGGAGATTTTGATCGTCGAGGGGCGCGTTAAGGTTAATGGCAAGATCATTGACAGCCCCGCCTTGAATGTGGGGCCGCGCGACCGGGTTGTTGTTGATGGCAAGCCGCTGCCAGAGGCCGAGCCAACGAAGCTGTGGCTGTATCACAAGCCTTTGGGTCTGGTGACAACCGAGCGCGACGAACAGGGCCGGCCGACCGTGTTCGAGGCATTGCCGCCGGAATTGGGGCGCGTTTTGTCGGTGGGCCGGTTGGATTTGAATTCGGAAGGGTTGCTGCTGCTGACCAATGACGGAGACTTGAAGCGTCGGTTGGAATTGCCCAGCACAGGTTGGCTGCGGCGCTACCGCGCGCGGGTGAACGGCACGCCGACCCCGGCCATGCTGGAGCCTTTGCGCCAAGGGATCACGCTGGATGGCGAGCGGTTTCAACCGATGGAGGTCAGCATTGACCGGCAGCAAGGCGCGAATGCCTGGCTGACGCTGGGGATCCGCGAGGGGCGCAACCGGGAAATTCGCCGTGCATTGGACCATGTGGGGTTAAGCGTGAACCGCCTTATTCGGATCAGCTACGGACCCTTTCAGCTTGGCACGTTGAAACGCGGCGCGGTCGAGCAGGTGAAATCCAAGGTTCTGCGCGAGCAATTGGGAGAGGTGGAGGCCAGTGCGGAGCACACCGGTGCAACACCCGCCAAGGCTGACCGCACAGATCGCGGTGCCGAACGTGGCAAGGCTGGTCCGGCGCAGGGCAAGCCGCGCGGGAAACCCGCGCGCTCGGACATGGCCAAGCCACGGCCCCGCCGCCCAAGCTGATGGCAGCTTCGTCCTTGCAGGCGCCGATTTTCGCCAACCGCGCGGGGCTTTGTCTTTCAATATCCCGGATCATCCCATATATCGATGTGTGTATAGTGATTGCGGAGCGTAACCGGCATGACGGGAACAGGGTTGCAGAAAGCCTCTTACGCGCTTCTTGTGGCGCTGATGTTCTATGTCGCATTGGTCGGAGGGTGACGCATGGCACAACGATATAGCGGCCGATTCAGCCCAAATGCTGGCCCTGCCCCGGCCGACGCGCCTGTCGCCACTCCGGGCATGGCGCGGCGGCATCCGGTGGGCGCACGGGTTAACCTGTTATTCGTGCTGCCTTTTGCATTCGCGGTAAAGGCATTCTTCAGCGACCCGGTAGGGCTTGCGGTAAACCTTGGCGCGTTTGGCGTGCTGATGCTGGCGGCTTGGCTGACACGCGAGGGCGCGCTGGCGCAAGCCGCTTTTGACGCGCGCAAGGTTGCACGCCGGCCTGCCATTCCGCGCAAGATGTTTGGGTCTGTTCTGACCGGGCTGGGGCTTGGCGCCGCCGGGCTGTCCGGTGGTGTGGTGCCTGCGGTCATATTTGGCGTGCTGGGAGCTGGCTTGCATTTCGCGTCTTTCGGCGCGGACCCGCTGAGCGACAAGGGCATGGAGGGGATCGACGCGCATCAAACCGACCGCGCTGCCCGCGCCGTCGAGGGGGCCGAGGAAACCTTGACAGAGATGGCCGATGCCATTCGCCGCGCAGGAGACCGGCACCTTGCGGACCGGGTTGCACGCTTCGCCGCCAATATCCGCCCTCTGTTTCGCGCTGTGCAGGATGACCCACGCCAGTTGAACGCCGCCCGGCGGTATCTGGGCGTTTATTTAACCGGCGCACGCGATGCGACGGTAAAATTCGCCGATTTTTACGCGCGTGGGCGCGATCCGCAGGCCCGCACCGAATATGAAGCCTTGCTGGACGATCTGGAAAGCCAGTTCGCCTTGCGCCGCGAGGCGCTTTTGGAAGACAACCGCACTGATCTGGAAATTGAAATTGAAGTTTTGCGCGAGAGGTTGGACCGCGAAGGATTGCGCCATAAGACCTGAGCGCTTTGGCACGTAAAGATTAACATCGGGGAAAGGGAACCCATGTCAGAGACTGTTCGCTCCAAAGCCGAAGGGCTGACCAAGGAAATAGACGAGATCGTGGCGCGCCCGCTGGCAGAGCCCGAGAACGCGCTTGTGACCATTGATGACGCCCCGGAACCCGAGGCCGCCGCAATCCGCACCCGCATGGGTGAAATCGACATGGGCGAGACATCCAGCATTATTGGCTTCGGGTCGCGCGCGCAGATGGAATTGCAGCAGATCAGCCAATCCATGCTGGCGGATGTGAAAAACAAAGACCTTGGCCCGGCAGGTGACGGGTTGCGCAGCATGGTGACGACCCTGCGCGGCTTTTCGGTGTCAGAATTGGACACGCGCCGCAAACGCAGTTGGTGGGAAAAGCTGTTGGGCCGTGCCGCGCCCATCGTGAAATTCCAGGAACGCTACAACAGCGTGCAGGACCAGATCGAGCGGATCAGCGACAATTTGCTGGAGCATGAGACGACGCTTTTGAAAGACATCAAATCGCTTGATAAGCTCTATGAGAAGACGCTCGATTTTTACCACGAACTGGCGCTGTATATCGCGGCAGGCGAAGCCAAGCTGCGCGATCTGGACGCCAATGACATTCCCGCCAAGGAAGCCGAGGTCGAAGCCGCGCCCGAAGCCGACAAGATCCTGAAAGCGCAGGAATTGCGCGATCTGCGCGCCGCGCGTGACGATCTGGAACGCCGGGTGCATGATCTGAAGCTGACGCGGCAGGTCACGATGCAATCCCTGCCCTCTATCCGGCTGGTGCAGGAAAACGACAAATCGCTTGTCACCAAGATCAACTCCACGCTGGTCAACACCGTTCCGCTTTGGGAAACCCAGCTTGCGCAGGCGCTGACCATCCAGCGCTCGCGCGAGGCGGCGGCATCGGTGCGGGCCGCCAATGACCTGACCAACGAATTGCTCAACGCCAATGCCGAGAACCTGCGCGATGCCAATCGCGAAGTGCGCGAAGAGATCGAACGCGGTGTGTTCGACATAGAGGCCGTCAAGAAGGCCAACGAGACGCTGATTGCCACCATTGAAGACAGTTTGCAGATTGCCGATGCGGGCCGCGCCAAACGGGCCGCCGCAGAGGAAGAACTGGGCAAGATGGAGGATGAGTTGCGCAAGTCGCTGTCTTCAGCGACGGCGCGGGTCAACTCCGAGGAAACTGCGGCAAAAGGGTAAGGCGAATGCGGGGGGCGGCCATCCATACTGCGGCGCTGGCCTTGGCGGGGCTGGTCGGCTGCACCATGGTGCCGCCGCCTGCGTCCGATCCGGAACCGGTGGACCCGTTTGTGCAGGACGAAGCCGAACCCGAAGCCGAACAATCCGCCGTTGCGGCCTATTTCGCGCAGCTTCAGGCGCGGCGGATCGCACAAGGATTGTTGCGCACCGACCGCGCCCCGCGTGATCTGCCGGTGACGCCCATCAGTCTGGAGCGCGCCTTTGCCGCTGTGGCCCTGCGCGACGAATACCAATTCGCCGGTGGGCAAATCGTGCAACAAAGCGCGCCAGCCCCTTTGCGGCGTTGGGATGTTCCGGTGCGGATTTCGCTGGAATACGGCGCCAGCGTGCCAGAGGATCGGCGTGCGCGTGACACCGGGATTGTCACGCGCTTTGCCCGCCAATTGTCAGAGTTCGCCAAGCACCCGGTTTCGGTGACGCGCGGACAAGGCAATTTCCATGTGTTGGTGCTGGATGAGGGCGAGCGCCGCGCCATCGCACCGCGTCTGCGCGCGCTGGTGCCCGGCATTGACACGGCCAGCCAGTCGCTGGTCGAAAACCTGCCGCTGAGCATATCCTGCCTTGTGCTCGCCTTTGCGCGCGACGGCAGCAACAGTTACACGGATGCCGTTGCCATCATCCGCGCAGAGCTGCCCGACCTGTCGCGTGACGCCTGCTACTATCAGGAAATCGCACAAGGCATGGGGCTGGCCAATGACAGCCCCCAAGCGCGCCCGTCGCTATTCAACGATGCTGCCGAGTTCGCGGTGTTGACAGTTCTGGACGAGCAGTTGCTGCGCATCTTGTATGATCCCCGTCTGGAACCGGGCCTGCGAGAGGCAGAAGCCCGCCCCATCGTGCGCCGCATCGCGGCAGAGGTGTTGGGCGGACCGAGTTAGACAATGGCCGAGTTGCTGCGCCCGGAGACTTTTGAGTTTTTTGCACGCTATCTGCTTGCGGGTTTTATTGTTATTTCTGTGCGCTCGCGATTAACGGCGTCGCGCTCACCCAAACCAGGGGAGATCTTGCTTGATGCAGTCGTCCTGAGCCTTGTCAATCAGGTGGTTTTTCTTGGCGGGCGCGCCTTACTGGAAAGTGCAGGAATTTTGAGCCCAGCGTCCGAAAACGCAGGCATCAATTCTCTGCACTTCTACGTTGAAATCCTTGTCTGCCCAGTATTGCTAGGCATTCTCATCGGCAGGCTGGCAGGCTCGGGAACCGTGGGGTTCGTTTTGCGTCGCTTATCGATGCCCGGCACCCACCCAATTGCCGAAGCCTATGATTTTGCCTTCGCTGGAGGACAACAAAAAGGGTTCGTGATCCTGACTTTTGACGATGGAACCGTCATTTATGGCTATTTCGGAGACTTGTCTCTCGCAGCATCGGACGAGAACCGTAGCGACATATATCTAGAGTCCCTATATACTGTTGTGCAAGATCAATGGACCTTAGCAGACCCACCGCGTGCAGCGTGGATTTCCCTTGCAGGGATCCGATCCATCGAGTTCCTAAAGCCCAAGGAGGCAGATGATGCAAAGAAAAGTGCTGGTTGAAGGGTATACCACCGCAGGGCGCAAAGTGGTTGAGGGTGGGATGAACCAAAACGGTTATCAGCCCGCCAAAGCCACCAAGCCTGCCCCGCGACCGATACCACCCAAGGGTGGCTCGGCTGTTTCGAAACCGACGAAAAACTAAGCCGAATGCAGGGGTAAAAAGATGGTTTTCAGTTTCCTCAAGGGTCAGTTCATCGATGTTATCGAATGGACCGACGATTCCCGCGACACGATGGTGTATCGGTTCGAGCGCTACGGCAACGAGATCAAGTATGGTGCGAAGCTGACCGTGCGCGAAGGTCAGGTTGCGGTATTCGTGCATGAGGGGCAATTGGCCGATGTGTTCGGGCCGGGCTTGTATATGTTGGAAACCAACAACATGCCCCTTCTGACCAGCTTGCAGCATTGGGACCATGGCTTCGCGTCGCCCTTCAAGTCGGAAATCTACTTCGTCAACACACGGCGCTTTCCGGGCCTGAAATGGGGCACGCAAAACCCGGTCATGCTGCGCGACCCGGAATTCGGGCCGCTGCGGTTGCGCGCGTTTGGGTCTTACACCATGCGGGTGACGGATGCGCCGCGCTTCATGACCGAGATTGTCGGCACCGATGGCGAGTTTACCCAAGACGAGATCGCGGGCCAGATTCGCAATATCGTGGTGCAGAAGGTTAGCCGTGTGCTGGCGGCAAGCGGTATCCCTGCGCTGGATATGGCGGCCAACACCATGGACCTGTCGCGCGTCGTGGCAGAGGCAATCGCCCCCACGATCAGCGCCTATGGGCTGGAGATGCCGGAGCTGTATATCGAGAATATCTCGCTACCGTCTGAGGTGGAGAAGGTTCTGGACCAGCGCACCGGCATGGGGATCGTGGGCGATCTGAACAAATTCAGCCAGTTTTCCGCCGCACAAGCCATGTCCAAGGCTGCCGAGGCGGGTGATAGCGGCATGGGTCAGGGCTTGGGTGCTGGTATGGGCATGGCGATGGGCATGGGAATGGCGCAAGGCTTTGGCCAACCCACTCAGGCCGCCGCGCCACCGCCACCGCCGCCGCCCCCGTCGGAAACCATGTGGCATATCGCCGAGAACGGTCAGACGCGCGGTCCCATCCCGCAAAGCCAGTTGGCAGCCCAAGTCACCCGCGACACGTTGGTCTGGACCGAAGGGCAAAGCGGCTGGACCAAAGCCGGGGATGTGCCTGCGCTACGCGGTCTGTTTGCTGCCATGCCACCACCACCCCCGCCGGCGTGATCTTGGCCAGCGACGGGATTTTGAGTATTTTTGGCAAGATGAAATCAGGCCGCGTTTTGCACCTACTTCCTGTGTTACGAACGGCAAGGATCGATTTGGGCGGATGACGGACAGAGCAACAGAGCATCGTTTCCCCTGTGGGCAATGCGGCGCCTCGCTTCGGTTCACGCCGGGGCAAGGCCGCCTGACCTGCGACTATTGCGGGTTTGCCCAAGCTGTGCCGGAAGTGTCGGAGGATGCGCGCGCAGATGCTTTGGCAACGCTCGATCTGCATGCGGCACTGGCAGAACGGCTGGCCCCCGAGGCGATGGAGGAGACCCGCGTCTCGCATTGCGACACCTGCGGCGCAGAGGTGCAATTCGACCCCAATATCCATTCTGCCGAATGCCCGTTCTGCGCCAGTCCGGTCGTGGCTGATACCGGCGCGCATCGGCATATCAAGCCGCAGGCGCTATTGCCCTTCAAGCTGGATCAGGGCGCCGCACAGACCAAGATGCGTGAGTGGCTGAAGCGGCTGTGGTTTGCCCCCAATGGGCTGGCGCAATATGCGCGCGACACGGGCAAGCTGAACGGGCTTTATCTGCCCTACTGGGCTTTCGATGCAGACACGAAAACCCGCTATACCGGTCAGCGCGGGGTACATTATTATGTCACCGTCGGCAGCGGCAAAGATAAGCGCACCGAGCGGCGCACGCGCTGGAGCCGGGCCTCTGGGCGCGTGGCGCGGCAGTTCAGCGATGTATTGGTGGTGGCCAGCGAGTCTTTGCCACGCAAGAACCTGCGCGCGCTGGAGCCATGGACGCTGGGCGAGTTGACGCCCTATGCCACGGATTTCCTGTCAGGGTTTCGCGCCGAGGGTTATACGGTGGATCTTGGTCCCGGCTATGAGATCGGGAAAGACCGGATGGCCGACATCATCCGCTCCGATATTCGCCGCGACATTGGCGGCGATGAACAGCGCATCGACAGCCTCTCCACCGATTACGCGGATGAACGGTTCAAGCACCTGCTGCTGCCGATCTGGATGGCGGCATATCGCTACAAGGGCAAAAGCTACCGCTTTATCGTCAATGGCCAGTCGGGCCGGGTTCAGGGAGAGCGGCCCTATTCCGCCTGGAAGATTGCGTTTGCGGTAACATTGGGGCTGGTTTTCGCGGGACTTGCATTCTATGTCGCGGAAATGGGCGGATTTTAAAGGGAATGGCCATGATCCTGTGTTGCGGTGAAGCGCTGATCGACATGTTGCCGCGCGAAACCAACGCGGGGGAAGCCGTCTTTGCCCCCTATCCCGGCGGCGCGGTGTTCAACACGGCGATCGCATTGGGGCGGCTGGGCGCCCAGACAGGGTTCTTCTGCCCCTTGTCGGATGACCTGTTCGGAGAGCGCCTGCGCGACGCGCTGGAAGCGTCCGATGTCGACCATGCGCGCTGCCCCGCCGTGGACCGCCCTTGCACCTTGGCCTTTGTCACGCTGACGGATGGACAGGCGCGCTATGCGTTCTATGACACCGGCACCGCGCTGCGCGACATGGCCCCGTCGGAATTGCCGACCCTGGACAGCGACGTGACCGCGCTGTTCTTTGGCGGGATCTCTTTGGTGGGCGATCCGTGTGGCGAGGGCTTTGCCACGCTTTGCGCGGATGCCGGCGACCGGGTGGTCATGCTCGACCCCAATATCCGCCCCGGTTTTATCCGCAATGAGGCGACATATCGCGCCCGTCTGGACGCGATGCTGTCACGCGCCGATATCGTCAAAGTCTCTGACGAAGACCTGCATTGGCTGATGGGCGCAGGTGACGTAACCGAACTGGCGCAAGCATTGCGGGAACGCGGTCCAACCGTGGTCATCGTGACCGAAGGGGCGCAAGGCGCGCGCGCCTTCTATGCAGGTGGTGTGGCCCATGCCGCAGCAAACCGGGTCGAGGTGGTCGATACCGTGGGCGCGGGCGATACATTCAACGCCGGGTTTCTGGCGGCGCTGGATGAGGCGGGGCTGCTAAGCCGTAGCGCGCTGCCCGACCTGACCGAGGATGCGCTGCGTGCAGCCCTAGCCCTTGGGGCGCAGGTTGCTGCCGTGACCGTATCGCGCGCAGGGGCGAACCCACCCCGCCGAAACGAGCTGTAAATGCGCGCGCTGATTCAGCGTGTGGCCCATGCGCGGGTCGAGGTGGATGGCGCGACTATCGGCCAGACCGGGCCGGGCCTGTTGATCTTGGTCTGCGCCATGCAGGGTGACACAGCGGATGACGCCGAGAAACTGGCTGCGAAAATCCACAAGCTGCGCATTTTCCGGGATGATGCGGGCAAAATGAACCTTGCGCTGAAAGACACCGGCGGCGGGGCCTTGGTTGTCAGCCAATTCACGCTGGCCGCAGACACGCGCAGCGGCAATCGCCCCGGCTTTTCCACCGCCGCCCCACCGGATGTGGGCGAGCGGCTTTATCTGCATTTCGCACACAGCCTGCGCGGCCTGGGCGTGCCGGTGGAGACTGGTCAGTTCGGGGCCGAAATGGCCGTGCATCTGCTGAATGACGGGCCGGTCACGATCTGGATGGACACTGCCACACCCTGATACTGCGAATAAATGCCACGATCGCGGCCTAATGCTGTCAGATTCGGTTGCCACCTTTAACACTCATTTTTCAAAGGTTCAGGTCGATGCGCAGTTCAGTGGTAAAATTCAAGAGCGACGAATCCGGCGCAGTGACTGTTGACTGGGTCATTCTCGGCGCGGCGATTGTCGGCATTGGAATTGCCAGTGTCGCATCCGTGCGGACCGGAACAAACGATCTTGGCACTGAAACCCAAATCGCCCTAAGCGGTGTAGAGGTCGCCTCATTGGGCGAGTTGGGCGGCATTACCGATATGTGGGAGTTCACTGGCCTTTTCGTGACACGTGAGTGGATGCACGGGCCGGGCGGGTTCATCGACCAGATCAACAACTGGGGGCGCACACCAGAACAGTTGCAAGTAACCTATGACGGTTTCGCGCATGCTGTTCAGCGCTACCTTGACGCGGGCGATACCAGAATTGCAGGCTTGATGGTGGACCATATGTATGCGATCGAACAGATCCTCAATACCGAAGGTGTGGGCGTAAATTCTTCGTCTGTTTCCGTGCAAGCCGCGCATAATTCGGTCACGGGCTGGTCGGGCTAAGTCGCCAGGTGCGGACCCCAACCGCATCGCCCCTGACCGCTGTATCAACTATTTCCTTCAGGACCAATCCGGTGCCTTCACCGTTAATTGGGTTATGCTTGTTGCAGTAAGCTCGATGTCGGTCGACACCATCTGGTCAACCGTGGCGGCGCGTAATCGCGACATCTCCCATGATCTCGCCTTCCACCGCGCCGACAATCCCGGCGGCGTTGGCCTCGTCCGTGTCTATATGCATTTCGGTCGTCGCCTTGTCGGAGACGCGCACCAGCACATGCGTAAAGGTCAAGCCGCGCGCGGTCTGGTCAAGGCAGACATCAACCATATCGCCATTCGACACCCCCCAGTTGCGGGCATCCTCGCTGGACATGTGGATATGGCGGGCGGCCACGATCAGGCCAGTGGTATCATAGGCCCCCACGGTGCCGTGCAGGCGAATACGCGGCGTGCCGGAAATGTCGCCCGACTGGCGCACAGGCGCATCCAGCCCCAGTGCGAAACTGTCAGTGCGGGACACTTCGACCTGCGTGTGCGGGCGCAAAGGACCAAGGATCGCGACATGTTCCAGCCGTCCTTTTGGCCCCTCCAGCGTCACACGTTCCGCCGCTGCCCAATGGCCCTTCTGGCGCAGAGGGCGCGCGGGCGTCAGCTCGTAACCCGGCCCGAACAGCGCATCGACCGCCGCGCGGTCCAGATGGACATGCCGCGCCGACACCGCCACAGGCAAACGTCGTATAGGCATGGGACGCGCAGCGCGCATCGCCTCGGCCACCTCTTGCGCGATCATCAACTGTTCGGCGGTTTGCGTCACCAGCACATTGACCCGCGCGCCATAAGCCTGAATTTGCGGAGCGGCACGCCCGCGCAGATCAACCGTCGTGTTGCGGTCGTCATCCAGCTTCAAGCCCAGAAATTCCAGACCATCACAAATGCGTCGGCGCATGGACGCGGAATTCTCGCCAATTCCGCCGGTAAAGACCAGCGCATCCAAGCCGCCCATGGCGGCGGCATAGGCACCCACATATTTGCGCGCGCGGTAGGCGTATAGGTTGATGGCAAGCTGTGCAGCATGGTCGCCCGTGGCTGCGCGGGCCTCGACCTCGCGCATGTCAGAAACACCAGCCAAGGCCAGAAGCCCGCTGTCACGGTAAAGCGCGTCTTCGACTTCGGGCGCGCTTAGCCCCATCTGGCGGTGCAGAAAGCCGAATAGGCCGGGGTCCACATCGCCCGACCGGGTGCCCATGACCAACCCTTCCAGCGGCGTCAGCCCCATCGAGCTGTCGACCGACTGCCCGCCCGCAATGGCGCAGGCACTGGCCCCGTTGCCCAAATGCAGGCTGACCAGCCGCAGATCGCGTAAAGGGGTTTGCAACGCGTCTGCCGCACGCTGCGCGACATATTTATGCGAGGTGCCATGAAACCCGTAGCGCCGCAGCCCCGCCTTGCGCCACGCCTCTGGCACAGCATAGGTGGTCGCGCGCGCCGGGTTGGTCAGATGAAACGCCGTATCGAACACGCCCCATTGCGGCAGGTCGGGCCAAAGCTGTTGCGCCATCTTGACCGCCGCCAGATTGGCGGGGTTGTGCAAGGGGGCAAGCGGGGTCAAGGCGCGGATTTGCTTCAGGGTCAGGTCGTCCAGAACTGTCGCCCGCTCGAAGCGATCTCCGCCATGCGCAATGCGGTGCGCAACCGCATCAAACCCGTCCAACCCCGCTTTTGCCAGCAGCGCAGGCACAAGCGCCGTCGCCTCTGCCAGGTCGCGCGGTTCCGCCCGACGGCGTGCCTGCCCCAACAGTTTCAGGTCGCACCCCTCGGGGCCAAAACGATCCAGCGTCCCGCGCACCCGTTCCTGCGCGTCACCCAAAGCCGTGCTTGGCAGATCGAAGACCCCAAATTTTAACGAAGAACTTCCCGCATTGAACACCAAGACGCGCATAAAATTGCCCTTCTGCATCGTTCCAACATCCGAATACACCGCAAAGACATCAACAATTTGACACAAAGCCTCAATACGGGATGATGTGGAAAAAGCAAAACGCCGAGGGCAGAATGATCCAGACTATCCCCACCACCCCGATTGATGGTCAAAAACCCGGCACATCTGGCTTGCGCAAGAAAACCGCAACCTTTCGCCAGCCCCATTATCTGGAAAATTTCATCGAAAGCATCTGGACCGGAATCGGCGGCGTCGCGGGCAAAGTTCTGGTGCTTGGCGGCGACGGACGCGCCTTTAACGTGGACGCGGTGCAGATTATTCTGAAAATGGCCGCGGCCAGCGGTGCCGCCAAGGTGATCGTTGGGCAAAACGGGCTTTTGTCCACCCCGGCGGCGTCACACCTGATCCGCATTCGCAGCGCCGATGGCGGGATCATCCTGTCGGCCAGCCATAATCCGGGCGGCGATGACGGTGATTTCGGGGTGAAATACAACACCGCCAATGGTGGCCCCGCGCCGGAAAGCGTGACGAATGCGATTTTCAAGGCCAGCGAAACGGTGACGGAATACCGTATTCTTGACAGCAACGATCTGGACCTTGGCACATTGGGCACGCAGACCCTTGGCGGTATGCAGGTCGAGGTTGTAGACTCGGTCAGCGATTTCGCTGCCCTGATGGAAAGCCTGTTCGATTTTGACGCAATCCGCGCACTGTTTGCCGACGGCTTTACCCTGCGCTTCGACGCGATGCACGCAATCACCGGGCCATATGCGCGTGAGATCCTTGTCAATCGGCTGGGCGCACCGGAAAGCGCGGTCATGAACGCGACCCCCCGTCCCGATTTCGGCGGTGGCCACCCCGATCCAAACCCGGTCTGGGCGCATGAGTTGATGGCGCTGATGATGGGCCCGGATGCGCCCGATTTCGGCGCCGCATCGGACGGTGATGGCGACCGCAACATGATCGTCGGACGGGCGACCTATGTAAGCCCGTCCGATTCGCTGGCGGTGATCGCGGCGAATGCGCATCTGGCACCGGGATATGCCAAGGGGTTGGCGGGGGTCGCGCGCTCCATGCCCACAAGCGAAGCTGTCGACCGCGTGGCTGAAGCACGCGGCCTGCCCTGCTACGCCACGCCCACGGGCTGGAAGTTCTTCGGCAACCTGCTGGATGCGGGCCGCGCCACGCTCTGCGGGGAGGAATCGGCAGGCACCGGCTCTGACCATGTGCGCGAAAAAGACGGGCTTTGGGCGGTGCTGATGTGGCTGAACATCCTCGCGTCCAAACGGATGTCGGTGGCGGAAGCGATGCACGCCCATTGGGACGAATTCGGGCGCAACTTTTATTCGCGACATGATTATGAAGCCGTCGACAAAGCTGCAGCCGAAGAGCTGATCGCCGTGCTGCGCGCGCGACTGGACAAACTGGCAGGCCTGCCCGCCGGGCCGCTTGTGGTGACCGAAGCCGAGGATTTTTCCTATACCGACCCGGTGGACGGATCGGTCACGGCGGGTCAGGGCCTTCAGCTCAGGTTTGAGGGCGGCGCACGACTGGTGCTCCGGCTGTCGGGAACCGGCACCGAAGGCGCGACGCTGCGGGTCTATATGGAAAGTTTTGCCGCCGATGCGTTTAACCAAGACCCGCAAATCGCGCTGGCCGATGTGATCGCGGCAGCCGAAGCTTTGGCAGGTATCAAGACCCGTCTGGGCCGCGCGCAGCCCGATGTGGTGACATAAGGGGCTTTGCCCCTCTGGTCCCTGCGGGACCATTCACCCCAGGATATTTGGGCAAGGATGAAATCAGGACGTGGTTTCGTGGGCCAGCGATCGGCTGGCCTCGAGCGCGGCATCAAGCGCCAGAAGGATGGAGGCATGTCGGTTGCGATACTCTCGTGCGGGCAAAAGCACTTCAAAACCGTCGAAGGGCGCTGCGGGGATCGGGCCATCCGCCGTCAGCATGGCATGAAGCTGCGCGCGCGCTTGCGCCAACTCATCGGTGCTGCGCCCAAGAATGACCTGACCAAGGATCGCCGCCGCCGCCTGCCCCAAAGCGCAGGCTTTCACGTCTTGTCCAAAGCGGCTGACGCGCCCCTGATCCATGTCCAGATCCACCGTCACGGTGGACCCACAAAGCGGCGAGCGCCGTTTGACGCTGGCTTGTGGCCCCTGCAGCCGCCCCTGATGCGGAATATCCGCCGCCAGCGCGAGGATACGGGTGGAATAGAGTTTCATCATCTGGGCATTGTCGCTCATGGCTTTTCCTTGGCGATGTGGCGCGGTATGTCTGCGTTGAAAGAGGACATAGCCCATGAATTTCGATCCGCAAACCCTACGATTTGACGACAAGGGGCTGATCCCTGCCATCGCACAGGATGCCGATAACGGCGATGTGCTGATGATGGCGTGGATGAATGCTGACGCTGTGGCGCGCACTTTGCAGAGCGGTCGCGTGACCTATTGGTCGCGCTCGCGCCAAGCGTTCTGGGTGAAAGGCGAAAGTTCGGGCCATGTTCAGGAATTGGTCGAGGTGCGGGTCGATTGCGACCGCGACTGCCTGCTGGTTCTGGTGCGCCAGACCGGGCCGGCCTGCCATACCAACCGGCGGTCATGCTTTTACACCGCGCTGCGCGATGGGGCCGAGGTCGAGATTATGCGCCCGATGGCAGGCCCAGGCTAAGCCGGATATCAGAGGGTGTCGCCCCATCGGCGCGCAGGGTGGCCAGCGCGCGGGCATCGTCGCGCTTGGCCAGCCTTTTGCCATCTTCATCACGAATAAGATCATGATGCCAATATGTTACAGGCGGAAGTTCTAGCAAAGACTGAAGCAAAACATGGATCATGGTGGCATCGAACAGGTCGACACCGCGCGTCACCTCGGTAATAGCTTGTGCGGCGTCATCCAGCACGACCGACAGGTGATAGCTGGTGCCCATGTCGCGGCGTGACAGCACCACATCCCCCACATGCGCGATCATCCAGTCCGGGTCGAGCCGATGCTGGTCGGGATGCAACGGCCCGTTTTCCTGAAAGGCAAGGGGACCGATCCGGGACAGCGCCTTGCGCATATCAAGCCGCAGCGCGTCCTGCGATCCCGCGTCGAGCATGCTGCGGCCCCGGCAGGCACCCGGATAGACAAACCCGTCAGGGCCGATCACAGGCGCGCCCTCTTGTGGGGCGGAAAGGGCCGCGCGAATATCGCCCCGCGAACATTTACAGGGATAGATAAGCCCTTGCGCTGCAAGTTTTTTAAGCGCCTTGCGGTGGCTGCCCAGATGGTCGGACTGCCGCCAGATCGGCCCATGCCATTCCAGGCCCAGCCATGTCAGGTCATCAAGGATTGCCCGAACGTAACTTTCACGGCATCTTTCGCGGTCAATATCTTCAATTCGCAGCAAAAACCGCCCCTGCGGCCCGGCACGCTCGGCTGCGACAAACGCCGCATAGGCATGGCCCAGATGCAGCGGCCCGGTGGGCGACGGCGCAAAGCGCGTAACCGCGCCCTCAGGCGGCATCAGGGCGCGCCTGCGCGGCCAGCCACTCTTGGAAACTGGATTTTGCGCGGTCTGTATAGGCCTTGTAGCGCTCACGCCGTCCGCGCCGTCCGCCACGCGCGTCAATGGGTGGGAACAGGCCAAAATTCACATTCATGGGCTGAAAGGTTTTGGCTTCGGCACCGCCAGTAATGTGATGGACCAGCGCCCCCATGGCCGTGTCACCCGACGGTGCGGGCACATGCGCGCCCAACAGTTCCGCCGCTGCCATCCGGCCTGCCAGCAAGCCCATGGCCGCGGATTCGACATAGCCTTCGACCCCGGTGATCTGGCCCGCAAAGCGCAAATTGGGACGTTTGCGCAAGCGCAACTGGTCGTCCAGCAAGGTGGGCGAATTCAGGAACGTGTTGCGGTGAATGCCGCCAAGGCGCGCAAAGGAGGCATTTTCAAGCCCCGGTATTGTTTTAAAAACAGTGCTTTGTGCGCCATACTTCATCTTGGTTTGAAAGCCGACGATGTTATACAGCGTGCCCAAGGCATTGTCGCGGCGCAACTGCACCACGGCATAAGGTTTGACATCGGGCGCATGCGGATTGGTCAGTCCGACAGGCTTCATGGGGCCATGTCGCAGGGTTTCGCGCCCGCGCTCTGACATCACCTCTATCGGTAGGCAGCCGTCGAAATAGCCCGCTGTTTCACCCTCGTGGAATTCGGTTTTTTCGGCAGCCAAAAGCGCGTCGATGAAAGCCTCATACTGCTCGCGGTCCATCGGGCAGTTCAGATAGGCCGTGCGCTGTTCTTCGGTCTCTCCCTTGTCGTAGCGCGACTGGAACCAGGCTTTCGACATGTCGATACTGTCGAAATACACAATCGGCGCGATGGCGTCGAAAAAGGCCAGGGCCTCTGCGCCGGTTTCGGCTGCAATGGCCTGCCCCAAAGCGCTTGATGTCAGCGGCCCCGTCGCGAAGATCCACTGACCCTGATCCGGCAGCGCGCTCACTTCGCCGCGCTGCACACGAATACGTGGATGCGCCAGCAGTCGTGCGGTCACGGCCTCTGCAAAGGCGTCGCGATCCACCGCCAGCGCACCGCCCGCAGGCAGCGCATGGGCATCGGCCATTTCCATAATCAGCCCGCCTGCCGCGCGCATTTCCCAATGCAGCAGGCCGACGGCGTTGTTCTCATCATCATCCGAGCGGAAGGAATTGGAACAGACCATTTCCGCCAGATGCTGGGTTTGGTGCGCGAATGTGCCGACATCCGGGCGCATTTCATGGATAATCACGTCCACGCCCATATTGGCGGCCTGCCACGCAGCCTCTGCGCCTGCCATGCCGCCGCCCACGATGTTCAGAACCTTGTCCATAGCCAGCCCTTTCCTGTTTCGCCCCAGATAAACGCGCGACACGGGTTTGGCAAATGGCGACGTAAAAAAACGCCGCGCATGCATGGGGGTGCATGGCGGCGACAGTCAGGTCAGGCGCGGGCGGACATGCCCGCAAGCAGTGTCAAAAGCTCAGGCAAAGAGCGGCAGATGAAAGGCAGAAACCACCAGCACGACAAGCGACAGACCGCCGCACAAATCTTGTATGAACATTGCGCGACCAGCTTTCGTTTGCAGCGATGACATGGCAACCTCCTTTGCTCTGTTAACCTAATGTTCACATTTGTTCCTCTTATAGTCAAGAACAAAATTAGAACATTAACCGATTGAGAGGTATTGGATCGCTTTATCCTGCTCCATTAACCACAGCGCGACGCGGGCCGCTTGGCCGCGCGGGGTGGTCAGGTCGGGGTCGTCATGCAGCAGTTTGCGCGCATCCGATTGCGCCAGTGCCATCAACGCCGCCTGTCGTTCCAGATCGGCCACGCGAAAACGCGGCAGGCCCGATTGCGCCGTGCCGATCAGGTCGCCCGCACCGCGAATGGCCATGTCTTCCTCGGCTATGCGAAAGCCGTCTTCGCTGTCACGCAACAGCTTCAACCGGCGGGCGGCCGTGTCGCCCAAGGGCGGCTCGTAGATCAGCAAACAGGTCGAGGCGTCGGCGCCGCGCCCCACACGGCCCCGCAACTGGTGCAACTGTGCCAGCCCGAAACTTTCGGCGCGTTCGATTACCATGATCGTCGCGTTGGGCACGTTCACGCCCACCTCTATGACCGTGGTGGCGACCAGAAGCTGCGTGTCATTCGCCGCGAAACGCGTCATTGCGGCGTCCTTGTCGGCGGGTGGAAGCTGGCCATGCACCAGCCCCACCACGCTTTCGCCAAAGGCCGCGCGCAAATGTTCGAAGCGGGTTTGAGCTGCGGTCAGGGTGCTGACCTCGCTGTCTTCGACCAGCGGGCAGACCCAATAGGCCTGCCGCCCTTCGGCAATGGCGTGGCGCAGCTTGGTCACGACCTCGTCCAGCCGGGCAGAGGACACCAGCGCCGTTGTGATCGGTTTGCGACCGGGTGGCTTTTCATCCAGCACCGCCACATCCATGTCGCCATATTGCGCCAAGGCCAGCGAGCGCGGAATGGGCGTTGCGGTCATGACCAGCACATCGGCCCCCTCGCCCTTGGCCGCAAGCGCCGCGCGTTGCGCGACGCCAAAGCGGTGCTGCTCATCGACCACAGCCAGCCGCAGATCAGCGAAATCGACCCCTTTCTGGAACACGGCATGGGTGCCCACAAGAATGTCAATCCGCCCCTCGGCCAGATCGGCAATTTTGGCCGCACGCTCCGCCCCCTTGTCACGGCCTGTCAGCAACTCCAGCCGCACGCCCGCCGCCTGCGCCAGGGGCGTCAGGCTGTCCAGATGTTGCCGCGCCAGAATTTCCGTGGGCGCCATCATCACGCCCTGCCCGCCAGATTCCACCGCGATCAACAGCGCCAGCATGGCAACCAGCGTTTTGCCCGCGCCGACATCGCCCTGCAACAGCCGGTTCATGCGGCGCGGGCTGGCCATATCGGCGGCGATTTCACTTAGCGCGCGGGTCTGCGCCCCCGTCGGCGCATAAGGCAGGCTTTCCAGAACCCGCTTTTGCAACGCCCCGGTTCCGCGCGTTTCGCGCCCCGGTTTCCGCCGAGCGCGCGACCGCGCTAATGCCAGCGTCAGTTGATGCGCGAAGATTTCATCATAGGCCAGCCGCGCCCGCGCCGGAGCTTCTAACGCCAGATCGGCCAAGCCTTGCGGAGCCTGCGCGGCGCGCACCGCCTCTGCCCAATCCGGCCAGCCCTTCTGGGCCTTCAGCGCGGGATCAATCCATTCTGCCAGCGTCGGAACACGCTCCAGCGCGCCCGCAATCGCGCGCCCCATCAGCTTTTGGCTGACACCGGCACACAACGCATGGGTCGGCTCGAATTGCGGCAAACCCTCGGCCTCATCGGCGCGCAACACATGGTCAGGATGCACCATCTGCGCCAGCCCGTCGAACAGTTCGACCTTGCCCGACACAACCCGCCGCTGTCCGGTGGGCAGCAGTTTTTGCAGGTAATCGCCCCGCGCATGGAAGAACACCAGTTGGAATTCCATCTCGGCGTCTTGCACGAACACCCGGTAAGGTCTGCCGCGCACCCGCGGGGCATTATGCGTCCCCACCACAACCTCGACCGTGGCGATGGCCGGAAAGTCCATTCCTTTCAGAGTGCTACGCCTGCGTCGGTCGATCACACCATGCGGCAGGTGGAACAACAAGTCGCGCGGGGTGGTAATATCCAGCCCCTCGAAGGCGCGCGCGGTCTTGGGGCCAACGCCCTCCAGCCCCTCCAATGCGCCGAACAGGGTGAACAGAACTTCGGGCCGCGCGGCCATGTCAGTCCGCCCCGATCATGGCCAGCCACGCGTCTTCGTCCATGACCTCAACCCCCAGCGCCGCGGCCTTGGTCGCCTTGGACCCAGCCCCCGGACCCGCGATCAAGATATCGGTCTTGGCCGACACCGACCCTGCGACCTTTGCCCCCAAGGCTTCGGCGCGGGCCTTGGCCTCGGCGCGGGTCATCCGCTCTAGCGTGCCGGTGAAGACCAGCGTTTTACCAGCCACAGGGCTGTCGCTTGTGGGGCGCGCGGCGTCCTCAATGCTCAGGCAGTCGGCAAGCGCGTCAATCTCTTCGCCCTCGGCTTGAAACGCCGCCAGAAGCGCGCGCGCCATGACCGGGCCGACCCCGTCAATCGATAGAAGGTCGGCATGGGCCGGGCTTTCCGTGTCTTGCGCTTGCATCATGGCAGCGCGCAGGTCGGACCAGTTGCCATAATGGCTGGCCAGAAGCGCCGCAGACGTCTCCCCGATATGGCGAATACCCAGCGCGAACAAAAATCGTGCAAGCGGGATTTTTCGTTTATCCTCAATAGCCTCAAACAGTTTTTTGGCGCTGGTCTCGCCCCAGCCTTCGCGGTTTTTCAACTGGCGGGGCTGGCCGGGGCCGAAGCGGTCCTCCAACGTGAAGATATCGCGCGGCGTGGCAATCCAGCCATCGCGCCAGAACGCCTCGGCCTGTTTGGCACCAAGGCCGTCAATGTCAAAGGCCGCGCGGCTGACGAAATGTTTCAGCCGTTCCACCGCTTGCGCCGGGCAGATCAGCCCGCCGGTGCAGCGGCGCACGGAATCGCCGGGCTCGCGGATGGCCGGGCTGCCGCACTCGGGGCAGGTTTCAGGAAATGTGTAGGGCTGGCTGTCCTCTGGGCGTTGCGAAAGGTCCACATCGCGGATCTTCGGGATCACATCACCGGCGCGATAGACCTGCACCCAATCGCCCTCGCGGATATCGCGGCCCTCGCGGATTGGCGCGCCTTTCGAATCGCGCCCGGCGATATAATCCTCGTTGTGCAGCGTCGCGTTCGACACCACAACGCCGCCCACCGTGACCGGGGCAAGCCGCGCAACCGGGCTAAGTGCGCCCGTGCGCCCGACCTGAATTTCGATGGCATCCAGCCGGGTCCATGCCAGTTCAGCCGGGAATTTATGCGCAATCGCCCAGCGGGGCGTGGTCGACCGCAAGCCCAGCCGCTCTTGCAGCGCCAGATCGTCCAGCTTGTAAACCACGCCGTCAATGTCGTAGCCAAGCGTGGCGCGCTGCGCTTCAATCCGGGCATAGGTCGCAAGCATGTCGTCAAGGCCCGCGCATCGGCGCATTTCAGGATTAATGGAAAACCCAAGCTCGGCAAGGCGTGCGACTGCGTCGGACTGTGTTGCGGCAAGTGCTTCGGACAACTCGCCCCACGCATAGGCAAAGAATCGCAGAGGGCGTGCGCGTGTGACGGAAGGGTCAAGTTGGCGCAGCGACCCGGCGGCCGCATTGCGCGGATTGGCGAAAGGTTTGCCACCATGCGCAGCCTGACGTTCGTTCAGGGCGGCGAAATCATCATGTGCCATGTAAACTTCGCCGCGCACCTCCAGCAGTGCTGGCGCATTGGCAAGCGTTTGCGGAATATCCGCGATTTCGCGGGCATTCGCGGTCACATCCTCGCCGGTTTCACCATCGCCACGGGTCGCGGCATGGCGCAGCAGGCCGTTCTCGTAACGCAAGGACAGTGACAGCCCGTCAATCTTTGGCTCGGCGGTAAAGGCGAGCGCTGCGTCCTCTGCCAGACCCAGAAACCGGCGAATTCCGGTGACGAAATCCGCGACATCCTCGGGGGTAAAGCCATTGGCCAGCGACATCATGCGCCGCGCGTGACGGATCTTGCCGAATGCGTCTGCCGGGGCGGTGCCGATGCGACCTGAAGGACTGTCAGGGCGAATCAGCGTCGGAAAACGGGCCTCTATGGCCGCATTGCGCTGGCGCAACGCGTCATATGTGGCATCATCAAGGATCGGGGCGTCCTTGCCGTGATAGGCCGTATCGGCGCGTGCTATCAGGTCGACAAGGCGCGAGAGTTCCGCGCGCGCCTGCGCCTCTGACAGGTCCGCAACCGCAATTCCCGCCCCATCTTCCGACATGCCTGCCCCCTGCACGCGTATTTCGCCTGCGCAAGGTGATAGGGTGCAGCACGCAGCCCGTCCAGCCCCGGCGGTCAGGCTGTAAGTGCGCGCGTCGGTTTATCCACCTGCTCGGACGACACAACCGGGTCGCGCAGCACATAGCCGCGCCCCCAGACGGTTTCGATATAGCTGTCGCCGCCCGTCGCCTCTGCCAGTTTTTTCCGCAACTTGCAGATGAACACGTCTATGATCTTCAATTCCGGTTCATCCATCCCGCCATACAGGTGATTCAGGAACATTTCCTTGGTCAGCGTGGTGCCTTTGCGCAGGCTTAAAAGTTCCAGCATCTGATATTCCTTGCCGGTCAAATGCACCACAGTGCCATCCACCTCGACCGATTTCGCATCAAGGTTCACATTCAACCGTCCGGTGCGAATGACCGATTGCGCATGCCCCTTGCTGCGACGGATAATCGCATGAATGCGCGCCACCAGTTCTTCGCGATGGAAGGGTTTTGTCAGATAATCATCCGCACCGCCGCCGAAGCCGCGCAGCTTGGTGTCGGTGTCCAGATCGCCCGTTAAAATCAACACGGGCGTGTCGACCTTTGCGACCCGGATCTGGCGCAGCACATCCAGCCCCGCCATGTCCGGCAGGTTCAGGTCCAGCAATATCAGATCGTAATCGTAAAGCTTGCTGAGCTCGACCGCGTCCTCGCCCAAGTCGGTGCAATAGACGTTAAAATTCGAGTGTGTCAGCATTAATTCGATCGAGCGGGCAGTGGTCGGATCATCTTCAACAAGCAGCACGCGCATAAGGGTTCTCCATTGTCGCCATTAACCCTAGCTTCAACCAAATTCGTTAATTCTAGGTTACCGTGCGTCAATAAAGAGCACACTCGCCTTATAGTTGTCTATATCTTTGAAGTGCCGTGACTTTCAATGCCTCTATCCCGTGGGTTTCGACCGCGTCTGCCCAGAGATCGAACTCCTCCTCCGACAATGCGTAGCGTTCCAGCGCGGCCTTGCGTGAGATCAGCCCCGCGCCGACGGCTTGCACGACAATCGCTTTGCGGCTGGCGACCCAGCGGCGTGTGTCCTGCGGCGGCAGGTCCGCCAATGTCAGAACCGTTCCATCGTCCAGACTAACCGCGCGCGGCCCGTCCACTTTCTTGATATACATTAGGCACCCTCCTTGGTCCTTCGCCCCGATGACCCAAGAATTGCGCGAGAATGTTAAGCAGAGGTTGAATGCAGGGGTTGAGAATACAGAGCATTTTCTTATATTTCGCGCTTGTTTTCCAGGAGTGATCCAAAATGCCCTTCGACCCGCCGCTCAATTCGCTCGGGCTGCCCAAGCCGGTGGCCGAAACCCGCGTGGTTGTGGCCATGTCCGGCGGTGTGGACAGTTCGGTCGTGGCTGCCGAACTGGCCGCCGAAGGGTATGATGTGGTGGGCGTCACGCTCCAGCTTTATGACCATGGCGCGGCACTGGCGAAAAAAGGCGCCTGCTGCGCGGGCCGCGACATTCACGATGCCCGCCGCGTGGCAGAGGACATGGGCTTTCCGCATTATGTGCTGGATTACGAATCGAAATTCCGCGACGCGGTGATTGACGAATTCGCGGACGCCTACCTTGGTGGCGCGACGCCCGTGCCCTGCATTCGCTGCAACGAGCGGGTAAAGTTCCGGGACCTGCTGGAAACCGCGAAAGATTTGGGCGCGGATTGCATGGCGACCGGCCATTACATTCAGCGCAAAATGGGCGCGCAGGGCGCGGAATTGCACCGCGCCGCAGACCCGGTGCGCGACCAAAGCTACTTTCTGTTTTCGACCACGCAAGAGCAATTGGATTACCTGCGCTTCCCGCTGGGGCATCTGGCGACCAAGGCGGAAACCCGCGCGCTGGCCGCAAAGCACGGGCTGGCGGTGGCTGACAAGCCCGACAGTCAGGATATTTGTTTTGTGCCCGATGGCAATTATGCCGCCGTAATCGAGAAACTGCGCCCCGGCGCGGGCGAGCCGGGCGAGATTGTCGATATGGACGGGCATGTTCTGGGCACGCATGAGGGCGTCATTCACTACACGATCGGTCAGCGGCGCGGACTTGGCATTGGCGGGCTGTCCGACCCATTATATGTGGTCAAGCTGGACCCGGAGGCGCGACAGGTCATCGTTGGCCCGAAAACCGCTTTGGCGACCCGCACCGTGCCGATACGTGAGGTGAATTGGCTGGGGGATGGACCTTTCACGGGGCAAGCCGAATGGCACCTGTCGGTCAAGCTGCGCTCCACCCGGCCACCGGCGCCCGCGATCATTCGGCCTGTGTCCGCCACCGAGGCCGAGGTTGAATTGCTAACGCCCGAAGAAGGGGTCAGCCCCGGACAGGCCTGCGTATTCTATGATGGCGACGGCACGCGTGTTTTGGGCGGCGGCTGGATCTGGAAAGGGCGTTAAGCGGGTAAAGGGGGGCGTGCGCCGCCCCCCTCTGGCCCTTGCGGGCCATTCACCCCCTTGCGGAGTATTTCGGGCAAGATGAAGAGGAGTACGGCGCATGGGTGAACGACCCTTGGTGATGTCTTGCGGCGACCCGTCCGGCATTGGCCCAGAGATTGCGGCAAAGGCATGGAACGCGGTGGGGCGCGCGTGCCCTTTTGTCTGGCTGGGCGACCCACAGCATTTGCCCGAAGGCGTAGCGTTTCGGGTTGTCGATGACGTGGCCGATTGCGGCGGCGACGTGTTGCCCGTGGTGCCCGTGACTTTTGCGGCACAAGCGCGCGCGGGCCATCCCGACCTGGCCAATGCGGCGGGCGTGATAGACGCAATCCGGCGCGGGGCGGAGCTTGTGCAATCCGGTGCGGCGCGGGGTCTTGTGACCTGTCCGATCCACAAAGCGGCCCTGAAGGCCGGGGCGGGGTTCAGGTTTCCGGGCCATACCGAATATCTGGCGCATCTGGCCGGCGTGGACCGCGTGGTGATGATGCTGGCGAGCGACGCGTTGCGCGTGGTGCCCGTGACGATCCACATTCCGTTGGCCGATGTGCCGAAGGCTTTGACGCCCGATCTGCTGGAGGCGACGATCCGCATCACCCATGCCGCTCTGATCCGCGATTTCGGGATTGCGCGCCCGCGTTTGGCCGTGGCGGGGCTGAACCCGCATGCGGGCGAGGATGGCACGATGGGGCATGAGGACCGCGAGGTGATTGCGCGGGTGATTGCGCGGCTTTGCGCCGAAGGAATGGACCTGCGCGGACCGCTGCCCGCCGACACCATGTTCCACGGCCCTGCCCGCGCGCGCTACGACGCGGCGCTGTGCATGTATCACGATCAAGCGCTGATCCCGATCAAGACGCTGGCCTTTGACGAGGGCGTGAATGTCACGCTGGGGCTGCCTTTCGTGCGCACATCTCCCGATCATGGCACGGCTTATGACATCGCAGGGCAAGACGTGGCGCGGCCCGACAGCCTGATTGCGGCCATCCGCATGGCGTGGGAGATGGGCGCGTGATCGACGACTTGCCGCCTCTGCGCGAGGTGATCCGCAACCATGACCTGCGGGCGAAAAAGAGCTTTGGGCAAAATTTTTTGCTGGATCTGAACCTGACGGCGCGGATTGCGCGGGCGGCGGGCGATTTGGCCGGGTCCGACGTGTTAGAGGTTGGCCCCGGCCCCGGCGGGCTGACGCGCGGGTTGCTGGCGACAGGCGCGCGCCGGGTGCTGGCGATTGAAAAGGATGCGCGCTGTTTGCCGGCCTTGGCCGAGATCGAGGCCGCCTATCCGGGCCGGTTGGCTGTGATAGAAGGCGACGCTCTGGCGATTGACCCGCTGGGTCATCTGACGCCGCCCATCAAGATCGTGTCGAACCTGCCCTATAACGTGGGCACGGAACTGCTGATCCGCTGGATGACGCCCGCACAATGGCCGCCCTTCTGGGACAGTCTGACGCTGATGTTTCAGCGCGAGGTGGCCGAGCGGATCGTGGCAAAACCGGGGTCCAAGGCTTACGGACGGTTGGCGCTGATGGTCGCGTGGCGGGCCGAGGCGAAGATCGTGCTGCACCTGCCGCCAGAGGCGTTCACACCGCCGCCCAAGGTCAGCTCGGCGGTGGTGCATATCACCCGGCTGGAGACGCCGCGCTATCCGGCGGATGCGAAGGTTCTGGAGCGCGTGATCGCCATGGCGTTTAACCAGAGGCGCAAGATGTTGCGCGCGGCGTTGAAAGGGTTGCACCCGGATATTGAAACGCTGCTACAGACATCGGGCATCGCGCCCACCGCGCGGGCAGAAGAAATCGGGCTAGAGCAGTTCTGCGCCTTGGCGCGGGCGGTCAAAGACAACAGGTAAAGGACGCGAAACCACGCATGGCACAGGCAGAATTGCAGATCGACCTTGGCGCGCTGAAAGCGAATTGGCGCGCGCTGGATGCAATGACTTCGGTCGAGACAGCCGCGACCGTCAAGGCCAATGGCTACGGGCTTGGCGCAGGCCGTGTGGCATATGCGCTGGCAGAAGCTGGCGCGCGGCGGTTTTTCGTGGCGGTGGCCGAAGAAGGGGCCGCCATACGCGCGGCGATTGGTCCCGACCTGCCAATTCACGTCTATGGCGGGCATATGGCGGATGACGCAGCCACGCTGCGCGACGGGGCTCTGATCCCGATGCTGAACTCGGTCGAGCAACTGACCCGGCATGTCGAAGACCTGCCGGGCGCGCCCTTTGGCATACAGCTTGATACCGGCATGAACCGGCTGGGCATGGAACCCGCCGAATGGGCCAGCGTGGCGGAAATTGCTTTGGCGCAAGGCCCGACGCTGATTATGTCGCATTTGGCGTGTTCGGACGAACCAGACCACGCCATGAACGCGCAACAACTGGCCACCTTCCGCGAATTGACCGATGGTGCCGGGGTGCCGCGCTCGCTTTCTGCCACGGGCGGGGTGCTGCTGGGGCGCGAGTATCATTTCGACCTGACCCGACCGGGGATCGGGCTTTATGGCGGGCTACCCTTCGCGCAGGCGCAGCCGGTGGTGCGCCTGTCGATCCCGGTGATCCAGACGCGGGCTGTCGCGGCAGGCGAAAGCGTGGGCTATGGCAACAGTTTCGTGGCCGAGCGCGATATGCGGGTGGCCACCATCGCGGCGGGTTATGCCGATGGCATTCAGCGCGCCTTGTCGGGCAAGGCCACGCTTTGGGCGGGCGATACGCCCTGCCCGCTTGTTGGCCGCGTGTCGATGGATTTGCTGACGATTGATGTCAGCCGCGTTGATGGCCCTGTCGAGGCGCTGGACCTGCTGGGTCCGCATCAGGGCGTAGACGCACTGGCAGATATGATCGGGACCATCGGGTATGAGATGCTGACCGGGTTGGGGCCACGGTATCGGCGGGTCTATTCGGACTGATCGAAACAACTTACGCCCACCCAAGGCGGATGCGGAGGACCCGCGCCGTCTGGGAGGGCGCGCGTTCAGCATTAACCGCCCAGGTTCACCCCACCACCTGCCCATCTTCCAGCCGCAACACGCGGTCCATGCGGCGGGCCAGTTCAAGGTTATGCGTGGCGATCAAGGCCGATAAGCCGGTTTCGCGCACAAGGTCCATTAGTGCGCCGAAGACCTGATCGGATGTTGTCGGGTCAAGATTGCCCGTCGGTTCATCCGCCAGCAAAAGCCCCGGCGCATTGGCCAGCGCGCGGCAGAAGGCGACGCGCTGTTGCTCACCGCCCGACAAAGCGGCGGGGCGATGATCGGCGCGCGGCGCCACACCAACACGGTCCAGCAACAGACGCGCGCGGTCCCGCGCTTGTGCCGCCCCGACACCATTGGCCAGTTGCGGCAGCACGATATTTTCCAGCGCGGTAAATTCGGGCAACAGGTGATGAAACTGGTAGATGAACCCAATTTGATCGCGCCGTGCGCGCGTGCGCGCATCATCGCCCAGCCGGGTCATATTCATGCCATCCACTTGCACATCGCCTGTATCGGGCATGTCCAGTAGCCCCGCGATATGCAGCAACGTGGACTTGCCGGCACCGGACGGCGCTACAAGGGCGACCACCTCTCCCCGGTCCAGCGTGACGGACACATCGCGCAGCACCTGCACCTCGTTTGGGCGACCGGCATTATAGGTTTTGCTGATACCGTGCAGCGCCAGCGCCTGATCCAACGACAGCTCATTCATAGCGCAACGCCTCTACCGGGTTCATACGGGCCGCGCGGCGCGCCGGAAAGATGGTGACAATAAACGACAGCGACAGCGACAAAGCCACAGATTTCAACACATCTTCCAGCCGCAATTCGGCCGGCAGAGCATAGATGCCGCGAATGGCCGGGTCCCAGACGCCGCCGCCCGAGACAAAGTTCACAAGGCTGAAAATCGGGTCGATATAGATGACGAACAGGCACCCCAGCACGACGCCCGCCAGCGTGCCCAGAATGCCGATACTCGCGCCACAGATAAAGAATACCCGCAGGATGGAGCCTTCGGTCAATCCCATCGTGCGCAGGATGCCGATATCGCGGCCCTTGTTTTTGACCAGCATGATAAGCCCGGAAATGATGTTCATCGCCGCGATCAGCACAAGGATAGAGAGGATCACGAACATCACGTTGTCCTCGACCTCCAGCGCGCGCAGGAACGACCCGGCACTGTCGCGCCATGTCCAGAGCATGGCGCGCTCGCCGCCTGCACGCAAAAGGGCGGCGCGCAGCGTGTCAATCTGGTCGGGGTTTTCGACCATCACTTCCATTTCGTCAGCCACGCCGTCGCGGTTAAAGTAAAGCTGCGCTTCGGAAAACGGCATGTAAAGGCGCGTGCGGTCGATATCATACCGCCCGGCGCTGAAAATATAGACCACCTCATAGGCCGAAATGCGCGGGCTGGTCCCGAATGCCGTGCGCACCCCATCGGGAGAGATCAACCGGATGCTGTCGCCCACCCCAAGGTTCAACTCTCGCGCAACGCCAGAGCCAATGGCGACCCCGTCCGCAAAGCGGTCGATATCGCCCATGGAGGTCTGAGGGTCAGCGATACGCGGGATCGTGGCCAGATTTTCGGGGCTGATCCCGAACACCTCTACCCCGGTATTGCGGCCATTGGCAGAGGCCATGACCTGCCCTTTCACCAACGGCGCAACACGGGTCACACCAGGGATTGCGGCAAGCTGGGCAGCCATATCGTCATAATCTTCAATCACACGGCTGGTGCGCCCGGCCTCATCAACCTCTACTGCGGAATAGACGGTGACATGGGCATTGGCCCCCAGAATCGTGCCCACGAATTCGGTGCGAAAGCCCGACCGCACCGCCAAGGTGGCGATCAGCGCGAAGACCGCAAGCGTGATCCCGATGAAGGAGATCACCGTCATGACACTGACGCCGCCCTCTGCCCGGCGCGCACGCAGATATCGCCAGGCGATCATCCATTCGAAAGGCGCGAAAGGTGGGGTACGATGCGGCATGGATGGCAGGGCCTTGGATTGGAGCAACATGTTGCCGCATGTCTAGCCCCTGCCCGGCTTAAGCGCAAAGCCAAAGCGGGCATAAGGTTCTTGAACTTGCCCTGTTTCTCGGTCACGCTTTGGTCATTATGAGTTCGGCAAGGCTATGACATGAAATCCTACTTGCGTGGCGATCGCGGATTTCGCGCCATGATGGCAGAGCTCTTGGCCCTGTATCGGCGGCAGACACAGGACATTCCCCGCAGCGTCTCTGAATTTCTTGAAGTGCAGCGCGATACGGTTGCACGGATAGAGCAGTTGCGCGGCGCGCCATTGGCCGGATGCGATGTGCTTGAAATCGGCCCCGGTCAGACACGGCTGTTCCTGATGGCCGTAGGTTTGACAAATCGCGCGGTCGGCGTCGATATGGAGCGCACGCCAGACCACCTTGGGTTGGCTGCATTATGGCGCATCTGGCGCAAGAATGGCAGCCTGCGACTGGTGAAGACACTGGGCCGTCATGCGCTGGGGGTAGACCGGCGGACCCGTGCGGAACTGGCGCGGCAACTTGGGGTGCGGAAGGGCCAGTTGCGCAGCCGGATCACAGAGGGCGACGCGATGGCCCTGCCCTTTCCCGATGCCAGCTTCGACGCGGTTGTGTCCACATCTGTTTTCGAGCATCTGGAACACCCTGACCGCGCGGCTGCCGAAGTTGCGCGCGTGCTGCGCCCCGGCGGCGTGGCGCATATGATTACCCATCTTTATACCAGCCACACCGGCGCGCATGACACGCGGCTGTTTGCCGACCCGCATGCGCTGCCGCCATGGTCGCATTTGCGCGCAAAGACACGCGCGTTGGTGCAGTCAAATTCCTACCTGAACGAATGGCGGCTGGCTGATTACCGGCATGTGTTCGAAGACCACTGGCCCGGCCATTCGGACTGGCTGGGGATAGAGGACTATCCGGCACAATCGGATCTGGACACGCTGCGGGCGGCGGGCGAATTGCAGGGGTTCAGCGACGAGGAATTGCGCGCTTCGGTTCTGATAACCTACTGGCGCAAGCCCGGAACAACCGTGGCGAATTAGGGCGCACCCCCGGCAAATCCGAGGGTGCGGATGGTTTTAACCCTTCGGGCCAATCATCTCTTCCGGCCGCACGACGCGGTCGAAAGTTTCCGCATCGACGAACCCAAGCGCAATCGCTTCTTCCTTCAATGTGGTGCCGTTCTTATGCGCCGTCTTGGCGACCTTGGTGGCGTTGTCATAGCCAATGGTCGGGGCCAGCGCCGTGACCAGCATCAGCGATTCTTTCATCAGCTTGTCGATCCGATCGACATTGGCACGGGTTCCAACGACCATATTATCGGTAAAGCTGCTGGCCGCATCGCCCAGAAGCTGCATGGACTGCAACACATTGTAGGACATCATCGGGTTATACACGTTCAACTCGAAATGCCCCTGAGAACCGGCGAAGCCAACCGCCGCATCATTGCCCATAACATGCGCGCAGACCATGGTCAGCGCCTCGGCCTGCGTGGGGTTCACCTTGCCGGGCATAATGGAACTGCCCGGCTCATTTTCCGGCAGAATCAACTCTCCCAGTCCCGAACGCGGGCCGGAGCCGAGCAAGCGCATGTCATTGGCGATCTTGAACAGGCTTGCGGCGACCGTTTTCAGCGCGCCAGAGAACATGACCATTGCGTCATGCGCGGCGAGCGCTTCGAACTTGTTCGGCGCGGTCACAAAAGGCAGATCGGTGATCTGCGCGATATGCGCGGCCACGCCCGTATCCCAGCCCTTGCGGGTGTTCAGGCCCGTGCCGACTGCCGTGCCGCCTTGGGCCAACTCATAGATATGCGGCAGGCACATTTCCACCCGCGCAATGCCCATTTTCACCTGATGCGCATAGCCGCCGAATTCCTGCCCCAGGGTCAGCGGCGTCGCATCCTGCGTATGCGTGCGGCCGATTTTGATGATGTCCTTGAATTCCTCGGATTTGGCGGCAAGTGCCAAATGCAGCTTTGTCAGCCCCGGCAACAGCACATCGCGCGCCAGCATGCCGATACCGACATGCATCGCGGTCGGGAAGGTGTCGTTGCTGGACTGGCCCATGTTGCAATGGTCGTTGGGGTGCACCGGGTCTTTTGACCCCATCTCGCCGCCCAGAATTTCGATGGCACGGTTCGAGATGACCTCATTCGCGTTCATGTTCGACTGTGTGCCGGACCCCGTCTGCCACACGACCAGCGGGAAATTGTCGTCGAACTTGCCGTTGAACACCTCTGTTGCGGCCTGCACGATAGCCCCGCCCCGGCGGTCATCGAGCGTGCCTTGTTCCATATTTACCAAGGCGCAAGCCCATTTGATCGCCCCAAGTGCGCGGATAATCGGCACCGGCTGGCGTTCCCAACCAATCGGGAAATTCATAATGGAGCGTTGCGTCTGCGCGCCCCAATACTTGTCGGCGGGCACGTCCAGCGGGCCGAAGCTGTCGGTTTCAACGCGGATATTGGTCATGGCGGCGCTCCTTGCGACTGATTTCCCTTTCGCTTAGCGCCAGAGCGCGCGAAGATCAATCAGCATACCGCCGCATACCGCTATTTGCGGAACTGATCCAGACTAACGACATCGGCGCTTTTCTCGACGCGCTCGGCATCCTCAAGCATCGGGGCTTCCCCATCGTCATCATCACCGAACTCTGCGTCGTCATCCTCGTCATCCTGCTGCAATTCAAAGCGCAGCCCGAATTCTACGGACGGGTCCACAAAGGTCGAGATCGAATCGAACGGGATATACAAAGGTTCCGGCGCGTTGCCGAAATTGAGCGTGATGGCAAAACCGTTCGGGTCCACCACCAGGTTCTCGAACCAATGTTGCACCACAAGCGTGATTTCTTCTGGGTAGCGGTCGCGCAGCCAGTCGGCCATCTGCATGTCAGGGTGCCCGGTATCGACGGTGATGAAGAAATGATGCTCGCCCGGCAAACCGTCCTGCGCCACGCGTTCCATCACCGACCGGATCAGGCCGCGCATGGCGTCATGCATCAGGTTGCCATAGTCGATTTCGCCAATCATTCCGTTCCGTCCTTCGAAGCTTGTGCGCCCAGCATACCCAACTGTGACCCGATTGAAAGGGGCGCCGTGAGCCTGCGACAGTAAATGCTTGGGGAAAGTGCAGGCAGGGAGTGTTAAGGAAGCGACTAATTTAACCAAGACTCAACGCCATCTAGCGCCAACAACGCGTTGGAACTACATAAAAGCTGCGTTAGGTCCGAATACAAAAGTCCAGTCTTCTCCATCGCTCATTCGGATCGTTCCAGAACCAGAAACGCCATTTGTCTCTCTTATAGCTGTGCCTAAGCCTTTTCTACCATCAGTGCAGAGGATAGGGAAACTGAGCGTTGGGCTTTGCGACAGTGCATCGTAATTGCCGCTGCATCTGATATCTCCACGCGACAAGATGAAGCTTCCGCCTTCCGTAAGACTTGCTGTCGCTGTTCCTCTGTATATCTCGCCACGTTCGCTGATTGCAGTGATCGGCTGCGAAACCGAACCGCAAGCCGACAAGGCAAGGATTGAGAAAATGGCAGCTAGCGATCGCATTAAGACAATACCTTTTCTGAAGAAGCTTGCGGGCAGTCGCGCAAGCTTTCCTAACCCGGCTTCTACTTGTCGTAATCTTGTTCCTGTTGCAACTTCATTCGTGAATCCTTTAGCAAAATGAGGAAAGGTTTCATCCTATAATTCATAGCGTTTTGATAGCCTTGGCCCAAACCTGAGCTCAACAGCACCGGAAAGCAAACCTCGTGCAACAAACCACAAGACTATTACCTAAATGAGACTACATATCTCTGTACTAAACTTACATTGAAAGGGGAGTGATGAAAGTGCAGGCTTCTGTTGCCAGGTGCCTGCGAACCCCGCCTTACGCTGCTAGGCGCAAGGGCTTAAGTTTCGGTCTAGAGGCAGCTTACGCTGCGACTGCGACCGGAGCACGGTTGTCATTTGCAACTGTACGTTTTGCACCGATAACGGTGGTGGCTCACCGAAGCAAAGCTAACCCCTTTACACGTTCGTCGATCCTGTTTCGGCCCCATGATCCCCAAATGAAGGATATTGGTGGAGCCGCCGGGTACCGCCCCCGGGTCCGATCCGCTTATTCCGAGCGCGTTTATGCTCATAGTCCCTTGCGAGACAAGACAGATGTAAGGGTGCATTGCGGCTGATGCAAGAGGCACATGAAGACAGATTGGCCCCCGCTTGATGATCGGAACCCGGAACCTGCTGGCAAATTCGTGATTGCGGCGTGATCTGGTATCGCTTGTTTTTGAGAATGATTTGCATTTACGTTGACGTTGCGACTTAATCGCAATATATCCCACTGAGACGAGAGGAGTCTTGCGTCCATGCGTGCCATAACGCGTTTGTTTCAAACCTGTGCCCTTGCGGGCATTGCGGCCTTTCTGACCGCCCCCCTTGCCGCTCAGGAGCGGCTGAACGTGGTCGCCACGACCGGGATGATCGCCGACACGGCCCGCGCCATTGGCGGTGACTTGGTCGAGATGCGTGCACTGATGGGGCCGGGCATTGACCCGCATGCCTTCCGCCAGACCCGCACCGATATTGTCGCACTTGCCCAAGCCGATCTGGTGCTGTGGAACGGGTTGTTTCTAGAAGCGCAGATGGAAGAATTTTTGCTGGAACTGGGCGAGGACGGGCATGTTGTCGCCGTGGCCGAAACCTTGCCGCAAGACCGGCTGCTTGCGCATGAAGATTATGAAGGCCGGTTCGATCCGCATGTCTGGATGGACCCGACGCTTTGGGCCGATGTGACCGTGACAATACGCGACGCCCTGATAGCGGCGGACCCGGAGGGCGCCGATACTTTCACAGCCAATGCCGAAGCCTATCTGGCAAAACTGGAGCAGTTGGAAAGCTACTCGCGCGATGTGCTGTCCTCTGTGCCGGAAACGGCGCGTGTGCTTCTTAGCGCGCATGACGCTTTTGGTTACTTTGGTGCGGCCTACGGGTTCGAGGTGGTGGGCATTCAGGGCGTTTCGACCGCATCCGAGGCCGGGCTTGGCCGCATTGCAGAGATGGTCAACATGTTGGTCGACCGTGAGATCGACGCGGTTTTCGTGGAAACCTCTGTCAGTGACCGCAATATCCGGGCGCTGATCGAAGGGGCCGCCGCGCAGGGCCATGAGGTGGTCATTGGCGGTGAACTGTTTTCCGACGCAATGGGCGCGGATGGCACCTATGAGGGAACGTATATCGGCATGATCGATTCCAACGTCACCACCATTGCCCGCGCATTGGGCGGCAGCGCACCCGAATTGGGCCTGAAAGGAACGCTCACGCAATGACACCCTTACCCCACCATAGCCCCCTCGCCGTGCACGGCCTGAGTGTGACCTATGGTGACAAACCTGCTGTGCGCGCGGTGGATGCCAATTTCCCGCGCGCCGCGCTTTCGGCCATCATCGGGCCTAACGGCGCAGGCAAATCGACCTTTCTGAAAGCCTGCCTTGGCATTGTTGCGCCCCTGTCGGGAGAGGTCGCGTTCTTCGGCCAGCCGATTGCTCAGGCCCGCGCGCGCGTGGCCTATGTGCCGCAGCGCGCCAGCGTGGATTGGGATTTCCCGACAACGGTGCTGGATGTGGTGCAGATGGGGCAATACCGCCGCGCCGGTCTGTGGGGGCGGCTGTCGGGTGCCGCACGCACGCAAGCCATGGGCTGCCTGGAGCGCGTTGGCATGGCCGAATTCGCCAGCCGTCAGATCGGGCAGCTTTCGGGCGGGCAGCAGCAGCGCGTGTTCCTTGCCCGCGCTCTGGCGCAAGAGGCCGAGCTTTACCTGCTGGATGAACCCTTCGCCGGGGTCGATGCCGCGACAGAACATGCCATCATGGACGTGCTGCGCGGGCTGCGCGCAGAGGGCAAATCGGTCATTGCCGTGCATCATGACCTTGCCACGGTGGAGGACTATTTCGACCATGTGTTCCTGATTAACGTGGACCGCATCGCCGAAGGGCCGGTCAAGACAACCTTTACGGCGCAGAACCTGAACGCCGCGTATGGCGGGCGCTTGGTGGCGTCCACTCCGACGACTCTCATACAGGCGGCGGAATGACACAATTCTGGGCCGCCCTGACGCTGCAAGCGGGCTATAACGCCGCCCTTGTGGCCATTGGCGCGGCGCTTCTGGGTCTGGCGGCAGGTGTTGCGGGCAGTTTCGTGATGCTGCGCAAACGGTCGCTGGTCTCTGATGCGGTTGCCCATGCCGCGCTTCCCGGCATTGTGCTGGCCTTCATGGTCATGGTGGCGCTTGGCGGCGAGGGGCGCTCGCTTCTGGGGCTGCTGCTGGGGGCCGCGTTAAGCGGTGGCGCGGGGCTGCTGGTCATGTCCTGGCTGACGACCCGCACCCGACTGGCGGAAGATGCCGCGATTGGCGCAGTGCTGGGTGTGTTCTTCGGGGCCGGGATCGTGCTGTTGACTGTGGTGCAGACAATGCGCGCCGGGCGGCAGGCGGGGCTGGAGGATTTCCTGCTGGGCGCCACCGCCGGAATGCTGCGCGAGGATGCCATTCTGATCGCGCTGGGCGGGGCGGTGGTTCTGGCGCTATGCTGGCTGCTGCGCCGCCCCATGACGCTTGTCGCGTTCGATCCGGGCCATGCCGCGACATTGGGCTACAACACCCGCGCGATTGATCTTGCCATCATGGGGCTTGCCATGGCGGTTACGATCATCGGGCTGAAGCTGGTTGGGCTGGTGCTGATTGTCGCGCTGTTGATTATTCCACCGGTCGCGGCGCGGTTCTGGACGGATCGCGCAGGGGTGATGGTCTGGATCGCGGGCGGCATTGGAGGCGCGGGCGCCTATCTGGGGGCCGCCATTTCGGCAAGCGCGCCAGATCTGCCCACCGGTCCGGTAATCGTGCTGGTGCTTGCAGCGGGCTTTGCGCTGTCGATGCTTTTAGCGCCCAAGCGCGGGATTGTTAGCGCGGCATGGCGCTATCTTCGGCTGCGTCGACAGTTTCAACAGGGGGCGTGATGGGTGCGGAATTCGTGCAATTCTCGCTGACGCCAATCCTCATTGGCACTTTCGCCGCGATGGCCTGCGCCCTGCCCGGCAATTTCCTGATATTACGGCGTCAGGCCCTGATTGGCGATGCGATCAGCCATGTCGTATTGCCCGGCATCGTGGTCGGTTTTCTGGTTAGCGGCACGATCGCAGCGGGGCCAATGGGGCTGGGCGCTGCGGGCGCGGCGATTATCGCCGTTGTGCTGATCGAAGCCATCCGCCGCTTTGGCCGGGTCGAGCCGGGTGCGGCAATGGGTGTCGTCTTTACCACCATGTTCGCCGCCGGGGTGCTGCTGCTGGAGCAATCCGGCAGCGCGCAGGTGCATCTGGATGTGGAACACGCGTTGATGGGCAATCTGGAGCAGTTGATCTGGTTGCGCGCGTCTGGTTGGCAGTCGCTGACCGATCCCGCAGCCCTGTCCGCCCTGCCCCAGGAATTGCCCACCATGGCACTGGCCTGCGCCCTGATCGCGGCGCTGATCCTTGCCTTCTGGCGCTGGCTGAAGATCGCGACCTTTGATGAGGGCTTTGCGCAATCGCTGGGCATTCCCACCGGCGCACTGGGTTTTGGACTGGTCATTTCGGCAGCACTGGCCGCTGTCGCCGCCTTTCAGGCCGTCGGGTCGATCCTTGTGATCGCGATGTTCATCTGCCCGCCCGCCGCCGCGCGCCTGATGACCAATTCACTTGCCGCGCAGGTCTGGTGGTCGCTTTTATTCGCCGCAGCCTCGGCCATCCTTGGCTATGTGCTGGCTGGCTATGGCCCGCTCTGGCTGGGCGCACAGAACGCGGTCAGTGCGGCGGGGATGATCGCCGTGGTGTCTGGCGTGATCCTTGCCCTTGCTGCCATGTTCGGCCCACACCGCAAGGGCGCGCAAACGGTCTGACCGGGTCAGCCGCCCTGCATCATCTTTTCATGCACCGCCTGCATCCCGCGTTCGGCCATGTCGGTGACTTCTTGCGCATGGACATGCAGCGCCGTGACCATTTCCGGGTCTTCCGAGGTCTGGACCACGATAATCCCTTCATCCGTCAGGTCGATTTCGGTCGCAAGCACCTCTGGCCGCTCAAAGAAAATATCCAGCGTGCGGCTTTGGATGAAAATCTGCGGATCGCGGCCCTCTTCCACGCGGGCAATCATGCCGACAACGTGGCTGACCAGTGCGGCCATCACATCGGCGTCGGTCGAACTGGTCACGGTGCGAATGCCATTTGGCAGCAACTCGACCTCGCGGCGAAGCGTGTCGAAATTGCGGAACATGACCGCCAATTCCTCGCTTTCCAGCGCTGTTGCGTCCAACCCGCGCAGGCCGGGCATGGTCGCTTCGTCATGGCCGGTGCCGTCGGCGCCGTGCATGTGGCCATGGCCATGGCCCATCATCTGCGCCAAAGCGCGGGTGTCGGCGGCAAACAGACCCGCGCCGATTACGGCAGCCCCCAGTAATGCGGCAAATCCAATCTTGATGGTGCGGTGCATATCTCTCTCCTAGTCGCTGGCATCCGGGTCGCACAACCTGCGCCCGGTTCATATGACAGCGATCATGTTCACGCGAATATGAGGGGCTTAGCCGGGCAGTTTGTCACGCAGGAAAGACAGCGCCAGCGACAGACCGTCATGGGCAATGCCATGCGCGGTGCCCTTGGAGATATGGCTATAGGTTTCGAACCCCGTCGCAACCAGCGCATCGGCGGCCTCTGGCAAAGACGCAACCGGAACCACATCATCCTGATCGCCATGGACCAGCAACACCGGCGGGCGGCTGACGGTCTCTGCCTCCAGCAGGTTGGGTTCCAGCAAGCGGCCCGAAAACCCGACCAAAGCCCCCAAAGGTGCCGCGCGCCGTGGCGCGACATGCAGGCTTAGCATGGTGCCTTGCGAAAAGCCGACCAGCGCCAAGGCTTCGGGCGCAAGCCCTTCGGTTTCCAGAATACCATCCAGAAAGGCATTGAAATCATCCGCGGCGGCCAGCAGGCCTGCGCGCGCTTGGTCCTCGGATGACCCGTCGATCCATGGAATCGGGAACCACTGAAAGCCCATCGGGTTGGCCACACTGCGTTCGGGGGCATCGGGCGCGTAGAACACCGTGCCCGGCATATGTGGCCCCAACGGGTCGGCCAGCCCCAGCAGGTCGGACCCGTCCGCGCCATAGCCATGCACGAACACCACAGCCGATGTTGCCTGGCCGCCGTTGGCAGGCCCGCGCTTTTCCGATTTCAACACCCGTGTCATATGACGCCTTCCCTGTCGGTTTCCACGCGGTAATAGGCCCACAAGAGGCCCGCCGCAACCGTGCGCCACGGCGACCAGCTTTCGGCCATACGGCGCATGGGCGCTTCACGCGGGCGGTCGGGTAACATGAACAGGCGGCGCGCGGATTCTTGCAGCGCCAGATCGTTCGGCGCAAACACATCGGCGCGGCCAAGGCTGAACATGGCGTAAATCTCGGCGGTCCAGCGGCCTATGCCGGTGACTTGCACAAGCGTTGCCGTGACCTCGGCATCGGGCGCATCGCGCAGCGCGTCAAAGTCGATCCCCGCCTCTGCCAAGGCCCGCGCATAGCGAATTTTCTGGCGCGACAGGCCCGGCGCGCGCAATGTTTCGTCATCCGCGGCCAGAACCGCTTCGGGCGTGGTCAGGCCCGCCGCGTCCATCCGGTCCCAGATGGCGCGGGCGGCATGGGTGCTGACCTGCTGGCCGATAATGGCGCCCAATAGGTGCCCGAACCCCTCGGGGCGGCGGCGCAAGGGCGGCACGCCGGTCAGGGACAGCGCATGGGCAAAGCGCGGCTCTGCACGTGCCAGCCATTCCGCCCCTTCGGCCATGCAAGCCTCCGAGGTCAGGATACGGCCAATCGCCCCCCTATCGTTGCACATGTAAAACACCTCTTCCAAATGGAATACGTTCAGGCTAATCCTGCGCGCATGACCGACACGATTGCAACCCCCGCAACCCAAGCCCGCGCCAAGCGCAATGTCGCCGTTCTGGTCGCCGCACAAGCGGTGGTGGGCGCGCAACTGCCGATCATGTTCATCATTGGCGGGCTGTCGGGTCAGATGCTGGCCCCGAATCCCTGCTGGGCGACCCTGCCGATTTCCATGATCGTGCTGGGCTCTATGCTGGCGGCGACCCCGCTTTCGGCCATTATGCAGGCTTACGGGCGGCGCGCGGGCTTCTGGCTGGCCTGCGTTTGCGGGGCGATTGGCGCAATGCTGGCGGCCTATGGGCTGTATGCCGGGTCTTTCATCATCTTCCTGCTGGGCAGTTTGCTGTCGGGTGTCTACATGTCGGCCAATGGTTTCTACCGCTTTGCCGCCGCCGATATGGCCAGCCCCGAATTCCGCCCCAAGGCAATTTCCTTTGTCATGGCGGGCGGGCTGCTATCGGCCATTTTCGGCCCGCAACTGGTGTCGGCCACGTCCGACGCCATGGCGGTGCCTTTTCTGGCGACCTATCTGGGCGTGATCTGCCTGAACATTGCGGGCATGGTGCTGCTATCCTTCCTGGACATCCCGACGCCCCCGAAACCCGAAGAGGGCGCCGACCGGGGCCGACCCGTGCGCGAGTTGCTAACAAGCCCGGTCATTGCCGTTGCCATCATCTGCGGCACAGTGGCCTATGCGCTGATGAACCTTGTCATGACCTCTACGCCGCTGGCCGTGGTCGGCTGCGGGTTCGATACCGGGGATGCGGCCAATATCGTCTCGGCGCATGTGCTGGCCATGTATGCGCCCTCCTTCATTACCGGCCATGTCATTACGCGCTTCGGGTCGCGCGCGGTGGTGGCGGTTGGGCTGGTCATTCTGGCGTTGTCGGGTGCTGTGGCCATTTCCGGGGTCGAGCTGGAGCAGTTCTACATCGCACTGATCCTGCTGGGCATTGGCTGGAACTTTGGCTTTATCGGCGCGACCACCATGCTGACCGCCGCGCATTCGGTGGAAGAGCGCGGCCGCGTGCAGGGGCTGAACGACATGATCGTGTTTGGCGGTGTGTTCCTGGCCTCGCTCAGTTCGGGCACGTTGATGAACTGCTCTGGCGGGACCACGCAAACCGGCTGGCAATTCGTCAATATGGCCATGATCCCCTTCCTTGTGCTGGCTGGCGGTGCGCTGATCTGGCTGGCCATGCGCCCGAAAGACGCCGCGGCGCGCTAAAGCGCCCTGACGCCACGTGATTTTCCTGTTTCACTTGCACGCCCCCGGCGCCGGTGCTTTTGTGTTTGCAACATAAAAATACTGGAACGGGAGGGGGACGGTATGCGGGATTTCAGATCACCCGAGGATGTGCGCACGGTCGAAGCAGAAGGCGCGTGGGAAGCGCGCGATCTGCCGGTCTCTGTCTATCAGGCGCTGACACGCGCGCGCGACAAATGGGGTAACAGGCCCGCAATCTCGTTTCAGTTGTTTTCTGACCCGAAAGCGCAGGCGGAAACCTATACATGGGCACAGCTTCATAACCGTGTCACGCAGGCGGCGAACCTGTTTCGCAGTCTTGGCGTGCAAGAGGATGACACGGTCGCCTATGTGCTGCCCACGTTGAACGACACCGCCATCGCGCTGCTGGGCGGAATGACTGTCGGGCGTGTGAACCCGATTAACCCGCTGCTGGAGCCGGAGAAGATTTCGTCCATCCTGCGCGAAACCGGTGCGAAAGTCGTGGTCACGCTCAAGGCGTTTCCGAAAACCGATGTCGCGCAAAAGGTGGCAGAAGCCGTGGCCCATGCACCAGAGGTCAAACATGTGCTGGAAGTGGACCTTCTGCGCCATCTGTCACCGCCGAAAAGCTGGATCGTGCCGCTGATCCGCCCCAAGGTGACGGTGCATCATCATGCCAAAGTGCAAGATTTTCACGCCGCCATGTTCGAATGTAGCAAGGCGCTGTCCTTTGCCGCGCCCAATACAGACCGGGTGGCCGCCTATTTCCACACCGGCGGCACCACCGGCACGCCGAAAGTGGCGCAGCACAGGTTCGCGGGCATGATCTACAATGGCTGGCTTGGGGCGGAACTGCTGTTTAACGAGCGCGACGTGCTGCTCTGCCCGCTGCCGCTGTTCCATGTCTTTGCCGCCTACCCAATCCTGATGTGCTGCGTCATGTCGGGCGCGCATGTGGTTTTCCCGACCCCGCAAGGCTACCGGGGTGAAGGTGTGTTCGACAATTTCTGGAAGCTGATCGAACGGTGGAATGCCACCTTCATGATTACCGTGCCGACCGCGCTGTCCGCACTCATGCAGCGCCCGGTCAATGCAGATGTATCCAGCCTGCGGACTGGCATTTCAGGGTCCGCCCCCTTGCCCAAGGAACTTTACCGCCGCTTCGAAGAGGCAACCGGCGTGCAGATTTCCGAAGGCTACGGGCTGACCGAAGCCACCTGTCTTGTCTCGTGCAACCCGGTGGACGGGTTGAAAAAGGTGGGCTCCGTTGGCATTCCCCTGCCCTTTACAGAGGTGAAGATCCTGCGCACCGGCCCAGATGGCTTTATCGACTGCGCGACTGATGAGGTGGGCGAGATCTGCGTGTCCTCGCCGGGCGTGTTTGAAGGGGCAACCTATACAGAGGCCGACAAGAATAACGACCTGTTCGCCCAAGGCCGCTTCCTGCGCACGGGCGATTTGGGACGCATTGATCCCGATGGGTATCTGTGGATCACCGGACGCGCGAAAGACCTGATTATTCGCGGCGGCCATAACCTTGATCCCGCAGAGATAGAGGAAGCCCTGTTGACGCATCCCGCGGTTGGCTTCGTGGGCGCTATCGGCCAGCCCGACCCGGTAACCGGCGAAATGCCCTGCGCCTATGTCGAACTGGTCGGGGGCGCACAGGTCACGCCAGAGGAATTGCTGGCCCATGCCACGCCGCGTATATCGGAACGCGCCGCCATCCCCAAACATGTCGAAGTGCTGGCCGAACTGCCCAAAACCGCTGTGGGAAAGGTGTTCAAGCCCGACCTGCGCAAATTGGCCATAGCACGGGTGCTGGATGCAGACCTGTCGGATGCCGGGCTGGATGCCCGTGTGGATACGGTGTTCGAGGATAAAAAACGCGGGCTTGTTGCACAGATCACGGGGGCAGATGCGACCGATCCGCGGCTGGCCGAACGTCTGGGCCGCTTCACCGTAGCCTGGGACGCGAAATAGAGTCTTTCCCGCCACAGCCTTACGCGATTGCCTCGGTGCCTCTGGTAGCGTCCTTGACAAGTCGATGGCGCATGCAGAATCTGCTCACAAAACAAAAACTTATTGAGGCACATTATGAGCAGTCACGCAAAGGCCGCAGGCGCGGTCCTGTCCCTTGGCATTTTGGCCGCCTGTGGTGGCGGCGGCGGTGGCGGGTCCGCACAAATTGCGCCGCCTAACAGCTTTACCCTTGGGACGGCTGGCAAAGTGACGGAGTCGCGCGCCGATATTTCTCGTAGCAGTGACGGGCGCATTGTTCTGAACATGACCGAAGGGGATATGGCAGGCATGACGGTCCTGTGCGAGGATCAGACCATGGGGCGCTGCCAGGTTGTCGGCGGCCCGGCTGGCACCAGCGCCGAAGGCACATTGCTTCAGCGCATGGCTGGCAGCTATGCCTTCGTCGGCAATTTCGCTGTGTTGCAACTGGTTAATGGCACCTTGGTCAGCAATAACCAACTTGCGCATGGCGCTTTGCCGGAAACCGCCAGCATAACGCCCACACTCCCCGCAGGACAGGCCAGCTACACCGGCGCTTTCGAAGCCGGGTTCGGGCTGGAAAGCGGCGAGAGCGGGCTCATGTCAGGCAATGCGCAACTGATCGCCAATTTCAACACCGGGCAGTTGTCGGGTGCTTTTTCGGGCGCGACCGAAAGCGGCACCGGCATTAATGCCAGTTTCAACAACATCACCATCAGTGCCACGAATGGCGAGTTCACGTCCAATGACGACACGCTGATCTTGTTTCAAGGTGCCGAAGCCGGAGGCGACATTCATGGCGCGTTCTATGGCCCGAATGCGGATGAAGCCGCAGGTATCTTCAACTTTGGAAATGCGGCGGGCGGCATGAGCGGGGTCTTCCTGACCTGCCATGGCAACACGGCCACCTGCCTCGAGTAAGACATGCGCGCGCGACCTTGGAAGGCGCGCGCGTTTTATCACATTCAAAGGAAAGATGGTCGGGGCGATAGGATTCGAACCTACGACCTACGGTACCCAAAACCGTCGCGCTACCAGGCTGCGCCACGCCCCGACACGCATCGTTTACTCGGGCAAGCGGCGCTAGGAAAGGGCGAAATCGCCTTTGGGGACGATTTATTTTTCCCGACCAGCGAAGCAAGCCTCAGGGCTGGCAAGGCCAGAGCGCGTTGTCTTGATCTAGACGCGGGTGCCGCAACTCACTTCCGGGTGCGATGCCGAAGCGTTCGGCCAATCCGCCGTTAATTTCCAGCACCATCAGAACATTCTCACCGCCGGGAATCGGGGTTTCGTCCAACGGGATCGCGTTGTGATGCACATGTGTCACGCCCCCATCGGGGCCGACAAAGATCATGTCCAGCGGGATAAGCGTGTTGCGCATCCAGAAACTCGCCGTGGTCGGCGCTTCATAGATGAACAACATGCCCGCGAAACGCGGCAGGCTTTCGCGGAACATCAGCCCTTGCGCGCGGGTTTCGGGCGTGTCCACCACTTCCGCGGTGAAGCGCGCCTGCCCCCACGGGCCGCGCAGGTCAACACGGTCTGGCGCGCAGTCAGCGGCAGCTTGGGCAACAAGCGACAGCACCAGCGCAGCCGCGCCAAGCATCGCCCTGAGTTGCGCCCTAGCCTTCATGCAGCGCGGCCTCCCATGGTTCGATCACCACGGCCATGCGGCCGCGCTCGCCATCTACCACACGGATCGCGATCGCCTCTCCGGGCATAAGTTCGGCCAAACCCGCGCGCCGCAGGGTTTCCATATGCACGAACACATCTTCTGACTTGCCAAAACAGTTGGCAAACCCGAACCCCTTAACCTTGTCGAACCATTTTACGCGCGCGGCTTCCAACGGGACAGAGCGGTCCACGACCGGCGCATCCCCGTCTTCGCCAGTCTCCGGTAGCGTGCTATCCAACGGCGGCAGAACCGCGAACACCTCTGTCACCTGATAACCGCGCGCAGTTTTCTGCACCGACACGGTCATGCGGGCATTGTCGCACACGGAACTTAGGCCGAAATTGCGCAACGCATTGGCATGCAACAGAATATCCGGGCCGCCCTCGGTCGCGACCAGAAACCCAAACCCCTTTGCCGGGTCGAACCACTTTACCGACCCCTGAACCTGTTCATCGGGATCATAATCGGACGCCATGCTATATCTCGCTCGTGCTCTTGGCGCTCTGCGGCGCAATTTCATGAGATAGCCGGAACTCTGGCCAATACAAACCTGTGCTGCGCGCTACGGCGCTAGGCGCGTTATCGCCCAGCCATTGACGGAAGCCCCTTTGCGCCATTGGAAGCGGTCATGCAAGCGGAAAGCACCATCTGCCCAGAACTCGATCTCTGAGGGCACGATGCGAATTCCGCCCCAGAATGGCGGGCGCGGTGGGTTGGTCCCATGTCGGGCGGTCTGTCGCGCAACTTCTGCCATAAGGCTGGCCCGAGACGCAATAGGTTGCGATTGCGGCGAAGACCACGCTCCAAGGCGGCTTTTCAGCGAGCGCGAGGCGTAATAGGCATCCGCCTCTGGCCCCTCGAAGCGTTCTGTCACACCGCGCACGCGAATTTGTCGGCGCAGCGATTTCCAATGCAGAACGAAGGCTGCCTTGCCGGTTGCCGCGATCTCTTGCCCCTTGGTGCTGGTGTAATTCGTGTAGAACACGAAAGAATCGTCCAGAATATCCTTGAGCAGAACCATTCGGACATTTGGCAACCCGTCGGCATCGACGCTGGCAAGCGCAATCGCATTCGGGTCGTTAGGTTCAACCGGCTCGGCCTCTGCCAGCCATTTGCGCGCAATCTCGAAGGGGTCATCTCCAACGAAAATACCGTCCCGTTCGCTCACTCTATCACCATGGTTTCTTGTGTCTTTCGGGGAGGACCTGAGCGAAGGTGCCCTGTCTCGTCTCTGGCAGGAGTATTAACATCTTGGATATATGATGCAAGCGCAGCCCGTAAAGCTCTGAACGACTTGCTGTAGCTTGCAGCAACCGGGCCGATGTCCTAAAGCAGGTTTAATGGGTAAAGGAGCGACCTCATGTCCCTTTTGATGAGCGGCAAACGTGGCCTGATTATGGGCGTGGCCAATGACAAGTCAATCGCCTGGGGCATTGCCAAGGCATTGGGCGAACAAGGGGCCGAACTGGCCTTCAGCTATCAGGGCGACGCTTTGAAAAAGCGCGTGCTGCCACTGGCCGAAAGCCTTGGGACCGCGCATCTGTTCGAATGCGACGTGACCGACATGGCCTCTGTCGATGCGCTGTTCAGCGACTTGGAAGCGCAATGGGGCACGCTTGATTTCGTGGTCCATGCCATCGGGTTTTCGGACAAGGCCGAACTTCGCGGTCGTTATGTCGATACCAGTCGCGATAATTTTACCATGACGATGGATATTTCTGTCTATTCCTTCACCGCTGTGTGCCAGCGCGCAGCCAAACTCATGCCCAATGGCGGCAGCCTGCTGACCATGACCTATTATGGCGCAGAGCAGGTCATGCCGCACTACAATGTCATGGGCGTGGCCAAAGCCGCACTGGAAGCATCGGTCAAATACATTGCCGAGGATTTGGGCAAGGACGGTATTCGCTGCAACGCCATCAGCGCCGGACCGATCAAGACACTTGCGGCTTCGGGCATTGGCGATTTCCGCTATATAATGAAATGGAACGAGTTGAACTCACCGCTGCGCCGCAACGTCACCCAAGAAGAGGTCGGCAAAGCCGCGCTTTACCTACTGTCCGACCTTGGCACCGGCACCACGGGGGAAAACCTGCATGTGGATGCAGGCTATCATGTGGTCGGCATGAAAGCGGTCGATGCGCCCGATATCGACGTTGTGACCGGCAAGAAGGAGGCGTGATCCATGAATGACCGCCTGCCCCACGAAAAAGGCTTCCACATCTCTTGGGACCAGATTCACCGCGACAGCCGCGCGCTGGCGTGGCGGCTGGACAAGCATGGCCCCGATGGCGGCGACTGGCGCGCGGTTGTGGCCATCACCCGTGGCGGGCTGGCCCCGGCGATGATTATCGCGCGCGAGTTGGACATTCGCGTGGTCGATACGATCAGCGTGAAATCCTACGACCATCAAACTCAGGCAGACGCTGCGGTGCTGAAAGCCCCGCAAACCGATATCATGGGGAAGGACGGTGAAGGCGTGCTGATTATCGACGATCTGGTCGATACCGGCAAAACGCTGGAGCTGGTGCGCCGGATGTTCCCCAAAGCCCATTTCGCGACCGTCTATGCCAAGCCGCAAGGCCGCGAGATGGTGGACAGTTTCATCACCGAAGTGTCGCAGGATACATGGATTTTCTTTCCATGGGACATGGCTTTGCAATATGTCGAACCCTATCGCGGCACCTGAACTTAGGGTTTTGTAAACCAGACGTGACTAGACTTGGCGCAGAGCACCCCCAAATATCTGGTGTTGCATGCGGGGTGGGACATTCATGGCAGGAAATTTTATGGTCACGTCCAGAGTTTGCTCAGCTCTTTTCGCCGCTTGTATGGCTGCCAGCCCGCTTGCCGCGCAGGATAACGCACTGTCATTCTCGTTAACCGCAGGCGCGCGCACGGCGCCCAGCTATTTCGGGGCAAACGGGTCCAGCGTGACCCCGGCTTTTGCGTTTGGCTTTACCGGTTTGCGCGCCGGTGGGCTTCAGCTTGGCGACCCGGATGGCCCTGCACTCTTTGCCCCCGGCACCGGGTTGCGCGGTGCAGTCCGCTTTATCCCCAAGCGCGAAGGGCGCAATGAACTTGCCGGTCTGGATGATGTCGATGCCGCGCTGGAACTGGGCATGGGCCTGCATCACACGACCGAAACGTGGCAAGTCTTTGCTGACATTCGCTACGGCGTCACCGGGCATAATGGGTTCGCCGCCGAAACCGGCGCGAACCTGATTTACCGTGCCGATAGCGGGCTGGTCCTGCATGGCGGGCCGCGCGCTGAATTCGGTTCCGGCGCCTTTGCGCGCAGCTATTTCGGCGTCACCCCGGCCGAGGCGCTCGGCTCCAACCTTGGCACCTATACACCATCGGGCGGCCTGACCTCTCTGGGGGTGGAACTGGGTGCATATCAGCCGCTGACCACCGATTGGGGCATTACCGGCACGCTGCGCTATGATCGTTTAATGGGTGATGCGGCGAACTCTCCCATTACGCGGCAAGGCAGTCGCGATCAGATCAGCGCGAAAATTGGCCTGACACGCCATTTCAACCTGCGTTTCTGACCGACTGCGGGTCTGCGGCGCGCGGGCAGCCTTGCCCCTGCCCGGCGCATTCTCTAGACAGGCAAAATATCCTTTCCTCGCTGATCGAGAGTGCCCGCATGTCGTCGAACAAGAATTCCAAAGGCAAGAAACTGGGCGCTGGCCTGCTGATGGGTTTGCTGGCGCTCAGCCTGCTCGGTTTCGGCGTCGAAGGCTTCGGCACCGCGCGCCAGACCATTGGCACAGTCGGCGACCGTGACATAACCGCGGATGAGTATGCGCGCACGCTGCAAAACGACCTGCGCGCGTTGCAAGCGCAGCTTGGCCAGCCGATCACAATGGAACAGGCGCGTCTATTCGGGTTGGACCAGCGCGCGCTGGAACAACTCATCGATCAAGCCGCGCTCAACACCGAAGCCGACCGCCTTGGCGTGTCGGCTGGCGACGAAACCGTGCAGGCAGAGATCCTCGCCATACCAAGTTTCCAAGGGCTGGATGGGTCTTTCGACCGCGAATCCTACCGCTTCGCCTTGCAAAACGCGGGCCTGAGCGAAGCAGAATTCGAAACCTCGATCCGCGAAGAAATCAGCCGTTCCATTCTGCAACTGGCGACAATCGGCGGCGCCAGCGCGCCCGAAGGGTTGGTTGAACCGCTGCTGGAATATCAGGCCCAAACGCGCGATTTCACCGTGCTGACATTGACTGCGGATGATCTGGACAGCCCCGTCGGCCAGCCAAACAACGCGGAGTTAACGGCGTATTACGAGGCAAATCTTGAGCGTTACACCCTGCCTGCCGGAAAACGGCTGGATTACGCATGGATCACCCCGGAAATGCTTCTTGACACGCTGGAAGCTGACGAGGACGAGTTGCGTGCGGCTTATGAGGCGCGCTCAGCACAGTATCGTCAACCCGAACGGCGGCTTGTAGAGCGCTTGATCCTGCCCGACATGACCGCCGCGCAAGACGCGTTGGACCGTATCACATCGGGCGAAACCACCTTCGAAGACGTGGTCGCCGCGCGCGGTCTGACATTGGACGATACCGATATGGGCGATGTGACCCGCGAAGCTCTTGGCGCCGCAGGGGACACTGTGTTCGCGCTGAATGAGCCGGGCGTGGCCGGGCCGGTAGAGACCAATCTTGGCCCCGCGATCTTTCGGATGAACGCCATTCTGGCCGCACGCGAAACCCCGTTTGAAGACGCGCGCACCGAATTGCGCGATGCTTTGCTGATGGACCGCGCGCGCCGCATTCTGGCAGAGAATATTGATCTCTATGAAGACCTGCTGGCCGGCGGCGCCACGGTGACGCAACTGGCCAATGAAACAGAGATGCAGGCCGGACAGATAGACTGGCGCCCCGATGTGCAAAGCGGGATCGCGGCATACGAGGAATTCCGCGACGCCGCACGCAGCGTGCAAGCGGGCGATTTTGCCGAAATCCTGATACTGGAAGATGGCGGCATGTTCGCGCTTGAACTGGTCGAAGAGCTGCCCGCCGCGCCGCGCCCGCTGGAAGATATCCGCACGCAGGCCGTGCAGGATTGGCAAACTGCCGAAATCCGTGCGCGACTGAGCGCGCAGGCCGACGCCTTGATCGCCGAGGTTGAAAGCGGCACCGAGATAGATGCGCTGGGAATCGACAGTCTGCGCTTTGCCGACCTGTCGCGTTCGGACCCCGTGCCAGACCTGCCCCGCGCGGTCCTGACCCAAGCGTTCGAGTTGCAAAGCGGAGAGTTGGCCACCGTGACCGATGGCGCGCGGGTGCATGTCGTGCAGTTGCACGCCGTTGCGTCCCCCGATCCTGATCTGGATACCACGCAGCAAATACGCCGCGCCCTCGAAAGCCAGATCACGCAAAGCTATACGCAAGACCTGTTCGGGTATTTCAGCGGTGCGCTGCGCCAGTCCATGCCGATTACGCTGAACCAGCAGATGATCGACGCGGTTCAGCAGAGCTTTTGACGCATGGCCAGCCTGACCCCCGATTTCGACCGTTTCGAGGCTGCTTGGTCGCGCGGTGAAAACCAGCTTGTCTATATGCGGCTGGCGGCCGATCTGGACACGCCGGTTTCGCTATACCTGAAACTGGCAGGTGCTGCGCGCGGCAGTTTCATCCTCGAATCCGTCACCGGCGGAGAGGTGCGTGGGCGCTATTCGATCATCGGGATGAAACCGGATCTGGTCTGGCAATGCCGCGATGGCCGCGCGCGGCTGAACCGCGCTGCACGGTTCGACCCGGATGCGTGGGAAGATCAGGGGGCGGCCCCACTGGACGCGCTGCGCGCCCTGTTGGCCGAATCGCGAATCGAGATACCCGACGACCTGCCCGCCGCCTGTGCCGGACTGTTCGGCTATCTGGGTTACGATATGATCCGGCTGGTCGAGCACTTGCCCGATGTGAACCCCGACCCCATCGGTGCACCCGATGCGCTGATGCTGCGACCTTCGGTCGTGGCGGTGCTGGACGGGGTCAAGGGCGAGGTCATCGTGGTTGCCCCGGCCTGGGTGGCGTCTGACCTGCCTGCCCGCGCGGCTTACGCCCAAGCCGCCGAGCGGGTCATGGACGCCGTGCGCGACCTTGAACGCGGCTTGCCAAGCGCCCCGCGCGAGTTGGCCGATGCGGACGCGCCGATTGGCGTGCCCATGTCCAATTTCGCCAAGCCGGATTATCTGGCGGCTGTGGACAAGGCCAAGGATTACATTCGGGCGGGTGACATCTTTCAGGTGGTGCCGTCGCAGCGTTGGTCGCAGCGTTTCGCGCTACCGCCCTTTGCGCTGTATCGATCCTTGCGGCGGATGAACCCATCGCCTTTCATGTTCTATTTCGATTTCTCGCTGGCTGAGGGGCCGTTTCAGGTCATTGGCGCCAGTCCCGAAATCTTGGTGCGCCTGCGCGATAACGAGGTCACGATTCGCCCCATCGCAGGCACGCGCCCGCGCGGCGCCACGCCGGAAGAAGATCGCGCGCATGAACAGGATTTGCTGTCCGATGAAAAGGAACTGTCAGAACATTTGATGTTGCTGGACCTTGGCCGCAACGATGTAGGCCGTGTCGCCCGCATTGGCACCGTGCGCCCGACAGAGGAATTCGTGATCGAACGCTACAGCCATGTCATGCATATCGTATCCAACGTGGTGGGCGAGTTGGCCGAGGGGCAGGATGCGCTATCCGCGCTGTTGGCCGGGCTGCCCGCAGGCACGGTCAGCGGTGCGCCGAAAGTCCGCGCCATGCAGATCATAGACGAGTTGGAACCCGAAAAACGGGGTGTCTATGGTGGCGGGGCGGGATATTTTTCTGCCAATGGCGAAATGGACATGTGCATCTGCCTGCGCACGGCCGTTCTGAAGGATGAAACTTTGTATATTCAGGCCGGGGGCGGTGTTGTCTATGACAGCGATCCAGAGGCCGAATATCAAGAGACGGTGAACAAATCCCGAGCCCTGCGCCGTGCCGCAGAAGAAGCGGGCCGCTTTGCGCGCGGCAACGCCTGACCGTTTCGCCATGCCCCATGCCCGGACCACACCCTTTGCCATGTCCTTGACCGAAGCTCTGGGGCATGTGGACCGGGTTTTCGGCATTGACCAGATCCTGGCCGATGAAGGGCAGGACATTCTGAAACCTTATTATCTGCAATCCGAACCGGGCTATAAACGTGTGCATTCCGAAAAGGGGTGTATGCATATGGCTCTGAACCCTGACGGGGTTTACGCCACCGATGGCTATTTCACCCAGATCCGCAACGTGGCCTACCAGATCAGGCAGGTGCAAGCCGCCCGCGTGCTGGAACTGGGCAGCGGCATGGGGTTCAACACACTCTCGCTTGCGCCAGATCATCCGGATGTGCAGTTCACCGGGCTGGACCTGATGGCGCATCATGTCAAAGCCGCCCGCAAGAACGCGGGCCATGTGCCCAATCTGCGGTTCCTGCAGGGCAGCTATTTCGACATTTCCCCCGATCTGCACAATGCGGATGTGATCTTTGCCTTGGAAACCCTGTGCTATGCCAACGACCTGGATGCTGTAGCACGCCAGATTGCCGCCGCGATGGCGCCGGGCGGGCGTTTCGTGATGTATGACGGGTTTCGCCGCGCCGATTTCGTCACCGCGCCCGAAGATGTGCAGACCGCCGCCCGACTGTTCGAGGTGACGACCGCTGTCACCGGGGGCTTTCATATGATCGAGGCTTGGGAAGCCGCGCTCGCCCGTGCCGGGCTGGTGGTCCTGCACTCCGATGATCTGAGCGATCAATCCATCGCCGGACTGCGCTACCTGCACAATCGCGCGGCGCGGTTTTTTCATTCGTGGAAATACCGTCTGCTGCGTCCTTTCTTGCCGAAATACCTGATCCGCAATGCCGTGGCCGCGCTGGTCGGCCCCTATATGATCGAAGGGGCCGGGCCGAATTCTGGCGACACGATGGGAGCAATCACCTATTCGGTGTTAGTTGCCGAAAAGCCGCGCTGAGTTTTGCGCTTTCCTGCGCGCCTGCGTGGGACTATATGGCGCGCATGTCTCAAAACCCGCCCCAGCTTCGCCCCGATATCGCCCCGCGCGCGCTTATGCGTGACAGCACCCGCCCTGGTCAGCCGACCATCGGTATGGTCAGCCTTGGCTGCCCCAAGGCGCTGGTCGACAGCGAACGCATTTTGACCCGCCTGCGCGCCGAGGGGTATGCTATCAGCCCCGATTACACCGGCGCGGATGCAGTGATCGTCAACACCTGCGGGTTTCTGGACAGCGCCAAGGCCGAAAGTCTGGATGCAATTGGCGAGGCGTTGACCGAAAACGGCCGCGTAATCGTGACCGGCTGTCTGGGCGCGGAACCCGATTACATCACCGGGGCGCATCCCAAGGTTCTGGCCGTGACCGGGCCGCACCAATATGAGCAAGTGCTGGACGCTGTGCACAAGGCCGTCCCGCCGAAGCCCGATCCGTTCGTGGACCTGCTGCCCGCCAGCAGTGTCAGCCTGACGCCACGCCATTACAGCTACCTCAAGATTTCCGAGGGCTGTAACCACAAGTGCAAATTCTGCATTATCCCCGACATGCGCGGGAAACTGGTCAGCCGTCCCGCCCATGCAATCATACGCGAGGCCGAAAAGCTGGTCGAGGCCGGGGTGCGGGAATTGCTGGTGATTTCGCAGGATACATCGGCTTATGGCGTGGACATTAAACACGCCGAGGACCGGGGCCACCGCGCCCATATCACAGACCTTGCGCGCGATCTGGGGTCTTTGGGCGCTTGGGTGCGGCTGCATTATGTCTACCCCTACCCGCATGTCCGCGATCTGATCCCGCTTATGGCAGACGGGTTGATCCTGCCCTATCTGGATATACCCTTCCAGCACGCGCATCCCGACACATTGAAACGCATGGCGCGGCCCGCCCATGCAGAGCGCACGCTGGACCATATCGCGGCTTGGCGCGACATCTGCCCCGACATCACGCTACGGTCCACCTTCATCGTCGGCTATCCGGGAGAGACGGAAGCAGAATTCCAGACCCTGCTGGATTGGCTGGACGAGGCGCAGTTGGACCGTGTCGGGTGTTTCCAATACGAAAATGTTGCGGGCGCCCGCGCCAATGCCCTGCCCGACCATGTGCCCGCCGAGGTCAAGGCCGACCGCTGGGACCGTTTCATGCAAAAAGCGCAAGCCATTTCCGAGGCCAAATTGGCCGCGAAAGTAGGTCAGGTGATGCAGGTGATTGTTGATGATATCGACGAAGACGGCATTGCCACCTGCCGCACCAAGGCCGATGCGCCAGAGATCGACGGCAACCTGTTCATTGACGAAAACACGGACGGGTTGGCCGCCGGTGATATCGTCACAGTCGAAGTGGACGAAGCCGGCGAGTATGACCTTTGGGGAACGCGGGCAGACGGGGTCTGACCCCCTGCTCGCGCCATCTTCTGCCCCGCAGAGGCGACCAAGCGGCGCCAGCAAATCGGCGCTTTTCAGAGATCGGCAAGCATTTTCGGATGTGTCGGCAAAGGTCGCACTTGTCTATAAGCCGATCATAGGTGGCTGCACCACCCTATGACTTTCCATAAGGCCGACACCTGGCCACGAGCGAATTTACCACCTACTGCGGCGCGGGGATTTTGCGCGTGGTATGCGCCTCGAATTGCGCGGCAAGCCAGTCGGTGGCGCACAGGCTGACCTCTACCAGTTTCACGCGCTCTGCTTCGCGCATCCGGGTCGAGCGCATCAGCATAATGCGCCGCGCCAGAGCAGCTTGCCCGCGCGGGCTGGCGGCCAGCTCTGCATCCGGGACAATGCTGTTCGCCGGGCTACCATGGGTAAGCAGCGCCTGATAATTGCCCAGAGCATGATACAGCGCCAGCACGCATTGCGACGCCTCAGACGGACAGACAGAGGCACAGGTCGCGCGCAAATGCAGCGCAGCGGGGGCTTGCCCCAACCAATCCTGCAAGGCGGCCTTGGGTGGCTTCAGCCCATTTTGGTAACGGTGCTGCGGATCTCCCGGATGTAGCCCTGCTGCCCGCTCTGCGGTCAGGGTCATGTCCGGCGACAGAAACAACAAGGTTTCAGGATACCAGTCCTGCGCCACTATATCGGCGGCAAAACCATGCTCTTGCCGTTTTGCAATGCTCAGCAGCGCCTGCGCCAATGCGCGCGTTTCTTCCAATTCGGCAAATTGGGCGGCCATCTCCAGGTCGCTTTGCACCTCGGCCATAGCACGCCACGCGCGCGCAAGCGCATTGCCCTGCTCGGCAGCGACGCCCACCCAGTTGCGGCCAGACATCCCGCCGGGTGCGCGCAACAGCGCAATTCGGTCCGCCCGCGTCAGGCCCAACACGGCTGGCCCCTGCAACGCGGCATGGCGGTCGATCAGCCCCAGGAAAAGCTGGGCTTGCGCATCACCTTGATGCGCAAGATCCGCCAAGCCGCGCAAGCCCGTCAATTCGTCATCCGCCAGCCAGGCGGCAATCGCCGCATCGCGCCGCACTTCCAGTGTTTGGGCACGCAGCGCGCCCGGCACCAGCATGACAGCCAGGCACAGCAACACAAACAGCCACACCACCGTTCGGGGACAACGCAGGGCATAATCTGGGCCGTAAGAGTTCGTCATGGGGCCTCGGCTCTGGGTCATGGCGCGACTATGCAGCGCAACGCACAGCACGGCAAGCCATCTCGGGTGTCAAAGACCATATCCGGAGCAAGGAAAAAGCCCGCCCTTGGTCAAGGGCGGGTTAGTCACCCGCGTGTCGGCGGGACAGGGAGGAAAGTGTTTTCCGGCAAAGCCAAAAAACATATATATGCGTATAATCATTGTGTCCGGCGTTCATTGATCTGGATCAAGAAGCGCACCGCAAACGTGTCAAAGACCTGATAATGCGCACAATCAGCTATTTTGCAGAGGAAAGTCTGCGTTACGCAAACAATCCTTCAAGATTGCCTCGATTTTGACAGAAACTTGACGTTTCTTCGCCATGCGGGATTTGCCAGCGCAGGTCCTGCTCGGTAGTTTTACAGCAATCCATGATCCGGCAGGGTAACCATGACCGATATTGACCTTTCCACCGCGCGCACCGATGCCGAATGGCTGGCACGACTGGACGAATTGGGCGATGAGTTGGGCGCGTTCACCCCGCTGGGCAGCCAGCACGCCGCATTCTATGCCGATGGCGATGACACCCTGATCGTCAGCTTTGAGACGATCGCAGAGTGTCGCGCCACCGGCCCAGAACACAAACCCCTCGGGTTGCTCGTCGCAGAGGCGAATGGCTGGTCGCACTTAAGCCTGATCGCCCGTGCCCCGCGGTGGTATCGCGACACGGAAGTGCTGGATTTTTTCGATGCGCAGATTGACGAAGGGTTCTTCGACAGCTTCAAGCGCGTGCTGTTCTTCGGTGTCGGCATGGCCGGCTACGCGGCCTGCGCCTTCAGCCTGACCGCGCCGGGTGCGACGGTTCTGGCGATTGCCCCGCAAGCCACGCTCGACCCGGAATTCGCGGTTTGGGACACGCGTTTCAAATGGGCGCGACGGCTGGATTTCCGCAGCCGCTTCGGCTTTGCACCCGACATGCTCGACGGCAGCCGCAACGCCTTTGTGGTAAGTGATCCGTCCCGCCCGGAAGACAGCATGCATGCAGCATTGTTCCAGCGGCCTTTCGTGCATGTTCTGCGCACCCCACGCCTTTATGGCCCAACGCCAGAGGTGCTTGCCCGGATGGACCTGCTTGCGCCCATTATGGAACTGGCGGTCACTGGCCGCCTGACCGGCACCAAGCTGGCCGCGCTCTTGCGCAAACGCCATAGCGACAAAGCCTATCTGCGCGCCCTGACCCGCCACATCGCCCGCAGCGAGCGCCCGGCCCTGACCGCAATCGCCGCGCGCAAGGCCATGGCGCTGACCCGCGACGCCAAGACATCACAAACCGGCGCCCGCCAACCGGTCGAACCGGTCGCCTGACCGGATCGCGCCGAGCCAACAGGGCCTGTGCAGCGGCGAACAGGACAAAGGCAGAATTTTGCGCTACCTGTCGACGACACCAAGTCAGGGGGGCATCATGTCCGACGCGCAGCACCGAAAAATTCAAACCCAAGGGGTCCATCACATCACCCTGATCGGGGCGGATCGGCAGACTTCGATCGATTTCTGGGAAGGGGTGCTGGGCATGCCCTTCATCTTCGACCAGCCCAATCTGGACAACCCGGATGAAGGGCATCTGTATTTCGATCCGGGTGATGGACGGCTGATAACCATCTTCACCAACGAGTCCCGCAAGCCCGACCCGAAAGCTGTGCCGGAAGATACCGGCAGCTTGCACCATCTGGCCTTCAACCTGTCGCAAGCCACGTTCTGGCAAGTGGCCGCGCGGCTGGACGCGCGGGGCGTGCGCCATTCGGGGCCGGTGGATCGCGGCTTCATGGACTCGATCTATTTCCGCGACCCTTTGGGCCTGCGCATCGAACTGGCCAGCTACCGGTTCGAGCCGCCCGAAGGCTGCCGCCATGCCGACGTGATGATCGAAGCCCACCGCATCCGCGTGGCGCAGGGCGACCGCAACATTGACCGCGAGCACTTGGCCGACGCGATAGAGCTGCTTGTGGAACGGCGGCAACAGTCGCTGAGTGGCGACCGGGGCGCGCGAAAGGGATATTGAGGGCGCTTGCCCCTGCCCGCGCCACGTCTTACACCGGGCGCAGACCGCAGATGCCAAAGGACACCCCCATGCGCCTGACCCGCTATTTCCTGCCCGTGCTGAAGGAAACCCCGTCCGAGGCGCAGATCGTCAGCCACCGGCTGATGCTGCGCGCAGGGCTTATAAAGCAGGCGAGCGCGGGGATCTATTCGTGGCTGCCCTTGGGCTACAAGGTGCTGAAGCGCATTGAAACCATCGTGCATGAAGAACAGATCCGCGCGGGGCATATCCCCATGCTCATGCCCACGCTGCAATCGGCCGATCTGTGGCGCGAATCCGGGCGCTACGATGACTACGGGCAGGAAATGCTGCGCATCACCGACCGGCACGGGCGCGATATGCTCTATGGTCCCACCAACGAAGAGCTGATTACCGACATTTTCCGCACCCATGTCAGCAGCTACAAGGATCTGCCGCTGACGCTGTATCATATTCAGTGGAAGTTCCGCGACGAGGTGCGCCCGCGCTTCGGCGTCATGCGGGGCCGCGAGTTCTATATGAAGGACGGGTATAATTTCGACCTGACCAAGGAAGACGCGCTGCACGCCTATAACCGCCATCTGGTCAGCTACCTGCGCAGCTATGAGCGGATGGGGCTGCAAGCCATCCCGATGCGCGCCGATGGTGGCCCGATTGGCGGCGATTACACGCATGAGTTTCTGGTTCTGGCCGAAACGGGCGAGTCGGAAGTGTTCTATGACAGCGCGATCACCGACCAGAGCTTTGGCGACCGCGCGGTAGATTACGACAGCGTGCCCGAATGCCAGGCGGTGCTGGAGGAGTTTACCTCGCGCTACGCACGCACCGATGAAACCCACGACGAAGCCACATTTAACGAGCAAGTGCCCGAAGAGCGCCGCCGCGTTGCGCGCGGGATCGAAGTGGGGCAAATCTTCTATTTCGGCACCAAGTATTCCGAAGCTATGGGCGCCACCGTTGTGACCCCCGATGGCAGCCGCGTGCCGGTGCATATGGGCAGCCACGGGATTGGCGTGTCGCGCCTGCTGGGCGCGATTATCGAGGCGAGCCATGATGACCGTGGCATCATCTGGCCCGAAGGCGTGACGCCCTTCCATTGCGGGATCGTGAACCTGAAGCAGGGCGATGAAGCAGCGGATGCAGCCTGTGAAAGCCTGTATGCGGCACTAACTGCCAAGGGGCTGGAGCCGCTTTACGACGACCGCTCGGAACGCGCGGGCGCGAAATTCGCCACGATGGACCTGATTGGCCTGCCATGGCGCATTACCGTCGGCCCGCGCGGGTTGGCGAAAGGTGTTGTGGAACTGACCTCGCGCCGCACGGGCGAGAGCGAAGACATGTCGCCAGAGGTCGCGATCGATCGGATCGCCCAGATCTACGCATAAATCCGGCGGGCGGCGACAGCGCGGCCTCCCCCCCTGCAATTCATCGATAACGCCGAAGTCATCCGGCGTTATCGTGTCGGCGATTGCCACCGAACCCGGTTGTTCCTAAATGTTAAACACCTTAACATGAAAGGAATAACACCAATGGCTCGCTTGGGCTTTCTGCCTGCAATGTTCACCACCGCCCTGATCGCGCTGCCCCTTGGCGGGGCCAGCTTGGCCGATACGGTCATTCCCATCGCCGACGCCAAGCGCGGCATGATGGTGACGGTCGCGGGCACGGTAGAGCGCATTACCGACGAAGATGAATTCATCCTGACCGATACCAGCGACAGTATCCGCGTCTATGTCGGCCCGAACTGGGTGCCCGCCAAGGTGGGCGATGCCGTGACAGTGCATGGATTCATAGACAATGACCTGCTGCGCGAGCTTTATGCCCGCACCCTGACCATGCCCAATGGCGAGGTTGTCACATTCGAGCGCCGCTACGATTGATACAAAAAGGGCCAGCCCGAAGCTGCGGCTGGCCCTTTCAAAATACCGGGAACAGGCTTGCTATCAGACAGTTGCCTTGCGGTCTTCCATCGCCTTGGCGAACCTTTCAAACAGGTAGAAGCTGTCTTGCGGGCCGGGGCTGGCCTCTGGGTGGTGCTGAACCGAAAACACCGGCTTGCCCTGCACTTGGATGCCGCAATTTGACCCATCGAACAGCGAGGTATGCGTTTCGACCACCCCATCCGGCAGAGTCTGCGCATCGACCGCGAACCCGTGGTTCATGGAGGTGATCTCGACCTTGCCGGTGGTGTGGTCTTTCACCGGGTGGTTCGCACCGTGATGGCCGTGGCTCATCTTGATGGTTTTCGCGCCAAGGGCCAGCGCCAGCATCTGGTGGCCAAGGCAAATGCCAAAAACCGGCAGATCGGCTTTCAACACGTCGCGGATCATCGGCACGGCATAATCGCCCGTCGCGGCGGGGTCGCCGGGTCCGTTCGACAAGAACACCCCATCGGGGTTCAGCGCCAGCACATCTTCCGCTGTAGCGCTGGCCGGGAGCACGGTCACATCGCAGCCCGCCGAGGCCAAACACCGAAGGATGTTGCGCTTCGCGCCATAGTCGATGGCGACGACCTTGTGCTTCGGGTCGGTCTGGCGGGTGTAGCCTTCGGGCCAAGCCCACCGCATTTCATCCCACCGGTAGCTTTGCGCGCAGGTCACATCGCGTGCAAGATCAAGGCCAACCAGCCCTTTCCAGGCGCGCGCCTTGGCAACCAGCGCTTCCAGATCGAACACCCCGTCGGGGTTATGGGCCAACGCGACATGCGGTGCGCCTTGCAGGCGGATCGCACGGGTCAGGCGGCGGGTATCCACCCCGCCCATGCAGATACGGCCACGCCGCTCCAGCCACGTCAGAAGCGTTTCCTGCGCGCGCCAGTTGGAAGGCGCGGTCGGGTCCCATTTCACCACCATGCCGGCAGCAACGGGTTCAGCGGTTTCATCGTCTTCAATGGTCACGCCGGTATTGCCGATATGCGGGAAGGTGAAGGTCACGATCTGGCCCGCATAGGACGGGTCGGTCATGATTTCCTGATAGCCGGTCATGGCGGTGTTGAAGCACAGTTCCGCCACCGTTTCGCCAGTCGCGCCAAAGCCGCGCCCGTAGAAAATGGTTCCATCGGCCAATGCAAGGCATGCTGTGGGTTTGAGTGGCTGGGCACACATTGCGAAACGACTCCGGGCTGGCTGAATTTGGCGCAAACTATGGGGCCGGACCAAAAGAATCAAGCGAAACCGGCCCGAAGTGAAAATACGCACAAGGCTATGTTTTCATGAAGTTTTAATTGGCATTGCCGTGCTCGCTCTGCTTGCCTAGTATGTGGCCTTTGCAGAACCGACCATGAAAAGAGGACCGCCCATGTCCATGCGGGACAAGATCTCTAACGCGCTGAAAACAGCCATGAAAGCGCGCGATACAGAGCGCCTTGCCGCGTTGCGGCTGATAAACGCCGCCATCAAGGACCGCGACATCGTGGCCCGCGGCGAGGGTGCGCCAGAGGTGTCGGATGCAGAGATCATCACGGTGCTGACCCGGATGGTCAAGCAACGCCGCGAATCGGCGCGCGCCTATGAAGAAGCCGCACGTCTGGACCTGGCCGAGAAGGAAACCGCAGAGATCGCCGTTATCGAGGATTTCCTGCCGCGCCAGATGACCGACGACGAAATCGCCGCCGCAGTAGAGGCAGCTGTGACAGAAACCAACGCCGCCAGCGTGCGCGATATTGGCCGCGTCATGGGGGTATTGAAAACCCGCCATGCGGGCGAGATGGATTTTGCCAAGGCCGGAGCAGCAATCAAGGCCCGCCTTGGCTGAGTCGCTCACTCTGTTGCAAGACCCGTCCCATCGTGCGGCACTTGCCAGCGATGCGCGGGCGTTGCTGGGCTTTCACCGCGCCAGCCTTGGCCCGGATGGCGCTTTCGTGCCCCTTGGCACTGATGGCACGCGGCAGCACGGGGCTGCGCAAGAACTGCATGTGACCACGCGCATGGTGCATTCCTATGCAATGGGTCAGGCTTGGGGCGCACCCGATTGCGCTGGCCTGATAGAGGCCGGGATGCGCGCGCTTTGGAACTGGCACCGCGACCCGGATCACGGCGGCTATGTCTGGGCGGTGCAAGGGCCAAAAGCACTGGACACGCGCAAGCTGGCCTATGGGCATGTGTTCGTGTTGCTCGCAGCCAGCAGCGCGTCAGAGGTCGGGCATGACGACGCGCCGCGCCTGATGGCCGATATATCCACCATATTGGAGCGCCACTTCTGGGACGAAGAGGCCGGTCGCCTGCGCGAAGAATTCGCGCGCGATTGGTCGCCGCTGTCGCGTTACCGGGGCATGAACGCCAATATGCACGGGGTAGAGGCGTTTCTGGCCGCCTATGAGGCTACGGGGCAAGAGGTCTGGCTTGACCGTGCGGGGCGCATTCTGGATTTCTTCACCGACCGGATGGCCGGGGCTAATGGCCACCGCATTCCCGAACATTACACCGAAACCTGGCAGGTTGACCCGGATTTCCGGGGCGATCCGGTCTTTCGCCCACCGGGCACGACGCCCGGTCATTCGCTGGAATTTGCGCGGCTTCTATTGCAACACTGGGATTTGACAGGCCGCGCCGATCCGACAGCCCTGCCCCGCGCCCGCGCGCTTGTTGACACCGCCCTGAACGATGCTTGGTTGCCGGCTGGCGGGCTGGCCTACACGCTTGCCCCCGGCGGCGCTGTCGATCAATCTGTGCGGCTATGGTGGCCGGTGGCCGAAGGGCTGGCCGTGTTGGCCATGTTGCAAAAGCTGGACCCGCGCCCGCCAGAAGCCGTCTGGTATGCCAGACTGCATGATTTCGCGCGCGCGCATTTCATCGACAGCCGTCATGGCGGGTGGCATCCCGAATTGGGTGATGACGGATTGCCCGCAGCATCCATCTTTCACGGCAAGCCCGATATATACCACGCGCTGCAAGCCGATCTGCTGGCGCTGGTTCCGGGCGTGTCGGGTGTGTTTGACGGGCTGCGCAAGCAGCGTCAGGCGGGGTCGGACACGCAATAGTGTCGCGCGCTGGCCATTTCCTGCCGATCCCGACAAGACGCCCCCTTTACCGCCTGCCCTACCCGGCCCTATAAGGTGCGAGAGAATCCGGCTATCTCCCCCATATCTTGGGGTTTCGCGGCGCAAACACGGAAATACCAGTATGAACCCTTTTGCCAGCCTGTTCACATCCGATATGGCGATAGACCTCGGCACCGCGAATACGCTCGTCTACGTCAAAGGGCGCGGGATCATCCTGAATGAACCCTCCGTGGTGGCCTATCATATCAAGGACGGGCGCAAGGCGGTTCTGGCCGTGGGTGAAGATGCCAAGCTTATGCTGGGGCGCACCCCCGGCAGCATCGAGGCGATCCGCCCCATGCGCGACGGGGTGATTGCGGATTTTGATGTTGCGGAAGAAATGATTAAGCATTTCATCCGCAAGGTTCACCGCAACACATTGTTTTCCAAGCCAAAAGTTATCGTCTGTGTGCCTTATGGCGCGACCCCTGTGGAAAAGCGCGCAATCCGTCAGTCGGTGCTGTCGGCAGGTGCGCGGCGCGCGGGTCTGATCTCGGAACCCATCGCGGCGGCAATTGGTGCCGGTATGCCCATCACCGACCCGACGGGCAGCATGGTCGTCGATATCGGCGGCGGCACGACCGAAGTGGCGGTGCTGTCGCTGGGTGACATCGTCTATGCGCGCTCGGTGCGCGTGGGCGGCGACCGGATGGATGAAGCCATCGTCAACTTCCTGCGCCGTAACCAGAACCTGTTGATCGGGGATGCGACGGCGGAAAAGATCAAATGCTCCATCGGCACGGCGCGGATGCCCGATGACGGGCGCGGCAAATCCATGCTGGTGCGCGGGCGTGACCTGCTGAACGGGGTGCCCAAGGAAACCGAGATCACGCAGGCGCAGGTCGCCGAGGCGCTCTCGGAAACCGTGACCACCATGTGCGAAGCGGTGATGATCGCGCTGGAAACCACGCCGCCTGATCTGGCCGCCGACATTGTGGACCGCGGCGTCATGCTGACCGGTGGCGGCGCGTTGCTGGGAGAGCTGGACCTTGCCTTGCGCGAACAGACGGGACTCAGCATCTCTGTTGCGGATGAAGCGTTGAACTGTGTCGCCATCGGCACCGGCAAAGCGCTGGAATATGAGAAACAATTGCGCCACGCGATTGATTATGACAGCTGACAGGTAGGGCTTGGCCTTGGCCAGCGAACGCCAGACAGACACAGAGTACGCACGGCCGTTACGACGCATCTTCGTCGGCTTGCTTGCTGTTGTCTTGATTGCGGTATTTCTGGTCTGGCGCATCGACAGCCCACGCGTTGAGCGTTTTCGTATGGCCGTGATTGACACTGTAGTGCCCTCCTTCGATTGGGCGATTGCCCCTGTCACACAGGCCACGGCGCTGCTGGATGATTTCCGGTCCTATGCCCGGATCATGGAGCAGAACCAACAGCTTCGCCGCGAATTGCAACAGATGCGCGCTTGGCGCGAGGCGGCCTTGCAACTGGAACAGCGCAATGCAGAGTTGCTGGATTTGAACCAAGTGCGGCTTGACCCGCAACTGACCCATGTTACCGGTGTCGTCATGGCCGATAGCGGCTCTCCCTTCCGCAATTCGGTGCTGCTGAACGTAGGCGCGCGCGACGGGCTGATTGATGGCTGGGCAGTGATGGACGGGCTTGGCCTTGCCGGTCGCATTGCCGGCGTGGGGCAACGCACATCACGGGTTGTGTTGCTGACCGACAGCGCCAGCCGCGTGCCGGTGGTGGTGCAACCCTCTGGGCAACGCGCCATGCTGTCGGGCGACAACAGCGCCTTCCCGCTTCTGGATTTTGTCGAAGACCCTGACGACCTGCGCCCCGGCGACCGGGTGGTGAGTTCCGACGATGGCGGCGTGTTTCCCGCCGGGCTGCTGGTGGGCGAAGTGGTGTTGTCCCGCGACCGCCGTTTGCGGGTGCGTCTGGCTGCGGATTATGGGCGGTTGGAATTTCTGCGCGTCCTGCGGTCGCGCCCGCTGGAAGAGATCACCTCGACCGGCGAATTGATCCTGCCCCCCGAAGTCGATAGCGCGCCCGAAACGCCCGGACCCGAGGGTGAAACACCATCCGTGACCGGCATTGTGACGCCAAATATTGCGCCCCCCCTTGCCCCCGTCCCCGACGCGGCCCGGACCGATGGCTGAGCGGAGCCTCTCTAGCCGGCTCTGGTATGTTGCGCTGTTCCTTGGCATCGGCGCATTGATCTGGTTGTTTCGCTTATTGCCATTGCAGGGCTTGGGTGATGCCAGTCGCGTGCCCGGTGATACAAGCCTCAGCCTTGCGACATGGCCTACCCCCGACCTGATGCTGGCCCTATGCTTGGCGTGGGTGGTGCGCCGACCCGACCTGCTACCCGCGCCATTGATCGCAGGTTACATCTTTTTCGAAGACATCCTGATGATGCGCCCGCCCGGATTATGGGCGCTGATCGTGCTGGGGGCGACAGAATTTCTGCGCCAACGCAACCCGACCTTGCGCGGATTGTCCTTCTTGCTGGAATATGCGTTGATAGCGGCTCTTATGCTGGGCATGTTCTTGCTGAACCGTATGATGCTCGGAATTGTGATGGTGCCGCAAGCGCCACTTGGCTTGAGCCTTGCGCAGTTTGTCGGCACTGTCGCCACATACCCGCTGGTGGCGGCGGGGCTGCATTTCGGGCTGAGCCTGCGCAAACCCGCCACCGGCGAAGTCGATGATCTGGGGCAGAAACTGTGAAACGCACCGACCGTGACAAGGAACAGAGTCGCCGGGTGATTACACGCCGGGCGCTTGGTCTTGGTGCGCTACAACTGGCGGTTACGGGCACGCTGCTCTGGCGGCTGCGTGATATGCAACTGGAACAGGCCGACGCCTTTCGCCTGCTGGCAGAGGAAAACCGCATCAACCTGCGGCTGTTGCCGCCTACGCGTGGCCCGATCCACGATCGCAACGGCGTGCTGCTGGCCGGGAATGAGCAGAATTACCGCGTGGTCATGACCCGCGATGATGCGGGCGATATCGACCTTGTTCTGGACCGGCTGCAACGCTTGATCGGGCTGGAGGACGAGATGGTCGAGCGCGCCCGCGAGGATATGCTGCGCAACCGTCCCTTCGTGCCGGTCACGGTCGCAGAGCGGCTGAGCTGGGAAGAGATAAGCCGCGTTGCCGCCAATGCCCCGGCCCTGCCCGGCGTCACGCCAGAGATGGGGCTGTCGCGCGCTTATCCGCTGATGGCCGATATGGCGCATGTGGTTGGTTATGTCGGCCCTGTCTCGGACCGTGATCTTGCGCGCGAGGAAAGCCCAGATCCGGTGCTGATGATCCCGCGCTTCCAGATCGGCAAAAGCGGGGTCGAGCGCGAGGTGGAAGCGCGTCTGCGTGGCAAGGCCGGATCGCAACGTGTCGAGGTGAACTCGGTCGGTCGGGTCATGCGCGAGCTGGACCGGATCGAGGGAGAACCGGGCGAAACCCTGCACCTGACCATTGACGCACGTTTGCAGAATTACGCGCTGGAACGGCTTGCGGGGCAAAGCGCAGCCGCGGTGGTCATCGACATTCCGACCGGCGACATCCTCGCCTCGGCCTCTGCGCCCAGCTATGACGCCAACATGTTCGTGCGCGGCATTTCCAGGACGAACTACAATGCTCTGCTGGAAAATGATTTCCGCCCGTTGGTCAATAAATGCGTGCAGGGCATGTATCCGCCGGGCTCAACCTTCAAGATGGTCACGGCGCTGGCAGCGCTGGACGCCGCCGAAACCGATGGTCGCGAGCGCGTCTACTGCCCCGGCCATATGGACGTGTCGGGCAACCGGTTTCATTGTTGGAAGCGCAGCGGCCACGGGCAGATGGACCTTGTATCGGCGCTGTCGGAAAGCTGTGACGTCTATTTCTATGAAATGTCGCAGCGTTGCGGGATTGACCGCATCAACGCCATGGCAGAACGTCTTGGGCTTGGCGAGCGTTACGACCTGCCAATGACCTCTGTCGCGTCCGGCCTGAACCCCTCGCGTGAGTGGAAGACGCGCACCCGCGATGCCGCTTGGCGCATTGGTGACACGGTCAATGTCTCTATCGGGCAAGGCTATGTGCTGACCACGCCTTTGCAACTGGCGATCATGACAGCGCGTCTGGCGAGCAATCGCGCGGTGTTGCCGCGCTTGCTGCGCGACCCGCTGGAACGCGCGATACCGCAAGCCGCAAGTCTTGATTTGCGCCCTGAATGGCTGGAGATGGTGCGCCGTGGCATGGTGCAAACCGTCAATGACCGGCGCGGCACGGCCTATTCCTCTCGCGTGGTAGAGCCAACGATGGCGATGGCTGGCAAGACCGGCACCAGCCAGGTATTCCGCATCACCCAAGCCGAGCGTGACGCCGGAATCCGACGGCAGGAAGATCTGCCCTGGAACCGGCGCAACCATGCGCTGTTCGTGAATTACGCGCCGATCGACAATCCGCGTGTGGCCGTGGCCGTCATTGTCGAACATGGGGGCGGCGGGTCCACGGCAGCCGCCCCCATTGGGCGCGATATTCTGCTTGCCGCGCTGAATGAGGGACGTCCCCCGCTTGGCGCTTACCCGACATCGCAGCGCAACCGCATCAATGCCGAACAAGAAGCCCTGAAAGACCGGCTGCGCGATCTGGGCTCTTTCCGGGTAAGCCGCGCATGAGCTACCTTGAATACAACACCCAACGCATGCCCAAGGGTATGGCCAAGGTGCTTTACATGAATTGGCCGCTGGTGGTGCTGCTGATCGCGGTCGCATGTTATGGTTTCGTGATGCTGTATTCGGTGGCGGCAGGCAATGCGCGCCCGTGGATGGAACCGCAGATGCAGCGTTTTGGCGTCGGGCTGGTTGTGATGCTCGTGGTTGCCATGGTGCCGATCTGGTTCTGGCGCTCTGTATCCGGGTTGGCCTATGGGCTGACCACCATTCTGCTGTTGGGGGTCGAATTCTTCGGGTCGGTCGGCATGGGGGCGCAGCGCTGGCTGGAGATCGGGCCGCTGCGCCTGCAACCGTCGGAACTGGCCAAGATCACGACAATCATGGCGCTCGCCGCCTATTTCGACTGGGTCGACATCAAGAAAATCTCGCGCCCCGTGTTCGTTCTGGGCGCGGCGGTCATTGTCTTGCTGCCGGTCTTTCTTGTGGTGCGCCAGCCCGATCTGGGCACGGCTTTGCTTATCGCGGCTGCAGGCGGCGCCGTGATCTTCGCCGCGGGCGTGCATTGGGGGTATTTCGCCGGGGTTATCGGGTCTTTCGTGGGCCTGGTTGTGGCCGTGTTCACCTCTCGCGGCACGGACTGGCAACTGCTGAAAGACTACCAGTATCGCCGGATCGATGCGTTTCTGGACCCCACGCTCGACCCGCTGGGCGCGGGCTACCACATTAACCAAGCCATGATCGCGCTGGGGTCAGGTGGTTGGTCCGGACGCGGCTTTATGGAAGGCACGCAATCGCGGCTGAACTTCTTGCCCGAAAAGCAGACCGATTTCATCTTCACCACCTTGGCCGAGGAATTCGGCTTTATCGGGGCCGGATCGCTTCTGGTCCTCTATGTGATGATCCTTGGCTTCTGCCTTGTGACGGTGCTGCGCACGTCGAACCGTTTTGCGGCCCTGCTTGCTGTGGGGGTGACGGCCAATTTCTTCCTGTATTTTGCCGTGAATACCGCAATGGTCATGGGGCTTGCGCCCGTGGTCGGCGTGCCCTTGCCGCTGGTCAGCTATGGCGGCTCTGCCATGCTGGTGCTGATGGGCGGCTTCGGATTGCTGCAATCTGCCCATATCCACCGCCCAAGGTTGCCGACATGACTCTGACTGTTCTGCTGGCCGCCGGGGATGGTGTATTCGAAGATTATGACGCGCCTTTGCGCGCGGCCATCGCAAAACAGGGGCTGGACGCGCAGCTTGTAACCGATGCGCCCGCCCAGACGGTGGATTACATCGTCTACGCCCCGTCCAGCCCGTTGCAGGATTTCACGCCCTTTACCAACTGCCGCGCCGTTCTAAGCCTGTGGGCCGGGGTTGAGCGCATTGTCGGCAACGCGACCCTGACGCAGCCCTTGGCGCGCATGGTCGACCCCAGCCTGACACAAGGCATGGTCGAATATGTCGTGGGGCATGTGTTGCGCTATCATCTGGCACTGGATAAGCCCGCCACATCATGGACGCCGGTTGTGCCGCCGCTGGCGCAGGATCGCTGCGTTGGCTTTCTTGGACTGGGCGAATTGGGCCGTGCCTGTGCCGGGGCTTTAAGAGCGTTGGGGTTTGACGTGGCGGGCTGGTCGCGCAGCCCCCGCCAGCTTGAGGGCATCGCCTGCCATAGCGGGCCAGAGGGGCTGCGCGCCGTGCTGGCGCGCTCGGACATCCTTGTCACCCTTCTGCCCGACACGCCGGCCACAACCAACATTCTGAACGCAACGACGCTGGCGCACCTGCCGCGCGGCGCACGGATCATCAATCCGGGACGCGGGACAGCGATTGATGATGCGGCACTTCTGGCCGCGCTGGACCAAGGCCAAATTGCCGCCGCCACGCTTGATGTGTTCCGCACCGAACCTTTGCCCGAAAATCATCCGTTCTGGCACCACCCGAATGTGACCGTGACCCCGCATATCGCGGCGGCCACGCGAACCGAAACGGCATCCGACGTGATCGCGGCGAATATCGCGCGGGTCGAGCGCGGGCAACCGCTCTTGCACGAGGTCTCACGCCATAACGGCTATTAACGCCCAGCTTCATGCATTCGTAACCCACGGCTGTTACACTTCAGGCTCTCGCACAGACGCATGATCTATACTACGTTTGCACCATGAAAGCCCGCCGCCCTATGCGACAGATTTCGCACCCCCTGCCGGAGCATCTGCGCCCGGTATCACCCGCACCTGCCCGCGCTTGGCTGTGGCAGGTGCCGCTCTGCGTTACACTGACCTTGGGCGCGCTTTACGCAGCGGCGGCGCTGGTCGGCCCTTGTGCCGGGCCGGGCGCCACTTGCCCCGAACCCGCCTTGCCAATGGTAACGGCAGCGCCATCGCCACAAGACCCACCGTCAGAAGCAGCGCCACCCGCGCGCCCTATCCTGCGTGTGGCCTTTGCACCCTTGCCGCTCAGTATGGCGGATGCTCCGACACATCGAACCTACAGCCTGCCGCCGGGCCAGACGGTGCAGGATGTGGCGACCTTGCCCAATGCCATCCCGCTGGATGAAATGAACCTGATCGCCGTTGTCGAAGCTGACGGCGTGCGCCATGCGCTTGTGCGCTTACCCGGCGGGCGCATCCTGCGCGTGCAAGAAGGCGACACGTTGCAAGATGCCACCGTGGCCACGATCGGCGCGCGCAAACTTTACATGCTGCGCCCTGACAACACGTCCAGCGCGCTGGTGCTGGGGGGTTAACCCTCGGCGCCACCGGCCACCGTCAGGCCCAACATACGCCAGCCCTGCATACCCCACCGATAATAGGCGATCTTTTCGACCGGGTAGCCCGCATCGATAATGCGCCGGATTGCAGCGGGCGATTGACCGCACCACGGCCCGTTGCAGAACATCACCAGATTCGGCACCACATCGGCATCGCAGATAAAGCCCTCGAAATCCGGCTCGCAGCCCAGTTCATGCAACTGATCGGCCATTTCCGTGTAGGGCATGCTGATCGCGCCGGGGATCGTGCCGGTTTGCCAGTCGGGGCGCACGCGGCCATCGACAACCAAGGTGCCGGGGTCTTGCAGCGCGTCCATCACTTCCAGCTCACCCACGGTGCGCACACCTTCGGCGGGTGTCATGGGCTGAATACAAAATTCCGGGCAAGGTCGCGCGATGCGTGCGAACTCCCCCTCTATCACCGCCGATTCGTCCTGCACGCGCGAAATCTCTACCGCGCCGGACGGTGTTTCGACCGTGACAGCGGACATATCGGGCGTGATATTGACGCTCTCAGCCAGCGCAGGCCCGGCAAAGGCCAAGGCGATGGCAGTCATGGGAACAAAGCGGGTCATGGTCTTCTCCTCCGATAAGACAAGCCCCCAGCCTAACGCAGTTCTCTCAGCACGCAACACCCCGCGAAACTACCGCCGGGAGCGCTTGACAGAGCGCGCCCTCTGGTGCATCAGGCAGCTTCCGTTCGGGCATTCGGTCCGCGCGGACTTATGGCTATGCCCCAAAAGGGGCACGCAGCCCGACGGCACCAAACGCCTGCGCCAGCCGCAGGGGCCACAGGGCGCGGCAGACAGACAAGGAATGACCGACATGTTCGCGGTCCTGAAAACAGGTGGCAAGCAATACCGGGTGCAGGCGGGTGACGTTCTGCGCGTGGAACGCATTGCCGCACAAGCTGGCGAAACCGTCCAGTTCAACGAAATTCTGATGGTTGGCGGCGACAGCCCCGTCATCGGCACGCCCACCGTTGAAGGTGCAGGCGTGCAGGCCGAAGTGATCGACCAGATCAAGGCCGACAAAGTCATCCATTTTGTCAAGCGTCGCCGCAAGCACAGCTCGCAGCGCACCAAGGGCCACCGCCAGAAGCTGACGCTTGTGCGCGTGACCGACATTCTGGCCTCTGGCGCGGATGCATCCGGCGTGAAAGCGGCGATCGGCACGGGTTCGGTATCGGGCTTTGCGATCGAAGCGGCCGCCCCTGGCCCCAAACCCGGCAAGAAAGCCGCAGCCCCTGCGGCCGATGCAGTCGAAGGCACCCGCCCTGCCAACCTGCTGACCGAAGCCCGCGACGGCAAAGCCGATGATCTGAAAAAGATTTCCGGCGTTGGTCCCAAGCTGGAAGGTCTGCTGCACGAAAACGGCGTGTTCCATTTCGACCAGATCGCCTCTTGGGGTCCGGCAGAGATTGCCTATATGGATGACAAGCTGTCGTTCAAAGGCCGCATCGAACGCGATGGCTGGATCGACCAAGCCAAGCAATTCGCATCTGAACAGGAGTAACAGCTCATGGCACACAAGAAAGCAGGCGGTTCCTCCCGCAACGGTCGCGACTCTGCCGGACGCCGCCTTGGCGTCAAGCTCTATGGCGGTCAGCTCGCGATCCCCGGCAACATCATCGTGCGTCAGCGCGGCACCAAACATTTCGCAGGTGAAGGCGTCGGCATGGGCCGCGACCACACCCTGTTTGCCCTGACTGAAGGTCACGTGACCTTTACCAAGGGTTTGAAAGGTCGCAGCTTCGTGTCCATTCAACCGATGGCAGACGCCGCTGAATAAGCCGAACTGTTACATTTATTTAGTAACACGGGGTCGGCAGAAATGCCGGCCCTGTTTCGTTTTGCGCTATGTGTCGCCTGGAGGAGCAGCCGACCAATCACCCCGCGCGAAACGATCCGGGTGAGGGCCCGATTGGAGGATGACATGACACTCAACACCACGTTCGGCGCGGATTTGCCGGTGCTCACCAGCGCGCGTTTGGTGCTGCGCCCGTTGCAGCCGTCAGACGAAGGGCTGCTGGAACTTTACACAAGCGATGCCCGCGTGGCCAAGGGAACGCGGTCCATTCCCCACCCGTTGCCACCGGGCGCGACAGAGCAATTCATTGCCCGCGCAACCGCCCCCAACCACGAGGAAGACGTCTGGGTTCTGGACGGTGCCGGGCATGATCGCGCGGCGGTGCTGGGGCTGATTTCGCTCAAACCGCTGGACCGCCAGCAAAGCCAGATCGGCTACTGGGTGGCACCCGCCTTCTGGAACGCGGGCTACGCATCGGAAGCCGTGGCCTGCATCATCAAGGCAAACCCGCACAACGCCCGCACGCTGTTTGCCGAAGTGTTTCAGGACAACGCGGCCTCTGCCCATGTGCTGACCAATGCAGGGTTCGATTATCTGGGCGATGCCGAAGCCTACTCGGTCGCCCGCCGCGCCAATGTGCCCACATGGACCTATATCCGGCGGATGTAGCGCATGAAAAAGCCCGGCAGGCGCCGGGCTTTTGCCAATCTGAAAGCTTGAAAGGGTCAGCGCGGCGCGATCATCATGATCATCTGCCGTCCTTCCATCTTGGGCATGTTCTCGACCTTGCCGATTTCGTCGACATCAGCCGCCACACGGTGAAGCAGGTCTGACCCAAGATTCTGGTGCGCCATTTCACGCCCCCGGAAACGCAGCGTCACCTTCACCTTGTCGCCCCCTTCAAGAAAGCGCATGACATTGCGCATCTTGACCTCGTAGTCATGCGTGTCGGTGTTGGGGCGGAATTTGACTTCCTTGATCTCGATGATGTGCTGCTTCTTGCGGGCCTCGGCCTCGCGCTTCTGCTGCTCATACTTGAACTTACCGAAATCCATGATCTTGCACACCGGCGGGGTGGCATTGGGCGAAATCTCGACCAAATCGAGGCCGGCCTCTTCCGCCAGCATCATGGCTTGAGACGGTTTAACCACGCCCAGATTCTCGCCTTCGGCACCGATCAGGCGTATTTCAGGCGCACGAATGCGCTCATTGACGCGGGGTCCGGTATCGCGCGGGGGCGGGGCGTTGTGCGGTCTGCGAGCTATGGCTGAATTCCTTGTATATTGACGTGTGTGGCGCGCAATCTAAGGCCGCGCCCCGCGTGATTCAAGCAGGAATCGCGCGCAGTATATCGCTGGTTTATCGGGGCTCACCTTTGCAAGCGCAGAAAAATCTGGCATAGGCAGCGGCAGCGTAATTAGGTTTGAGAGGACCGTAACATGAATAAAATGGTTTTGGCATTGATCGCGATCGCGGTCGCCGCGGTGGGAATCTGGCTGGGTGTTCAGTCGCGCACGCCGACAGAAGTTGTCGCGCCTGTCGAAGAACCGGTCGAGGCACCGGCCGAAGAAAGCACCGAAGCGCCCGAATCTGACCCGGTGGAAGATGCCGTGACCGAAGCGGAAACTGCGGTCGAAGACGCAACCGGCGCGGTCGAAACGGCTGTGGAAGATGCCGTAACGGCGGCTGAGACTGCTGTGGAAGACGCAACCACCGCAGCGCAAGACGCCGTGGACAGTGCTGTCGAAGAAGCCGAATCAATGGTGAACGATCTGATGGGTTCGGGCGAAGAGGCCGCAACTGACGCCGCATCTGAAGGCGCTGACATGGCCAATGACGCAGCAGAGGCCAGCACCGAGGCCGCGACCGATGCAGTCGATGCGACCACAGACGCCGTCGATGCAACGACCGACGCCGCTTCTGAGGCCACAACCGACGCAACCACAGACGCGGTTGATGCTACATCTGACGCAGCGACGGAAGCCACGGACGCCGCAACGGACGCTGCCGAAGACATCCTGCCCGAAGGCGAAGACGCCACCGCTCAATAAGCGCGGGCCAGATTGGCAAAACAGAACCCCCGGCGCGATGCTTGCGTGCCGGGGGTTTTTTAATGTCATCTGTTTCAGCAGGTCGTGGCGAAGGAGCCGCCGATCAGCGACGCAGGAACGCGTCTCCGAACCCCATGGCCCGCACTTGCGACAAAGCCTGATGTGCCGATGAACCGCTGGCAAAAGGCCCGACGGTGACAACCATCAGCCCGCGTGCAGAATGAGTTCCGGCAGGCAGACCATGCGCTTTCAGACGCGCAACAAGGCGATGCGCGTTGCTTGCCACGCCAAAACTGCCCACCTGAACCCGTGCCCCTTGCCCAACCGCAGCGCGCACAGCAGGGGCCGCAGCTTGCACCGGGCTGACATCATAGTCGCTCAGAAAGAGCGACGGGCTGGTCACGCAGCGCACCATTTTGCGGCCAACCATCGTGTCGACCAATTGCCCGTAAGGCGCGCTGCCGGGGCAAGACGGATGCCGGCCAGAGGCATCAGCCACTGGATAACGCGGCTTGGCACGGGCCACGGGCGCTGCCGCCTGACGGCGCGGCGCAAGACCCGACACGGTTGGTTCTTTGCCAAGATAGCTTGGGGCCGGGCGGCGCACCGGGTCATTGACCGGGCCAACCACTTCTATCCGGCCGCGCGGCGCCTCGGGGGCAGTCACTGCTGCCGCATCATTAGAGTCCGGAGCTGGTGCCATGCTGGACGCCGCATTCTCGGTCGCTGCGGGATCATTCTGGGCAGGCAGTTCGGTTTCGGCGGCCTCCATCGCAGGTGCCGCAGACGGAGCAGACGCGAAATCGGTTGGTGACAGGTCGCAGACCGGGTTGCGGTCCGGCCCGTAGCGCGGAACCCATGTCACCTCGCCCCCGAATGTCGAGCGCAGAAAGGAACAGCCCGCGCTGTCAACGAACTCGCGCCCCTCGAAGCTGGAAGGCGGTAAATTCGCCGGGTCAAGCCCATTGGTTTGGGCCTGCGCCGCTAACCCGGTGCAAATTGCCGCCACGCTTGCGGCCATTAAAAATCGGTTCATCCTAACCCCCCGGTCAATTGCTTAAAGGATGCCGTTGCAACCCTAAGAAAGTAAAGCCGATTCGCCGTGAATGCCGTCAAACTGTCCCGAAAATGCGATCACCCGCATCGCCCAAGCCCGGCACAATATAGCCTTTCTCGTTCAGATGGCTGTCAAGCGCGGCGGTCACGATCCGCACATCGGGGTGTTGCTCGGCCATAACCGCCACGCCTTCGGGCGCCGCCAGAAGGCAGATGAAACAGATCCGCGCGGCGCCCGCCCGTTTCAACAGGTCAATCGCGGCAGCGGCGGAATGGCCGGTGGCCAGCATCGGGTCCACGGCTATGACAAACCGCGCATCCATGTCCGAGGGCAACTTGTTGTAATACTCGATGGGGCGGAGGGTTTTCTCGTCACGATAGAGGCCGACGAACCCGACCTTCGCGGTTGGCACCACGTCCAACACCCCGTCCAGCAAGCCGTTACCCGCCCGCAGGATCGAGACCACAGCAGGGTCGGGACCGGCCAGCATGGGCGCGTCCATCGCCGTCAACGGCGTGTCGATGCGTTGCGGCGCGATGGGCAGATCGCGCGTGGCCTCATAGGTCAGCAGCAGCGCGATTTCACGCAGCAGGCGACGAAATTCCGGGCTGGGCGTGCGCATGTCGCGCATCAGGCTAAGTTTATGCTGCACCAGCGGGTGGTCGATCAGGGTCAGGTCGGGATGGGTCATGCAGGCTCCAATCGTTTGGCAAGTCGTGCGCGGGTGCTGTCGTCGCAAAAGGCAGCACGCAGCCCGGTTTGCGCCAGCGCGTCGAATTCGGGCTGTTCCCAGCCAAAGGCGCGGTGCAGCCCGGCATATTCCGCGCTCATATCGGTGTGGAAAAATGGCGGATCATCGGTCGAGACAGTTATGGCCACGCCCGCCGCCCTCAGTTTTTCAACCGGATGTGCGCGCAAATCGGGATAAACACCAAGCACGACATTAGAGCCGGGGCAGACTTCCAGCACCGTGCCGGTTTCGGCCAGATGGTCCACCAAGGCGGGATCGTCGATGGCGCGCACCCCGTGGCCGATGCGACTGACACGCAAGTGCTTGAGCGCCGCGCGCACCTCATCCGGGCCACGCCACTCGCCCGCATGGGCGGTCAGACCCAGCCCTGCCTCGCGCGCGGCGTCGAAACTGTAGATAAAATCGGCCAACTCGCCCGCGTTCTCATCCCCGGCTATGCCAAAACCAGTGATGAAATCGCCCGCCGTTTCCTGAGCGCAGCGCGCAATGATGCGCGCCTGTTCCGGCCCGAAATGCCGGATGCAAGTGATGCAACCGCGCAGGGTGACGCCCATCTGCGCCTCTGCCGTTTGTGCCGCCGTCTGGATCGCCGCCATATAGTCGCGCCATGCCAGCAGATCGCCGCCGCCGCAGAAATCCGGCGACAGGAACGCTTCGGAATAGATCACCCCATGGGCCGCGGATTGCTCCAGCACCGCAAGCGTCAGATCGTGGAAATCCTGCGGCGTGGTCAGCACCGTGCAAGCGGCTTCATAGACGCGCAGAAAATCTACGAAGCCCTTGTATTTATAGGCACCCTGCTCATCGAAGATGCCGGACAAATCGACACCCTTGCGCTGTGCAAGCCCACGGATAAAGGCAGGCGGCGCCGCTCCTTCCAGATGCAGATGCAGTTCCAGTTTCGGCAGGTTTGTGAAATCGTTCATGGCAGAAAGCTCCGTCCCGGCCCTTGCGCGGGGACGCCAAGGTGATCGGCGACACTTGCCGCGACATCGACGAAACCGCAATGCCCGATTTGCCCTGCGCCCTGCCCTGCCACCAGCACCGGCACGCGCTCGCGCGTGTGGTCGGATCCCGGCGCGGTTGGGTCATTGCCGTGGTCGGCAGTAAAGATCGCCATATCGCCGGGGCGCAAGCGGTCAAGCATCTGGCCCGCCACCTTATCGAAGCGCTCCAGCGCGCGCGCATATCCCGCCACGTCGCGCGGGTGGCCATAGAGGCTGTCGAATTCGACCAAGTTGCAGAAAGTCAGCGCGCCATCCTCCGCACTTTCAACCAGCCGTAACAGGTGATTGCAAAGTGCAGCGTCATCCTTGCCCTTGTGGCTATGGGTAATGCCCTGCCCCGAAAAAATGTCAGAAATCTTGCCCACGGCATGCACCGCGCGCCCGGAGTTGCTGACCCAGTCGCAGAGCGTGGGCGCGGGCGGGGCAATGGCGTAGTCGCGGCGGTGATGGGTGCGCGTGAAATTGCCGTCGGTCCCGACAAAGGGGCGCGCAATGACCCGGCCCACGCGCATTGCATGCAGATGCGGGGCAAGGTCGGCGCATAGCTTGTGCAAGCGTTCTAGACCGAAGGCGGTTTCATGCGCGGCAATCTGGAACACGCTATCGGCAGACGTGTAGCAAATAGGCCAGCCGGTGCGCAGGTGCTCTGCCCCGAAACGGTCGATTATGGCCACCCCGCCGGAATGGCAGTTGCCCAAAATGCCGTCGGTCCCGGCCAAGTCGCAAACCTTGGAGGTCAGTTCGGGCGGAAAGGCAGGCACCTGACGCGGAAAATATGTCCAGTCCCACGGAACCGGCACGCCCGCCAGTTCCCAATGCCCAGAGGGCGTGTCCTTCCCGCGCGAGAGTTCGGTCGCCGCCCCCCACAGCCCCGTGGGTATGGCCCCAAGCCCCGGCGCCGTCATACCAGAGGCCAGCTTGATCGCAGCCCCCAGCCCCAGCCGGTCCAGCACGGGCAGACGCAGCGGGCCTGCGCGACCCTGATCTGCCTGCCCCAAAGCGCAGGCCTGCGCGATATGACCCAGCGTATTCGCGCCCGCATCGCCGAACGCTTCGGCATCGGGCGCGCCGCCGCAGCCGACAGAATCGAGCACGACCACGAAAGCGCGCGGCATCAGCCGCGCTCCATATGATCCGCGCCAAAGGCTCCGGGCAGCAGGGCTGCGACCGTGGTCTCCAGCCGCGCGCCGTTCAGTGACAATAGCGTGACCGGGACGTCACCCGCCGCGAATTCCGCGATCTTTTGGCGGCAGCCACCGCAGGGCGGCACCGGCGTCGGACTATCGGCAATAACCACGATTTCCATGATCCGCCGCGCGCCACCGGCGACCATGGCTGCAATCGCCCCCGCTTCGGCGCAAGTGCCTTCCGGATAGGCCACGTTTTCCACGTTGCAGCCAACAAAGACGGCACCGGTATCGGACCGCAACGCGGCCCCCACCTTGAAATTGGAATAGGGCACATAGGCCCGCTCTCGCACATCGCGCGCCGCGTCTTCCAGTGTCATGTCGCACCCCTTGTTCTGGGCCAAGTTTGCGCCGCGACGCAGGCCGATGCAAGCCTTGGGCGCGCCAATTGTCCGCACAGGCTTGAAACAGCTTTAGCGCTACCGGGCCTTGCAGCGATCCAGCAATGGTTTAAGGGTAAACCAGATTTCGGCAGGAGGGACAGATGACCGAGCAGACCCAAGACGACAACCGCCACCCTGCCCTTTTGTATCACGAATACCCGCGCCCCGGTAAACTGGAGATCCGCGCAACCAAGCCTTTGGCAAATGGGTATGACCTGTCGCGCGCGTATTCGCCCGGCGTTGCCGAAGCCTGCCTGGAGATAAAGGCAGACCCGGAAAACGCCGCCCGCTACACCACGCGCGGCAACCTTGTGGCAGTTGTCACCAATGGCAGCGCCGTTCTGGGATTGGGCAATATCGGCGCGCTGGCCTCCAAGCCGGTGATGGAAGGCAAGGCGGTTCTGTTCAAGAAATTCGCCAATATTGATTGTTTTGATATCGAGCTGGATGAACCGGACCCGGTGAAGCTGGCGGAAATTGTCTGCGCGATGGAACCAACCTTCGGCGCGATCAATCTGGAAGACATCAAGGCGCCCGATTGTTTTATCGTGGAAAAAATCTGCCGCGAGCGGATGGGCATTCCGGTGTTCCATGATGACCAGCACGGCACCGCGATTGTGGTCGGCGCTGCCGCAACCAACGCGCTGCGGGTTGCGGGCAAACGGTTCGAGGATATCAAGATCGTCAGCACCGGCGGTGGCGCCGCGGGCATTGCCTGCCTGAACATGCTGCTGAAGCTGGGTGTGAAGCGCGAAAACGTGTGGCTGTGCGATATTCACGGGCTGGTCCATGCGGGGCGCGAGGTGGATATGAACCCGCAAAAAGCCGCCTTCGCCCAAGTCACTGACGGGCGCACGCTGGATGATGTGATCGACGGGGCCGACCTGTTTTTGGGCCTGTCCGGCCCCGGCGCTTTGACTGCCGATCATGTCGCCCGCATGGCGCAGCGGCCGATTATTTTTGCACTGGCCAACCCGACGCCCGAAATTCTGCCTGACCAAGTGCGCGAAGTCGCCCCCGATGCCATCATTGCGACCGGGCGTTCTGATTTTCCCAATCAGGTCAATAACGTGCTGTGCTTTCCGTTCATCTTTCGCGGTGCGCTGGATGTCGGCGCGACCGAAATCAACGATGCCATGCAAATCGGCTGTGTTGAAGGAATCGCCGCTTTGGCCCGCGCAACCACCAGCGCCGAAGCGGCGGCGGCCTATAAGGGCGAGCAACTGAGCTTCGGGGCGGATTACCTGATCCCCAAGCCGTTTGACCCGCGCCTGATGGGGATTGTCGCCAGTTCCGTGGCGCGCGCGGCAATGGACTCTGGCGTGGCCAAGCGCCCCTTGCCCGATCTGGACGCCTACAAGGCCGGGCTGGATGCCTCTGTCTTCCGGTCTGCGATGATTATGCGCCCGGTGTTTGAGGCCGCGCGCCACGCGTCACGCCGTATCGTCTTTGCCGAGGGCGAGGATGAGCGCGTGCTGCGCGCCGCCAGCGCCATGCTGGAAGAAACCACCGAAGTTCCAATTCTGATCGGTCGGCCAGAGGTCATCGCCAACAGGCTGGAACGCGCGGGCCTGTCGATCAAGCCGGGGCGCGATTTCGAACTGGTCAACCCGCAAGATGACCCGCGCTACCGGAATTACTGGCAAAGCTACCACCAGATCATGCAACGGCGCGGTGTCACGCCGGACCTTGCGCGTGCCATTCTGCGCACCAACACCACCGCCATCGGGGCGATCATGGTGCACAGAGGCGATGCCGACAGCCTGATCTGCGGCACGTTTGGGCAATATCTGTGGCACCTGAATTACATCTCTCAGATACTTGGAAGCGCCGCGCGTCACCCGGTTGGCGCGCTGTCCTTGCTGATCCAGCAGGAAGGCAACCTGTTCGTGGCCGATACGCAGGTCCATCCAAACCCAACCCCCGAGCAGATTGTCGAAACCACAATCGGGGCTGCGCGCCATGTGCGCCGCTTTGGTCTGGACCCGAAAATCGCGCTCTGTTCGCACAGTCAGTTCGGCAATCTGGACACACCCTCGGGCCGCAACATGCGCGCCGCGCTGGAAATGCTGGACTCTATGGGCATGGATTTCGACTACGAGGGCGAGATGCATGTCGATGCGGCGCTGGATACAGACCTGCGCGCGCGGTTGTTGCCCGATGCGCGGTTCAGCGGCCCGGCAAATGTGCTGATCTTTGCCAATACCGATGCCGCAAGCGGCGTGCGCAACATTCTGAAAACCCGCGCGGGTGCGTTGGAAGTGGGGCCGATCCTGATGGGCATGGGCAACACGGCGCATATCGTGACACCGTCGATCACAGCGCGGGGCTTGTTGAACATGTCGGCGCTGGCGGGCACGCCGGTGGCGCAATACGGGTAGGCGAACGTGTTGGGCGCGGAACAAGGGCGAAGCCCGCCGCGCCATCGGCAGGCCGTCCCGCGGCCTGCCGATTTGTTGCAGCAACTGCGTAGGTCAGATGGACGATGGACATGGCTGCCATAAAGCGCGGCAGATCATAGGACGGTTCGGCAGTCCCCGGCCCGCCGCTGGCGCTCTGATCGCACCAATTTGCAAACATGGCACCAGATCAGGCAATCAGGCGCAGAACGCGCAATATTTGCAAACTCTACCCGCAAAATTGCAAACTTTCCGCACCCCCGGCCCGCATGTTCCCGGTAACACCCATTGCGCGTGGCCCTTGCGCTCGGCTAAGCCATAGTCATTCTGAGGAGGATGACCATGGCCTATGCCGATCTGCACCGCGCATCATTGACCGACCCCAACGCATTCTGGATGGAGCAAGCAAAATCCATCGACTGGGTGACGCCGCCGACCAAGGCACTGTTCGACGAGAACGCACCGCTTTACGAATGGTTCAAGGACGGTCAGGTCAACACGTGCTGGAACGCGGTCGACCGCCATGTCGAAGCCGGGCGCGGGGACCAAACGGCCATCATCTATGATAGCCCCATCACCCATACCAAGCGCGAACTCAGCTATGTGGAACTGCGGAACCGCGTGGCCAATCTGGCAGGTGCGCTGCGCGCCAAGGGTGTGGAAAAAGGCGACCGGGTCATCATCTACATGCCGATGATCCCCGAAGCGCTGGAAGCAATGCTGGCCTGCGCGCGGCTGGGCGCTGTGCATTCGGTGGTGTTCGGGGGCTTTGCCGCCAATGAACTGGCCGTGCGCATTGACGACGCGACCCCCAAGGCCATCATCGCCGCAAGCTGCGGGCTAGAGCCGGGCCGCGTGGTCCATTACAAACCGCTGCTGGATGCCGCGATCGACGCCGCCAGCCACAAGCCCGATTTCTGCGTCATCTTCCAGCGCGAGCAGGAAGTGGCCAAGCTCATCGACGGGCGCGACTATAACTGGCACGGCTTTCAATATGGCGTTGCCCCGGCAGACTGTGTGCCCGTGTCGGGCGACCATCCGGCCTATATTCTCTACACGTCTGGCACGACCGGCCAGCCCAAGGGCGTGGTGCGCCCCACCGGCGGGCATTTGGTGGCGCTGAACTGGACGATGAAGGCCATCTATAACGTAGACCCCGGCGATGTGTTCTGGGCGGCATCCGATGTCGGCTGGGTCGTGGGCCATAGCTATATCTGCTACGCGCCGCTGATTGCCGGGAACACCACCATCGTGTTCGAAGGCAAACCCATCGGCACCCCCGATGCGGGCACGTTCTGGCGCGTGATTTCAGAACATAAGGTCAAAAGCTTCTTCACCGCGCCCACGGCGTTTCGTGCCGTGAAACGCGAAGACCCGAAGGGCGAGTTTGTCGGCAAATATGACCTGTCCTGTCTGAAACAGGTCTATCTTGCAGGCGAACGCGCCGACCCTGACACGATCACCTGGGCGCAAAACCAGTTGAACGTGCCGGTGATCGACCATTGGTGGCAGACCGAAACCGGCTGGGCAATTGCCGCAAACCCGGTGGGCGTGGAACAACTGCCGGTCAAGATCGGCTCTCCCGCCGTGCCAATGCCGGGCTATGACGTGCGAGTGCTGGACGAAGGCGGCCACCCGGTCGCGGCAGGCGAATTGGGCGCCATCGCCATCAAGCTGCCGCTGCCACCGGGCACGCTGCCAACGCTTTGGAACGCCGAAGCGCGCTTCCGCAAAAGCTATCTGGACCAATTCCCCGGTTACTATGCGTCGGGCGATGCGGGCTATATGGATGAAGACGGCTATGTCTACATCATGGCGCGCACAGATGACGTCATCAACGTGGCGGGGCATCGCCTGTCGACCGGCGGCATGGAAGAAGTGCTGGCCAGCCACCCGGACGTGGCCGAATGCGCGGTGATCGGTGTGTCGGACACGCTGAAAGGCCAAGCGCCGCTGGGGTTTTTGTGCTTGAACAAAGGTGCCGACCGCGAGGCATCCGAGGTCGTGGCAGAATGCGTCAAACTGGTGCGTAATCAGATCGGCCCGGTTGCGGCGTTCAAACTGGCCGTGGTCGTGGACCGCCTGCCCAAAACCCGCTCTGGCAAGATCCTGCGCGCGACCATGGTCAAGATCGCGGATGGCGAGGCATTCAAGATGCCTGCGACCATCGATGATCCGGTCATCCTTGATGAAATCGCGGCAGCCCTGAAAACGCTGGGCCTGCCCGCAAAAGACGCAGGCTGACACAACCGCAAGCACCAAGCCCGTTGCGAATTACACGCAGAGGCAATGAAACCCCTTGTTGTCGGAACCGGCTTCGGACTAGGCTGGCATCAAGGGGTTTCGCCCTTGGTAACAACGTGGTGTAACGGTGTCTGGCAGCTCTGCGACAGAGATAATCTCTATTGATGCGAAAACTCTGTCAGAGTTTCTGGCAATGGGTGGATCGGAGTTGAGAGGCGCGCTTTTGGCACAGGTGCAACTGGACCTGAACAGGTGCCATGATGCATTGACGGCAACGCTACATGCCCCGGAACAGGACCGCGACCTATTGGCCCTGTGCAAGACCGCACATGAGGTCAAGGGGCTTGCGGCCACCATCGGCGCATTCACCCTTGCAGAAACGGCCATGCGGGCCGAACTGGCCTGCACTTCGCAGGACGTGGCGGCGCTTGCATATCTGCTGCCGGAGTTGACCACGCAAACCGCACAAGCCGGAACCGCTTTGGCCGCTCTGGCCAAGGAAGACTGATGCCGCATCAGCAAGACGGGACCGCACACGGGTTGCTTCTGGTCGAGGATACGCCATCCTTGCAGATGCTTTATGCCACAGTCTTGCGCAAGGCTGGATACAAGCCCATGCTGGCCGCTAGCGGTGCCGAAGCGCTGACCAAATTCGCAGAGCACCGACCGCGCGTGGTGTTGCTGGACCTGATGCTGCCAGATGCTGACGGGCTTATGGTCATGCGCGAAATACTGGAATTGCAGCCGGAAACGCGGATTATCGTCATCACCGCCAACGGGTCGGTGAACAACGCGATCGAGGCGACGCGCGAAGGCGCGCATGATTTCCTTGTCAAACCGCTGGGCGACATTCGAATGATCGGGGCCGTGGCAAGCGCCTTTGCGGAATTGCGCGAAGATGTCAGCCTGACCATCGATGAAGCCAGCCGCAGCGATGCTCTGGACCGCGCGTTTATGGGGCGCTCCGTCGCGATGCAAGAGGTCCATAGCCGGATTGCCGCCGTCGCCGCATCGACCGCGCCGGTCTTTATTCTGGGAGAAAGCGGCACTGGCAAGGAAATGTGCGCGCGCGCGGTGCATCTTAAATCAGCTCGCGCCGCACAGCGTTTCGTCACACTCAATTGCAGCGCCACAGATCCCGAACGGCTGGAGATCGAATTGTTCGGGCAATCCCCGCCGAAATCGGGGCGCGGGCAGGCACAGTCTCAGGTCCGCGCAGGCGCGGTTGCGCAGGCCGATGGCGGCACGCTGTTCGTGCAGAATATTCAGGATATGAGCCCGGATTTGCAGGCGGCTTTCCTGCGCTTTCTGCAACGCTCCAGCTTTACGCCCGTGGGCGATACGCGCCAGATCAAGGTCGATGTGCGGCTTATCTGCACCGCCAGCCGCGACCCGACCGAAGACATGCGCGCAGGCCGTCTGCGAGAGGATTTGTATTACCGGCTGTTCGTCATCCCCATTACCATGCCGCCATTGCGCGCGCGCGGAACCGACATTCATTTGCTGGCGCAGCATTATCTTGCCCAGATCGCCGCAGAGGAAAACAAGCAATTCTGCCGTTTCAGCCCCGATGTGCTGGACCTGTTCCTGAACCTGCCATGGCAGGGCAATGTGCGCGAATTGATAAACGTTCTGCGCCATGCCGTGATCCTGCATGAGGGCGAGATCGTGACCCGAGAAATGCTGCCCCCCGGCCTTTCGGACGCGCGGAAGCTGGCGACCAATGCCGGTCACAGCCCGACCAACGCGGTTTTCGAGGGGCTGACCATGGCGCAGATCGAAGAGCGCGTTATCACCGCAGCCATTGCGCGCCATGACGGGTCGGTGCCGCGCGCGGCGCGTGAACTGGACATCGCGCCCTCGACCATCTACCGCAAACGCGAACAATGGGACAAATCGTAAGGGCCGCAGATGCGCAGCGTTCTGATGACCGGGTGCAGCTCTGGAATTGGCTATCATGCGGCGCATGCAATGGCTGCACGCGGTTGGCATGTGCTGGCCAGTTGCCGCAAAGAAGAGGATTGCGCGCGTTTGCGCGCCGAAGGGCTGGATAGTTTCGCGCTGGACCTGACCGACGCGGCCAGCATTCACCAAGGGCTTTCAAAGGCGCTGGATAGCACCGGCGGTCGGCTTGACGCGCTGTTCAACAACGGGGCCTTCGCTTTGCCCGGCGCGGTCGAAGACCTGCCCACCGACGGGTTGCGCGCGCTGTTTGAAACCAACCTCTTTGGCTGGCACGAACTGACCCGCGCGGTCATTCCGGTAATGCGGGCGCAAGGGCATGGCAGGATCGTGCAGAATTCCTCCGTTCTGGGGCTGGCCGCGCTGAAATGGCGCGGCGCTTATGTCGCCAGCAAATTCGCGCTGGAAGGGCTGACCGACGTGATGCGGCTGGAGCTGGCGGGCACGGGCCTTCATGTATCGCTTATAGAGCCGGGGCCGATCACCTCGCGCATACGGGAAAATTCGATCCCGCATTTCGAGCGGTGGATCGACTGGGAAAACAGCCCGCGCGCCGAGCAGTATCGCGATAACCTGCTGGCGCGGCTATACGACAAACGCGAACCCGATTTCTTCGAATTGCCGCCCGACGCGGTCACAAAACGCCTGATCCATGCGCTGGAAGCGCGCCGCCCGTGCGCGCGCTACCCGGTCACAACCCCCACCTACCTGCTGGCGGCCTTGCGCCGCGTGCTGCCCACGCGACTGTTGGACATGGTCTTGCAGCGCCTGTAATCACGCGGGAAAATTAGGGGTCGCAACGCGCGGCAATAGCGTTAAGTTGCGCGACAAGACGCGATAACAGAGGGACAGGCCATGCTTGCAAGCGATCCGTTATTCATAGCCGCACTGGTGGCCTGTCTTGGGGTGCTGGGCGTTCTGGTGGTCGGCATTGGCGGTTTTGGCCGCGGCGGGGCTTTTAACCAGAAGCACGGCAACCGGATGATGCGCTGGCGGCTTTATGCGCAGTTCGCCGCGGTCATCCTGATCGTCGCATTCGTCTATTTCCGACAAAAAGGGGCCTGACATGGTTGTTCTGAACAAGATCTACACGCGCACTGGCGACGCGGGCGAAACCGCGCTGGGCAATGGCGCGCGGGTGGCCAAACACTCGCAGCGCGTAACGGCCTATGGCACGGTCGATGAGCTGAACGCGGTTATGGGAATCGCCCGGCTGCATGCCGAGGGTGACATGGCTGCTGCGATGTCACGCATCCAGAATGACCTGTTCGATCTGGGGGCCGACCTGTGCACCCCGGACATGGAGCGCGACTCAGAGGCCGAATACACCCCCTTGCGCATGATCCCCGAACAGGTCGACAGGCTGGAAGCCGAGATCGACGCGATGAACAAGGATTTGAACCCCCTGCGCAGTTTCATCCTGCCCGGCGGCACGCCTTTGGCCGCGCATTTCCACATGTGCCGCACCGTTGCACGCCGCGCCGAGCGGGAAACGATATCCTTGGCCGCAGTCGAATCGGTCAATGAATCGGCGGTCAAATACCTGAACCGATTGTCGGACTGGTTCTTTGTCGCGGGCCGTGTGGTCAACAATAATGGCGCGGACGACATTTTGTGGGTGCCCGGCGCGAACCGCTGACACAATCGCAACAGCGTATCGGCGTTTCAGCGAGATGCCGATACGCGTCAGGCGCCGACCTGTGCGGCTCGCACGATCTGCACGCCGTTGATCTGCCAGCCATCTTCGCTGGGCACCATCTGGTAATCCAGAAAATGCAGGCGTCCGCCGTCATCGCGGATCATCACGCGCTGCACGCGGGCTGCGCCCATGTCGCGCAGCTCCAGCATTTGCACATCGGCAGGGCGGTAGACCATCGGGTAGCCATTCTGCACCATTTGCCCAAACCGTTCCGCTGTGCCAAAAAGGCGCTTAATCGTCGGGCTGGCATAGTCGAAGGCGGCACCGAAATCATCGGCCTGAAAGGCACTGATCTGGTCACGGATCACATTGGGAATCTCTGATTCTTGGGCCCGCAAACCGGCGGGCGCAAGGGAAACAGCAAGCAACAAGGCAATCACGACGCGCATGGCATGTCCTTTCGCATATAGGTGCTTACGCCACGGCAGCACCATCGGATCAGTTTCAGCGCGCCGCCTTGGATTGGCCCTGCCTCTGCCATATTCGCCCTGCACGGTCGGGCACCACGATTAACGAGTGTTCCGCGCAATGAAATTGTCCTACCCGTCCGAACGCCCCAAACTGAAACCGGCGCTGCGCCAAACACTTTCCCTGCGCGCAGAGATGGCCTGCACCGAGGTGACGACGCATGGCGCATCCGCAAGCGTGTTCGCGCTGCGCAAACGCGCGAAGGAATGTCGCGGGCTTTTGCACTTGTTACACAGCGGATGGGAGGACAGCACGCAGTGGAACGCCCGACTTCGTGACGCCGCCGCCAAACTGGCCCCTGCCCGCGATGCCGAAGTGATGCTGAACACCTTTGACAGCCTGACGGCGCGGCGGCGCGCGCCATCCGAATTCGACAGCCTGCGCGAGGTTTTGCTGGATGAGATAGAGATCGCGGATGCCGCCACGGACCCCGATTCCATCGCGCAATTCGCCGACATCATGGCAGAGTTCGCGCGCGCGGCCCGATCGCTGAAGATGGCCGACAAGACAGCGCCAATCGTCTGGCATAATCTGGCGCGCACATGGACGAAAGGCCAACGCGCCTGCCAGGAAGCCGCGCAAGCTGGCGAAGATGCCACCGCCTTTCATGACTGGCGCAAGTGGCTGAAGCGGCATTGGTATCAGGCGCGGTTTTTCAAACCCATCGACCGCCCGGCTTTGCGCGCGCATGTCGCACAAGTGGATGCATTGGGCAAAACCCTTGGCGCGCATAATGATATGGACGTGCTGCACATGTATTTGCAGGCGTTATGCCCCAACGACCCAGCCCTTGCCCGCCTTGCCCCGGACCTTTTGCGGGCTCGGCGCGGGCTGGCGCAGCAAGCCCTTGATGCGGCCGCTACGCTTTACGCCGCCCCCAACCCAGCAGAGGGATGGGCGGCAAGCTGGCAACTCTGGCGCGCGGGTTAAGCTGCCAATTCGCCCGCAAGCGCGCGGTCGATCAGCGTCACGGTCTCTGACAGGCCATAAAGCGCGATAAAGCTGCCCCAGCGCGGCCCTTGGTCGGACCCCAGAAGCACCTCATAGAGCACCTTGAACCATGCGCGCAGGTTGTCGAACCCATGCGCCTTGCCAGTGTCGCGGACGACCGACATGAACAGTTCTTCGCTGAAACTGTCATATTCAGCCGCATGCGCCGCCGGGACAGCGCCGGTTTGAGCCATCTGCGCCAAGGTGGCGGACAAGTCGACCAACGCCGCGCGCTCTGCGGCATCGGGCGCACGCGGGTGCAGCGTGGGGGCCACGAAATCGGCAAAATAGCGCACGGCAAAGCCTGCGGCCTGGTCAAGGTCCGGGTGGGTTTCCGGCGCGGCCTCTGGCGCATAGCGGCGAATAAATCCCCAGAGCGTATCCTTGTCCTGTGCCCGTGCGACCGACGCAAGGTTCAGCAGCAACGAGAAGCTGACGACCATACCCGACGCAGGCACCTGCCCGCCATGGATATGCCAGACCGGGTTCGCGGCCTGCTGGTCCGGCGTCTGGCCGGGGAACGCGCGCAACTGCTGGTGGTATTCATCCACCGCCTTGGGGATCACGTCCCATGACAGGCGCTTGGCCGTGCGGGGCTTGAGGAACATGTAATAGGATAGCGATTCCGTGCTGGCATATTTCAGCCATTCGTCAATGCTGATGCCGTTCCCCTTGGATTTGCTGATCTTCTCGCCCTGCTCATCAAGGAAAAGCTCATAGATGTAATGCTCTGGCTTGCGCCCACCCAGAATTTCGCAAATCCGGTCATAGATCGGGGTGTTGGCGGCGTGGTCCTTTCCATACATCTCGAAATCGACACCAAGACCCGCCCAGCGCGCGCCGAAATCCGGCTTCCACTGTAGCTTGACCTGCCCGCCTGTGACCGGCAGCGTCCATTCGCGGCCATGTTCGTCGTCGAAGGTAATCTCGCCCTTGGCGCCGTCCACATGCTTCATCGGAACATACAGAACGCGGCCCGTTTCCGGGTGGATGGGCAGGAAAATGGAATAGGTCTGCTGGCGTTCTTCGCGCAAGGATTTCAGCATCACGGCCATCAGGTCGTCATAGCGTTCGGCGGCGCGCAACAGCACCGGGTCGAACTGGCCGGATGTGTAATATTCCGTGGCCGAGATGAACTCGTAATCGAAGCCGAACGTGTCCAGAAACCGGCGCAGCATGGCGTTGTTATGCGCGCCGAAGCTGTCATGCGTGCCAAACGGGTCGGGCACGGCGGTCAGCGGCTTTTGCAGATGCGTGGCCAGCGCTGCCGGGTCCGGCACGTTGTCGGGCACTTTGCGCATGCCGTCCATATCGTCGGAAAAGCAGATCATGCGAGTCGGAATGTCGCTGATGGTTTCAAACGCGCGCCGGATCATGGTGGTGCGCGCCACCTCTCCAAAGGTGCCGATATGCGGCAGGCCAGAAGGGCCATAGCCGGTTTCAAACAGCACATGTCCTTTCGCGGGGGGGCCATCCTTGTAGCGCGCGGCCAGTTTGCGGGCCTCCTCGAACGGCCAGGCTTTCGAAGAGAGGGCAGCGTCGCGCAAGCTGGACATGGATCTGGTCACTTCCGTGTGGGGGGTGCTGGTCTGGCCTTGGTTCCTATTGCGGTGGCGCGCCCACGTCAATATTCTGCGCCTGCACGCATACAAACAGGACACACACATGCCCGCCCTTCCACACCCGATGTCACCGCAGGACAGCCTTGTCGCGGTGATGATCGCGGTCTCTGCCGCCGACCAGAGCATCCGCACCTCTGAACTGGTCGCCATTCAGGCACTGGTGAACCATCTGCCGATCTTTGCCGAATATGATGTCGACCGCATTCGCACCATCGCGCAGACCGTGTTCGACCTGTTCGAGGAAGATGACGGGCTGGATGCCCTGTTCGGGATTGTTCGCGATAGCCTGCCGGAAAAACTGTTCGAGACGGCGTATGCCCTGTCTTGCGACGTCGCCGCCGCTGATGGCTTGCTAGGACAGCAGGAATTGCGCATGCTGGAAGAAATTCGCCATGAACTTGGCATAGACAGGCTGTATGCCGCCGCTATTGAGCGCGGCTCTCGCGCGCGGCATCTGACACTTTAGAAGGATTGTTTGCCTTGGCCATGCCGATCGACCAGCAATTGCGCTATTGGGGCGTGGCGGGGGTGGTGTTTATCGCCCTGCTGTGGGTGATGGGGGACGTGCTGTTGCCCTTTATCACCGGCATGGCCATGGCCTATTTCCTGAACCCGGTTGTGACAAAGCTGCAAAATCGCGGGATACCACGCAGTTTGGCCGTGTCTGCCCTGATGGCGGTGGCGATTGGTGTGGTGGTGCTTGCGGGGGTTCTGGTCATCCCCGCGGTTGTCAGCCAAGCCGTGCAGTTTTCAGAAACCGCCCCCAACCTGTTCGCTCGATTGCAAGAATTCCTGACAGCGCGCTTTCCCGATATCGCGCAACTCGAAGACACGCTGCGCAATTCGCTGTCATCGCTGGGCGAAGCGATCCGCGAGCGCGGCGCGGCGCTGGCGCAGGGCCTGCTGCGCTCGGTCACGGGGCTGGTGGGCGCGCTTGTGTTCATGGTGGTCACGCCGGTTGTGGCGTTTTACCTGCTGCTGGATTGGGAACGCCTTGTCCGCCAGCTTGACGACCTGCTGCCGCGCCAACACGCACCGATGCTGCGCCATCTTGCCGGAGAGATCGACGCCAGCATTGCCGGATTCGTGCGCGGGCAGGTAACGGTGTGCTTTATCCTTGCCGCCTATTACGCGACGGCGCTGGGGCTGATCGGTCTGCAATTCGGGCTGGCGATTGGCGTGACGGCGGGGCTGATCTCTTTCATTCCCTATATCGGGGCTATCATCGGCGGCGCGCTTGCGATTGGCGTGGCGCTTTGGCAATTCTGGGGCAGCCCGATAGAGCTGGGCCTTGTAGGTGCGGTGTTTGTCTTTGGGCAGATGCTGGAAGGCAATATCCTTGTGCCCCGCATTGTCGGCAACTCGGTGCGGCTGCACCCGGTCTGGTTGCTGTTTGCGGTCTCGGCCTTTGGCGCGCTTCTGGGCTTTACCGGGATGCTGATCGCGGTGCCACTGGCCGCCAGCATCGGCGTGCTGGTGCGCTTTGGGGTCTCGCAATACATGGATAGCAAGCTGTATGGCAAGGGCGGCGGATCATCATGAGCCCGCGTCAGAGTGCCCTGAAACTGGACCTGCCTGCGCGCATGGGCCGCGCCGATTTCGTGCCAAGTGCCTGCAACGCGGCCGCATTGGGCCTGCTGGGCGCGGCCCTGCCCGGCGGGCGACTGGTGCTGCACGGGCCGCAAGGGTCGGGCAAGACCCATTTGGGCCATGTGTGGGGCGCGGCGCGCGGCGCGCAGCATCTTATGGGGGCGCAGCTTGCCGGGGCAGACCTGCCAGCGCTGATCGCGCATGGCGCGGTCTGGCTGGATGAAGCCGAGCGCGTGGCCGATAGCTCTGAGGCGCAAACCGCGCTGTTTCATCTGCTGAACCTTGCGCAAGCACATGGGGCAGAGGTGCTGATGGCCGCGCGCGCGCCAGCCCGCGATTGGGGTGTCACCCTGCCCGATCTTGCGTCGCGGCTTGGTGCCTGCGCGCATGTGGCCCTTGCCGCACCGGATGACGCGCTTCTGGCCGCCGTTCTGGCCAAGCTATTCGCTGACCGGCAGGTGGTCATCTCGGACCGGCTGATCCCCTATCTGCTGCCACGGATGGAACGGTCACTGGCCGCCGCGCAACGCCTTGTCGCCCAACTGGATACCGAAGCCTTGGCACGCGGCAAACCCATCGGGCGGGCCTTGGCGGCAGAGGTCATGCAGCGCGCCTAGCTGTCGCCCTCTGGCGACACGCTTCGGCGCTTGGCCGCGTGCAAACATCACGCGCTTTCTTGCGCGGCGTGCCTTGTAGCGTCGCAGGCCCGCGCTTACTGTTGTTGGAATTCATTTCAAATCGTCAGAGGCCTACGCCGTGCTCCGCCCCCTTCTCATTGCTCTTGGCCTGATTCTGGCCGCTCCTGCCACGCTGGCTCAGACCGTGCGGCATGTCAGCGGCGAAGTCATGCTGCTGGAACGGATTGCCCTGCCCTTCGGCACCAGTTTCATGGTCGACATTGTCGATACCCATGACAACACGATCACCGACAGCCGCCAAAGCGTGGGCGAAACGCAAAGCCCCTTCGCCTTTGGGCTTGATGTGCCCAGCGACCGCCCACTGATCCTGCGCACAGGCGTGCGGGTTCCGGGTGGGCGGCTCTGGCTGACCGAACCCGTGGCCATCGCCCCCGGCACCGAAGATATCACCCTGCCGCCATTGCGTGCCATTGCCACCCCTCCGATGGGGTTTGCCAGCTTGCTCGAATGTGGCGGGCAATATCTGGAAATCGGCTTTCTGCCCGAAGAATTGCGGCTGCGCTTCAACGAACAAGTGCTGACCATGGTGCCCCGCCCAGCGGCATCCGGCGCGTATTACGAACAGGCCGACAATCCGGCTACCTCGGCGCATCTGAAAGGTGAGAGCGCGATCCTCAGCATTGACGGCGCCAAACTGGCGGAATGCAGCTTCATCGCTGCCAGCGAGGAACTGGCCCGCGGCGTCTGGAACCTGACCCAAATTGACGGCACCGCGGCACTGTTCCCATCGCGCACCGAACTGGTATTCTTTGCAGATGGGCGCATGTCGGCCACAGTCGGCTGCAACCGGCTGATTGGCAGCTTCCAGCGCCATGGCGGCATTCTGGCCTTCGGGCGCATTGCCAGCACCAAGATGGCCTGCACCGAACCGACCATGGCGCAGGAACGCCGTTTCGCCCGCGCATTGGAACGCGTTGACGGGTTCCGCCTGTCGCCCGAAACCGGGCGGCTGGCGCTGACCACTGCGGGCGAGATTGTGATAGACGCCCGCCGCCAATAGCGCCATGCGCCTGCGCCGTTACAAAACCGACATGAAATCTGGCTATGCGAGCATTATGACACACCCAACCCCTTCGGCAGATTTCCTGTCCAGCCCCTTCGCCGCACCTGTGACCCTGCCCGGTTTCGACCCGACCGGACCGGATCGCTTTTTCAACCGCGAATTGTCATGGCTGGCCTTCAACTGGCGGGTTCTGGAAGAGGCGATGAATCCGCGTGTGCCGCTGCTGGAGCGGGTGCGATTCCTGTCCATTTCCGCCACCAATCTGGACGAGTTCTACACCGTGCGCGTGGCCGGTCTGCGCGAATTGGCGCGCGCCGGGCATGTTGCCCCGTCCGACGATGGCAAGACCCCCGCCGAACAGCTTGTGCTGATCGACACGGATGCGCGCCGCCTGATGGAGTATCAACAAGAGGTCTGGGCCAATCTGCGCCCGCTTCTGGCCGAAGAAGGCATCGCCATTCTGTCGCGCCATGATCTGACCGAAGCCGACCGCGCATGGCTACAGGATTGGTATCTGGACAATGTCTTTCCGGTGCTCTCGCCCTTGGCGATCGACCCGGCGCACCCGTTTCCGTTCATCCCCAATGCGGGCTTCTCGCTGGCTTTGGAACTGGAAGATCCGACAGGCCGCCAACTGGATGCCTTGGTCCCGGTTCCCGGCCAGATCGACCGTTTCGTGCGCGTGGGCACGAACCCGATCCGCCTGTTGCCTTTGGAAGAGCTGATCCTTGCAGAACTGGACAGCCTGTTTCCGGGCTACCGGTTGCGCGGCTCTTGCACCTTCTCTGTGCTGCGCGACAGTGACCTTGAAGTCGAAGAAGAAGCCGAAGACCTTGTGCGCGAGTTTGAAGTGGCCTTGAAACGCCGCCGCCGGGGCGAGGTCGTCCGCTTGAAGCTGTCGCAAGGCGCGCCCGAAGACCTGCGCGATCTGGTCATGGACAAGCTGCGCGTCGATGCCGGTGAAGTGGTCGAAGTGCGCGGCATCATGGGGATTTCCACGCTGAAAGAGCTGGTCCTCGATGAACGCCCCGACCTGTTATGGCCCAGCTTCAGCCCGCGCGTGCCCGAACGTGTGCAAGACCATGACGGCGACATGTTCGCGGCCATCCGGCAAAAGGACATGCTGCTGCACCACCCCTATGAGACCTTCGACATGGTGGTGCGCTTCTTGCAACAGGCCGCGCGCGACCCCGATGTGCTGGCCATTCGGCAGACGCTCTATCGCACCTCGCGCAACAGCCCCATTGTCGAAGCCCTGTGCGAGGCTGCGGAAGACGGCAAATCCGTCACCGCCCTGGTCGAACTGAAAGCCCGCTTTGACGAGGCCGCCAATATCCGCCAATCCCGCCGTCTGGAACGTGCGGGCGCGCATGTGGTTTACGGCTTTGTCAACTACAAGACACACGCCAAGATCAGCACCGTCGTGCGCCGCGAGGGCGACCGGCTTGTGACCTATACCCACTGGGGCACCGGCAATTACCACCCCATTACAGCGCGCATCTATACCGACCTGTCGCTGTTCACCTGCGATGCCGCCTTGGGGCGCGATGCGGCGCGGGTGTTCAACTATGTCTCTGGTTATGCCGAACCCGCGCGGCTGGAAAACCTGGCGATTTCACCCATGGGCATCAAGCCGCGCCTGCTGGACCTGATTGCCGCAGAGGCCGGGAATGCCCGCGCCGGGCGCCCCGCCGAAATCTGGGCCAAGATGAATTCGCTGATAGAGCCGGACATCATCGACGCGCTCTATGATGCCAGCCGCGCGGGTGTGAAGATCAGCCTTGTCATTCGCGGCATTTGCGGGCTGCGGCCCGGCATTGCGGGGCTGTCTGAAAATATCCGCATCAAGTCCGTGGTGGGCCGGTTTCTGGAGCATTCGCGCATCGTGTGCTTCGGCAATGGCGCGGCGCTGCCCTCGGATCAGGCGCGGGTGTTCATCTCCTCGGCCGACTGGATGGGGCGCAACCTGAACCGGCGGGTGGAAACCCTGGTCGAGATCATGAACGACACGGTCAAAGCGCAGATCGTGGGGCAGGTCATGGCCGCGAACCTTGCCGATGAGGCGCAAAGCTGGGTGCTGCAACCCGACGGCCCGGCGCGCCGCATGCTGCCCGAAGATGGCGACGCGCGGCGGCTGTTCAACTGCCACCGCTTCTTCATGGAAAACCCGTCTTTGTCCGGGCGCGGGTCGGCGGGGGCAGATGACGTCCCGGAACTGACACATGGGTTTGATTGAGGGGTTTGGGTCTTGGCGCCTGATCGGTCGTATGACGGCGCTGGGAACTTAAAGCCGCAAAATGTGACTGATGCGGAAACATGACTGCGCGCATGTCGCTACCGTTCTGTTCTAGCGTTGACGAACAGCGCATCTGACGGATCGCGGAAACCACGGCCCACAGGAACACCCATCGCGCGACACTGCGGCTTGCGTGCTGGGTTTTCCGGCGCTTTATATGGTCGGAGTGAGAGGATTCGAACCTCCGGCCCCTGCCTCCCGAAGACAGTGCTCTACCAGGCTGAGCTACACTCCGACCGTGCCGCGGCGTATAAGACTGCGCGCCGGGCTTGGCAAGAGGGTCGCGCTCAAGAAGTTCTTTTCAAGTCTCTGGAATTTGCCTATGGCTCTGGAGCATGACACAAGACAGCTCCCTCCCGCTTATCACCACGACCGCCGCGCTGACCGCCTTTTGCGCGCAGGCCGCCGACGCGCCCTATGTCACCATAGACACGGAATTTCTGCGCGAGCGCACCTATTACGCCAAGCTCTGCCTGTTGCAGATGGCGCTGCCGGGGGCGGATGGTCCGACCAGCGGTCCTGCGGTGTTGGTGGACCCGCTGGCAGAGGGGCTGGACCTTGCGCCATTCTATGCGCTGATGCGGGATGAAGCGGTGGTCAAGGTGCTGCACGCCGCGCGGCAGGATCTGGAGATCTTCTGCATCGAAGGCGGCACCCTGCCCCGGCCGCTGTTCGACACGCAGGTGGCCGCGATGGTCTGTGGCTTTGGCGATCAGGCTGGATATGAAACCTTGGCGCGGAAGTTGGCGCGCGCCAATATCGACAAATCGTCGCGCTTTACCGATTGGTCGCGCCGCCCTCTATCGGATGCGCAGGCGAAATACGCGCTGGCCGATGTGACGCATTTGCGGGTGATCTATGAAAAGCTGGCGGCCATGCTGCAAGAGACCGGGCGCGCGCCGTGGCTGGACGAAGAAATCGCCGTCTTGCTGGACCCCGAAACCTATATCATCCGCCCGGAAGACGCTTGGAAACGGGTCAAGACCCGCAACGATTCGGGCAAGTTCTTGGCTATTCTGCGGGAACTTGCGGCGTTCCGCGAAGAGCATGCCCAGACCCGCAACATTCCGCGCGGGCGTGTGTTCAAGGATGACGCGCTGCTGGAACTGGCCGCGCTGAAGCCACGCAGCACCGACGACCTTGGCCGCACGCGCCTGCTTTTGCGCGAGGCGCGGCGCGGTGATATTGCTGACGGCATTCTTGCCGCCGTCGCGCGCGGGCTGGATTGCGCGCCGGAAAACCACCCAAAAGCCAGCGGCGCGCGCGACAATCTTCAGGTAAATCCGGCGCTGGCCGATTTGCTGCGGGTGTTGCTGAAGGCGAAATCCGACAATGAGGGGGTCGCGGCCAAGCTCATCGCGTCAAGCGCCGATCTGGACGGAATCGCGGCGGGTTTGCGCGATGCCCCTGCCCTGCGCGGCTGGCGTGCGGATGTCTTCGGACAGGATGCGCTGCGGCTTTGTGCGGGCGAAGTTGCGCTGGCGGCAAAAGGCGAGCGGGTCGAAGTCATCACGCTTTAGAGCATATCGCGCAAAAGCGGTTCCTCGCTTTTGCGCAAAAGGATCTGCGACAACAACAGGTTAGAGTGGGTCAGGTGAATGCCAATGCGCGCCAGCCGCTGCTGAGGGCATTGCGAGCCCGCAAACTCACTTGCCTGACACCCTCAGCCTGAACTTGGACGCTGACGCCAGAACCTAGCGACGCACGCTCAGTGCGTTCTGAGCACCGCGCACCACGATGCGCCGCACGCCTGCCAATTGGAAATTCGTCACTTTCACCGCAGCGTTTACGGTGCGGGAGGGCTCTGGCCCAGTGCCCGTCTGGGTGCGCGGCGCGGCAAGCACGAATTCATAGATCAACGCCCCGTCAAGCGGGCGTTCATCATTGACCGGGCGCAACTGCACGTCCCACCAGCCTTGTGTTTCGGTCACGCCACTGGCGCGAATGATTGCACCTTCGGGGGTGCGCAGAACTTCCATGTCGCGCACTGCCGGCACAAGCGCGCGCCGATCCGCAGGGCCACCCCATCCGCCCGCAGGCGCGATGGTCTCAACCTCGTCACTGCCGAACCACGTCATCGGGTTCAGGCGCGACAGGCTACCCGAACCGCAAGCGCCAAGCGCAAGCACCAGGGCAAGGGCGGCAACAGCGGGCTTTTGCATAGGGGCGGTCCTCATATGGCAAGGGCGTTGTTTCGGGTTAGCGCAAATGGGCCCGCTTGAAAAGTGCTCTCGCAGGCTGGACCTTGATCGCCCTGCGCTTTACCTGTTGCGCGACCATCAGAGAGGAACGGCTATGGCCAGCGCGGCATTCGAGGATATCGTTGAGACATTCGAATTTCTGGACGGGTGGGAAGACCGCTACCGCCATGTCATTGAAATGGGCCGCGCCCTACCAAGCATGGACCCGGCGCTGAAAACGCCGGCCACCAAGGTCGATGGCTGTGCCAGCCAGGTCTGGATTCAGCCCTTGATCGACGGTACCGGCCCCGACGCCAGTTTCGATTTCGCGGGCGAAAGCGATGCGATGATCGTGCAGGGTCTGATCGCGGTGCTGCATGCGCTTTATGCCGGGCAGAAGCTGGGCGATGTTCCCGCCATCGACGCACCCGCCGAACTGGCGCGGCTGGGGCTGGATCAACATTTGTCTTCGCAACGCTCGAACGGGCTGCGCGCCATGGTCGAACGCATTCGCATCAAAGCCGCAGAGGCCGCCGCGTGACCGCCGATCCATGGCTACTGGCGCAGATGGCCGGGCTTTTGCTGGTCATCGGTGCCTTTGCGGGCGTGGTGGCTGGGCTGTTGGGCGTGGGCGGCGGCATTGTGCTGGTGCCTGCGTTTTTCTACCTGTTTTCTGCTTTGGGCTATGGCAGCGCGCAATTGATGCAAGTCTGCCTTGCCACGTCCCTGGCCACGATCATCGTAACCTCTGCACGGTCTGTCCAAAGCCATAACCGCAAGGGCGCGGTGGATTGGGATATCCTGCGCGGCTGGGCGATCTGGATCGGTCTGGGCGCGGTGCTGGGGGTTCTGGTTGCCGCAGGGCTGCGGTCGGTCGTGTTGCAAGGTATTTTCGGGCTTCTGGGCGTATTCATCGGCCTTTATTTCGGCTTCGGTCGCAATAGTTGGCAATTGGGCCCGGTCATGCCATCCGGGGTGAAAAAGCTGCTGATAGCTCCGGTCATCGGGTTTCTGTCAGTGCTGATGGGCATTGGCGGCGGGTCTTTTGGCGTGCCGCTCATGACGTTGCATGGCGTGGCCATCCACCGCGCGGTGGCAACGGCCGCCGGATTCGGGATAATCATCGCACTGCCCTCGGTGCTGACATTTTTGCTTGTGCCGATTGCGGATGCACCACCCTTCACAATCGGTGCCGTCAACCTGCCCGCCTTTGCACTGGTGGTGGCAATGACCCTGATAACCGCCCCCATGGGCGCGAAACTGGCCCATGCGATGGACCCGAAACCGCTGAAACGGGTCTTCGCGGTGTTTATCATGGTCATGGCGCTGAACATGTTGCGCAAGGCGGTGGGGTTCTAACCCTCTGGCGCGGAACAAGGGCGTAGCCCGCCGCGCCATTGGCGGGCCGTCCCGCGGCCTGCCGATGGGCTGATGCATGCGCGCCGCACGACTGTTTTACGGAATTGGTAGCCATAAAGCACTGCTGATCGGCAGTCCCCGGCCCGCCGCTGGCGCTAAAGTGGCCCTACCCGTCCAGCGCCTTCCCCAATCTTGGCAGCTTGGCGCGTTTCAACATGGCCCGCAGCGGGCGCGGCTGGCCAGAGATCGCCTGCGCGCGGTCCCGCACCTGCGTCACAGCCTGCTCGACCATAGCACTGTCTGCCAACCACAGATCCATCAACAGATCGTCGGGCGAGGTCGCACGCATCCCTTCCATCTGACGGGTGGGAAAGTCGCGCAGGTTAAGTGTGACGACCGCATCCGCCCTGCCGAGGATCGCCGCTGCCAGAACGTGACAATCCGCCGGGTCGGGCAAGGATAGTCGCGCTTCCAGCACCGGGTCGGCGGGAATTTCGGCCTTGGGCCAGCGCGCGCGCAAAATCGCAATTTCACCAGAGGCGACCTGCGCGCCCTCTGGCCCCAGCCGCGCCGCCGCATGCTGCCATTCACCCAAGATCCGCGCGGACCAAAGCGGCACGAACCCGCCCTGCTCGGCCACGCCGATCAGGATTTCGCGCAGAATGGTCGGATAGAGGACGCAAGCATCCAGAACCAGCCGCATCAATCCAGCCGGAAGAACACGGCTTTCAGATAACCGCTTTCGGCCAGTTGCGGCAGTTGCGGGTGGTCCGGCCCGGCAAAGCCTGTATGCAGCATAACCCCACGCCGCCCGGCGCGGCCTATGCCGCGCGCACTGGCGTTGCGAAAGCTGCTAAGGTCGGCGGCGTGCGAACACGAACACAGCCCCAGATAGCCCCCCGGTGCCACCAAGGCCGCTGCCCCGCGCGCCACGCGCTCATAGGCACGCAGACCCGCATCAAGGGCCGGTTTGTTCGGCGCGAACGCGGGCGGGTCACAGATGACAGTGTCGAAACGTCGCCCGTCTTCCGCCAGCTTTTGCAAAATGTCGAACGCATCGCCTTGCAAGGTGTCAAACCGGTCGGTCATGCCGCTGGCCTTTGCGCCGGCTTCGGCCAGCGCCAGCGCGGGCGCCGAACTGTCGACCGCCAAGGCTTGGGTGGCACCACCTGCAAGGGCTGCCAGCGAAAAGCCCCCCACATGCGCGAACACATCCAGCACAGAGCCGCCCTTGGCCAGTTTTGCGGCAAAGGCATGGTTCGGACGCTGGTCGAAGAACAGCCCGGTTTTCTGCCCGCCAAGCACATCGGCCATATAGGTCGCCCCGTTCATCGGCACCGGGACCGGGCCATCCACCGCGCCGCGCGCGATCTCTGTCAGTTCTGGCAAACCTTCCAGGGCGCGCGCGCGCCCAGACCCGTTGCGGACAATGCTGCTGACGCCCGTTACCTGTATCAGCGCATCAGCGATCAGGTCAAAATGCGCTTCGGCCCATACGGCATTGGGCTGGATCACCGCCACATCGCCAAAGCGGTCGATGACCACGCCGGGCAGTCCGTCAGCCTCGGCATGAACAAGGCGGTAATGCGGGGTCTCATAGAGCGCGGCGCGCATGGCCAGCGCATGGGCAATCTTGCCTGCGATCCAGGCTTGGTCGATTTGCGCATCGGGGTCCCGGTCCATCATCCGCCCGATGATTTTTGACGCCGGGTTGACCGTGACCAAGCCCAGGGCGCGCCCGTCATGTTCTTCCAGCCGCGCGAATGTTCCGGGCGCGATGGCACGCGTGCGCCTGTCGGTCACGACCTCATTGGCAAACACCCATGGGAAGCCATGACGGATGGCGCGGGCTTCGGCCTTGGGTTTCAGGCGGATCGTGGGCATGGGGCGGCTCTTTCACTGATAGATGCAAACGCAGCCCATAGCCGCTTTGATCCTCCGGGGAAAGGGGCGCGCGGCACCGGCAAATCCCGACAGGCGGGCTGATGCCCCCCCTTTCAATGGGCGCGTCACTCGGCTACGCTCTGCACATGTTTACCATCGAGCATGATTTCGACGCGACCATCATCACCCTGATCGACGAAGGCACCCCCAGCCTGCGCGAGGATATTACCATCCGCGCCACCGATGACCGGGTAAGCGTGGCGCAGTTCGACGCAAGCGCGCAGACCGAAGCGGTCGTCACGCTGTCGCTGTCGCAACTGCGCGATCTGGCCGCAGCGCTTGACCTGCCCGAGGGAAGCTACCGGTTGGTGCGCAAAACCTCATAAGGGCATAGCCCGTTGAGCAAAGGCCCCTCCGCCCTCTGAACAGACCTGCCCGCAAAACGGGTAAGAAAGGACATCCGATGCTGACCAATGACCAGCTTAACAAGTGGGACCGCGAGCATTTCCTGCACGCGTCCACCCATTTCGCACAGCACGCACGCGGCGAAAGCGCCACGCGGATCGTGACCACCGCGAAAGGCGTGCATATCGAAGACCGCGACGGCAACCGCTTTCTGGATGCGTTCGCGGGCCTCTATTGCGTGAATGTGGGTTATGGACGCACCGAGATTGCCGACGCCATTTCCAAGCAGGCGCACGAACTGGCCTATTACCATTCCTATGTCGGCCATGGCACCGAAGCCTCGATCACGCTGGCGCATATGGTGGCAGAGCGCGCGCCTGCGCATATGAACCGGGTCTATTTCGGGTTGTCCGGGTCGGACGCGAATGAAACCAACGTCAAGCTGGTCTGGTATTACTGGAACGTGAAGGGCCGCCCCGAAAAGCGCAAGATCATCTCGCGCTGGCGCGGCTATCACGGGTCGGGCCTTGTGACCGGGTCGCTGACCGGGCTGACGCCATTCCACGCCAAATTCGGCCTGCCAATGGCTGAAGTCGTGCATACCGAAGCGCCCTATTACTTCCGCCGCCCGCGCCGTGACATGTCGGAAGCCGAATTCACCGCCCATTGCGCGGCAGAACTGGAAGCGCTGATCGAGCGCGAAGGCGCGGACAATATCGGCGCGTTCATCGGCGAGCCAATCTTGGGCACCGGCGGCATTGTTCCCCCGCCTGCGGGCTATTGGGAGGCGATTCAGCCGATCCTGAAAAAGCACGACATCCTGCTGATTGCCGATGAAGTGGTCACGGGCTTTGGCCGTTTGGGCACGATGATGGGGTCCACCCATTACGGCATCACGCCCGACATCATCACCATCGCCAAGGGTCTGACCTCGGCCTATGCGCCGCTGTCGGGCAGTATTGTCAGCGACGATCTGTTCAAGGTGCTGGAAGAGGGCACCGACAAATTCGGCCCCTTCGGGCATGGCTGGACCTATTCGGCACACCCCATCGGTGCGGCGGCAGGTGTCGCCAACCTGAAGCTGGTGGATGATCTGGGGCTGGTGCAAAACTCACGCGACACTGGCGCCTATTTCCAGAACGCGCTGAAAGCACGGCTGGGCAGCCACCGTTTCGTGGGCGATGTGCGCGGCGAGGGGCTGATGGCCGCCGTCGAATTGCAGCGCGACCCGGACGCAGGGACCGATTTCGACGCGGCCGACAAGATCACCGCACAAGTGGTGGGCGCGATGGCGAAACATGGCGTGATTGCCCGCGCCATGCCACAGGGAGAGATCATCGGCTTTGCCCCGCCTTTGTGCATCACGCCAGCAGAGGTCGACAAGGTCGCGGATGTGACAGCCCAAGCGCTGGAAGATGTCACCGGCGCACTCTGATCCCCCTGCCCCGGCGCGTCCTTCGCGTCGGGGTTTTTCGTTCTCGCGCCACAGGACCGCACGCTCATGACCACCACCAACCCGAATTTTACCGATGCCGAATATGAAGCCCGCATCGCCCGCACCCGCGCCGAAATGGAACTGCGCGGGCTGGACCTGATGATTATTTCCGACCCGTCGAACATGAACTGGATCACCGGCTATGACGGCTGGACCTTTTATGTGCATCAGGCGGTCTTGTTGCCGATGGAGGGGGAACCCGTCTGGTGGGGGCGCGGCATTGACGGGCCGGGAGCCGCGCGCACCGTGTTCATGCGCAGCCCCGACAGCATTGTGCCCTATGATGACACCTATGTGCAGAACCCCCAGAAACACGCAATGGAATCGCTGGCGGCGCTGATCGTCGATCGCGGCTGGAATACCGGCTGGATCGGGGTGGAAATGGACAATTACTATTATTCCGCCGCCGCACACCAGACGCTGGTCAACCACCTGCACGAGGCTCGGTTCGAGGATGGGACAGGGCTGGTCAACTGGCAACGGCTCGTCAAATCCGAATCGGAATTGCTGTATATGCGCCGCGCCGCGCGCATCGTGGAGCGCATGCACCGCGTCATTCTGGAGGTGGCCGAACCGGGCATGGCCAAGAACAAGCTGGTGGCTGAAATCACCAAGGCCGGGATCGAAGGCGCTGATGGGCAATGGGGAGACTACCCTGCCATCGTGCCGATGGCCCCGTCAGGTCTGGATGCCACTGCGGCGCATCTGACATGGGACGACCGGCCCATGCGCGCGGGCGAGGCGACGTTTTTCGAGATCGCGGGCGTGCACCGGCGCTACCATTGCCCGCAATCGCGCACATTGTTCTTTGGATCGGTCCCAGACCTGTATCGCCACGCGGAAGAAGCGGTGCTGGAAGCAACCGAGGCCGGGCTGTCGCAATGCCACCCCGGCGCGCGGGCCGAAGACGTGGCCAACGCCTTCAACGCGGCGCTGAACAAACGCGGCTTCGAGAAGGACAATCGCTGCGGCTATTCCATCGGGCTAAGCTACCCGCCAGACTGGGGCGAGCGCACGCTGTCGCTGCGGCGCGGTGACATGACCGAATTGAAACCCGGCATGGTCATGCATTTCATGCCCGCGTTGTGGCTGGAAGACGGTGGCTTGGAAATTACCGAACCCGTGCTGATTACCGAGCACGGGCCGGAACCCTTATGCACCACCCCGCGCGAGATTTTCGTCAAGTAGGGGAGGCGCCCTGACGGGCGGAGGCGGGCCAAGACCCGCCCCCACCCGTCAGGCCATAAGTGCGACCCCGGCTGACGCGGGGCCGCAAGCCGGGGCAAATCTGATCGCATCGTGCCAAGGACCACTTGTGACCAAGCGCGTGTCGTGAGTATTTCTGGCAAGATGAAGCCGAATTAACGGTTCATCGCGCGGCTGAGGATGATAACCGGCAAGATGCCGACCGCGACGATCAACAGCGCCGCGGTCGAGGCTTCCTCGAGCCGTCCGTCGCTGGCCAAACGGAAGACGCGAATTGCCAGCGTGTCGAAATTGAACGGTCGCACGATAAGCGTGGCCGGCAGCTCCTTCATCACATCGGCAAAAACGAAGATCGCAGCCGTCAGCATACCCCGGCGCAAGAGCGGAATATGCACACGGGTCAGCAGCCCGAACGGCCCCAGCCCAAGATTGCGCGCTGCGTCATCCATGCTGCGGGGAATACGGGTGAACGCCGCTTCGGTGGTTTTGAGTGCCACGGCCAGGTAGCGCACGACATAGGCGAACATCAGCGCGGTGATCGTGCCCGTCAGCAAAAGCCCGGTCGAGATGCCAAAGGTCGTGCGCATGAAACTGTCGAGCGCATTGTCGAAGGCGGCCATCGGGATCAGGATGCCCACCGCGATCACAGCACCGGGCAGCGCATAGCCAAGGCTGGCCGCCTGTGTGGCGATAGAAACCACCGGGCCACCCTGCAAGCGCTTGGCATAGGCCAGAAGCAAGGCCACCGCGACCAGAAGCAGCGCAGCGCCCCCGGCCATGCTCAGACTGTTGACCACGAATTCATAGAATCGCGGCCCCCACATCGGGTCGCCCGCGATATAGGCAAGGCGTGCCAGTTCGGCAGCCGGAAACGCAAACCCCAAGGCAAGCGGCAAAGCGCAGGACAGCGCGGCCAGCAAGCCCAGCCCCGTCGTTAGCCGTTTGCGCACAAGCTGCGCCGACCGTCCGCCGCTGTCAGAGGCGAAATGCCGTTTCCCGCGGGCCAGTTTCTCGGCGTAAAACAAGGCCAGCACGAAGAACAACAAAAGCGCGGCCAACTGCGCTGCTGCGACCGGTGCGCCACGCGCGAACCATGTCCGGAAGATGCCGGTGGTCAGGGTTTGCACCCCCAGATGCAGCACCGCGCCATATTCCGCCAGCGTTTCCATGGCAACAAAGGCGGCCCCGGCAGCAATGGCAGGCCATGCCATGGGCAGCGCCACCCGGAAGAACGCCGATACCCGACTGTGACCAAGCGTGCGCGCGGCCTCCATCAAATGTTGTGACTGGCCCATAAAGGCCGCCCGCGCCAACAGATAGACATAGGGATAGAGCACCAAGGCCAGCACAAAAATCGCGCCGGGCACCGATGCGATATCGGGAAACCAATAGCCCTGCCCGCTCCAGCCAAAAAGGTCGCGCAGTCCCGACTGGATCGGCCCCCAATAGCTAAGCCGGTCGTAATAGACATAGGCGATCACATAGCCCGGCATGGCCAAGGGCAGCATCAGCGCCCATTCAAACATCCGGCGGCCCGGAAAATCATAGGCGGCAACCAGCCAGCCGGTCGCCACCCCGATCAGGGCCGCCAAGCTGACGACGCCCAGCACCATCAGCACCGAATTGCGGATGTAGAGCGGCAGCACCGTGTCGATCAGTTGCGCCCAGACATCTTCGGCCGGCACAAAGACCCGGCTGACGACACTGGCAATGGGCATCAGGATCACCAAGGCCACGATCAACGCCAACACCGCCCAAGGCGAATAGCGCGGGCGCGAGCGGGCGAGGATGGGAGGTGTCTGGTCTGTCATACCGGTTGATTATAGGGTTTGACGGCGCAGGAAAAGCGAATATCCGGCGGCACGAAAATAATAACTGATTATTATTGTCAAGTTTGAATTGGCAGGTTATGTCAGGGCCAAGGCGGGGCAAACCCCTGTCCGAACGGCCAACCCAGCGGGGCGCGCAGCCCTGCCCAGGCAGGCGGAAAGCTGTAACATAAAGGAGAAATCCATGCTTCGGTTCGCAACTGTATCCGCAATGGCGCTGGCAACCGCGCTTCCGGCCTTGGCACAAGAGGTAAACCTCTATTCCGGGCGCCACTACGACACAGACTTGGCAATCTACGAGCGTTTCACCGAGGAGACCGGCATCACGGTCAATGTGCTGGACGGGTCCGGCGACGAACTTCAGGCCCGTATCCAAGCCGAGGGGGCCAACTCCCCCGCAGACCTGTTCTGGACAGTCGATGGCGGACGCCTGCATCGGGCGGTAGAAGCAGACCTGTTCCAGCCGGTCGAAAGCGACATTCTGAACGAACGTATCCCGGCCGATCTGCGGCATCCTGACGGGCTGTTCTACAGCCTGACCAGCCGCGCCCGCGTCATCTATTACAGCGCCGATGCCGGAATGCCCGAAGGCGTCACCACCTACGAAGACCTGGCGCGTGACGATCTGGGCCTGACGGTCTGCATCCGCACCTCTTCGAATATCTATAACGTCTCGCTGATGGCAGAGATGGTCCATGTCCATGGCGAGGAAGATGCGCAAGCCTGGGCCGAAGGGCTGAAAGGCAACCTTGCGCGCGATCCGCAAGGCGGCGACACCGACCAGCTTCGCGCGCTTGCCGCGGGCGAATGCGACCTTGCCGTGGCCAACACCTATTACTGGGGCCGCCTGCAAACCTCGTCAAATCCGGCCGACCGCGAAGTGGCAAGCAAGGTTCTGCCAATCTTCCCCAACCAGGACGATCGCGGCACGCATGTGAACGTCTCGGGCATCGGTGTGGTGGCGAATGCGCCGAATGCGGAAAACGCGGTCAAATTCATCGAATACCTGACCTCGCCTTTCGTGCAGAGCATTCTGGCCGACACCAATAACGAATACCCGGTCGTCGAAGGCACGGTTATTTCCGGGCCGATGCGTGATTGGGCCGATTTCAAGCGCAGCGACACCAATATCGCCGATTACGGCACCAATCAGGCCGCCGCGATCACCGTCTGGGACCGTGCCGCGTTTCCCTGATCCCCTGTCAGGGCTGACATGCGAAGGGCCGGTCATATGACCGGCCCTTTTGCGTAGGCACCATTCCGAATATCATTCCGGCGCGATGGACAAAGCGATCTTGCCGATATGTTCGGAACTCTCCATCCGAGCATGCGCGCCCGCGGCATCGGCCAGGGGAAACTCGCTGTCCATCACCGGGGCCAGCCGTCCGGCGGCGATCAACGGCCAAACCTTGCCCTCCAGCTCGGCGGCAATCGCAGCCTTCGCGGCATCCGACTGCGGGCGCAACGTGGACCCGGTAATCGTCAGCCGTCGCACCATCAGCGGCGCGAAATTCACCGCCACTTTCGGCCCTTGCAGAAAAGCGATCTGCACCAGCCTCCCATCTTCAGCCAGGGCTTTCAAATTGCGCGGCAGGTAATCGCCGCCGACCATGTCGAGGATCAGGTTCGCGCCGCCCTCATCGCGCAGCACCGTCACGAAATCCTCGTCGCGGTAATTGATCGCGCGCTCGGCCCCCAATTGCACACAGGCATCGCATTTCTTGGCCGACCCGGCGGTTGCAAACACCCGCGCGCCAAAGGCAGTGGCCAGTTGAATCGCCGTCGTGCCAATGCCAGACGATCCCCCATGCACCAAGAACCGCTCGCCTGCCTGCAAGCCGCCGCGCATGAACACGTTCGACCAGACGGTAAAACAGGTCTCCGGCAAACAGGCGGCTTCGCGCAGGCTTAACCCTTCGGGCACCGGCAGCACCTGCCCGGCATCGGTCGCGGCATGCTCGGCATAGGCCCCGCCGGGAAACAGGGCGCAGACCCTGTCGCCCACCTTCCAACGCGCGACCCCTGCCCCCACAGCGGCGATCACGCCCGCGCCTTCCAACCCCGGCAGATCGCTTGCCCCCGGCGGTGGGTCATAGGCACCGGCGCGCTGCAATGCATCGGGCCGGTTCACGCCCGCATAGGCCATGCGCACCACCACTTGCCCCGCAACCGGCACCGGCACGGGACGCTCGACCTCTCGCAGCACCTCCGGCCCGCCGGGCTTGGCAATTTCGATCGCGCGCATCGTATGTGGCAGGTCCATGCCCATGCCCTCCCATTTCATCCTTGCAGAAATATCCTGGGGTGAATGAGGCCAACGGCCTCAGAGGGGCAAAGCCCCTTACACCAAGCCCGCCGTCTTGCGCAGCGCCGCGACGGTCTCACCCCCTGACAGCGCATAATCCCAATACAACTCCCGCGCCCGCATCCCCATCCGGGGCGTGCCCATCTCGCGGTCTTTGTAGCGCGCGACCGGCATCACCTTGGCGATATTTCCGGTCACGAAAATTTCCTCCGCCGTGTCGAAATCGTCCAAAGTCAGGCTTGTCTCGACCACCTCGATCCCGTCGGCCCGCAGCAGCGCGATCACCCGCTGGCGCGTGATCCCATTCAGGAACATGCCATTTGGCACCGGCGTAAACACCACCCCGTCGCGCACCATGAACACGTTAGTGGACGCGGTTTCAGCCACGAATCCGTCTACATCCAGCGAAAGCGCGTTGGAAAAGCCGCGCTTGCGGGCATCGGCCATGATCCGGGCATTGTTGGCGTAAAGCGCGCCGGCCTTGGCCTCTGTTACCGCCATGTCGGGGCGCGGGCGGCAGAAGGGCGACACGGTCAGCGAAAAGCCCCCGGGTGCGGGCATGTCCAGCGCCTCGATACAGATCGCGAAGCCGGTGTTTTCCGGCTCCACATCGATAATACCGGGGGCGGAGTCGCGCGACCACATCATCGGACGCAGATAAAGGCTACGGTCAGCGCCAAAGCGCGCGCAGCCTTCCTCCATCAGCCCTTGCACGGTCGCAGCATCGACCGGGGGGATCATTCCCATCGTCTCGGCAGAGCGGATGATGCGCGCAGAATGCAGGTCCAGATCGGGGCGTGCGCCCTCGAACTGGCGCGCGCCGTCGAACACGGTGCTGCCCAGCCACGCGGCATGGTCCGCCGATGAGATGATCGGCGCGGCCCCGTCATGCCACGTGCCCTCATACCAGGTGAGTATCTCCTTGCCGACCGCCATTGCGCCTGTCCCGTCTTGCTGTTGGATAGGCGCAACTTGCGGCGTGAGGGCGGTGGCGTCAACCCTGCGGCTTCGGCGGCATATAGCCCGGCAGATCGGGCCGCGCGCGGGCCGTTGGCGCCTTGATACAGGACAAGACCGCGCTTGGCCCGGCAAAGAGCGTGCGCAAAACCGGGTTCTTGCGCGCGGCCCCTTTCACCCGCTCTATCTGCATCACACCGTCAATGCGGCGGTCCAGAAAGCCCCATGTCGCGTGCGTGCCCTCGCTCTCGTCGCCCAGCCAGAACAGCACCGTGGCCGAATAGACACCCGCCAATGTCGCGCGCTTGGTATACCAGTTGTAATCGGTCGCACTGTCGCCAAGCGCGGTCCAGATCGCATCTGCCGTCCCCCAGATCGCGCGCGCACCATCAGCGGCATAAAGCGGCAGGGCGAACAACGTGGTGCCGCGCCGCACCAGCTCGCGGTCCTCTGCGGCTTCCAAGCGCAAGCGTACCGCCAACGTTATCCGGTCGCGGATGCGCAGTTGCGACAGGTCATGATCGGCCAGCCGCGCCAGCATCAAAGCATCCCCGCGCGCGTGATAGGCCAGCGCCATATCGACACCACCGCGCGGGAAGACCGCGCGTGCTGCGGCCATGTCCACCCCGCAATCCGCGGCAGCGGCGCTCAAAGCGGCCTCGCTCCAGCCGTCAAACGGCACATGGATCAACGCGGCATCAAGCAATTTCTCTGTCAGATCATTCATCGGATGCTCCCTGTCATGGTCACATGGCTGGACATAGCGCCACGGCTCTGCTATGCGACCGCTTCCTGCGATTTATGCAACTTTAACTTGGAAAGGTGGTGAAAACCACATGCAGGTATCGGTTCGTGACAACAATGTCGATCAGGCCCTTCGTGCGCTGAAGAAGAAACTCCAGCGTGAAGGTGTGTTTCGCGAAATGAAGCTCAAGCAGCATTTCGAGAAACCGTCCGAGAAAAAGGCCCGTGAAAAAGCCGAAGCGATTCGTCGTGCTCGCAAGCTGGCGCGCAAGAAATTGCAGCGCGAGAACGGGCTCTAAGCTCGACAGGACCGAAGGCAAGGCTTGCCTTGCATCAAAAACGAACCCCCGAAGGCTTGGCCTGCGGGGGTTTTTTGATGTCAGTCCTCACGCCGTGCAACATGCACCGCGCACAGGGCACGGCCCACGATCTTTGCGGCGGTAGACCCAAGCATCAGGCTATGAGTGCCAGGGCGATGCGACGCAACAACGATGCAATCAACCCCGTTTTCTTGCGCATAATCCAGCACCTCATGTGCCGGATCCCCCTCTGTCACAACGACGCGGCCATCCTCGAACGTCGACGCCAGCGCGCCCAGATCGGCAGTGATCGCCCGTTGCATATCCTCGCGCCAGTTATCCGGCAGATAGTCCAACGTGAACAGCGGCGCGGGTTCCATCACGTGAATCAGCGTGACCTTCGCCCCCGGCGCGGCCAGCGCGCGCGCAACTTGTAACGAGCGGGCGGCATCATGTTCGCCCTCATAGGCGACGGTAACAAGTAAATGGGAATACATGCGGCCTCCTGTCTGGTGTGGCACAGCCACTAAACCAAGAGAGGTCGCAGAAAGAAACCCGAAAAGTAAAACGCCCGGACGATCCGTCCGGGCGTTTAAGATGGCATGTTCGAAACGATTAACGCTTGGAGAACTGGAAGCTACGGCGGGCTTTCGCGCGGCCGAACTTCTTGCGTTCCACAACGCGGCTGTCGCGGGTCAGGAAGCCTGCCGCTTTCAGCGCAGCGCGCAAGGACGGATCGTAAAGCTGCAACGCTTTCGAAATGCCGTGCTTGACCGCGCCGGCCTGACCGGACAGGCCACCACCGGCAACCGTTGCGATCACGTCGAACTGGTCGACAACACCGGCCACCTGGAAAGGCTGGCGCAGGATCATCTGCAACACCGGGCGTGCGAAATACTTGGTGTAGTCGATGAACTGACCCTTGTTGTCGCGCACCAGCATCTTGCCGGAACCCGGCTTGATCCAGACACGGGCAACAGCGTCTTTGCGCTTGCCGGTCGCGTAGGAACGACCCAGCTCGTCACGGACGGCTTCGCGGACGGGTGCCTCTTCGGCAACCGGGGTGACGACCGATTTCAGATCGTCCAGCGTTTTCAGATCGTCGCTCATGGTCATGCGCTCCGCGTGTTCTTGGTGTTCATGGATTTGACATCCAGAACTTCGGGTTGCTGGGCTTCATGCGGATGCTCGGTGCCTGCATAGACGCGCAGGTTGGTCATCTGCTGGCGCGACAGCGGGCCGCCGGGCAGCATGCGCTTGACGGCCTGCATCAGCACGCGCTCGGGGAAGCGCCCTTCCAGAATCTGGCCGGTGGTGCGCGATTTGATGCCGCCGGGGTGGCCGGTGTGCCAGTAGTTCGGCTTGGCGCGCTTGTTGCCGGTGATCTGCACCTTTTCCGCGTTGATCACGATGACATTGTCACCCATGTCCATATGCGGAGTGAAAGAGGCTTTGTGCTTGCCGCGCAAGCGCATGGCGATGATCGAGGCAAGACGGCCCAGCACGACACCTTCGGCGTCGATGATGATCCATTTCTTCTCGATATCCGCCGGTTTGGCAGAGAAGGTTTTCATGACGAGACCCTTGAGAGAGAACATTTCAGCCCCCAACCGGGGCGCTGGGTGTCTTCTAAGGATATTCACGCTACGGTCAAGGGGCGTTGACTTGAATTAAATGAGTATAATCAGTGCATTACAATTTAGGTATTATATTACCCCAAATTTTTCGCCTCTGATTGAACTGCCCATTCGATCAATCCGTGGTCAAACCCGTTGCGGATGCTTGGCTTCACGATCTCGAAATACGGCGACAGGTCGAAGTCGCGCGGCACGAACAGCGAATGATGACGAATGTGGAATATCTCGCGCCGGGAATAGTCGGACCCGTGCGCGCGCGACCGGCGAATGTCGGGCAGGATCGGATAGCGCACCGATTGAAACGCTTGCGCGACCAGCGACGAGCAGATCGCCCGTGTCGGATCACCAGACCCAAGCGCCAGCATACGCCGACGAAAACGCACCGGGACAGGCGGAGTCGGGAACAGGTAGCGCGCAAGGTCGATGATGTTACGCAGATCGTATTCATACCCGATGCGGTCGATCATATAGCGCGCCACCGCCTTGCGTTCGGCCTCTGACAACCCAACCGCGCGGCAGATGCGGATATTCGCGCGCGCGTATTTCGACAGCGGCACAGCATGAACCCCGTCTTGCAGCGTCGCCTCGACCAGCATGTGCGGCCCCTGCCCCGGCAGCATATCACCCACATACAGGGCCGCATGTGACCATGTGCTTTGCGTCAGATACTTGATCGCGGTCGAAATCTTGGCCCGCCCCTCGACCAACAGCACATCGCCGCGCCGCAAAGTGCGCACCAAAGTGTCGGGGTCGAGCGCTGCACGCGGTTCGAATTGCGGGCGGTCGCGTTCCAACCATCGGCCCAGCGCCTGCCCGATGCGGTCACGGATGGAAATCGATTCACTCATATCAAACTCTTCGGCCTGCGCCCCAGCACCGTTACGTGCCTATTTCAGCCGGGGCGGTGTGTCGGGGTCCAGCCCCGGCGCTTTCATTTCAACCGGCTTGGCCGGTTGCGGCAGATCAAACCGCAAGCCCACGCGCGCCAATTCCGCCGCGCGTTGATCGTCAGACCCCAAAAAAGTCACATCCAACTGCCCCGCTTCCACACCCGAAAAGCCCAAAGCGCCCTGCACCGCCCGCGCCAGCGCGCTTTCGGCGCCAGGAGCGGCATCGACAAAAACCAGCATATGGCCGCGCACACCGCCCTCATATTCGGTGCCCACAAGATAAGCGAGCGCGGCCAGCCCCTCCATCCGCGCCAGACGCGCATCAAGCGCAGTCAACAAAGCCTCTGGCATCCCGCGTGGGGCGCGAAAGGCGGTGACACGGTTTTCCAGTTCTTCGGGCCGTTCCGACAGCGTTTCTGCCAACCACGCAAGTATCTCTGGCGGGAATACCCGCGCCGAGGGCGCGACCCCAAGGTTCAGCCCCAGCCCAAGATTGCTGCCCGCCAGCATCTCGACCACCACACGCCCCGGAAGCGCCGCGTAGGGGGCAGCCAAACCAGTGAATTCGGTCAAGCGGTCCTCACGGTCGAAGGCCAGCACAATCGGGCCATCCTCCAGTTCGAACACTTTTGGGTCCAGCTTGTCGCCCGTCGCTTCATGCTCCAGCAGCAGGAACAACTCACCCTCTGTCAGGCGTGCATAATAGCTCAGACGGGTCGGAATATCGTCCGGCGCGGCTTCTGTCGCGGCAAAGGCAAGGTCGAGCGGCGTATCGGTCATGGTCGGCCCCTGTGTTGTCCTGTGCCATGGCTAGAAGCCACGCGCCCGATTGGCAAGCCAACAGAATTGCATTTTGCTCAGGGCGCGCCTATTGAACATGTGAAGCACCAAGGACGCCCCATGCTCACCCGCGGCCATACCGCAAAACCCCTGACCGGCATCTCGTTGAATGTCGCGGCGCTGTTCGTGCTGGTCTGCATGGCCGCCTGCGTCAAGGCCGCAACCGCAGAGGTGCCCACGGGTCAGGCGGTATTCGCACGCGCCGCGTTCTCGCTGCCGCTGATCCTTGGGTGGATCGCGGCGCAAGGCCCGCTTTGGGATGGGTTGCGCATGGCCAGACCGGGCCACCACCTGCTGCGCGGCACGCTTGGCACGGTGGCGCTGTCGCTGAACTTTCTGGCGCTGTCACTGCTCCCTTTGCCCGAGGTGACCACCATCGGATTTGCCGCCCCTATGGTCACACTGGTTTTCGCCGTGGTCATCCTTGGCGAAAAGGTGCGGCTGGTGCGCTGGGGCGCGGTCATCATCGGCTTTGCAGGTGTGATGATCGTGGTCTGGCCGCGTCTGGGCATGGGCGGCGGCGCCGATAACCTTGCCCGGATCGGCGCATTTGCGGCGCTTGGGTCCGCCACCGCAGCGGCCTTGGTGAAAATTCTGCTGCGCCGGATGGTGGTGCAGGAAAGCACCCCCGCCATCGTGTTCTACTTCGCGCTGACGGCCAGCCTGATGGGCCTGTTGACGGCCCCCTTCGGTTGGGTCTGGCCCACGCCAGAAGTGGCCATGCTGCTGGTCGCCTCTGGCCTGTTGGGCGGCGTTGGGCAATTGATGATGACCGCCAGCTACCGCTATGCCGATGCCTCGGCGCTGGCCCCCTTCTGGTATGCGCAGCTTATCTTCGCCACGGTTCTGGGCTTTGTGCTGTTCGACGAGGTGCCAACCCCGCAAATGCTGGCAGGTGCCGGGCTGGTGATCGCGGCGGGTTTGCTGATCGCATGGCGCGAATCGCGGCTGGGCAAGGTGGCACCACGGCGCATAACGCCGCTATAGCAGGCCACGGGCAAATAAGGGCCATTTGCCAGCCATCGCGCACCGCGCGTGACGCTGTTCCAAGTTCACGCCCCAGCGCGGAACAGATGTTTTTCTGCCTTGGAATTCGGGCAAATTTCCGTCGCGCAGACAAGCGGCAGCTCCCGCCCCTATCCCTTGCGCGGCAGTCGGCACAGGCCTAGCTGAGCGACAACACATCACAACCGGAGGCTCTGACATGTTGCGCAAGACCGCCCTGACCCTGACACTGACCGCCCTGCCCGGCTTCGCCCTTGCCGCGCCCGAAGGTTGGCAGCCCCTGCTGGCACCGTCCGACCTGTCGGCGCTGCTGGAACGTGGCGAGGACATCCACATCATCCGCGTGACCGGTGACTTTGAGGCCGGCCATATCCCCGGCGCGGTCTTCTCGCCCTATTCCGAATGGCGGGCCGGCCCGACCAATCCCGGCGCGCTGAAGCCCGAACTGGAATACGAATCCGAGGCCGTGCGCGTCGGCGTCACCGCAGACCGCCCCACCGTGATCGTGCATAATGGCGACAGCCCATCCGACATGGGCGCCGCCGCGCGGGTGTATTGGACATTGAAATCCCTGGGCGTGCAGGATTTGGCGCTGCTCAATGGCGGGTATCAGGCTTGGGCCGCTGCTGGTCTGCCCACCGCCAAAGGCAAAGTTACACCAACAGAATCGGATTTCTACGCCGAATGGCGCGACGACTGGTATATTCCGACCTCTGAAGTTGTGGACCTGGTCGAGAGCGGCGAAGCCCGGCTGGTCGACAGCCGCCCCGAAGGCTTCTTCGAGGGGATCACCTGGTCCATCGCCCGCCCCGGCACCATCCGCAGCGCCGAAAACCTGCAATTCTCGCAATTCTTCGAGGATAGCCTGATGGTCGCCCCAGAGCGCGCCCGCGAAATCGCCGCCGAGCAAGGCTTGCAAGACGCCCCCGTAACCGTATCCTTCTGCAATACCGGCCATTGGGCCGCAATCAACTGGTTCGCCCTGAGCGAATTGGCAGAAGTTCCCAATACCCGGCTCTATGCGGAAAGCATGGCGGAATATACAATTCACGGCCACGCGCTCGACAATGAACCGAACCGCGTTGCATATCTGTGGCTCTCGACCAAACGCTGGGTAAACGGGTTGTTCTGACCTGCTTCATCTTGCTTTAAATACTCAAAACACCCCGGCCTGCCACATGCAGCGCCGGGGCATAACTTGAAAGGCCGACCATGCTGCGCCGCCGCCTGTTCGTTTCGCTGCTCCTTTTGTCCGCCCTGCTTTTTACCTTCGTCATGGCCGGCCCGCGCGCCGGTCTTCTCATGGCAATCGGCATCGGCTTTGGGCTGGTGCTGGAAGGGTTGCGCTTTGGCTTTGCCGGGCCTTGGCGCTTGATCGTGGTCGAACGCGACGGGCGGGGCTTGCTGGCGCAATTTGTTGCCATCGGTCTGGTGGCCTCTGTCGCCTTTCCACTGCTGGCCGCGCATGGGGGCGAATTGTCGGCGGCGCACGCGCCGGTCGGCTTGGGCATGATCCTTGGCGCTTTCGTGTTCGGCGCGGCGATGCAACTGGTCATGGGCTGCGGATCGGGGACACTTATCAATGCCGGATCGGGCAACCTTGTCGGGTTGATCGCACTTGTCGGCTTTATCGGTGGCAGTTTCGCGGGCAGCTTGCACTTGGGCTGGTGGACCGGACTGGCCAGCCTGCCGGTGATTTCCGTGCAGGGCGTGCTAGGGGCCGAAACGGGCCTTTATGCGACCCTTGTGGGGTTGGCCGCACTTGGGGCGCTGGTCATCTGGCGCGCAGCACCCGGCAAACGTCTGCCGCCTGCGCGGTTGTGGTGGGCGGCGGTGCTGATCGCGGCGCTGGCGCTGGCCAATCTGATCGTGGCAGGTCAGCCTTGGGGCATTGTCTACGGGCTTGGCCTGTGGGGCGCCAAGATCGCGCAGGCAGGGGGAGCAGACCTCGCCGCGTCCGGGTTCTGGGCCAATCCCGGCAATGCCGAGCGGTTGGGCGCGTCCATTCTGACAGATGTGACCTCACTTACCAATATCGGGCTGCTGCTGGGGGCTTTCGCCGTCATGCGGTTCCGGGCGGAACCGGGCGCCCCCGCGCAAGCCCTGACAACGCGCAGCTACGCGCTTGTGCTGCTGGCGGGGTTGGTGCTGGGCTATTCGGCACGCATGGCGTTCGGCTGTAATGTGGGCGCGTTCTTCAGCGGTATCTCGACCGGGTCGCTACATGGCTGGGTCTGGCTGGCTGCGGCCTTCGTAGGATCGACCCTTGGTCTGAAATTGCGCCCAGTCATCTTGCGCCCGGCCGCTCAGCCGAAAGGAGCCTTCGCATGACACTTGCCACCCTGCCCCGTCAGATCGTCGGTATCTCCGCAATCGCGCTGATTGGTGCGATCCTTGCGCTTGACCTTGCCCGCGTCGGCGCCCCCGACCTTTTCAGCGCGCCGCCCGCGCTGGCGCTTGGGTCCGGTCAGGCTCCGACCGGCGCGCATTGCACCGCGCAATAGCGCGGTCAATTCAGCAATTCGCCCGGTTCGACACCCCATAGCACACTGATGGGCAACCAGCCTTTGACATTACCGATCTGCAACTCGCACCACTCCGCCTCGCAGCTTTGGAGCACGCCGATCACGCCTTGCTCCAGCAAGGCCACGTCCCGCGCGTCGGCATTGGGATGCACGCGCAGGGGCGCCATATCCGCTTGCACCAGCGCCGTGCGTTCGCCCGACAACAGCGCAGAATGAATCCAGCCACCCTTGCCGTCCATATCCTCAATCCGGCGCCAGTGTTCGAACTCTGCTGTCACCCGCAACGGCATGTCACGCCGCTTATAGACCCAGTCAATCCGGTGCGACAGGTCAGGGCCGCGCCGGGCATTGGCCTCGTTCGTCTTGAGCGAGACGAAACGCGGCAAGGGCAGATTCGTGACCGGGCCGCGTTGCTGCGCCCACGCCGCCAGCGGAGAGGCCAGACCAACAGCCACTGCCATGACAGCTGCGGCGATCCGGTGGAAAGATCGTGTCATACGCCCATGCCCCGGCCTTTTCGGCCCGGTCCTTCTGAAAATTCTGCGTCCTGCCCGCCCCCGCACCCGCCGGACTGCAAAAGCCGGTCTTGTCGCGCGAGGAGATTGCAGGCAGTTTGCCATAAGAAACCCGACACACAAGAGATGAGCCCGCAACATGCCGAAATCCCGCCTGAGTGTTGTCGTAACGCGACGCCTGCCCGACGCGGTCGAAACCCGTCTGTCGGAATTGTTCGACCTGCGCCTGAACGAGACCGACGCGCCAATGGACCGCGCGGCCCTGATCGCGGCCATGCAGGATTGTGACGTTCTGGTGCCCACGCTGACAGACAATATCGACGCCGCGTTGCTGGCCCAGGCCAGCGAACGCCTGAAACTGATCGCCAATTACGGTGCCGGGGTGGACCATATCGACGTGGCCACGGCCCGCCAGCGGGGTATTCTTGTCACCAACACGCCCGGTGTCGTGACAGAAGACACCGCCGACATGGCCATGGCCCTGATGCTGGCGGTCACGCGCAACATTCCCGCCGGGCTGGCGCAGATGCAAGCGGGCGACTGGGCGGGCTGGTCGCCAATGGCCAATCTGGGCACACGCATCAACGGCAAACGCCTCGGGGTTCTGGGGATGGGACGAATCGGGCAAGCCGTTGCACGCCGCGCGCAGGCTTTCGGCATGCAGATCCATTATCACAACCGTCGCCGCCTGCGGCCCGAAGTGGAAAGCGCGCTAGAGGCCACATGGTGGGAAAGCCTTGACCAGATGGTGGCGCGCATGGACGTCATTTCGGTGAATTGCCCGCATACACCCGCGACCTTCCACCTGCTGAACGCCCGGCGGCTGAAGCTGCTGAAACCCTCTGCCATTATCGTCAACACCTCGCGCGGCGAGGTGATCGACGAAAATGCCCTGACACGCGGCCTGCGCGCGGGGGAAATTGCGGGCGCGGGGCTGGACGTGTTCGAGCGCGGGCGACAGGTGAACCCCCGGCTGCGCGAGCTGTCCAACGTGGTCTTGATGCCGCATATGGGGTCGGCCACGCGCGAAGGGCGGGCCGAGATGGGCGAAAAGGTTATTATCAACATCAAAACCTTCGCCGATGGCCACCGCCCGCCCGATCTTGTCTTGCCATCTATGCTGTAGGGCAGCGCGCCACTGCCGCCACGCAAACAGGCCGATCAAGCCGGCACAGCAGGCAGATATAGGCCGAAGAACGGTTAAAAGCGCGTCCCTCATATCAATGACAAGCGCTCCACCGGCATTGGGTCTGGATACGGCCGATACAGCCCCGCCTCTGCCCGGTCGATCATGCCGTGCATCTGGGAATAGGCCTGCGCCGCAGTATGATCGCCCTCTGCCAGATGGGCAAAGGCACGGTCCATCTGCGCCATGTCGTCGAATTCGACAACCAGCAGGAAATCCCCAAAGCCCGCACCCGCCAGCCGCAGCTTGCGCCGTGACAAGTGCCAGCCGCTTAGCTTGCCCGCAGCCTGCAATATCCCGAACCACAGCGCCACGGCCCGCGCGAAAGCCAGTTCATTGGCATTCGGTTTCAGGTCTATCATGCAATGGTAGCGGGTCATTTTCACATGCCTGTTCAACTCCATGGCATGACCGTAACAACGCCCCGTGAAGAAAGGTTTAACCCCGCAGCCGCAGACTCAAAAGCCACAAACCCGCCAAACCGAAGGACAAAACCGCGTTCCAGCTTGCCATGGACAGGCCCAGCATCTCCCACGGCACCTCGTCGCAGCGCACCACGGGCGCGGCCATGATCTGGTTCAGCAATTCCTGCGCGGTCAGCCCCGACAGATCGCCCCCCGATGTGCAACTGGACGGGCCTTCCCACCAGCCGCGCTCGACCCCGGTGTGGTAAACCCCGATCACGCCCGACCCGGCGGTTCCCAACGCCCCCAGCACAGCCCACGGCCCCGGCAGGATCAGCCCGGCGCCGGCAACCAGTGCGACGACATGCGGCCAGCGTTGCCAGATACACAGCGCACAGGGTGCCATGCCGCCAATATACTGGAAGGCCAGCGCCCCCAGCAGCAACCCGGCCGATCCGGCCAATGCCAGCATTTGAACCCGTCTGGAGCGCGTCACAGAAACCTCACCGCGTAAAACCCGCCGACCAGCAACACCACAAACACGATGAAAACAAGCCCAAGGCGTTTTTCGATGAAATCACGAATCGGTGCGCCGAATTTCCACAACAGTGCCGCCACGATGAAAAACCGCAGCGCCCGCGCGATGATAGACGCGACAATGAAGACCGGCAGTGACAGCGCGGTTGCGCCCGACAGGATGGTGATAACCTTGTAGGGAAAGGGCGTGACCCCCGCGATCAACACGGCCCAAGCGCCAAATTCGGCGTAACGCGCGGAAAATTCTGCGAAATAGGCGTCTTTGCCGTAAAATTCCAACACCGGCCGGCCCACCAGTTCGAACGCACCTGCGCCAATCCAGTAGCCCAGCAGGCCGCCGGCCACTGACGCGACCGTCGCAATCGCCGCGATTAAAAAAGCGCGCGACGGGCGGGCAATTATCATCGGGATCATCAGCACATCGGGTGGGATGGGAAAAACCGAAGATTCGATGAACGCGACAAAAGCCAAAACCCAGAGTGCATGACGGTGACTGGCCATGGACAATGTCCAGTTGTAAAGCGATTTCAACACCTTATGTGCCCTTTTATCTTGCTAAAAATACTCTGGGGTCGTTATGGATGCGCCATTGGTTCAAGCATCAATGGCTATGGTAGCGCCCGGTCACGACGCAGGCAGCCTTAGCCCCATCCCTTGCAATCCCCAAGCCACCATCTCGGCCAGAACCTCGTCCGAGGCTACGTTAAACCCGTTCACAAGCGTCAGCGTTTCAGTGCCCTCGACCGGCACCGCGGCGCTGAAAACCCGCCGCGCCACCACCCGCGCGTCGCTTTCGCGCACCAGACGTGCGGTCAGGCGCAACCGGATTGTGGCGGTGTCGTCGTCGCCCAATTCGGCCTGAAAATCCGTAATCTCGCTGATGAGCGCGAAATCCCCCACCGCACCCAAAGGTCTGCGCCCTACATAGGACAACGCGCCGGTGTCCTCGAAGGCACGCAGCGCCATGGTCTGCCACATCGCAGGCAATTCGGACGCCCAACGCCCATCGGGCAGATACAGCGATTGCACCGGGTTGGGTTTGACAAGAATCCGGTCCGTATCAAGCGCGCCAGAGGTCGTCGGTGGCTCTATGCTCAGCGCCCTGTTCAAGCTGCGCCCGGCTTGCGGCATGTCCGACGGCGCGCGCAATTCATAAGCATCAAGCGGGATCGCGGCCTTGTTCAACGCCGACACAGCGCCACAGCCGCCAAGCGCCAGAAGGCTTGCGAAAACAACACCTAATCGAGCATTCTTCATCTTCTGAACTCCGGTGTCTGACTGTTGAGCAGCAGGCGCGCAGGGTCGCTGTCCAGCTTGCGCGCCAGCCCATCCAGATTGGCAATCAAGCCGCGCGCCTCACGCGCCAGTTGCGTGATGTTGGGAAGGCCCGCAGCGGTGAAATCCCGCACCGGGCCGGCGCTGTCACGCACCACCGCGCCCAGATCATCGAAGGTGCGCGCGGCACTGGCGGCAGTCGCGCGCAGATCGGCGGTAACGGCGGGAATATCGGCAGAGACCGCGTCGACCGCTGCCCCCAAGCGGTCCAGCACATCCCGCAAATCGGCGGTGATGGCCGCGACATCCTCATTGATGACCCGGTCAGCGCCGACAAAGGCCCGCTCAGCGGCTTCCAGCGCGCCCTCTCCGGTCTCTAAGGCGCGGTTGATCGCTTCCAGCGTTGTGTTTGCTTTGCCAAAGGTTTCCGTAACCTGGTCAAGGGCTTGCAGGCCGGATGTGCTGAGCGCATCAATGTTGCCCGAGACGTTGCTGAGGTCATTTCCAACCGTCTCGACAACGCCGCGCACCTCGGCGGTCGCGGCGCGAATATCGGACATGATGACCGGCAGATCATTTTCAGCCACTTGCGCCACGCTGTCGATGGCGCTGGTCGCACGAGAGACCATCTCACGCGCTTCCGACACCAGCATACTGCCTTCGCCGCTGACCAGCGTTTCAACACTGTCGGACATCTGCTCGACCGATTGCAAGGTGGTTTCGGCGCGCTCCAGAAGCGGCTCCAGCAGCGCAAGCGCCGGGTCAAGCGCCTCCATCCGCTCGGTCGCGGCCTGCCCGGTGCGTGACAGCTCCGAGAACATGCCAGTCGCCTCACGGCTTGCAGTTTCCAACTCGGTGCGCAGCGCAGTCGCATCCGCACGCAACTGGACGACCATTTCGGTCAGGTCTTGCGCGACAAAGGAATCAACCGTTTCCAGTGTTTGTGTGCCAGTCTCGAACGCGATGCGCGCATTGGTCGCCACCAGCGCGCCTTCATCCACGGCAAATTGCAGGCTTTCGAGCGCTTTTTCAGCCTGAAGCAATATCGGCTCCAGATTGCCGGCAAATTCCGCAAAGGTCTGTGTCGCGGCCTCGATCGTGTCGGTAAAGCCCGCGAAACTGTCCAATGCGCGCGAAATCTCGCCCGAGGAGGATTCAAGATTTATCAATATATTCTGGATCCTTGTGCGATTTTCTTCGCCAAGGATGGCATTGACCTGTTCGACCACCTGCAAGGCTTCGTCCAGGATGCGCGGCGCCCCTTCGGTCAAGGACTGGATGGTCGAGCGTCCGGACTCGAGCACCGGCACATCGCTGCGGTCATTGATGAGAGCCGCGGTCAGGCTACCCGGCGAAAGCGCAACATAGGCCACGCCGGTAATGCCGGAACTGTCCACCACCGCCACCGTATCGGCACGCACGGGTGTTTCGCGTTCCACCTCGAGCGAGACAAGCACCGTTCCGTCCTGATCGGGCGACAGGCGAATATCGACCACCCGCCCGACCGGCAGGCCTGCAAAGGTCACATCGGCGGCGGGTGACAGGCCCGCGACACTGTCGAATCGGACATCGTAATAGGCGTATTGCTGGTCGAAGCTGATTTTGCCGAAGGCCAGGAAAAAGCCCAGCACCCCAAGGAACCCAAGCAGCGCAAACACGCCGACAAGAACGTAATTTGCTTTTGTTTCCATGGGTTACTGCGCCTTTTCCTTGGTGGCAATCGCGGCACGCGCGCGCGGACCGTGGAAATATTCATGCACCCATGGGTGGTCGATCTTCAGCATCTCTTCCATCGTGCCTGTATACTTCACACGCTTGTCCGCCAAAACCGCGATTCGGTCACAGGTGGCGTGCAACGTGTCCAGATCATGGGTCACAAGGAACACGGTCAGCCCCATCGCGCGGCTAAGCCCCTTGATAAGTTCGTCAAATGCAGAAGCGCCAATCGGGTCCAGCCCTGCCGTGGGTTCGTCCAGAAACACGATTTCGGGGTCGAGCGCCAGCGCGCGCGCCAGCCCCGCGCGTTTGCGCATACCGCCCGACAGTTCGGACGGGTAGTTGTCGCCCGCCTTGTAGGGCAACCCCGACATGGCAATTTTCAGGTCCGCCAAGTCGCGGCGCAGCCCGGCATCAAGACCGTCAATTGTGCGCAGCGGCACTTCGACATTCTCGCGCACGGTCAGGCTGGAAAAAAGCGCGCCGTCTTGAAACATCACACCCATACGCTGGTCAATCTCCAGCCGGGCCGCTTCCGTGCAGTTGAGCGCGTCCTGACCGAATATCTCTATGGTGCCCGCCTGTGGCGGGCGCAGTCCGGCAATGCAGCGCAACAGCACCGATTTTCCGCTACCCGACCCGCCGACAACACCCAACACCTCTCCGCGATAGACATCAAGGTCGAGGTTTTCATGCACCGTGTGCGGCCCGAACGCATTGCGTATGCCGCGCAGTTTTATGACCACGTCCTGCGACATCAGATATCCATCATGGCAAAAAAGACAGAAAACAGGGCATCTGCCACGATGACGGCGAAAATGGCGCGCACCACGGCGGCAGAGGTCTGGGCACCAAGGCTTTCGGCATTGCCACGCACCTGCATCCCGGCATGGCAGCCGATCACCCCGATGATAAGCGCGAAAACCGGCGCCTTGATAAAGCCGACCATGACATGGTTGGTGCCGGTTTCTGCCAGCAGACGCGCCAGAAAGACGGCAGGCGACACGCCCAGTTCAATCCATGACATCAGTGCGCCGCCCAACAGGCCCATGAAATTGGCCACCGCGCCCAAAATGGGCAGCGTAATCAGCAACGCCAGAATACGTGGCACGAACAGCACCATAGCCGGATCAATCGCCAATGTGCGCATGGCGTCGATTTCCTCGCGCATTTTCATGGAGCCGATCGCGGCGGTAAAACTGGACGCGGTGCGCCCTGCCACGATGATGGCTGTCAAAAGAATGCCCAATTCGCGCAAGATGGAAATGGCGATCAGGTCGACGACGAAAATCTCGGCCCCGAACTGGCGCAACTGCACAGCGCCCTGAAAGGCCAGCACCACCCCGATGAGAAAAGACATAAGCGAGACAATCGGCACCGCGCGCCACCCCACCTGATCGGCGTGATGAACCAGCGCCGTCATCGGCAATTGCCCCGGATGCCGGGCTATCTGACCCAGCCGCGCAAGGAACAAGCCCAGCATACCTGTAATCTCTTGCAAAAAGCTGCCGCCGCTCACGACCATGCGGCCAATGCCTTCCAATAGCTGCGACAGTGACCAATTTCGCGCGGTTTGTTCGGGCGGCTCCGGGATAGAGGCCGCGACCCGCTCTAACAGGGCCGCATGATCGGCCTGTGCGCCGCGCATATGCAGGCGCTCGGCATGGCGGTGAAGCAGATAGGCGCCTGCCGTGTCCAACCGTGTCAGCCCCGACAGGTCCAGTGTTCCGCTGGCGCGGGGCAAATCCGCTGCCACGGCCGAAACATAGCGCACCGTCAACGCCCCGGACAGTTGCCAGTCCTGCCCGCCCCCGTCCAGCACGGCGGGCTGAGGTTCCAGGATTTGCGACGCGGGCGCGTCTGACGGGTCGGCGGTTGCGGTCAAAACGGCGCTTTCGTTTGGGTCCGAGTCACCCCTTATACCTTGGCGCGACTGCACCCGCCATGGCCGCAAACCGTTGCGGATGCAGGCTGCGTGTTTTCCGGGCAAATCGGGTGACTGGTGCCGGCAGAGGGACTTGAACCCCCGACCTTCGGTTTACAAAACCGCTGCTCTACCAACTGAGCTATGCCGGCGTGGAGCGGGAATTAGCCCAAGCCGCGCGCAAGCGCAATCGGGGATCGCAACAGCTTTGCTTAATCGCGCGCAAAATGCTGCACGAAATTCGCAAGCACCCGGCCCGAAGCCTCTGTGCGCACATCAGCGCAGGCCGCCGTCAGCTCCGCCGCGCGTTCGGGTGGGAAATAGCCTTTGTCCTTGTAGACCGCGATGCGCAGGGCGAAATTTGCGCCATCGGCTTCGGGGTGGAACTGCGTGGCATAAATGCGACCACCGTAGCGCAGCATCTGGATCGGGCAGCGGTCGCCTTGCAGCAAGTGAACGGCACCGGGCGGCAGCGCGTCAAGCGCCTCTTTATGGCCGACAAGGGCGGTCATTTCATCGGGCAGCCCTTCGAGCAGCGGATCAGCCGCGCCCTCTGGTCGGCGGCGGCAGATGATCGGGCCGACATCTTCGCCGTGATGGTCTTGCGAAACAGGCGCACCAAGGAACCGGCCCAGAATACCGATACCGTAGCAGCACCCCAGAAACGGCGTGCCGCTGTCAGCAATGCGCGGCATCAGCGACAGGATTTGCGCTTCGATCCGCGCCTCCATAGGGGTTTTCTTCGCTGGCGGGTCGCTGACACATCCCGGCCCGCCCCCGACAATGACACCGCTATGCGCGCCAAGGTCCAGATCGCCGGGCAGCGTCTGCTGATCCAGCCGGATGCGGCGCGTATCGTCCGCGGCTAATCCGGCACGCCGCAGGATGGCGGCGTATTCGTCATCTGCCACATCCGCTTCGGGGCGCAACTGTATGACAAGGAACGGCTTCATCTAACTTCTCCAGAACCGGGGGAAGAACAGGACCAGCACTGCCAGAACCTCTAGCCGGCCCAGATACATGCCAAGCATCATCAGCCATTTCGCCACGGTCGAGAATTGATCCACCGCGCCGGTTGGCCCCACTTCGGGCCCGAAAGCCGGACCGACATTGCAGATCGCGGTCCAGGCGGCGGTCAGGGCGGTGCGGGTATCCAGCCCACTCAGCGCCAGCGCGGCGGCCAGAAGCGCGAAAATTCCCGCAAAGGCGGTGAACATCACAATAACAGAGGACACCACATCCTCTTCCAACCGTTTGCCCCCAAGCCGCAGCGCCACCACCTGATGCGGGCTGCCAAGCTGCCGCATCCGCAGCTTGATCGCCTCGAACAGCACCAAAAAGCGGAACACTTTCAGCGAACACCCGGTAGAGGCCGTGCAGGCCCCGATGAAGCCCACCAGCATGACCACCATCAACGGGAAATCACCCCATGCCGAGACATCCTCGCTGCCATAGCCTGTGCCCGTGAACAGCGTGACCACATTGAACAAAGTGCCGCGCAGAATATCAAGCAGCGTGCCCTCTTCTGTGGCGAAACGATACAGCACGATCACGCCCACCGCATAGGCAATCCAGCGCAGGAAGGCGCGCACCTGCACGTCTTGCAGCAACGCCGTGGGTTGACCGCCCATCAACTGGATCAACCGGATAAAAGGTAACCCCGCCAGCACCATGAACAGCACCGAGACATATTCCAGCGGGCCGGTAAATGCCGCGAAGGACTGGTCTGTGGTGGAAAACCCACCCGTGGCGACCGTTGTCAGTCCGTGGTTCAGCGCGTCGAACCCGCCCATGCCGAACGCCATGTAAGCGATGATCGCCGCCAAGGTCAGCGCAAGGTAGACCTGCAACAGCGCGCGCGAGATGTCGTAGACCCGCGGCATGATCTTGCCCAGCGTGTCAAACCCTTCGGACTGGAAATGCTGCATCCCGCCCACACGCAGCACCGGCAAAAACACCAGCGCCACGACAACAATGCCCAAGCCACCCAGCCATTGCAGGATGGAGCGCCACAGCAACACCCCGCGCGGCATGTCATCCAGCCCCACGAACACCGTGGTTCCGGTTGTGGTCATACCCGATATCGCCTCGAAATAGGCATCGGTCCAGCTTGCCTGCGGGGCGCCGATCATGAAGGGCACCGATGCAAACGCGGGCAGCACCAGCCAAAGGCTGCTGGCCAGAAGAAAGGACTGTCGCCGCCCAAGCCCAACGCCCAGCGAATTGCGGGTTGCCCCGGCCAAAAGCCCCCCCACCAAGAGAGAGGCAAACCCCGACAGCGCAAAGCCACGCCAATTCGGGTCGCCACGGCTTAGGTCCAGCGCCATGGGCAGCAGCATCAACGCGCCAAGCGTAAAAGTCAGCAGGCCGACCAGGTAGATGACAGGGCGAAGGTCCAACATGACGCGCAGCCTTTGTCGCTGCGCGCCCGGCTGTCAAGCGCGCAATAGAGGCCGATGCCCTAGCGCCACATCAGCACGTCACCACCTTCAAGGCGGTTGCGCGCTGTCGGCCGCAGGCTGGCCACCGAATTGCCGAACCCGTCGGTCAGAACCAGCTCACTGCCGCGCAAACTCCAGCGGCTGACATTGAACAATTCCTGAAAACACCCTTGGTTCTGCACCATCGCCGGAGCGCCGGCTGTTGCGGGCGCGCGCAAAACCATGCGGCATTGGCGATTATTGGGGCTGGTCACGTTCCAACTGCCTGCGTAATCGGCGGCGGTATTCGCAGCCTGCCCGCCACCTGCCAGCGCCGCAAGAGGGCCCCCCGCATTCACCCCGACAGAGGTCGATGTCGTTTCTGTTATGGTGGTGTTGCCGCTGACGGTGGTGGTGGTGGTCGTGCTGGTGTCAGAGACACTGGCAGTCCCAACCTGTGGCGCGGGCATAATGTCGCGCTGCGGGGTCGCCGCCGGAGAGGTCGATTGCGGCGCGCCCTCGATCTCACACCCGGCAAGGGCGATGACAGCGCAGGCTGCGATCAGGAAATTCTTGGTCATGATGGTGATCCAACATTGTTATGTCTATTGATACACATAATGCAAAGCACGCGATACCGATCAAAATTATACGTCGAGACAGAACAAAAATGGCGCGGACCGGGCCCGCGCCATGTAATTAGACAGTTATAAGGCTCAATCAGCCGACATGGAACAAGCTGGCGAACAGGCGTGGGTCCAAACTGTCGGAATCAAACGCCGCGCCCCGTGTCAGCACGCTGACCGCATCATGGCTGTGCAGGCTTTCCTGATGGCTGGCCAGCACCCGGAAATCCCCGATGCGCGGGTCAGCGTCCAGTTGCTCACAAAAGCTGCGCGCGGCATCTTCCACGAAAATCGGGTTGGCAGCGTTCAGTTCGGCAAACGCCTGTTCATCCTCGCGCTTGACCATGACCTGCGTTTCCGTGGGCACGGCAGCGCGGCACAGGTCGATCAGGTCTTCGAACCACAGCTTAGCACCATTCAGCACTTGCACCGAAATGCGCGCGACCGAGCGCTGCGAATGCGGCGTGGCCAGTTGTCCGCGCGTGGCACGCGCATGTTCGCTTAGCTCCAGCGAGCATGGGCAGGTCGACGAATAGACATAGTCCAGATGCATGAAGGTCTGGCGCACGCCCGCACGGTCCACCACTTCCATGGCGATGTCGTAATACTGGTAGCCCTGAAGGCCAGAGCGCAGGCTTTCCACCTTCACCGGGAAGCTGAAGCGCATCATGATGCGGGCGTCAAAACTTTCCAGATCGGCCTTGTAGTCGTCCAGCGCCGCGCGCACCACGTCGGCGCTGAACGTGCGCTCTGCGTGGCCATAGAAGCTGCGCATGATGCGCGACATGTTGATGCCCTTCTTCTCTGCTTCCAGGCTGACAGACCCGGTGACAGAGGTTTCCAGCGTCAGATCGCCATTGTCGCGCGTGTGGTAGCGGATGGGCAGACGGAAGTTGGAAATGCCCACATGCTGGATCGGGGCTTTCGCGCCCACAATCAGGCTGGCAGGGCCGTTCTGCAAATCCGGCAGGCCCGCCTTGTAGACGGCATCGGCGCGAAACGCGTCAGGGTAATCGCGGCTCAATTCCGGATAAGCCACAGTTGGCAACAGGCTGGTTGCCGCCGCCTCAACGCGCGCGCGGGCGTCATCGGACGCGCCATCGGCAAAACGGCGCAAGGTTTCCAGCGCCGCCTGCGCCTCTGCTTCCGAAGGGGTCTGCTCTAGGCCGGGGACATGCACGTTCATCAGGGATCGTCCTTCCTGTCTGTCGGAGCCATAGGTAAGCGCCCGCTCCTGCTTTTCCACTTTTTTCGTGGCCCCTGCGGCACGCGACGCGACTCTCTGGCGTCAAATCGCGCCAAGCGCCCCGCGCAGGTCGGCAATCAGGTCGGATGTATCTTCCAGCCCGATCGACAGGCGGATCAGCCCCGGCGTAATACCCAAAAGCGCCTTCTGGTCGTCAGGCAGTCGCTGATGCGTGGTCGTGGCCGGGTGCGTCGCAATCGTGCGCGCATCGCCCAAATTATTGGAGATGACGGCAATTTTCAGCGCGTTCAGCAACCGAAATGCCGCTGCCTGCCCACCGGCCACATCAAAGGACAAAACGGTGCCAAAGCCCGGCATCTGCGCCGCGGCAATGCCATGTTGCGGATGCTCGGGCAAGCCGGGATAGATCACACGCGAAAGCCGATCATCGCCCTGCAACGCTTCTGCCACGGCCTGCGCGGTTGCGGCCTGAGCGCGCACGCGCAAATCCATCGTGGTCATGCCGTTCAGCATGATCCACGCGTTGAAAGGCGACAGCGCCCCGCCGGTATGTTTCAGATAGGGCTCCACCGTGCCGCGAATAAAATCGCGCGTGCCGCAAATCACACCGCCCAGCGCGCGGCCTTGCCCGTCTATGTGTTTGGTGGCCGAATAAATCACCACATCCGCCCCAAGGCGGACCGCGCGGCTGAACACTGGCGTTGCAAAAACATTATCGACCACAACCGTTGCGCCGACCGCATGGGCCAGTTTGGCCACGCCCTCAAGGTCGATCACCTCCAGCGTGGGGTTCGATATGGATTCCAGGAAAACCGCCTTGGTATCCGGGCGGATCGCGCCGCGCCAAGCGTCCAGATCGGTGCCGTCAATCAGCGTCACCTCTACCCCGTAGCGGGCCAGCACGTTTTCCAAAACATACAGGCACGACCCGAACAGCGCCCGCGCCGCGACCACATGATCGCCCGTGCGCAGCATCGACATCAGCGCGCCAGAGACGGCGGCCATGCCGGATGCGGTGGCAAACGCGTCTTCGGTGCCTTCGATGGCGGCGATGCGGTCTTCAAAGGCCGCAACCGTCGGGTTGCCGTAGCGCGCATAAATGAACTCATCCGGGCCTGTACCCAGGAAGCGCGCCTCTGCGGCTTCGGCGGTGGGGTAGACGAACCCTTGGGTCATGTAGATGGCTTCGGCCACTTCACCATATTGGCTGCGGCGAGCGCCTTGATGCACCAGTTTGGTGCGCGTGTTCCAGTCCTGGCTCATATCAGCCCCTATCGGCCCATTGGGCCATAAAAAACCCCCGAACCTACAGTAGGCCGGGGTTGGACCCAGACCTCTTTAGCGGATGGATTAACGTGGCCCGCAATCGGGTGACAAATCGCCACGGCGCGGCGCTGCCGCACATACGCCTGATTATAGCCCCCCACGCCGCGCGTCAACACAGGTGGCGCGGGGGGCGCTATATCACTCCATCGCTTCCAATTCGTCGATGAAGCCTGCGATCATGCTCAGACCCTTATCCCAGAAAGCGGGGTCCGATGCATCCAGCCCGAACGGGGCCAACAGGTCTTTGTGGTGCTTGGACCCGCCTGCGGCCAGCATTTCGAAATACTTGTCCTGAAAGCCCTCGGGCTGTTCTTCGTAAACCGCATAAAGCGCGTTCACCAAGCCGTCGCCGAAGGCATAGGCGTAAACGTAAAACGGCGAATGCACGAAATGCGGGATGTAGGACCAGAAGGTTTCATACCCCTCCATATAGGTAAAGACCGGCCCAAGGCTTTCGGCCTGCACGCTCATCCACAGCGCGTTAATGTCGTCGGGCGTCAACTCCCCGCCGCGCCGCGCGTCGTGCAGCTTGCATTCGAAATCGTAAAACGCGATCTGGCGGACCACGGTGTTAATCATGTCCTCTACCTTGCCAGCCAGCAGGGTCTTGCGTTCTTCCTTGGTGGAGGCCTTGGCCAGCATCCGGCGGAAGGTCAGCATTTCGCCAAAGACACTGGCGGTTTCCGCCAGCGTCAGCGGGGTCGAAGACAGTAACTCCCCCTGCCCCGCGGCCAATCGTTGATGCACCCCGTGCCCCAGTTCATGCGCCAGCGTCATCACGTCACGCGGCTTGCCCAGGTAGTTCAGCATAACGAACGGGTGCGCGTCGGTCACGGTGGGATGGGCAAAGGCGCCGGGTGCCTTGCCCGGTGTGACGGCGGCATCAATCCAGCCACGCTCGAAAAAAGGTGCCGCCAGATCGGCCAGCTTGGGTGAAAACCCGGCATAGGCATCCAGCACCATATCCTGCGCCTCTGGCCAGGCTATCGTGCGCGCGGCTTCGGTTGGCAGCGGCGCGTTGCGGTCCCAGACCTGCAATTCGTCCAGCCCCAGCCACTTGGCTTTCAGCGCGTAATAGCGGTGCGACAGCTTCGGATAGGCCGCGACAACCGCATCGCGCAACGCTTGCACAACTTCGGGTTCGACATGGTTGGCCAGATGCCGCCCATGCTGCGGGCTGGGCATTTTGCGCCAGCGATCCTCGATTTCTTTTTCCTTGGCGAGCGTATTATGCACCCGCGCAAACAGCCGGATATTCGCGCCGAACGCTTCGGCAAGCGCCCGCGCACCCGCTTCGCGGCGGTCGCGGTCGCGATCAGTCAGCAGGTTCAGCGTGGATTCCAGCCCAAGCGGTTCGTCCTCTCCCTCTACCGGAAATTCCAGCCCCGCCATGGTTTCATCGAACAAGCGGTTCCACGCAGCCGCGCCGACGGTGGACTGATCGTGCAGGAATTTCTCCAATTCGTCGGATAATTGATGCGGGCGCATGGCGCGCATCCGCTCGAATACCGGGCGATACCGCGCCAGATCGGGATTCGCATCCAGCTTGGCGTCGAATTCCGCATCGGGAATACGGTTCAGCTCCAACGCGAAGAACACCAGCGGGGTCGTGGCCGTGGTCACACGGTCCTGCGCATCGGACATGGCCTTGGCGCGGGCGGGATCGACCGTGTTCTGGTAATAGCGCAGCCCGAAAAACGACATCAGCCGCCCGGCAACCTGTTCAATCTGCTCATACCGGGTCACGCAGTTCAACAAGCTGGCGGCATCCGACCCGGCAAGCTTGCCTTCGTAATCGGCGGCAAAGCTGGAACATTCCTGCTCAAGCCATTCGAAATCACGGGCGACTTCCGGCGCATCCGGCGCGGCATACAGGCTGGAAAAATCCCAAACGGGCAGATCGCCCAGATCCTGTCTGCCCTTGGGGCGGTCAAGATCAAAAGCCGGTTGCGGATAGCGGGCAGAGGGGGTCAGGGACATAGGCAACTCCAATCGTTTCATCAGACTTAGGCCGCGCCCCGCCGCCCTGCAAGACGCACGGCCCGGCAATCGGGAAAATCGGGCGGTCCACGATGCTTGTTTTTGGGCAACACAGGGAAGTGACCACTCATTTCGAGGCAAGGGCAATCGACTTTCTCGGCAAAGCCTGTAGACAGCCCGCGTGTTCCGCAACCTCGGGGAGGCCATGATGACCAATGATCCAACAGATGGCTTTCGTGACAAAGACGGCTACGATCTGGATTCAGGGTATCTGAAACAGGTTCTGAAAGCAGTCGAAGCACAGGACGCGCAACGCATATTCGAGATGTTCGAGCCGTTGCACCCGGCGGATATTGCCGACATCCTTGAACAAATCGGGGCGGACGCGCGCCGCGCCCTGGTGCATCTGTATGGCACCGAGTTCGATGGCGATATTCTCTCGGAACTGGACGAGGGACTGCGCGACGAGGTGGTCGGCTACCTGCGGCCAGACGTTCTGGCCGACGCTGTCCGCGACATGGATTCGGACGATGTGGTCGACCTGCTGGAAGACCTCGACGAATCGCAACACAGCGCGATTCTTGATGCGCTGGAAGAAGATGACCGCGATGCCGCACGGCAGGCGCTCAGCTATCCGGAATATTCCGCCGGGCGTTTGATGCAACGGGAATTCGTCAAGGTGCCGCAGGACTGGACCGTGGGCCAGACCATCGACATGATGCGCACCAGCAAAGAGCTTCCCGACCAGTTCTACCATGTTTTCCTGGTCACGCCCGACGATACCCCGGCGGGATATGTGACCCTTGGACGGCTCTTGTCCTCAAATCGCAACACGGCATTGTCCTCTGTCACCGAAGACAGTTTCCGCAGCTTTGAACTGGACGAAGAGGAAGGCGATGTCGCCTATGCGTTCAACCAATATCATCTGATCTCCGCCCCCGTGGTGGATACGAATGGACGCCTTGTCGGTGTCATCACCATCGACGACGCCATGGCGGTGCTGGATGAAGAACACGAAGAAGACATGCTGCGCATGGCCGGGGCCGGCGAAGGCAGCTTGTCAGACGGGGTCATGGAAACCACATGGCAGCGCCTGCCATGGCTGGGGGTCAACCTTGTGACAGCGATCATCGCGTCGCTGGTCATCGCGGTCTTTGAGGCCACGATCCAAACTCTTGTCGCGCTGGCAGTGCTGATGCCGATTGTGGCGTCGATGGGGGGCAATGCAGGCACGCAATCTATGGCCGTCGCGGTGCGCGGGCTGGCGACACGCGACTTGACCGGCGCGAATGTCTGGCGGGTTATCCGGCGCGAGACCCTTGTAGGAATGTTCAACGGCATGATCTTTGCCCTAGTGATGGGCGTGGTGGGCTATGTCTGGTTCGGGTCGCTGATGCTGGCTGGCGTGATCGCGGCGGCGATGGTCATAAACCTTGTGGTCGCGGGCCTTTCAGGCATTGGTCTGCCCGCATTGCTGGACCGCCTGGGCGTTGATCCGGCATTGGCCTCCGGCACGTTCGTGACCACGGTGACGGATGTGGTGGGCTTCGCAGCCTTTCTGGGGCTGGCGACGATGCTGCTGTTGTAGCCGTCAGTCCATTTCTCGGAACGGCCATGGCTTTGCATCGGTCGCGCCAACCATGTAGCGCGCGGCCTTGGCCACCCAAGCCCCCACCATGCAACCCAGATCGGCCAGCCGCGCATTCGGCTGGCGGTTGTCGATGATAATAATGATGAACTGGATCACCGCCAGCAAGATCAGCACCGATTGCGCGAAGCTCAGCATAACCCCGATAATCAGCATATAGACAAGCCGCAGGCCCAAAGGCTCTTTCAGCTTGTCCAGCGGCGCAGTATCGCGGTCGTCATCGACGTCTTGCATGGGCACACCTGTTTGACAGTTACCCCAAGTCTACCCAAGCTCAGGGACGTTGCAACACCAGTTGCGTGACATCGCACGCGCCACCGCGGAAAGCCGCCGCGCAGGATGTCAGGTAGAAATCCCACATGCGCTTGAAACGCGCATCATAGCCCATTTCCGATATCTCGTCCCAACGGGCATTGAACGCGTCATGCCATCGCCGCAGCGTATCCGAATAGCTTTTCCCGAAATCATGGGTGTCGACATAGCTGAGCCCGGCGTTTTCAGCCACGCGCCGCACCGGGGTCGGCGCGCCCAGCATTCCACCGGGGAAGATGTGTTTCTGGATGAAATCGACATTGCTGCTGTAGTTTTTGAACCGCGCATCGGGCACCATGATGATCTGAATTACCGCTTGCGCGCCGGGGCGCAGCCGGTCGCGCACGGCATTGAAATAGGTCGGCCAGTAGCGTTCGCCCACGGCTTCGAACATCTCTATCGACGCAATACCGTCGAATTCCCCGCGCGTATCGCGGTAGTCCTGCATGCGGATTTCGACCTTGTCGGACAGGCCCAAACGCGCCATGCGCGCAACCGCGTAATCATGCTGCGCTTGGGAAATGGTCAGACCGGTCACGCGCAAGCCACGTTTGGCGGCGGCGTATTCGGCAAAGCCGCCCCAGCCGCAGCCAATCTCCAACACATGATCGCCGGGCTTTACGTCCATCCGGTCCACCATGGCGGCATATTTGGCTTCCTGAGCCGCTTCGAGGCTTTCCTGCCCGGTGGTGAACAGGGCAGAGGAATAGGTCATGCTGTCATCCAGCCACAGGCTGTAGAAATCATTGCCCAGATCGTAATGATGCGAGATGTTCTTGCGCGCCTGCGCCTTGTGGTTGCGGCGCAGCCAATGGCGGAAGCGTTCGACAAGGCGGATTGCCTTCATCGGCAACACTTCGTCATAGAGCGCCGGGTTGTCATCGGCAAACAGGTCCATCAAGGCTTGCAGATCGGGCGTGCTCCAGCCCCCTTCAAGATAAGCATCGGAAAACCCCAGATCGCCCTCGCGGATCATGCGGCCGAACAGATCCGGGTCATGGACATGGATTTCGGCCACATAGCCCGGATGCGCCCCTTGCAGCCGGAACACCCGCCCGTCGGGCAGGTGCACATCCAGCCGCCCCTTGTTCAGTTTCTGCCCGATCGCATAAGCGGCCGCAAAATAGCGGGGCAGGTCTTGTTGCCCGTCCAGCGATGTCAGTATCTCACCCATCGGGCGTGATGGAAATGCGATGTCAGCCATGCGCCATGTCTTCCTGTTTTTGATTTTCTCGGTGGTCTTTATAGGCGGCAAGCGCACGCTCGCGCCCATCTTTAAGGTCGATGATCGGGCTTGGGCGTGTGTCCTTTGGCGAAAGGTTCCAACTGCGCGGGCAGGCATCATAAAACGCCAGCGCCGTTTCGGGCGGCGTGCGGCTGGCTTCGGCCAGCCACATCTTGCGATAGGCCGCCTTCGGGTCGAACTTCTGTGCCTGCGTATCGGGGTTGAAAATGCGGAAATAGGGGGCTGCATCGGGGCCGGACCCGGCCACCCATTGCCAACCCATCGCATTAGATGCCGGGTCCCAGTCAACCAGACATTCGGCAAACCAGTCGCGCCCCAGCCGCCAGTCCACCAGCAGGTGCTTGGTCAGAAAGCTGGCAACCAACATGCGCGCACGGTTGTGCATGCGGCCCGTGACATACAATTCGCGCATGGCGGCATCGACCACTTCAATACCGGTGCGGCCCTGACGCCACGCCTGAACCGCGTCGCCCTCGCCCTGCCACGGGAAACCGTCCCATTCGGGGCGCCAGTTTTGCGACTCCAGCCGCGGCGTGTGATAGATCAGGTGATACGCGAATTCGCGCCAGACGAGTTCTTTCAGGAAATCCTCTGCCTGCGCATGGCCTTCGTGCAATGCCCGCCAACCTGAGTGCCAGATCGTGCGCGGGCTGATTTCACCATAGGCCAGGTTTTCCGACAGGCCCGAACATGCGTCTATATCCAGCCGGTCGCGCTCTGATTTATACCGCGCCACGCGATGTGCCAGAAAAGCGCCCAAGCGCCCGCGCGCCGCGTCTTCGCCGACATGAATGTGCCCGGACACGACCGCCGCACCCCGGTTCATGGCGCGGCCCATCTGCCAGTCATCCAGATCATCGCTATCTGGCCATACCTTGGGCGCAGGGATACGCGTGGGCGCAGGCAAGGGGGAAGCAACGTCACGATCCCGCACCGAACGCCACATCGGCGTATAGACCTTGTAGAACCCGCCATCCTTGGTGGCGACGTCCCAAGGCTCGAACAACAGAAGGCCGGGGTGGCTTTGCACTTCCAGCCCATCGGCCTTTAACGCCGATTTCACATCAGTGTCGCGGGAAATCTGGCCCGGCGCGTATCCGCGCGTCCAGACCACACGGCGCGCGCCGGTTTCCGCCACCAAGGCGCGCAGCACATCAAGCGCGGAGCCGCGCCGCAGAACCAGCTTCGACCCTGTCTCGCCCAGCGCCTTGGCCATATGCGCCAGCCCCAGCCGCAGCCGCCATTTCGGCGCAGCCCCAAGGGTTGCGACCTCATCATCATGGATGAACACGGGGATCACGGGCTGGCCGGACGCGCAGGCGTCATGCAAGGCCGGATGATCGCTTAACCGCAGATCACGGCGCAGCCATAATATGGTAGGGGTCGTTTCGGTCACATATCCGCCCGTCGCAAAGTCACAAGACGTCATCTAGGGCCGCAAGCAGGCGGTCAAGATCAGATGACGCAGTGTAATGTACGAAAGACAGCCGCAACACCCCGTGGGCGGGATCAACCCCCTGCCCTTGCAACGCCCGGTTGGCATAGAAACTGCCGCCCCCCGCCATAATACCATGCGCCGCCAGATCGCGGGCCAAGTCGGCACCGGGGCGCGCGTGCGCCACGGCAACGGTTGGCGCACGATCGGCGGCAGTGCTCGGCCCCAAAAGCCGCACATCATTGCGGGCGCGCAGATACTCCAGCAGCGGTTGCAAAAGCGCGGTTTCCTGCGCGCGCATCAGGTCATGCAACGCCGACATACGCGCCGCAGGGGGCGTTTCCGAGGAACCGAAATGATGCGCATAAAGCGCATCCAGATAATCCGCCATCCCCGCGCAGGCGGCAATCTGGGCATGGTCCGGGCCAGCGGGCGTAAACCGCTTATACGGCACGTCCCCGTTGAAATAATGCGCCTGATTGGGCAGCCATGCTGATAATTCAGGCGACAGCACCATCAAGCCTTGATGCGGGCCATAGGTTTTATAGGCCGAAAACAGGTAGATATCGGCCCCCAAAGCGCCCAGATCGGGCAAACCGTGAGGCGCGTAAGATACGCCATCAACGCAAGACCAGATGCCCGCCGCGCGCAATTCGGCGCAAATCTCGGCCACGGGATTCACCTCTCCCACAACATTCGAGCAATGGGGAAAACAAACAAGTTTCAACCGGTCATCGACCAACGCCCAAAGTGCCGAAGGGTCCAGATGCCCGGTATCCGGGTCGATTTGCCATTCACGCAGCTCGACCCCGCGCGCCTCCAGACGCCGCCACGGGCCGGTATTCGCCTCGTGGTCCTGGTTGGTGACGATGATCGCGTCGCCCGGCTTCAACTTCTCGCCAAAGGCCTGCGCCAGAACATAGGTATTCGCGCTGGTGGACGGGCCAAAGCTAAGCTGGTCCGGCTCTACGCCCATTAATGCTGCAAGTCGGCTGCGCGCCTCGTCCATCTCTGCCCCGGCCAGTTCAGAGGCACGATACGCCCCATAGGGCTGCACTTTGCGGCTGTGGTAATAGCGCGTCAGCCGGTCAATGACGGGCTGGCATGTATACGATCCGCCCGCATTTTCAAAGAACACTTGCCCTTGCAGCTCTGGTTCCGCAAAGGCCGGAAACTGCGCGCGCACGAAATCGGTATCGAGTTGTGTCATGTCCCCTCCGGTTTTCGGGGAGATTGCAACGGGTCAGCCGGAAAAGGCAAGCATCGGCTATCCGGCCCCAAGGATGATCGCGACGTAATTGCGCGTTTCCTCGAAGGGCGGAATACCGCCATGGCTCTCGACCGCGCCGGGACCGGCATTATAGGCCGCAAGGGCCAAACGCCACGACCCGAAACGCTCATACATCATCCGCAGATAGCGTGCGCCACCTTGCAGATTTTGGGCCGGGTCATTCGGGTCTACGCGCAGCAAGCGCGCGGTGTCGGGCATAAGCTGCGCCAGACCGATCGCGCCTTTATGCGACAGCGCGCCTGCATTCCAGCGACTTTCCTGATGCACAAGCCGCAGGAACAGGTCTTCAGGCACGTCATTGCTGCGAGCCGCCTCGCGGGCAAGCTGGACATAGGCGCCCGATTGCGGGCCAGTGTAGCGTGGGATAAGCAGCGTCGTCTCGGCCTCTGGCGCATTTGGCAAAAGCCGCACTGACGCGGAATACTGCTCGGACAAGCGCCCATCGATCACGCGGTTGGCCCGTTTGATCCGATCCAAGGGCGAGGACGCGACGCTGCCGCTGGATGACAGGCTGAGACCCTGCGCGACCGCACCCGACCCCATAGCCCAAAACGCAAAAAGACAGATTGTCAGAACCCGCATCATCCACCCCACGTGTTGACGATAGATATAGCAACAAAGCGCGGCCAAGAAAACCGCTTGCGCCTGTTCACCCTATCTTTACCATGCGCGGCAAATATAGCGCATGGCGCAATGCAGACAGATAGGGACGAAATCACATGGCAGGCTCGGTCAACAAGGTCATTCTGGTGGGCAACCTGGGGCGCGACCCGGAAGTGCGCAGCTTCCAGAACGGCGGCAAGGTGTGCAACCTGCGCATTGCCACATCAGAGCAATGGCGCGACAAGGCCACCGGCGAAAAACGCGAGCGGACCGAATGGCATACTGTGGCCATTTTCAACGAAGGTCTGGTGCGGATTGCAGAGCAATACCTGCGCAAAGGCTCTACCGTGTATATCGAAGGGCAGCTGGAAACCCGCAAATGGCAGGACCAGTCCGGCGCGGATCGCTACTCGACCGAAGTGGTGCTGCGCCCCTATCGCGGGGAAATGACGCTGCTGGGCGGGCGTGGCGATGGTGGCGGCGGGTCCGGTGGTTCCGGCGGCGGCGCTGGCGGTGGTGGCGGGTATAACCGCGATCCCGGCTATGGCGACACGCGCGGGGGCGGTTCGGGCGGTGGCTATGGCGGCGGCCCCTCTGGCCCGTCCGACATGGATGACGAAATTCCATTCTAAGCTCTAAGCCCGCCCCGCGCGGGCTTTTTGCTGTCTGAAGGCAGAAAAACCGTTCCCAAGCGGCGAGATGGCGCATGATTGCGCTAACTTTCCATGGTTGCGCGCAAACTTCATTGTTTTGCCACAAACGGCGGATTAACCCCGTTCAAGAAACAAACCGGACAGGAGCAGCCGAAATGCGCGCAACCCGCATCGTTCAGAAGATACTTGCCAATTACGAAGGCGAAACACCCGGCGTGAAGGCCAATCTGTGCCGGATGCTGATGAACGGCAAGCTGGGCGGCACTGGCAAGATGATTATTCTGCCGGTGGACCAAGGGTTCGAGCATGGCCCGGCACGCAGCTTCGCCCCGAACGCGGCGGGCTATGATCCGCATTACCATTACCAACTGGCGATTGACGCAGGTCTAAGCGCCTATGCCGCCCCGCTTGGCCCGCTCGAAGCCGGCGCGGACACGTTCGCAGGCCAGATCCCGACAATCCTGAAGGTCAATAGCGCCAATTCGCTGATGTCGGGCACGGCAGGCAAGAATCAGGCCATCACCGCATCGGTGGATGATGCGCTGCGTCTGGGCTGTTCGGCCATTGGGTTCACCATCTATCCGGGCAGCGATTGCGCGATCGACATGTTCGAGGAAATCGTGGAAATGCGCCGCGAAGCTGCCGCAAAGGGCGTGGCCTCTGTCATTTGGTCCTACCCGCGCGGTGAAGCCGTGACCAAGGACGGCGAAACCGCCATCGACGTGGCCGCCTATGCCGCGCATATCGCGGCGCTTCTGGGCGCGCATATCATCAAGATCAAGCTGGGCACCGACCATCTGATGCTGCCAGAGGCCAAGAAGGTCTATGAAGAGCAGCAGATCGACATTGCCACCCAAGCCGCCCGCGTGAAGCATTGCGTGCAGTCGTCCTTCAACGGTCGCCGCCTGATCGTGTTTTCAGGCGGGGCCGCCAAAGGCGCTGATGCGGTATTCGACGATGCCCGCGCCATCCGCGACGGTGGCGGCAACGGGTCCATCATCGGGCGCAACAGCTTCCAGCGCTCGCGCGAGGATGCGCTGGAAATGCTGGGCAAGCTGGTCGAGATCTACAAAGGCAAAGCCTGAGGGGCAGGGGGGGCAAAAGCCCCCCTACTCTGCCGCCACGCTGCGGCGCGCCAAGCGCGGCATAGGCCCGCGCGCGGCAAGGATAACCAACGCAAGGCCCACAAAGGCCAAAAGCGGCAAGCGTTCATACAGAAACACCATGCCCAGCAGCACCGAGAAGCCCGGCATCAGAAACATCACCAGAGATGCGCGATTGGCCCCCACCTGCCGCACCAGAACGTAATTCAGGATCGCAGGTGCCACGGTCGCCAGCACGATCAACGCCACCAGAATTCCGATGACAGCGCCGGACGGTTCGACACTGACACGCCCGTCCACCAGCAACGCGAGCGGCCATGTTGCCACCGCGCCCACCGCGAACATCGCGGCATTCAGCAATAAAGGCGATACTGGCTGTCGGCGGCGAAACCAGACATTGCCCGCCGCATAACTTAGCGGCGCAAGCAAGGTGAACAACGTGCCAACACCCGCCTGCCCAAGCGAGCTGCCAAGAAAAGACGGCCCCGCGATCAGCGCAACGCCCCCAAGGCCCAGCACGATGCGCAGGGTTTGCTCCAGCGTCACTGGCTCATCACGCAGGAAGATGGCCGCCAAGGCCAGCGTGAAGATGGGCATGGTCGCATAAAGCAGCCCCCCCATGCCGGACGGGATGTATTGCAGCCCCACCGCCAGCGTGACGAAGGGCACCGCGATCACCAGCACCCCGCCGACAAGCGCGGTCACGACCGCCTCGCCGCCATTCCAGCCGGGTTTCCCGATCAGGCCCGCCACGATCAACAGCAGGGGCAGGCCAAAGGCCGCGCGCAAGGCGCCCAGCGTCAAGGGCGGAAAATATTGCACCGCCAGCGCAATCAGGAACGGCGCCGCCCCGAAGGACGCCGCCGTCAGCACCAGAAGCGCAGTGCCCTGAAGCTCAGAGCGTTGCATTCACCGCTCCGCCATCGAGCAGCAGGTTCTGGCCGACGATGAATCCGGAATACTGCGAGCACAGAAACGCGCAAGCCGCGCCGAATTCCGCTGCCGTGCCATACCGCCCGGCGGGGATGGTGCCTTCGCGCTTGGTGCGCGCTTGCTGGGGCGTGATCCCTTCGGCCTTGGCCACACCACCATCCAGCGCGGTTGCGCGGTCCGTGTCGTGAATGCCCGGCAACAGGTTGTTGATGACAACCCCCTTGCCCGCCACCTGCCGCGATGTGCCTGCAACATAGCCGGTCAGCCCCGCGCGCGCCGCATTCGACAGGCCCAGAACCGGGATCGGTGATTTCACCGATTGCGACGTGATATTGACCACCCGCCCCCAGCCACGATCGATCATGCTTGGCACCAGCGCCTTAATCAGCGCAATCGGGGTCAGCATGTTGGCATCAAGCGCGTTAATGAAATCTTCACGCTCCCAGTCGGTCCACATGCCCGGCGGCGGGCCGCCCGCGTTATTCACAAGAATGTCCACCTCGCCTGCGGCCGCCAAAACCTCTGTGCGCCCGGCTTGCGTGGTGATGTCGGCGGCAACGGTCACGACCTCTACCCCGTAGGCTGCGCGGATCGCGGCGGCTGTTTCTTCCAGCGCCTCTGCCCCGCGCGCGTTCATGACCAGATGCACGCCCTCAGCAGCCAAGGCTTCGGCGCATCCACGCCCCAACCCCTTGGAGCTGGCACAGACCAGCGCGCGTTTTCCTGCGATTCCCAGATCCATCTCGATCCTCCCATTGCTTCACCTGTGCAGCGATAGCATCTGCGCCCCGGCTGGGAAAGGCAGGACGGTGCTCTACAGGCCCAAGGCGATCGGAAATGGCGCGTCAGATATCCAGAGGGAAGCTTTTTATCAACTTTTGGAGAGGCTTATCAATCCGGCGCGTCAGCCGGTCATCAAACACACGCGCTTTATCCGTGCCGGGACTATGCCGCCGATACTTATGAATTTGCGCAGGTGGCTGCCAACTGACAGGACGTGTTGCGAAATGCATATTTGAGGTTAAGCGCTTGGGTAGCGCGCGCTGGATCACGCCGGATAAGGTCTGGTCCGCAGGCTCAAACGCTAAGCCAAAACCGGAAAAAACGCCATAAGGGCGCCATCGCGGCATGGATTTCGCGGTGGCGCGCACCCGTATTCGGGTGCCGCGCATGTCGGTCACAGACAAATTCATGTCGCTGGGGTTGCATGTCCCCCCATGACCCGTGTTAGCGTGACCACTCAAGCTTAACATAAAAACAAGCATGGAGGGACCATGTATCGGAAAGTCATCTTTCCGGTCGATCTGTCACATATCGACCATTTGACCAAGGCGCTGGCGACTGCCGCGGATTTGGCAAAGCACTATGACGCTGAAATTTGCTATGTTGGGGTCACGGGGACCGCGCCGGCGCCGGGGGCGCATAGCCCGGCTGAATATGCCGATAAACTGGCCGCTTTCGCAGCCGAACAGGGATCAAAGCATGGCGTGAACGCCACCTCGAAGGCGTGCACCAGCCCTGATCCGAGCATTGATACCGACAAGACACTGATGACCGCCATTACCGAACTGGGAGGCGATCTGGTCGTGATGCAGACACATGCGCCAAGCGCGCTGGATTACATCTGGGCCGGGCATGGCGACACAATCGCCGCGCATGCCGATGTGTCGGTCTTTCTGGTGCGCTAAGGCAACCGCCGCATCCGGTTAAATGCCGTCTGACGGACGGCCAAGAATGGAGAACATGAATGTCACAAGAAGACGACATTGAAGCGATCCCGGAACCCGAAGGGGCGTCCGAGGTGATCGACACCGATTACGAGATCGGTCAAGACAACATTACCCCCAAGATCGGTCCGTTCGGGCTGGATATTCACAACCCCGTCTTTGCCATTTCGGGCATTGTCGTCGTGGCGTTCGTCATCCTGACGCTGATGTTTCAGAATTCCGTAGGGCCTGCATTCGGAGCGATGCGGGGCTTTCTGACCTCGACTTTCGACTGGTTCTTTCTGAGCGCGGCAAATGTGTTTGTTATTGTCTGCCTTGGCATTCTCGTCTCGCCCTTGGGCAAGGTGCGGATTGGCGGGGTCGATGCAACACCCGATTACAGCTATCTGGGCTGGTTCGCGATGTTGTTCGCCGCTGGCATGGGCATTGGCCTGATGTTCTTCGGCGTGCTGGAACCGGTCTATTATTTCGGCACCCCGTGGGGCGACAACCCGCTGGGCGGCGATCTTGGCATTGTCGAAGGCGTATTGGCTGACCCGGAAACGGTTGAAACCGCGCGCCGTCTGGCCATGGCATCGACCATTTACCATTGGGGGCTTCATCCTTGGGCGATCTATGCCATTGTGGCGCTGTCGCTGGCGTTGTTCGCCTATAACAAGGGTCTGCCGCTGACCGTGCGCTCTATCTTCTACCCAATTTTCGGAGAGCGTATCTGGGGCTGGCCGGGTCACATCATCGACATTCTGGCCGTCTTCGCGACGATCTTCGGTCTGTCGACCTCGCTGGGGCTTGGCGCGCAACAGGCATCCGCCGGTCTTGGATTTGTGCTGGACATGCCGGAACTGGGCACAAGCATCACCACCTCGCTGGTGCTGATTGCGATCATCACCGGCATGGCGCTTATCTCGGTGCTGCGGGGTCTGGACGGTGGCGTCAAGATCCTGTCAGAGATCAACATGGGCCTTGCGCTGCTGTTGATGGTCTTTGTGCTGCTTGTTGGCCCGACACTGATTCTGCTGGGCAATGTCTTGGGCAATATCGGCGCCTATTTCAGCGAAGTGGTTGCCTTGTCGAACCCGGTGGGCCGCGAAGATGATGGCTTCCGCCAAGGTTGGACAGCTTTCTACTGGGCATGGTGGATCAGCTGGTCGCCGTTCGTGGGGATGTTTATCGCCCGCGTCAGCCGGGGCCGCACGGTCCGCGAATTCATCACCTGCGTGCTCATCATCCCGACACTGGCTTCTGCCATCTGGATGACCACTTTCGGCGGCACCGCGATCCAGCAGTTGATCGAAAACGCATCCGAAGCGGCTGTGTTCGGCTACGTGATCGACGCTTATGTGCCAGAACTGTCCCTGTTCGGCATGTTGTCGGAATTGCCGCTGGCGGGCATCACCTCTGTGTTGGCGATTATCCTTGTGATCGTGTTCTTCGTCACCTCGTCCGATTCCGGCTCGCTGGTGATCGACACGATCACGGCTGGCGGCAAGATCAACGCCCCGGTCAGCCAGCGCGTGTTCTGGGTGATCTTCGAAGGACTGGTCGCGGCATCGTTGCTGCTGGGCGGTGGCTTGGCGGCGCTGCAAGCGGCGTCGGTTTCGACCGGGTTGCCCTTTGCGATCGTGCTGCTGCTGGCCTGCTACGCACTGATACGCGGGCTCATGTCGGAACCGCGCTAACGCGCTTTCGTCCGGAAACAGAAACGGGGCCAGTTGCTGGCCCCGTTTTGCGTTCTGGCTCTGACGTTATCCGAACGCCCTGCCCCACGCTGACAGACCGCAGCCAAGGGAGGTGGAAAACGCGGTCCGATAACAACGGCAATTGCGACCATGTCCCGATACTGATCGATTTCCGATATGCGTATCTGGTTGCCTGTTCGGCACCTGTCGCGAATTCGGCTGGACCTGTGCGCTATAAGGTGTCGCGCAGCCATCTATCCCGTTTGACCGCGCGGGATGTTGCAGTAAACTACCCTTTAAGGTTGGTGTTGACCAAGCCAAGGGTGCAGGTAGCAAGGAATGACGCAATATGATTGCGAGATATTCGACGCCGCAGCGTTGCAGGCCCTGTGGGGCATCAATGAAGGTGAGCCGCTCGGGCCGCCCGATAATCTGGCTTTGGGCGACATGTATCAGCTTGTCCCCAACGCGCAGGCCCGGACGATTGCTTTTGACATAACCGATGATGACATCCGCACATCTGCCGGGCCGGTCACGGTGCTGGCGGAATTGCGATTGATGGCGCAGGACAATGACCTTGTTGACGCCCTGTTGCTGGATGTGGCCGGAAATTTGAGCGTGCTGCCGCTGTCGCCGCTGCGCCGCGATGCTCAATATACGCTCATCGGCATCGACCCCGGCCAGACCCGATTGCGGCTGTCACAGCTTGTCTATGGCTGTTTTTGTCCGGGCACCCGCATTATGTCCGGCGATGGCCAATTGACCCCAATAGAGGCATTGAGCGCAGGCGATTTCGTGCTGACCCGCGACAATGGTGCACAACCGTTGCTTTGGGTTGGCAAATCGACCATGCGCGCGGTGGGCGTATTTGCGCCGGTCTGCCTGCCCGCCGGTTTCATGGGCAATCTTGGGCCGCTTGTGGTCGGTCCGCTGCAACGGGTTTTCCTCTATCAACGCGGCGGTCTGACCGCGCATGGCCGTTCCGAGGCGTTGCTTCAGGCCCGTCACCTTGTTGACGGAATGAAGGTTCATCAGCGCGAGGGCGGCTTCGTGACATATCATGCGCTCGTGTTCGAGGATCACCAGATCATCTATGCCGAAGGTGTCCCGGTCGAAAGCCTGCTGGTGTCGCGCGCCACCGTGGCACGCTTGCCGGAACCCTTTGCGCGCGAACTGTCCGCCCGGTTTCCGTACCTGAACCAGCGCGCTCATTTTGCACAGGATCTCGACGAGACCGCTTTGACCAAGCGGGTTGCCACCCAACGGGCAAGCCAATGAGCGCGCCGCGCATGATCCTTGCGGCAACAGACGGCACGGATCGGTCACGCGCGGTGCTGGGGCGTGCGGCACTCATCGCCCGTCACTGGGGCGCTCGACTGGCGCTTGTGCATATCCGCAAACCGGGCAGGCGGTTTCGCCTGGGCCTTGCCCGCACAGCCACCCGCGACCTGATGGCCGACCTGACAGAGCATGGCGGGCATCCCGAAGATTTATACGTGCTCGACGGCGCTCCGGCAGAGGGTATCGCCGCGCTGTCCGCGCAGCTTCAGGTCGATTTGATGGTGCTCGGTCTGCACCGCGAACGCCGCGTTCTGGATACGCTGCGCATGACCACGATGGAGCGGATCACGCTTGCCGTGGACTGCCCTGTTCTGGTGGCACAAGCCGTTCCAGCGCAGCCTTATGCGCGGGTGCTTGCCGCACTCAGTTTTGACCCGGTCTGCACAGGCGGCTTGGCGCTTGCAACCCGGATCGCACCGCAAGCGCAGTTTCATGCCATCCATGCCCTGCCCGTGCCCTCGCCCGACACCCAGGCACAGCGCGACAGCACGCGCCACAGCGCCGAGGCTTTGCGTGACCGTTTCATGTCCGGCCCCGACTTGCCCCCAAATATGCCGCAGCCCGAAATCGTGCGCGGTGGCGTGCACGAAGTATTAAGCTACCGCATGGCAGAATGGCGGCCCGACCTGCTGGTGATTGCACGCCATTCCGGGCGGGACCGGTCCCGGCTTGGCAATTACGCCCGCGACCTGATGCGCGCGCCGCCCACGGATATCCTGGTCACGACGCCCAATCCTGATGGGCAAGACCATCCCAGCCAAGCATCGACTCTGGCTGGCCGTTCCTGACACGGCAGAACTCTGGCACGGCCGGCAAACGTGCATGTTCCGCCCGAAGCACCGACGAGCAGCCTTCAGGTCAACAGCAAGCGGTGCAATGCGGCGTCAGCGCCGCCAGCAACTTACCCGCGCGCCCCCGTCTACCGCTTGCCTTGCACACAGCGCATGGCGGCATTGCCATAAAACTCTCGCAACGCGAAAAATTATGCGCTAAAGGTTGTTTAACGTTGAACTATTGTCATTACGGGAGGAGTGTCCGGGCATGGCGACACGCAAAACGACACCTAAATCCAATGTCTCGGCAGAAGAATTGCTGAACTATTACCGCGACATGCTGCTGATCCGCCGGTTTGAAGAAAAGGCAGGCCAGCTTTACGGCATGGGGCTGATTGGCGGCTTTTGTCACCTGTATATCGGTCAGGAAGCGGTCGTCGTCGGACTGGAGGCCACCGCGAAAGAGGGCGACAAGCGCGTCACATCGTACCGCGACCATGGCCATATGCTGGCCTGCGGCATGGACCCCAAGGGCGTGATGGCCGAACTCACCGGGCGTGAGGGTGGCTATTCCAAGGGCAAGGGCGGCTCCATGCATATGTTCAGCCGTGAAAAGCATTTCTACGGCGGTCATGGCATTGTCGGCGCACAGGTGCCCTTGGGCGCGGGTCTGGCCTTTTCGGACATGTATCGCGGCAATGACAACGTAACCTTCGCTTATTTCGGCGATGGTGCGGCCAATCAGGGCCAGGTTGCCGAAACCTATAACATGGCCGAACTTTGGGATTTGCCAGTGGTCTTCGTGATCGAGAATAACCAATACGCCATGGGCACCTCGACCAAGCGCGCATCGAAAAGCCCGAACCTGTGGCAGCGTGGTGCTGCCTATGGCATCGCGGGCGAGGAAGTTGACGGCATGGATGTGCTGGCTGTGAAAGCCGCCGGCGAAAAGGCCGTCGCCCACTGCCGCGCGGGCAAAGGTCCGTATATCCTTGAAGTGATGACATACCGCTATCGCGGCCATTCCATGTCGGACCCCGCGAAATACCGCACCCGCGACGAGGTGCAGAAAATGCGCGAGGAACGCGACGCCATTGAGCATGTGCGCGAGTTGCTGCTGCAAGGCAAACACGCCACCGAAGATGACCTGAAAGCCATCGACAAAGACATCAAGGCCACCGTGAATGACGCGGCCGAATTCGCCAAGGAAAGCCCGGAACCCGCGCTGGACGAGCTTTGGACCGATATTTACGCGGCCGAAGTGCCGCAAAACGCCTGATCTGGGGGGATAGCACACCATGGCAACCGAGATTCTGATGCCCGCCCTCTCTCCGACAATGGAAGAAGGCACGCTGGCCAAATGGCTGGTCAAAGAAGGCGATACCGTTTCCGCCGGTGACATTCTGGCAGAGATCGAAACCGACAAAGCCACGATGGAATTCGAGGCCGTCGATGAGGGCGTGATCGGCAAGATCATGGTCGCAGAGGGCACCGAAGGCGTGAAAGTGAACACGCCCATCGCGCTGTTGGTCGAAGATGGCGAAAGCGTCGATGACGCAGAGGCCCCGGTTCAAGACCGGGGCGCGGCCGTCGCTGCAACACCTGCCCCGGCCCACGAGCCGGGGCCTCTGGCCGCCGCCCCTGCCGCACCTAAGACCGATGCAACTCCCGACTGGCCCGAAGGCACAGAGATGCGCAAGCAGACCGTGCGCGAAGCGTTGCGCGATGCCATGGCCGAAGAAATGCGCGCCACGCCCGAAGTGTTTGTCATGGGCGAGGAGGTCGCCGAATACCAAGGCGCCTACAAGATCACCCAAGGCCTGCTGGACGAATTTGGCGCGAAACGCGTGATCGACACGCCTATTACCGAACACGGCTTTGCCGGGATCGGGGTTGGCGCGGCCTTTGGCGGTTTGCGCCCGATTGTCGAATTCATGACCTTCAACTTCGCCATGCAGGCGATTGACCACATCATCAACTCCGCGGCCAAGACATTGTATATGTCGGGCGGGCAGATGGGCTGTCCCATCGTGTTCCGTGGCCCCAACGGTGCCGCCGCCCGCGTCGGCGCGCAACATAGCCAATGCTATGCCGCATGGTATAGCGCCATTCCCGGTCTGAAAGTCGTGATGCCCTATTCGGCCGCTGATGCGAAAGGCCTTCTGAAACAGGCCATCCGCGATCCGAACCCGGTGATCTTCCTGGAAAACGAAATCCTCTACGGCAAAAGCTTCGACGTGCCGGTGATTGAGGATTTCACCATCCCCTTCGGCAAGGCCAAGGTTGAGCGCGCGGGCGAGGATGTGACCATCGTCAGCTTCGGCATTGGCATGACCTACGCACTGGAAGCCGCAGACCGGCTGGCAAAGGACGGTATCAAAGCCGAAGTCATCAACCTGCGCACGATTCGTCCCATGGATACCGACACGATCCTGGCTTCGGTCCGCAAGACCAACCGGCTTGTAACCGTGGAAGAAGGCTATCCGCAAAGTTCGGTCGGCAATTACATCACCTCGGTGGTGATGGAACAGGCCTTTGACCATCTGGATGCGCCGGTCCTCAACCTGTGCGGCAAGGATGTGCCCATGCCCTATGCGGCCAATCTTGAAAAACTGGCGCTGGTCACGACCGATGACGTGGTCGAGGCCGTCCACAAAGTCACTTACCGCTAAGGAGGGGTGCAGATGCCGACAGAGATACTCATGCCCGCGCTGTCCCCGACCATGGAGGAAGGGACGCTTGCAAAATGGCTTGTCAAAGAGGGCGACACCGTGTCGTCGGGCGACATTCTGGCCGAGATCGAGACCGATAAGGCCACGATGGAATTCGAGGCCGTTGATGAAGGCGTGATCGGCAAGATCATGGTAGAGGCGGGCACCGAGGGCGTGAAAGTGAACACGCCCATCGCGGTGCTGCTGGAAGATGGCGAAAGCGCCAGCGACATGACCGCCAGCGCACCGGCTGCGGCGCAGGCGCAGGAAGCCGCGCCAGCGGCTGACGCGGGCGCGAAGGCGGCCCCCGAAGGGGGCTCCGCCGCGGCCGCCCCCCCTGCGCCGGTCAGCGATGGCGGGCGCGTATTCGCCTCGCCGCTGGCCCGGCGCATTGCCGCCGAAAAGGGGCTGGACCTTGCGCAGATCGCGGGGTCAGGCCCGCATGGTCGTATCGTCAAAGCCGATGTGCTAGACGCCAAGCCGGGTGCCGCCCCTGGCCCGCAGGACGCTGCACCAGCGACGACAGCCACAACTCCGGCCAAAGCCGCCGCCATGCCCACCGGCCCCAGCGCCGACATGGTCGCGCGCATGTATGAAGGCCGCGACTACGAGGAAGTTGCGCTCGATGGTATGCGCAAGACGGTCGCCAGCCGTCTGACCGAAGCAAAACAGACCATCCCGCATTTCTACCTGCGCCGCGAGGTGCAGCTTGATGCGCTGATGAAATTCCGCGCCGATCTGAACAAGCAGTTGGAACCACGCGGGGTGAAACTGTCGGTCAATGACTTCATCATCAAGGCCAGCGCCATGGCGCTGCAAGCCGTGCCGGGTTGCAACGCGGTCTGGGCGGGTGATCGCATCTTGCGGCTGAAACCGTCAGACGTGGCCGTGGCTGTCGCCATCGCAGGCGGGTTGTTCACGCCGGTGCTGAAGGATTCGCATCTGAAATCGCTTTCTGCACTTTCGGCAGAAATGAAAGACCTCGCAGGGCGCGCGCGCAACAAGAAGCTTGCGCCGCATGAATATGTCGGCGGGTCGATGGCAATTTCCAACCTTGGCATGTTCGGGATCGAGAATTTCGATGCCGTCATCAACCCGCCGCACGGGTCCATTCTGGCGGTCGGCGCGGGCGTGAAAAAGCCGGTCGTCGGTGCCGATGGCGAATTGAAAGTCGCCACGGTCATGTCGATGACGCTGTCGGTCGACCACCGCGTGATCGACGGCGCGCTTGGGGCTGAATTCCTGCGCGAGGTCGTGGCCTATCTGGAAAACCCGGTCACAATGCTGGCCTGATCCAGGTGGTATAAAACACGAAAAGGGCGCCGTTTCGGGCGCCCTTTTTTATGTGATCGCAGGCCAAGCGAGTGTCAAATCTCGCCCCGGAACAACTGGTCCATGGTCAGGGATGGCTGCGCGCAGCCCGCCTCTCCCACGATGCGCGCAGGCACACCCGCAACCGTCTTGCGCGGCGGCACGTCTTCCAGCACCACCGACCCGGCGGCAATGCGGGCGCAATCGCCCACGCGGATATTGCCCAGCACCTTCGCGCCCGCCCCGATCAGCACGCCATTGCCGATCTTGGGGTGACGGTCGCCATCTTCCTTGCCGGTGCCGCCCAGCGTGACCGAATGCAGCATCGAGACATTGTCGCCCACCACGGCGGTTTCGCCGATAACGATGGAATGCGCGTGGTCGATCATGATCCCCTTGCCGATCCGGGCACCGGGGTGGATATCGACACCAAAGCATTCCGACACCCGCATTTGAATAAGGCTGGCGAAGTCCGTGCGCCCTTTTTGGCACAACCAATGCGAGATGCGATACGCCTGAACGGCTTGGAAGCCTTTGAAATACAACAAGGGTTTCAAGAACCGATTGCAGGCCGGATCACGCTCGAAGGTGGCGACGATATCGGCGCGTGCGGCTTCGCCCAAGAACGGGTCGTCGGCATGGGCAGCATCCATGATCTCGCGCAGGATCTGCTCGGACAGTTCCGCCGTGCTCAGCTTCTGGCTCAGCCGAAAGGCCAGCGCCTGTTCCAACGTCTTGTGGTGCAACACAGAGGCGTGGAACATGCCGCCCAGCAGCGGTTCTGCGGCCAGCGCCGTCTCTGCTTCCCGACGAATACGCTCCCAAACCGGGTCAAGCGCGCGCAGGCTAGGTTTCGGCGATTGGACCATGATCCGCCCTCCCTTCAAAAATTCTGCACCAGCATATAACCGCGAGCGCCCAAAAAACAATCGCTGCGGGTGACATTCGCGCAGGCGGTCAGCGGGGCTGCGTCATTCCCATCAGCAGCCGCTTGCGCGCGGGTGGAATGCGCGCAATCTCGACTGCGGTGAACACATGCAGCGTGTTCAGGTTCGGGTCACGCACGGCGTGGTCAGACACCCAGCCCCCAAGCCCCAGATACAGCCGCAGCAAGGCCGGAATGGATTGCATGGCCATCTTCTGATCTGCCAGACTCCCGGCTTCTGGCAGGTCGAAGGCAAGCGCGTCGCGTTTTTTCGGACACAGGGCCGAAGGGCCAATATGGCGCATCTTCAACCAGCCCAAAGCTGCGGCGTGGCGCGCGGGATCGTCCCCCTTGAAAGAGGCACAGCCCAGCAGAAGATCGGCCTTCTCGGCCTCTGCGTGAAGCGCGATACCGGCCAGCAGCGCGCGCAAGATGTCCGGGTCTTGCCGCCGGTCGCTGGCAATGCAAACACGCCCCAGTTCCAGCCCGCGCAGCCCGGCAGACGCCAGCGGCGACAGATCATAGAATTGTGCGCTATAGCCTGCATCCAGCTCTGGTCCATCCAGCAAGCGCACCCGCGCGCAAGCCAGTGCGGCAGGGGTGTCGCCCTCGACCACCAGCATATGCTGACAGAGCGGATCGAACCGGTCCATATCGGCGCCATGATTGTCTCGGAACCGCACCCGCCGCAATTGCGCGACCTGCGCCATATCGGTGGCATCCCGTGCAAAACGCAGGGTAAGCCGGCCAAAACCACGATCGGGAAAACGCGGTGCGTCAGCCATCGCAACCGGCCTTTGTGGCAGACCACATAGCGTTGCAACACTCTCTCTGTCGGGTCGGCTGGCTGATGCGGTGCGGTGCGTTCATTGACACGATCCGCCCTTGCCCTTTGCCCGCGTCAGTTCGCCAGCATTTGCGCCGGGTTGAACTGCCCAAGACTGCCAAGCAACTGCCGCAAGACCGACTGCCCACGCGGCCCGGTTTCTGTCACACGGCGAGACAAGGCAACGACCTGCCCGTCTTCCAGCCCGAACCGTTCAATATTGCTGACGCGGTCACGGCTGTCGAAGCTGATGGCGACAACCTCACGGCGTTGTTCGATGGGGGCGCGCCAGCCTTCTTCGATCCAGTCGCTTTGCACATAATACCATGCGCCGCCTTCCATAACGCCAGACACACCGGGGCGCCCAACCTTATCGACCACGGTTTCGCGGGTATCCTGTCCAACCTCGATCTCGGCCAATTGCAGGTCGTCGGGGGCGTAACCGTGGTAGCGCTGCACCGGCGTGCAGGCGCTCAGGGCCAGCGCCACAACAGCGAAAAGCGCAAAAACACCCTGTTTCATTGGCCAACCCGCCCCTCTTCACATGCAGCGCCCCCGAAAACCGGGCGCATCTGTCGCCAAAGGGATACATAAGGACGCCCGGCACTTCAAGAATGGAAACCATGCGCCTATATCTTTGCGGCACCGCAGTGCGGTATCGGAACCTAAATGAAGGGGCAAAGACCATGACCGCCGACCTACCCAAGATGCCCCGCCTGGCCCCACCTGTCGCGGTGGGCAGCCTGAACGGGCGCAAGTCACGAGAGATCCTTATCGAACCCGACGCCGCCGCCTGCGCAGAGGTCGCGCAATATCTGGGCCTGAGCGGAATACGAAAGTTTCGCTTTCACGGGTGGCTTGCCCCTTTGGGCGACCGCGACTGGGAAGTGTCCGGCAAGCTGGGCGCAAGCGTGGTGCAGCCCTGCGCCGTGACGCTCGCCCCTGTGACCAGCCGAATCGATGAGCGGATCGTGCGCCAGTTCATCGCGGATTGGTCCGAACCAGACGCCGAAGAGGTCGAGATGACACTCGATGAGCGGCTTGAACCGCTTGGCAACCAGATTGACCTGTCGGCCATCGTAATAGAGGCTTTGGCGCTGGCGCTACCAGAGTTTCCCCGTGCCGCTGGCGTGGCGCTGAACCCCGAGGGCGTGATCCGCGCCGCCCCGGACGGCGAGACACCGCTTGATGACGATGCCGTCAAGCCCTTTGCCGGGCTGGCCGCGCTGCGTGACAAACTAGATCGGGGCTGAACACCGCGCGTTCCACGCCTTGTGCATCAAAAAAACGCCTGTATTTTGCGCCCTTCGTGCGAACAGGGCTTGGAAGCGCGGCATATTCCGTGTATCTGGCCCCAAATTCGCAATCACCGACACCCGCGCTGCACCGGTCCTACCATATCTGGGCCGCCACTGCGCCACTGACATCCGAGGTTTGACATGGCCGTTCAACAGAATCGCGTGACCCGCTCCCGTCGTAACATGCGCCGTTCGCATGATGCGCTGGTCGCTTCCAACCCAAACGAGTGCAGCAATTGCGGCGAGCTGAAGCGCCCGCATCACGTTTGCCCGTCCTGCGGTCACTATGCCGACCGCGAAGTGGTCGCCCAAGCGACCGAGATTGATCTGGAAGACGACGCGGCCTGATTGTGCTCCGTGTCCCGCGTCAGGGTCGTTGATGTCAGACGCGCATAATTCCAGCGCCACAGGCGGCACCGACACAATCACAGTGTCGGTGGACGCCATGGGCGGCGACCAAGGCCCTCAGGCCGTGGTAGACGGATGTGAGCTTTCGCTTGCAAAAAACCCAGAGCTGAAAATCCTGTTGCATGGCGACGAAGCGGTTTTGGCGCCATTGCTTGACCGAAAGCCAGCTTTGGGCGGACGGCTCACGCTGCGCCACAGTCCCGACACAGTGAAGATGGATGACAAGCCCGCGCAGGTTATGCGCCACGGGCGTCAGACCTCGATGTGGAATGCCTTGGGCGCACAGCGCGAAGGTGCTGCTCAGGCGACTGTCTCTTGCGGCAATACTGGTGCGCTGATGGCGGTGTCGATGTTGCAGCTTCGCAAGTTGCCGGGCGTGCACCGCCCTGCGATTGCCTGCCTGTGGCCGTCGCGCGGCAAAACCGGCTTCAACACCATGCTGGATGTCGGGGCCGATGTGCGCGCCGATGAAGAATCACTTCTGCAATACGCGATGATGGGGGCAGCCTATTACCGCAACGCTTTCGATGTGGCCCGCCCACGCGTTGGCCTGCTGAACGTGGGCACGGAAGAACATAAAGGCCGGGCAGAGATTAAAGAAGCCGCCTTGCTGATCGCACAGGCCGCCGAGATCGGACAATTCGAATTCGTCGGCTTCGTGGAAGGTGGCGATATTCCATCGGAACGCGTGGACGTGATCGTGACGGATGGGTTTACCGGCAATGTCGCGCTTAAAACCGGCGAGGGGACGGCCCGGCTCATCTCTGAATTGCTACGCCGAGAGTTGACCGCGACCCCTTGGGCCAAAATCGCGGGCCTGCTGGCCTTGGGCCCTATGCGTCGCGCCAAGAAGCGCACCGACCCCAGCCGCGTCAATGGGGGCGTGTTCTTGGGGCTGAACGGAACGGTGGTCAAATCCCACGGCTCGGCTGATGCGACGGGTGTTTCTTCCGCGATCAAGCTGGCCTTTACGCTGGCACGCTCGGGCTTTCAGGACCGCATGTCCGACCGTCTCAGCGCTGTGATGGATTCGGTGGCAGGACGGCAAGAGGCGGCAGCCGCAAACGCAGGGGATACAGAATGAGCACGATCCGGGCGGTCATTCGCGGTTGCGGTCATTACCTGCCAGAGCGGGTGGTGCCGAATTCGGAATTCGCCAACACACTCGACACCTCGAATGAATGGATTGTATCGCGCTCCGGGATTGAGCGGCGCCATTTCGCGGCAGAGGGCGAGTATACGTCAGACCTTGCCATCCATGCCGCACGCCGGGCGCTCGATGCCTCTGGTGTTGCACCCGACCAGATCGATGCCGTCATTGTCGCCACCTCGACGCCGGATTACACCTTCCCCGCCGTGGCCACGCAGGTTCAAGCCGCGCTTGGTATCCAGCAGGGATTCGCCTTCGACATTCAGGCGGTCTGCGCGGGCTTTGTGTTTGCGCTGGCCAATGCGAACGGGCTTATCCTTGGCGGGCAAGCCAAGCGCGTGCTGGTCATTGGCGCCGAAACCTTTTCGCGGATCATGGACTGGAGCGACCGGGGCACCTGTGTTCTGTTCGGTGACGGCGCAGGCGCGGTGATTCTGGAAGCCGTTGAAAGCGAAGGCACATCAGATGATCGCGGCATTCTTGGCGTGGATCTGAACTCTGACGGGCGATACCGCGATTTGCTATATGTCGATGGCGGCGTGTCGCGCTCTGGCACTGCCGGCGTGCTGCGGATGCAGGGGCGCGAAGTGTTCCGCCACGCCGTAGAGAAACTGGCCCAGACGGCCAGCACCGCGCTGGAACGCTCTGGGCTGGCGTCGGACGATGTTGACTGGGTTGTGCCGCATCAGGCCAACCTGCGCATTATCCGTGGCACCGCGCAAAAGCTGGGCGTGCCGATGGAAAAGGTCGTTGTCACTGTGCAAGACCACGGCAACACCTCTGCCGCCTCTATCCCGCTGGCGCTGTCGGTCGCCGATGCGCGCGGGCAATTTAAGGCTGGCGATGCAATCGTTATCGAAGCGATTGGCGGCGGTCTAAGCTGGGGCGCAATTGTCTTGCGTTGGTAGCACTTTAAGCCGACTGTCCAACCCCCTGATATTGACTCGGAAATTGCTTTCGCGCAGGATAGCGTCAAAGGCCGGGGGGCATGATGTCAGATAGAACACTCACACGCATGGACCTAACCGAAGCGGTGTTCCGCGAGGTAGGCTTATCGCGCAACGAATCCGCCGGGCTGGTGGATACCGTTTTGCAGCACATCTCTGATGCGCTGGTGACGGGCGAGCAGGTCAAGATCTCGTCTTTTGGCACCTTCTCGACGCGCGACAAGAATGCGCGCATGGGGCGCAACCCGAAAACCGGCGAAGAAGTGCCGATCTCGCCGCGCAGGGTGCTGAGTTTCCGGCCTTCGCATCTGATGAAAGACCGTGTCGCGCAAGGCAATTCCGCGCAGTAAACAGTAAGGCAAGTTCATGCGTAAGGCACCAGAGGCGTTCCGCACCATAAGCGAAGCGGCGGAAGCCTTGGACACCCCGGCTCATGTGCTGCGGTTCTGGGAAAGCAAGTTCAGCCATGTCAAACCCGTAAAGCGCGCAGGTGGGCGGCGCTATTACCGCCCCGCAGATATAGACCTGCTGTCAGGCATAAAGCTGCTGCTGCACGATCAGGGCATGACGATTCGGGGCGTGCAAAAGCTGTTGCAAGAAAAGGGTGCGCGACATGTGACAGGCCTTGCACCGGTCGTGAACGATGTGCTGGACGGGGATGTCTTGGATGCCGTCGCCGCCAAAGAGGAGAGTGCCCCCTCTGCCCCTGCTATGGCACCTGTTGCCGACTCTGACATGCCTGCCGCTGACAGCTCTGCGAATGCTCCGAAGGAAACGCCCCTACCCAGCACAGACCCCGAAGAGGTGCCCACGCCCGCCTTGCCGCCAGAGGAACATCAGCCAAGACTGCAAGACGACACGCCGCAGTCGGGCGAAGCTGAACCTGAACACGAACCAGAAGTGGCCCCAGAAACGGCAGCGCCAGATAACACAGCACCAGCCATGACAGCCGTGCCTGAACCTGCAAAACCCACCGAGCCCCCTGCTCTTGCCGCGTTGCTAGATGCTGCAAGCGCCCCGCAGGAACCGCCGCGTTTTGCACGGATCGCCCACGCGCTGCGCATCAATCCCCCGCGTGACGCGAGCCGTTTTGCCCCGGCGCTCGCGCGGCTTGAACAGCTTGTCCAGACGATCACTGACCGCGCCGAATAACACGTGCAGGGCGGATTGCCCCTTGCCCTCGGCGCTGAATCGGTTAGAAGGCCGGGCATAGCTTGTCGGGCTATAGCGCAGTCTGGTAGCGCGTCCGTCTGGGGGACGGAAGGTCGCAGGTTCAAGTCCTGCTAGCCCGACCATTTCACCCGTTTCAGTAGCGTTTCGTGGCCTTGTCAAAAGCGTTCGAAATGTCAAGCCACGCCGCTTCGAACCCGGCTTGCATATCAGACCATGCTTTTTCGCTCGCCTCGCGCGCCTCCTTTAGTTTGGCTTCGAACTGGTCGCGCTGTTCTCTCATCTCGTCTAGCTGATCCCTGTATTTTTGTTTCATGTCCGCCTCGGCACCGCGCATCTGGGCCTCTTGCTTTGCGATCTCTGCGTTCCACTCGTCGATCTTGGCCTTGGTTTGCTGGATAAATATGTCGCGATCCATATAAGTTTCCTTTCATCGGGTTGCGATGGTGAGTCAGCTAAGACGCCACCGATGGTCCTGCAACCCTGTCGCGCTCGCTCTTTCCAAGACCCATTCCCTTCGCTAAGACGGAAAACAGAAGCGGCGTTAGGGAAAGTTGACCATTATGCAAGGCGTTTTGCCATCCCAAACCCTACGCGAGATGATCGCGCGCGCTGAAATCATTGCCGAAACTCGGATTACCGATGAACAGGTGCAGCCTGCCAGTCTGGACTTGCGGCTGGGGCATCGTGCATGGCGGGTGCGCGCGTCATTTCTGGCGGGCAAAGGTCGGCGGGTGGCTGACCGATTGGCCGATTTCGAAATGCACGAGATGGCGCTTGATGATGGCACGGTGCTGGAAAAAGGCTGCGTCTACGTCGTGGAATTGATGGAGAGCCTCGCCCTGCCCGAAGGATTGCAGGCTGTGGCCAATGCCAAAAGCTCTACCGGGCGGTTGGACCTTCTGACACGCGTGATCGCAGATAACGGCACCGAATTCGACCGCGTCCCAGAGGGGTATCACGGCCCGCTCTATGCCGAAATCTGCCCGCGCTCGTTTTCCGTGCTGGTGCGCCCCGGCCAGCGGCTGAACCAGATCCGGTTTCGGCGCGGCCATGCGGTTCTGGATGACACAGCGCTGCGCGCGCTGCACGACAGCGACACGCTGGTGCCGGGAGAGCCGGTGATCTCTGACGGTCTGGGCTTCTCGGTGGACCTGAAGCCCGCACAAGGCACCTTGGTCGGCTACCGCGCCAAGCCCCATACCGGCGTGATCGACCTAGACCGTGTCGGGGCGTATGCCCCGCGCGAATTCTGGGAAGAACTGCATAGCGACAATGGCCAGATTATCCTTGATCCGGGGGCGTTCTACATTCTGGTCAGCCGCGAGGCTGTGCATATCCCGCCCGATTATGCCGCCGAAATGGCCCCCTATCTGGCCATGGTGGGCGAATTTCGCGTGCATTATGCAGGGTTCTTCGACCCTGGCTTTGGCCATGCCGCAGCCGGTGGCACCGGCGCGCGCGGCGTGCTGGAAGTGCGCTGCCATGAAGCGCCCTTCGCGCTGGAACACGGGCAGATCGTCGGGCGGCTGGTCTATGAACGCATGGCAGAGCGACCCGAACGACTGTATGGCGCTGACCTTGCGTCGAACTACCAGGGCCAGGGTTTGAAACTGGCCAAGCATTTCAAAGCTCAGTGATGCGGGAAGTCTGATGCTGGAAATCCCGTTTCTTATCTCGGCCTTTGTCACGCTGTTCGTGGTCATCGACCCGATCGGCACGGCGCCGCTGTTCTTGGCCTTGACCCAAGGCATGTCCGCGTCTCAGCGTCGCGCGGTTGGCCTGCGCGCCTGTTTCATCGCGGCGCTACTGCTGCTGGCCTTCGCTTTGGCGGGCGAGGATTTCCTGCGCTTCATTGGCATTTCCATGCCTGCCTTCCAGATCGCAGGGGGGCTTTTGCTGTTTCTGACCGCGCTCGACATGCTATTCGACCGCCGCTCGGAACGCCGCCAGAACCACGCAGATGAGGGGTCCGGCAATCTGGCCGACGACCCGTCCGTCTTTCCGCTGGCGATGCCGCTCATTGCAGGGCCGGGCGCAATGGCGACCATGGTGCTGCTCATCAACGACACCGGCGGATCATGGGAAGGGGTGGCGCTGATCTCTGGCGTCATGCTGGCCGTGATCGCGCTGGTGCTGCTGGCCTTTCTGGCCGCCGCACCGCTGGAACGCATCTTGCGCCGCACCGGAACCATGGTGCTGACACGCCTGTTCGGCCTGCTGCTGTCCGCGCTTTCGGTTCAATTCGTGCTCAACGGCGCATCGGCGCTTGGCATATTGCCAAACGCCTTGCCAATGTAACTTATTCCGCAGCAGAGGATTTCATCTCGGGCGCTGGCGGAGTATCGCCGCTATCGGCTTTGGGCGCGCGCGGCTTGCGCGGAGCGCGGCGCGGTTTCGCAGCCGCCTCTTCCCCCTCGGCCTTGGGCTTGGGCGCGCGAGGTTCTTCTGCATTGGCGGCGTGCGGCTCTGCGGCCTTGGGCGCGCGCGGTTTACGGGTGTTGCGCGGCTTGCGCGCGCCCTCATCTGCCACGGCGTTATCCGGGCGCGCGGGCGGGTTGCTGCCCTCGGGCGTCTCTACGACCAGCGCGCTATCCTCGGACGAATTGGATGGAGCAACGTCGAAGGACGAACTTGGCGACTGCGATTCTTGCGCCTGCTCTGCGTGCCGCTGCGGTTGCGGTTGCGGTTGCCCGCCGTTCTGGCCATTCTGGCCGCCATTCTGATTGTTATTATGACGGTTCCGATCATCGCTGCGGGCGCGCTGTTCGTCCTGCTGCTGGCGACGTGCCTCTTGCTCGGCGGCCTGTTCTTTCTGGGCCTGCGCCAGCATGCGGGTGTAATGCTCTGCATGTTGCTGAAAGTTTTCCGCCGCCACACGGTCATTGCCCAACTGCGCATCACGCGCAAGGAACTGGTATTTTTCGATAATCTGCTGCGGCGTGCCGCGCACCTTGCCTTCGGGTCCAGAACTGTCGAACACGCGGTTGACGATGTTTCCAAGCGTTTTGGGGCGGTTCGACTTCGAACGCGAACGTTTGTTAGGTGATCTCATGTTGTAAAATGTCCAGCCAGATAGGGACTAATCTTGCGTTTTGCACTGCGCCGCCGTTTTGGCACAAGAGCAAGACACTGATCGGGGTGTCAGGTGCAGCGAAGCCTTGCTGTTCCAACCTGCCCCGCGTTCGTGCCATGCAAAACCGCATATGGCAAGCCCCGTGACAGACAAAAACCGTGCAAGACGCGGATTATGGCCGATTTATCATACCGCAGCCCGCCCCATCACAACGCGCGGATGCCCCGACAGGTCATATCGCAAGGCAATATCGGCCAATCCTGCGGCCCTAAACAGCTCTTGCACGGCATTTCCCTGTTTATGGCCGATCTCGACCATCAACCAGCCATTGGGCGCCAGATACGCTGCCGCTTGGGCACATATAAGACGGTAGGCCGCCAGCCCCGTGCCATCATCATGGTCGGGCACCAACGCCATGCGCGGTTCATACACCCGCACATCCGGGGCCAGACCCTCCAGTTCGGGCGTGCCGATATAGGGCGGGTTCGACACGATAAGATCGAATCGTCCCTGCACCGCGCTGAACCAGTCAGAGCATTGGACTGTCGCGCGCGCAGCGCAGCCCAGCGCCTTTGCATTGCGCGCAGCCACATCCAGCGCGGCTTGCGACAGGTCCACGGCAACGCCCTGCGCGTCCGGTCGTTCGGCCAACAAGGTCAATGCAATGGCGCCAGACCCGGTGCCAAGGTCCAGAAACCGGGTGAAAGGCTGCTCCAGCGCGGCCTCTATCAGGGTTTCGGTGTCGGGGCGCGGGTCCAGCACATCGGGGGTGACGATGAACTCGCGCCCGTAAAACGCGCGCCGCCCGACAATCTGCGCGACGGGCTGATGCGCGGCCCGCGCGGCAATCGCTTTGTGAAACCGAGCTTGCACCTTTGCAGGCATGTCGTCTTGCAACGCCAATGTCAGACGATCGCGCGGAATGCCCAGTGCATGGGCCAATAAAATGCGCGCGTCGGTGGCGGCCCCGTCCAATTGTGCCGCGCGCAAGGCCGCGACACCTTCGGCCAGCAAGGCCGCACCGCGGATCATGCGTCCATCGCCGCCAGTTTCGCGGCCTGATCCGCCGCGATCAGCGCATCGATTACCTCGTCCAGATCACCGGCCATAACCGCGTCCAGCTTATACAGCGTCAGGTTTATGCGATGATCGGTCATCCGCCCTTGCGGAAAATTATAGGTGCGGATGCGTTCCGAGCGGTCGCCGCTGCCAACCTGGCTGCGCCGCGCATCGGCGCGTTCGGCATCGGCGCGCTGGCGTTCCATGTCATACAGCTTTGCGCGTAAGACCTGCATGGCAATGGCGCGGTTCTGGTGCTGCGATTTCTCGGACGACGTAACAACCAACCCGGTCGGCAAATGCGTGATCCGCACAGCCGAATCGGTGGTGTTCACATGCTGCCCGCCTGCCCCGGATGCGCGCATCGTGTCGATGCGGATATCGGTCGTGGGAATGTCGATCTCGACCTCTTCGGCTTCGGGCAGCACCGCGACGGTGGCCGCCGATGTATGAATTCGTCCGCCAGATTCCGTAACCGGCACACGTTGCACCCGGTGAACGCCCGATTCGAATTTCAGCCGAGCGAACACGCCCTCGCCCGCTACCCGAATGACCACTTCGCGCAAGCCGCCAAGTTCCGTTTCCGAATGGCTGATGGTCTGGACCTGCCAACCGCGCGTTTCTGCATAACGCTGATACATGCGCAACAGGTCAGCGGCGAACAACCCCGCTTCGTCCCCGCCAGTGCCGGGGCGAATCTCGACAAGTGCGGGTTTCGCATCGGCGCTGTCGCGGGGCAGCAACGCCAACCGCAAAGCTTGTTCAAGTGCTGGCAGTTCCGACTGCAAGCGCTCCAGCTCTTCCTCGGCAAGTTCGCGCATGTCGGGCTGATCGCGCAGCGACAACGCCTCTTCCCGATCACGCAAAGATTGGCGGTAAGCGTTGATCTGCGCCACGACCGGCTTCAATTCGGCATAGTCGCGCGACAGTTGCACCATATCGGCGCCCGAAGCCCCGGCCATGAGCCGCGCTTCGAGATACTCGAATTTTTGCAAAATCTGGTCAAGAGCATCGCTGGCAAACATGGCTATGGCTCATGACCGGAAGGGCGCGCGCGGTCAAGACCACGGCGACTCTTTACGCGCAACCCCGAAGCCCTTACATATTGGACCAATTGCAGCAACCTTCGTGAGTTACATGGAAAATCTGGCCGCCAATCTGGACACGGCCTTTTGGTTGACCTCAGGCGGAATTCTTTGCCTTCTGGTCGTCTCTGGGCTGTTTTCAGGCTCGGAAACCGCGCTGACGGCCTCTAGCCGCGGCAAGCTGAAATCGCAGGCCGACAAGGGCGAACGCGGTGCCGACAGCGCGCTGATCCTGACAGAGGATAGCGAGCGCATGATCGGCGCGATCCTTCTGGGCAACAACATGGTCAATATTCTGGCCGCCTCCTTGGCCACGGCCCTGTTCACCCGGCTGTTCGGCGATAGCGGCGTGGCGCTGGCCACACTGGTTATGACCCTGCTGGTGCTGATCTTTGCCGAAGTGCTGCCCAAGACCTACGCCATTTCGAACCCGGAACGCGCGGCGCTGAAAGTTGCGCCGGGATTGCGCATTATCGTGGCTGTGTTTTCGCCCGTTGTGGCGGTTGTGCGGTTTATCGTGCGCCGGGTGCTGGCGCTGTTTGGTGTCGATATCGATCCCAACAGCCATATCATGTCGGTCCATGAGGAAATCGCGGGCACTTTGGCACTTGGCCATTCTTCCGGGTCGGTCGAGAAAGAGGACCGGGACCGTCTTTTGGGCGCGCTGGACCTGTCAGAGCGCACGGTCGAAGAGATCATGCGCCACCGCAGCCAGATCGATGTGGTCGATGCCGACCAACCCGTCCGAGAGATCATTGCGCATTGCATCAACGCGCCACATTCGCGCTTGCCGGTCTACCGCGAAGACCCTGAAAATATTATCGGCATCCTTTATGTGCGCGATCTGGTCCGCGAAATGCATGCGCTCGTCGCCACAGCGGGCGGCGATTACGACGCCATCGCCAAGCTGGACCTGACCAAGCTGTTGCGCGCGCCTTATTTTGTGCCGGAAACCACGCCGCTTGATGAACAGATGCGTGAATTCCTGCGGCAGAAGCGGCATTTCGCGCTGGTGGTGGATGAATATGGCGCGCTGCACGGGCTGATTACGCTGGAAGACATTCTGGAAGAGATCGTCGGTGAGATCGAGGATGAATACGATGTGCCCACGCCCCCGGAGTTGGTGCAGTTGGAAAGTGGCGAGGTGGTCGTCGAAGGGTCCATGACCATCCGTGACCTGAACCGTGCCGCCGACTGGTCGCTGCCCGACGAAGAAGCGGTCACGGTGGCGGGCCTTGTCATTCATGAAGCGCAGACAATTCCGGAAGAAGGCCAAAGCTTTCTGTTCCACGGCTGCCGGTTCACCGTTCTGGAGCGGGTCGACAACCGCGTGACAAAGCTGAGCATCCGCAAGCAAAAGCTTGAAAAGGCGGATTAGGCATGACTGCTCCGACCATCGCGTTTGTCTGTGCCTCCAACAATCCCCAGATTCTGAACGACAACCTGATGCGCTCGCCTGCCATTGCCTCTGGCGCATACCCGCTGGAGGTTGTGGAGAACGCGCCCTCTGCCGCGCAGGCCTATAATACCGGGCTGGACCGCAGCGCGGCGGATGTGGTGGTGTTCCTGCACCATGATGTTTATCTGCCGCTTGGTTGGGACGCACTGCTGCGCCAGCGCATCGCAGAGGTCGAGGCCACAGACCCGAACTGGGCGTTATTGGGTGCCTTTGGCATCGCTATGGACACACGCGGATATGGTCCGGTCTGGTCCAGTTCCATAAATTTCATTGCCGGGCTGATGCCGCTTTCTCCGGTGCCGGTGCAATCCTTCGACGAATTGCTGATCGTCATGCGTCGTGGCGCGGGCTTGCGCTTTGACGAAGCGCTGACCGGCTGGCACATGTATGGCACCGATATCGTGTGTCAGGCCCGCGCCAAGGGGCTGGGCGCCTTTAGCGTGGCGCTGCCGCTGATCCATAATGACGGATACAAAGAAACGCTGGATGGCAATTTCGAAGCCGCGTTTCGCCACATGGCGCTCAAATGGCGCAACCTGCTGCCAATCAAGACGCCGGTGGTAAAGATCACGACCGATGCGCGCGATCTGTATAAATGGCGCTGGAACCTTTGGCGTTCGCGCAAGGCGCGGCGTGCGCTGGCCGCACCCGATGCGCGCGACCCGCGCGACTATGCGCGGGCTTGCGGCTGGATGGATCTGCGGCCCTCGCTGGACAGTTATGCCGCCGACCGGGTCAACGACAGGAACACATCCTGAAGGTCGGGTTCCTCTGACGTGACATCGACCACCACGCCGCCCGCTTCGGCCACCGCCGCCAATATCTGCCCGGCACTGATCTGGCTGCGCCGGTAGGTCAGCGACAGCCGCCCATCGGGTTTGCGGTCTTGTGTTACGCCTTCGGGCAGGGTCAGGGCCGTGTCACGCTCCAGCGTCAGCACCAGCGTTTTGGCATCCAACTGGCCCAGAAGCGTGGCAGTTCTGTCGCGCACCACCACCTCGCCATGGTTGATGATGGCGATTTCGTCGCACATTTCTTCGGCTTCTTCCAGATAATGCGTGGTCAAAATGATAGTCATGCCCTGCTTGTTCAGCGCGCGCACATTGTCCCACAGCATCTGGCGCAATTCGATATCCACCCCCGCCGTGGGTTCGTCCAGCACCAGCACCGCCGGGCTATGCACCAGCGCTTTGCCCAGCAGCAACCGCCGCCGCATTCCACCCGACAGCGTGCGCGCATAGGCATTGGCCTTATCCGACAGGCCGATCAGTTCCAAAATGTCATCGGTGCGGCGCTCGGATTTGGGCACGCCATACAGGCCCGCCTGCACCTCCAAGGCCCCACGCGGGGTAAAGAACGGGTCAATGTTCAATTCCTGCGGCATAACGCCAATGGCCGCGCGCGACTGGCGCGGGTTTTTATCCTGGTCAAAGCCCCAGATGCTGACCTGTCCTGCGGTTTTGTTCACCAACCCCGCCAGAATGTTGATAAGCGTGGATTTGCCCGCGCCATTCGGCCCCAGCAGCCCGAAAATGCTGCCTGCCGGGATGCTTAGGTCCACGCCCTTCAAAGCATGTTTCTCAGGCTCACCCTTTTGCCCGGCATAGGTCTTGCGCAAGCCGGTAATTTCGATTGCCTGTCTGGTCATGGTCGCCCCTTGCATATGCGCTTGCCACCTTGCCGCGCGCGCCCGATTTGTTATGGTCGTGACATACCTAGGCCAGCGCGCCGCCAGCGACAAGGACAGCCCCATGACCGCACCCAACCCATTGGCCCATGATGCCCCGGAAACCGAAATCGTGAATGCCATGCGCGTGGCCTGCGATGGGGGCGAAGGCGCGTTGGGACACCCGCGCGTGTGGCTGTCGGTATCGCATGACACGGGCGTGGTCGAATGCCCCTATTGCGACAAGCGCTTCATCCATGCCGATTTCGCAGATGACGCGGCCTGACCCCTGCGGCCAGCTCATCACGTGGGCAACCCGCCCCGTCAACAGCGTGCCGGCAAACCCACCGAAACCGGACCTGCCCTGTGACCGCGCTTGACCGTGTCCTGCCCGGCCTGCTGCTGGTCATTTCCGGGCTGCTTATGGGCTGGGGCATTCTGGGGCTGCTGGAATACGTGGTCCCCGTCATAAGCATCGGCCTGCAAAACAGCCAGTTTCCCGCAGGTTTGCAGTTTGCGCATTTCTTCGCGATCCTGCTGACAGGGGCAGTGTTCCTGTTCGGCTATCTAGCCAAATGGCCCCCGACCCGGCACGCAACGATCACCATGTATGCCGTTCTGGCAACACTCTGTTTTGTCGAAGTCACCGATTTTGGCGCATTTGGCGGTGGCACAACCGGCGTTCTGATTATGCTGGTCGAATTCAGCACATATATCGCTTTGTCGGTCTATATGCTGCGATCCAATGCCATGCAGCGCCGTTTCGGCACCGCTAACTCATCAGCATAGGCGTCGCGCCGCACATCAACGCGCCATCTACCCGGCGGCCTGTCTGGTCGAGGAACTGTTCGATATTATGGCCCGACCATGCCTCGACATAGCCAAAACCGCTGATTAAGCCGCGCCCATGCGTGGTACCGGTTTCGCCGTCCTGGTAATAGTAAACCAGCCGCCCTTCCAACCCGTCATCGCAGGCAAACCGCGCCAGCCCCACGCCAAGGCCGGTCACACGCCAAGTGCCGATGCAACTGGTGCCGTCATTGGTCACACCCGACAGCGTGCCCTCGTCCCAGCCAATCGCGCGGCCTACGAAATACGTCCCCTCGCCCGGCATACAGGCCACGATGGGGCTGCAACTGTCGGGGCTGCCGGGGATCAGCGGGCAGTCGGGCAGCTCCATCGCCGGGGCTGCCACAGCCCACGCACACAGAGTCGCGATTGAACAGAGAAGTCGCATGTGAAATACCTTTGACCAAATATAATCAGGGCCAACATGCCCAACCGACAGGAGCCGCGCAAGATGACATTCGGCAAGGACAGCCACCTGCATTTGATCGACGGCTCTGCCTATATTTTCCGCGCCTATCACGCGCTACCGCCGCTGTCGCGCAAGTCCGACGGGGCGCCGGTTGGGGCTGTTGCGGGCTTTTGCAACATGCTGTGGCGCTATGTCGAAGGCAACAAGGGGCCGGATGCGCCCACCCATGTGGCGGTGATTTTCGACAAGGGCAGCCACACGTTCCGCAATGATCTGTATTCGGACTACAAGGGCCACCGCCCCGACATGCCCGAAGACCTGCGGCCCCAGATACCGTTGACGCGCGAAGCCACGCGCGCCTTCAACATCGCCTGCGAAGAGTTGGAAGGCTATGAGGCCGATGACATCATCGCCACGCTCGCGCGACAAGCGGTTGAGGCAGGCGGGCGCGTCACAATCATCAGCGGCGACAAGGACTTGGCGCAGCTTGTGAATGCAAATGTGTCGATGATCCGCCCCGGAATGCAGGGCAAACCTGACCAGCTTGTGGACCGAGGTGGCGTGGTCGAATGGTTCGGCGTTGGGCCGGAATTGATGATCGACCTGCAAGCCATCGCAGGCGACAGCGTGGACAACATTCCCGGTGTGCGTGGCGTTGGCGCAGCAACTGCGTCCTTGCTGTTACAAGCCATTGGCCCGGTGGACAGGCTCTTTGACGAAGGCACGCGCGAAGCGGCGCTGACGGAACTGGCAGACCAGATCGACGCCTATGTGACAGAGGTCGAAGGCAAGCTGGAGCGCAAGGTCAAGTTGGGCTCCAAGGCCGATGCAGCCGCGATTGTCGCGGCACTGTCTGGGGCGGATGTCGGAACGGACCTGTCACCCGCAGAACTGGCCGATCTGGCCACAAGCGGCAACGAGGCCGCAAAGCAGCTTGTCACCATGCGCGAGCGGCTGAAGGTGCTGCGCACCATCGCCCCCAAAGTGGCCGAAGCCGAAGAGGCCGTGCGCCTGTCCAAATCCCTTGTCCGGCTGGATGACCGGACACCGATCACCTTCGGCTTGGACGATCTGGCGGTGCGCAAGCCCGATGCAGAGACCCTGCTGGGGTTCCTGAACCAGATGGAGTTCCGCACCCTCACCCGCCGCATTGCCGACACGCTTGGGGCGGACGCACCCGCCCTGCCCGACGCGGCCACGGCATTGCAGCCGGATGCGCCCAAAGCCCCGGCCTTTGCAGATGCGAAATACGAGCCTGTGCGCGACATGGCCGCGCTTCAAACATGGATCGACGCCGCCTATGCGCGTGGCTTTGTAGCGGTCGACACCGAAACCACCGCCCTGGACGAGATGCGCGCCGATCTGGTCGGCGTGTCCTTGTGTGTGGAAGCCGGTCATGCCGCCTATATCCCGCTGGCCCACCGCGCAGGCGGCGACGGGTTGTTCGATGACCCGGCACTGACCGAAGGCCAAATCCCGATGGCCGATGCACTCGCCGCCCTCAAACCCCTGCTGGAAGACCCGGGCATCCTGAAAATTGGGCAGAACATGAAATACGATGCCAAGATTTTTGCAGGCTACGGCATAAATGTCGCGCCCATCGACTACACCATGCTGATGAGCTACGCGCTCAATGGCGGTTTGCACGGGCACGGCATGGATGCGCTCTCGGACCGCTATCTGAACCACGCCCCCATCGCCATCAAAACACTGCTGGGAACCGGCAAATCCGCCATCACCTTCGACCGCGTGCCGATTGACGATGCGGTCAAATACGCGGCTGAAGACGCCGACATCACCCTGCGCCTGTGGCAGATGTTCAAACCGCGCCTGCACGCCTCAAAGGTGACGCGCGTCTATGAAACACTGGAGCGCCCGCTTGTCCCCGTTCTGGCGCAGATGGAGCGCACTGGCATCAAGGTGGACCGCGATATCCTGTCGCGCATGTCGAACGCTTTCGCGCAGAAAATGGCGGGGCTGGAGGCGGAAATCCATGAGCTTGCGGGCGAGACTTTCAATGTCGGCAGCCCCAAGCAGCTTGGCGAAATCCTGTTCGACAAGATGTCGCTGGAGGGCGGCAAGAAGGGCAAGACCGGCGCCTATGCCACCGGCGCAGATATTCTGGAGGATCTGGCGGCAGAGGGCCACGACCTGCCCGCCCGCGTTCTGGATTGGCGCTCGCTCTCCAAGTTGAAATCGACCTACACGGACGCGCTGCAAGACCACATCCACCCCGATACGGGGCGCGTGCACACGTCCTATGTGATTACGGGCGCGGTCACGGGGCGGCTCTCCTCGACCGATCCGAACCTGCAGAACATCCCCATACGGTCGGAAGAAGGCCGCCGCATCCGCACGGCTTTTGTTGCCGCCGAAGGGCACAAGCTGGTCGCGCTGGACTACAGCCAGATCGAACTGCGCATCCTTGCCCATATCGCGGGCATCGACGCGCTGAAAGCAGCCTTCCGCGAGGGGCAGGACATTCACGCCATGACCGCGTCGGAAATGTTCGACGTGCCGATGGACCAGATGACGCCCGAAATTCGCCGTCAGGCCAAGGCGATCAATTTCGGGGTGATCTACGGCATTTCGGGCTTTGGCCTTGCCCGCAACCTGCGCATTCCGCGCGCCGACGCGCAGGGCTTCATCGACCGGTATTTCGAGCGTTTCCCCGGCATCCGCGCCTATATGGATGACACGGTCGCGTTTGCAAAAACCCATGGCCGGGTGGAGACCCTGTTCGGGCGGCGCATCCACACGCCAGAGATTACCGCCAAAGGCCCGGCGGCAGGTTTCGCGCGGCGCGCGGCAATCAACGCGCCCATCCAGGGCACCGCCGCCGACATCATCCGCCGCGCCATGGTGCGGGTGCCGGATGCGATAGCGGGCCTGCCCGCGCGGATGCTGCTACAGGTGCATGACGAACTGGTGTTCGAGGTGGAAGAGGGCGCGGTGGACGAGGTGATCGACGTGGTGCGCGCGGTGATGGAAGGGGCCGCAGCACCCGTGGTGACGCTCGACGTGCCGCTGGTGGTGGATGCAGGGGTTGGCGAGAGTTGGGCGGAGGCGCATTGAGGAATGGTAGGCCAAGTTCATCATTATTGTTCGGCATCGGTTTTCTTGTCATTTATCAAGAATAAAGAAATCTGGCTCACAGCGCTTTCTCAGTCAAACGATCATCTAGAGGGAACTTGGATGCTTCGAAAATGGCTAGAGTTGTTCGACCGCTCCAAGGACCAAGATAAAACGCTCAAAAAGAAAGGCGCACGATTTGCTGTTGAGACGATCTTAGACATGTATGTTGCTTTAGGAACCTGCTTCTCAGAAGAGCGCGACTTATTAAGCCAGTGGAGAGGTTACGCGGCAGATGGAACTGGATTTTCAATATCATTTGACAAAGAAGCTTTGACAGCGCTTGCATCGAACTCGACAGAAACGCTGCCGCTGACAATGTCCAAGGTATACTATGGTCACAAAGACAATAAGCAGTCCAACGAAGTCATTAGGATACTCAACGACGCTTTTGGGGAAGACGCTGAAAAATATAAAGAATATCCGGATGGGATCGGTGATCGTCAGTTGGCCTATACACGAGAAAAGTTCAAGCAACAAAAAAATGCTACAAGATTACTTTTTACGATCAAGAATGAAGCATTTGCTGAAGAGCGTGAATGGAGGCTATTTACCTTTGAATCCGTTTCAAAAATCAAAGGTGTTGAATTCAGAGAGAGCCGTGGTGTTTTGTCGCCATTCGTTAAATTTAAAATTCCTGTAGAGGCTATTCGCGGAATCACATTAGGCCCGACAAACAAAACACCTCTTAAAACAATTAAAAACGCTCTGCAAATCCATGGAATAACTTGCCCGGTATCTCCGAGCAATGCAAGTTACAGGGGTTTCTAAACTCAAAATCGAACCAAAAAACGGCGCTCCGATCCCTCGGAGCGCCGCCAATCTTCCAATGAAACCAGAGAAGAGTCTTCTCTTCGCAATTTCGAACCGAAAAAGTCTGTCAACTTTTTCTGAAATTGCTCTTAGCCCTGCATCTTCGCCACTTCCTCGGCGAAGTTTTCTTCTTTCTTCTCGATCCCTTCGCCGACCTCCATACGGACAAAGCCGGTGATCGTCGCGCCCGCCTCAGCAGCGGCTTGCGCCACGGTCAGGTCGGGGTTGATGACGAAGGCCTGGCCCATCAGCGTGACCTCGGCCATGAATTTCTTCATGCGGCCGACGATCATGTTCTCGATGATGTTCTCTGGCTTGCCCGATTCGCGCGCGATGTCGATCTGGACCTGCTTTTCCTTTTCGACAATCGCCGGGTCCAGCGAGGCTTCATCCAGCGATGCCGGGTTGGTTGCGGCGATATGCATGGCGACCTGCTTGCCGAACCCGGCGTCACCGCCGGACATGGCGACCAGCACGCCGATCTTGCCCATGCCATCGGTCGCGGCATTATGGACGTAAGAGACAACCGTCTCACCCTCGATCATGGCCATGCGGCGCAGGGTCATGTTCTCGCCGATTTTCGCAATCGCGTCGGTCAGCACGGTCGAAACGGGCTTGCCGCCCATATCGGCGGCGGCCAGCGCGTCTACATCCGAGGCGGTCAACGCGGTGGTGGCAATGCCTGCGACCATCGACTGGAATTCGGCGTTCTTGGCGACGAAATCGGTTTCCGAGTTCACTTCAACCGCAACACCCTTGCCGCCTTCGACGGCAACGGCAACCAGACCTTCGGCAGCCGTGCGGCCCGATTTCTTGGCGGCCTTGGCCAGACCCTTGGTGCGCAACCAATCGGTTGCCGCTTCCATGTCGCCGCCCGTCTCGGTCAGTGCTTTCTTCGCGTCCATCATGCCTGCGCCGGTGGATTCGCGCAGTTCCTTCACCATTGCTGCGGTGATTGCCATGTTTCTCACTCCTGAATATCAAGGATGTGACAGGGGGCATACAGCGCCCCTGTCACAGTATCATGTCAGATCCTGACAGTAGACGATCAGCCTTGGGCTTCTGTCTCGGTCGTGGCTTCGGCGGGGGCGTCTTCGGCCAGAGCCTCTTCGACCGGCGCTTCTTCCAACGCACCAAGGTCGATACCCGCCGCGCCCATCTGCGCGGTCATGCCGTCGAGTGCCGCGCGGCTGACCAGATCGCAATACAGCGCAATCGCGCGTGCTGCGTCGTCATTGCCGGGGATGATGTAATCAACGCCATCGGGCGAGCAGTTGGTGTCAACCACGGCCACAACCGGAATGCCCAGCTTCTTGGCTTCCTGAATGGCGAGGTCTTCCTTGTTCACGTCGATCACGAAGAGCAGGTTCGGCAGGCCGCCCATTTCGCGGATGCCACCAAGCGATGCTTGCAGCTTGGCCTGTTCGCGTTCCATGCCAAGACGTTCTTTCTTGGTCAGACCTTCGGCGCCACCTTCCAACTTTTCGTCCAGAGCTTTCAGGCGCTGGATCGACTGCGACACGGTTTTCCAGTTGGTCAGCGTGCCGCCCAGCCAGCGGTGGTTCATGTAGAACTGCGCGGAGCGGTCAGCGGCGTCAGCCACGGCCTTGGAGGCCTGGCGCTTGGTGCCGACGAACAGCACGCGGCCACCCTTGGAGACGGTTTCGCGAATGACATTCAGCGCTGCGTCCAGCAGCGGCACAGTCTGCGTCAGATCCATGATGTGGATGCCGTTACGCTCGCCGTAGATATACGGACCCATGCGCGGGTTCCAGCGCTGCGTCTGGTGGCCAAAGTGAACGCCAGCTTCCAAAAGCTGCCGCATCGAGAAATCGGGAAGCGCCATAACGTGTTCCTTTCCGGTTTGCGCCTGAGTGGGGGGTTTCAAGGCCAAAGCCTCAACCGGTGGACCGTTGCGGATTTTTCTGCCCGCGCGGCCCGACCCCCACCTGTGAAGTGCGTGTCGCTTAGACGGTTTCCGGCATGGACGCAAGAGGGGTTGACCGCACGCACGCCCCTGCTCAATCTGGCGCGCGACCAGTGAAGGAAACATCATGACACCCGGACAGGCGCTTGCACAACTGAGCGCGCGCGCATCGCTTTACGACCTGCGCGACCGCGCAGACCGGGCACGTTCTGCCGCCGATCTGCGCAAGATGTTCTTTGCGTTGTTGCCGGTCGTCGCGCCCGATGTGTTCATCGAGGCCGGCGCGCATGACGGGTCGGGCGCGCGGCGTGCCCGGCACTTGCTGCCCGATGCCCGCGTGCTCGCCTATGAGGGCAACCCCCATAACCATGCGCGCTTTGCCAAACGCCACAATTTCGCGGCACTGAGGGTAGAATACCTTTTGTCGGCCCTGTCCGACAGCGACGGACCGGTCACATTCAAGGTGCTGACTGCGGACCGGCATTCCGCGCAGGGTGTGCATTCTGGCCGGTCCTCTTTAATGCTGCGCGAAGACCCGAAGGCCGAATACGAAACAGTCACGGTTCCCGGCCTGCGGCTGGACAGCGTGGCCACCGGGGCAGAGCGCGCCGCCCTTTGGGTCGATGTTGAAGGCGCGTCCGAAAAGGTTCTGGCCGGCGCAGAGGCGCTGCTGAAGCGCGCGGACCTCATGATGATAGAGGTCGAAAGCGCAGCTTTCTGGAAAGGGCAATGGTTAGCCCATGATGTGCTGGCGCATTTGCTGGCGCGCAGGCTGGTGCCTGTCGCCCGCGATTTCGAGCGCAGGCATCAATTCAATATTCTGTTCATGTCAGAAGCGGCACTTGCCCTTCCCGACGTGCTGCCGGTGCTGGAGTTGCAGCATAGCTTGACGCGGTATCGCAATCGCTGACCGCGCGGGACACGCGCGGCCAAAACCCGATCTACCGCGACAGCCCTGCCGCGGCACGCGCAATATCCGTGATCTGCGCCCAGTCGCCCGCTTGCATCAAGGCTTTCGGCGCAACCCATGACCCGCCCACACAGGCCACGTTCGCCAGCGCCAGATAGCCCGGCGCAAGCTCTGGCGTGATCCCGCCGGTCGGGCAGAAGGTCACTTGCGGCAAGGGCCCGCCGATGGATTTCAGCGCCCCGGCCCCGCCGATGGATTCTGCGGGAAAGAACTTTTGCACATGGTAGCCTTGCTCCAGCAGCGCCATCACCTCTGAACAGGTCTGCGCGCCGGGCAGAAGCGGCACCGCTTCGACACGGGCCGCATCTATCAACGCAGGTGTTGCACCGGGGGACACCGCAAATGTCGCGCCCGCGTCCTTTGCGGCTTTCATATGCGCCGGGGTCAGCACCGTGCCCGCGCCCACCACAGCACCCGGCACCTCTGCCATGGCGGCAATCGCCTGCAACGCGCACTCGGTGCGCAGGGTCACTTCCAGCACCGGCAAGCCCCCGGCGACAAGCGCCTCTGCCAAGGGGCGCGCATGGGCCAGATCATCGACCACGATAACCGGGATCACCGGGGCCAAGCGGCACAGTTCCAGCGCGCGGTCGCTTTGTTGGGCGGGGGTCATGGGCGGTGCTCCTTACATGAACCGTTAGCGGTAACAGCCATAACGCGCACCAGACATTTTCGCAAGAGCGGTGGTCATCGCCGGAGCGCTGGACTAGCTTTGCCCCAAACAAATGCCGGAGCACCCATGACCAACCTGACCGCCCTTGCGCTAGAGCTTGACCACCTTGACACCCATCCGGGCCGCGTGGTGGTCTTTGCCGACCCAGACGCCCCGCTGCCGCGTGCTGCCAAACGCTGCGACAAGCTGACCCGTGGCGCGGTCGCGCGCGCTGTCGGCAGTTCGGAATTTGGCGCGCTCAAACCGGGCAAAGGGATGACGCTGGCCTATCCCGCGGGCCTGGCTGCGCGGGCGTTGCAGATCATTCGGCTGCCGCGCAAGGCCACATCTGACCAGCTACGCCGCGCGGGCAACAGCATTGGCGCGGCACAGGGCGAGGACGCGGCACTGATCGCACTCGACACCCTGCCCTTGCGCGAGATTGCGCTGCATGCGGCCCTGCGCAGCTACCGCTACGAGGCGATGAAAGCCGCCCCGAAAAGCCCATTGGGCGGCCTGCTCTGTGCAGTCAAAGACCCGGAGGCGGCCAAACCCGTGCTGGACGACGCCACAGCACTCGCGCAATCGGTGCATCTGACCCGCGATCTGGTTCACGCGCCCGCCAATGTGCTGAACACCGAAAGTTTCGCGGCGCAGATCGCCGGGCTTGCTGATATCGGACTGAGCGTTGAAATCCTTGACCGCGACGAGATGGAGAAACTTGGCATGCGCGCGCTGCTGGCGGTGGGCCAAGCCTCTGACAACCCGCCGAAACTGGCGATCATGCATTGGAAGGGCGCGGAAGGGCCGCCGCTTTGCGTGTTGGGCAAGGGCGTGATGTTCGACACTGGCGGCATTTCGCTGAAGCCCGGCGCAGGTATGGAAGAGATGACGATGGATATGGGCGGCGCGGCTGTCACCGTCGGGCTTATGCAGGCGCTTGCGCTGCGCCGCGCCCCCGCGCATGTGATCGGGCTGGTGGGCTTGGTTGAAAACATGCCAGATGCGCGCGCGCAGCGACCCGGCGACATCGTGCGCTCCATGAAGGGCGACATGATCGAGGTCATCAACACCGATGCCGAAGGGCGCTTGGTGCTGTGCGACATGCTGCATTACGCCGCCGAACGATTTGAGCCGCGCGCCATGATCGACCTTGCGACCCTGACAGGCGCGATCATCATCGCCCTTGGGCATGATCGCGCGGGGGTGTTCTGCAATGACGACACGCTGGCCGACGGTATTCTTGGGGCTGCGCGCGACGCGGGCGAAGGCGCATGGCGGATGCCCTTGGGCGCGGAATACCAACGCCAGATCGATTCGCGACTGGGCGATGTGAAGAACACGGGCGGACGGCCCGCCGGGTCCTGCACCGCCGCCTCGTTCCTGGAACGCTTCGTGCCCGAAGGGGTGCCATGGGCGCATCTGGACATTGCTGGCGTGGCGCTGACGAAAGGTGACAGCGCCCATGCGCCAAAAGGAGCCTCTGGCTGGGGCGTGTTGACGCTGGACGCGCTGATCCGCACACGGTTCGAGGACTGACACATGGGCAAGGCCATGTTCTACCACCTGACGCGCGATCCCGTAGAGGTGACGGCTTCGACGCTGCTGACCCGCGCATTTGGCGCGGGCTGGCGCGTGGTCGTGCGCGGGGGGGACATGGCCGGTCTGGAACGGCTGGATGCCGCCTTGTGGCTGGGCGCAAAGGACAGCTTCTTGCCGCATGGGCTGGCCGGTGGCCCGCACGACGCCGACCAGCCCATTTTATTGACCACCGCGCACGACGCGCCGAATAATCCCGTCTGCGCGATGGCCGTGGATCGCGCGGAGGTGGACCCCGCAGATGTTGCAGGCTTGGAACGGCTGTGGATTTTGTTCGATGGGCAGGATGAGGCGGCGGTCGTCCATGCCCGCACGCAATGGAAGGCAATGGCAGCGGCCGGCGTGCAGGCGGAATACTGGTCGCAGGACGGCGGCGCTTGGGCAAAGAAAGCGCAATCCGGCGAGGGCTAGCGCCTGTGGCCTGCGTTGCGTCGTGAGTATTTGCGGCAAGATGAAGTGGATTGGCGGTTTTCCCCTGCCCGCCCGCGCGCTAAACGCAGCGGGGTAGACAGACAGGAGGCCCGCGCCATGATTCTTTATCCCGCGATTGACCTGAAGGACGGGCAATGCGTGCGCCTGTATAAAGGCGATATGGAAAAGGCCACGGTCTTTGGTGACGACCCGGCAGCGCAAGCGCGCGCGTTCGTGGATCAAGGCGCGGAATGGCTGCATTTGGTGGACCTGAACGGCGCATTTGCAGGCACTCCGGTGAATGGCGGCGCGGTAGACGCAATTCTGGCGGCGGTGGATGTGCCCGCGCAACTGGGCGGCGGCATTCGCGACATGGCAACGATCGAGGGCTGGCTGACAAAGGGCTTGGCGCGGGTCATCCTTGGCACGGTGGCAGTGGAAAACCCCGATCTGGTGCGCGAGGCCGCGCGCGCGTTTCCGGGCCAAGTGGCGGTTGGGATTGATGCGCGCAATGGCAGGGTCGCCACCAAGGGCTGGGCCGAGGAAACCAATGTCGAGGTGACGGAGCTTGCCCGCCAGTTCGAGGACGCGGGCGTGGCGGCGATCATTTATACCGACATTAACCGCGACGGCGCGATGCAAGGCCCGAATGTAGAGGCCACGGCGGCGCTGGCGCGGGCCGTGTCGATCCCGGTTATCGCATCGGGCGGCGTGTCACGGTTGGACGACCTGATCGCGCTGCGCGATTGCGGCGCGGCGCTTGACGGCGCTATTTCGGGCCGCGCTTTGTATGATGGCAAGCTGGATCTGGCCGAGGCGATGGCGGTGCTGCGGGGCTAAGCTTTTCCTGTCGCATGTTCGAGAAGCTCAAAACCGGTTCCCACGTTTGAGCAACATGCTTTAAGCCCGCACCGTCCCGTTGCCCGTGACCAGATATTTGAAACTGGTCAACTGCTCTGCCCCCACCGGCCCGCGTGCATGCATCTTGCCGGTGGCAATGCCGATCTCACCGCCCAAGCCAAACTCGCCCCCATCCGCGAATTGAGTCGAGGCGTTGCGCATCAGGATCGCGCTATCCAGACGCGCGAAGAATTCGGCGGCGGCGCTGTCATCCTCGGTGATAATCGCTTCGGTATGGCTGGACCCAAAGCGCTGGATATGCGCAATCGCGCCCGCCACATCGTCGACCACGGCGACGGCAAGGATCATGTCGAGGAATTCGCGCCCGAAATCATCGGGACTTGCGGGGGTCGTGCCCGGCAAATGCTGCAAGCCCTCGCCCACGCGCAATTCCACGCCTGCGGCGGCAAGGTCGGCAATAATCTCGGCCCCCAGCGTGTTGACGATATCACGATGCAACAGCAGGCATTCCGCCGCGCCACAAATCCCGGTGCGCCGGGTTTTCGCGTTCACCACAACGGCGCGGGCTTTCGCAGGGTCTGCGGCCACATCAACATAGACATGGCAGATACCCTCCAGATGCGCGAAGACAGGCACGCGGGCTTCGCGCTGCACCAGCCCCACCAACCCTTTGCCACCGCGCGGGACGATCACGTCGATATGTTCGACCATGCGCAGCATGTCAGCCACGGCGGCGCGGTCGGTGGTCTGGACAAGCTGGATCGCGTCTTCGGGCAGACCCGCCGCCCGCAGGCCCGCCACAAGTGCCGCATGAATAGCGCGCGAAGAGTGCACGCTTTCCGAACCGCCGCGCAGGATAACGGCATTCCCGGCTTTCAGACACAAAGCCCCCGCATCGGCGGTCACATTGGGGCGCGACTCAAAGATCACGCCGATCACCCCCAAAGGCGTGCGCACCCGCTGAATATGCAGGCCAGAGGGCCGGTCCCATTCGGCCATGACCGCGCCCACAGGGTCATCCTGCGCGGCAATCGCGCGCAGCGCGGCGCAGATCCCGTCAATCCGCGCGTCGTCCAACAACAAGCGATCCAGCATGGCGGAGGACAGGCCTTTTTCGCGCCCGGCGACCATGTCCTGCGCATTGGCGGCCAGCACATCGGCGCGCGTCGCATCCAGCGCATCGGCGGCGGCCATCAGCGCCTGCGTCTTGGCCTTTGGCGTCGCACTGGCCAACAGGTTTGCGGCGGCGCGGGCACGCGTGCCCATATCTAGCATATCTTGGCTGATCTCGGTCATAGGGCCATCTCGTCTCTGTGTATCAGGGCCACGCGGCCCGGATGGTTCAGGATTGTTTCTATCTCGCTTGATTGGTGGCCTGCAATGGCGCGCGCCTCTGCGGCGTCATAACCCGCCAGCCCCACGCCAAGCGGTCCATCCGGGCCGTTGATGCTTACGGCATCGCCACGGTGAAACTGCCCTTCCACGCGCACCACACCTGCGGGCAGAAGCGACTTGCCGGAGGCCAGCGCGCGCGCCGCCCCGCTATCGACATGCACGGCCCCCTTGGGCTTCATCCCGGCAATCCAGCCCTTGCGGGCCGAGCGAGGGTCGCCCTGCGCGACAAACAGGGTCGCGCGCGCACCGTTTGTAAGCGCGGCCAATGGGTTAAGTGCCTGCCCGGCCCCGATAAGCATTGCGCAACCACCCGCTGTGGCAGTGCGCGCGGCCATGATCTTGGTCTTCATGCCACCCTTGCTGAAAGGTGACAAAGGGTCGCCCGCCATCCCCTCGACCTCTGGGGTGATAGAGTCGATCACCGGCAGATGCCGTGCCTGAGGGTCCGATTGCGGGTTGCCGGTATAAAGCCCGTCGACATCCGACAGCAGCACCAACAGATCCGCGCCAATGGTCACGGCGACCTGCGCGGCCAGCCGGTCATTGTCGCCATAGCGGATTTCATCGGTCGCGATTGTGTCGTTTTCGTTAACAATAGGCAGCACGCCCAAACCCAGAAGCGTGCCCAAAGTGGCGCGGCTGTTCAGGTAGCGGCGGCGATCATGGGTGTCGTCCAGCGTCAGCAACACCTGGCCCGCAGTTATGCCATGCGGGGCCAACACTTCCTCATAGGCGCGCGCCAGGCGGATCTGACCCACAGCTGCGGCGGCTTGGCTTTGCTCCAAAGCCAAAGCGCCTTGCGGCAGGCCCAGCACAGCGCGGCCCAAGGCGATCGACCCGGAGGAGACGATAACCACCTCTGCCCCAGTGCCACGCAAGCCCGCCACATCAGCGGCAAGTGCTGCCAGCCAGTCGGACCGCAAACGGCCATCCTCTACCAGCAGCGCAGAGCCGATCTTGACCACCACGCGGCGCGCGCCGTGCAACACGGAAGCAGGCGTCAGGGTTGCCATACGTCCTCATCCTCGGGTTGCTCGCGGCCCTTGTCTATCTGGGCCGTCAAAGCGCGCAGCACGTTCTGCACCCCTTCGCCAGAGACCGCCGACAACATCATTACCTTGCGGTGGCTGATGGCTTCCAGCGCGGCCAGTTTCTCGGCGCGTTCTTCGTCATCCAGCGCGTCGATCTTGTTCATCGCCACAATGCGCGGTTTCAACGCCACATCGGGGGAATAGGCGTGCAACTCATTGTCGATGATGCGCCAATCCTCGGCCACGTCCTCTGCCGTGCCATCGACAAGCTGCAACAACACCGCGCACCGTTCGACATGGCCCAGAAACTGGTCGCCAAGCCCGCGCCCCTCGGAGGCGCCCTCAATCAGGCCCGGAATATCGGCCATGACGAATTCGCGCGCATCCACACCGACAACACCCAAGTTCGGGTGCAGCGTGGTAAACGGGTAATCCGCGATCTTGGGGCGCGCGTTCGATGTCGCGGCCAGAAAGGTTGATTTCCCGGCATTCGGCAAGCCCGCAAGCCCGGCATCTGCGATCAGCTTCAAGCGCAGCCAGATTTCACGCTCGACACCCGGCTGGCCGGAATTGGCGCGGCGCGGGGCTTGGTTGGTGGCGGATTTGAACTGTAAATTACCCCAACCGCCATTGCCGCCTTTGGCCAGAAGCACGCGCTGGCCCACTTCGGTCAGGTCGGCGATCACCGTTTCCTGATCCTCGTCCAGAATTTCGGTGCCTTCGGGCACGCGCAAGACCACGCTGTCACCGTCGCGCCCGGTGCGGCCCTTGCCCATGCCGCCCTGACCCGATTTGGCGAAGAAATGCTGCTGGTAGCGAAAGTCGATCAACGTGTTCAGACCGTCCACGCATTCTACCCAGACATCGCCACCGCGCCCGCCATCGCCGCCATCGGGACCGCCATATTCAATGAATTTCTCACGCCGGAACGACACGCAGCCGGACCCGCCGCCGCCAGATCGGATCGTGACCCGTGCAAGATCGAGGAATTTCATGACATGTGCTCCGTCGGCTGTAAGCCGCAGCCTTTAACGCAGGATCAACGCAAGCGAAAGGGGCTGCGCGCGCGGGGCGTGCCGTACGTGCCGCGCGCGCGGCTCCGCCTTACCGGCCTTTGAACAACCCGCCCAAGACACCCCGCATGATGGCTTTGCCCGTGCGCGTGCCAAGCTGGCGCGCCAGCGACTTGGCGAAAGCATCCACCGGCGTGTCGCGCTGCGAGACGCGCTTGGCGCGGGGCTTGGGCATGTTCGGCTCATAGCGTCGGGCAGAGGTGAACTCGCGGTCGTCGTCGGCGCGCGCGGGCCCTTCGGCCGCGACCGCCGCCAGCTCTGCGCGCCGCGCCAGCATTTCATGCGCACTGTCACGGTTGATCGCGCGGTCGTATTTCCCGGCCACGGGCGAAGACGCCATCAGCCGCGCACGGGTTGCCGCATCGACTGGCCCCATCTGGCTGCTGGGCGGTCGGATCAGTGTGCGTTCTGCCACGCCGGGCACGCCTTTGCCTTCCAGAAACGACGTCACCGCCTCGCCCACGCCGACATCGCGGATTGCATCGGCAATATCGAAGCGCGGGTTCGGGCGGTAAGTTTGCGACGCCCGTTTCAACGCCTGCTGGTCGCGCGCTGTAAATGCCCGCAGCGCGTGCTGCACGCGGTTGCCCAACTGGCCCAGCACGTCATCGGGAACATCATCGGGGTTTTGTGTCACGAAATACACCCCTACCCCTTTGGAGCGGATCAACCTTGCGACCTGTTCGACCTTGTCGATCAGCGCCTTGGGTGCGCCGTCGAACAGCAGATGCGCCTCATCAAAGAAGAAAACCAGCTTGGGTTTGTCGGGGTTGCCCACCTCTGGCAGTTCCTCGAACAACTCTGACAGCAGCCACAGCAAGAAGGTCGCATAAAGCCGCGGGCTGCGCATGAGCCGTTCGGCATGCAAAATGCTGATAACCCCGCGCCCATCTTGTGTGGTGCGCATGAGGTCCGATAATTCCAGCGCCGGTTCGGAAAAGAAATTCGCGGCCCCCTGATTTTCCAGCACCAGAAGTTTGCGCTGGATCGCGCCAATGCTGGCGGTGGTCACATTGCCATACCGCGCCGACACCTCGGCCCGATGTTCGCCCAGATGCACCAGCAGCGCGCGCAGATCGTCCAGATCCAGAATCGGCAGTCCTTCATCATCGGCAATGCGGAAACCCACGTTGAGGACGCCTTCCTGCGCTTCGGTCAATTCCAGCATGCGCGACAGCAAAAGCGGGCCAAGTTCAGAGATTGTCGCGCGCACGGGATGGCCATGTTCGCCAAAGAAATCCCACAGGATCGTCGGGTTGCCGGCAAAGTGATAACCCTCCAACCCGATCTGGTCGGCGCGTTTGAACAAGAAATCCTTCGGCTCACCCGCAACTGCAATGCCACTGACGTCGCCTTTAATGTCGGTCAAAAAGACCGGAACGCCTACGCGCGCAAATTCTTCGGCGAGGATTTGCATGGTGATGGTCTTGCCGGTGCCGGTCGCGCCCGTGATCAGGCCATGACGGTTGCCGAATTTGAAAGCCAGGTCTTGCGGGGCGCGTTGGTCCGGCCCTCCGCCACCCACCAAAACCCCCTGAATTTGCTCATTCATTCTGCCAACCCCTGTCGCCGATACTCAAAACCATCGAAAGTATGGACAGCGCGGTCGATCTTGGAAAGGGCTTCTTTACCTTTTCATGCCAGAGTGACGACACGCGCCCTGCCCTGTCCGGCGTGACAGCATCACGGGGCGCGTGTTTTCCTCCCTGTCAGACTGGCCGCGCCCTGGGGGGGTGCGGCCTTTTTTCCAGCCCGCCGTGACCTTCGTAAAATCCGGTCAAAACCCGATGCGGGCCTTGAAAAAAAGCGCAATCTTAGGTGTTGACGGGTCAATTTTTTCGCCATAGGCTGCGCGTCAATTGTCGGCCGGTCCGACAGGGAGAGAATAAAAAAACAAGACGAATAAGGGCCTTTTGGGCCCTTATTTGCATTTTGTGCCTTGGGGGCTGCACGCGGCATGTCAGAACGATGGCAAGCAACCGCCGCATCACGATCGAGCATCCGGAACGCACGGTTTTTTTGCCTGACATGAGCCCTGCCCCATGCTATCCCGCCTGCAAATTCGCTGGAATTCGAGGATGACCATGAACAACAAGTCTGCTGGTGCCCTGGGGTCCGCCGCCATGGCGATCACATTGATGCTGGGCCTGCCCGTCATGGCGCAGGATACCGCACAAACGCCGGGGCTAGAGCTGTCAACGGGAGAGGTAATCGGCGCGGCCGGTGGCGAGGAAAGCTACACCGGTGCGACCCATGGCGATTGGGAGCTGGTCTGCATGCGCGCCGAAGAGGGCGAAGACCCCTGCCAGATGTATCAGCTTCTGCGGGATGCCGATGGCAATGCCACCGCTGAAATTACCATGTTCCCGCTTCCACCGGGGCAGGAAGCCGTGGCCGGTGCCACCATCCTGACACCGCTGGAGACACTTTTGACCGCGCAGCTTGTCATGCAGGTCGATCAGGGTGCGGCAAAGCGGTATCCATTCACCTTCTGCACGGCCATTGGCTGTATCGCGCGCGTCGGCTTCACGGCCGCAGAGGTAGACGCGTTCCGCGGCGGGGCCAGGGCCACATGGCAGCTTGTGCCCGTAGCGGCACCTGACCAGACCGTGGATCTGAACATGTCGCTGATCGGCTTTACCGCCGCATTCAACGAACTTTCCGAAGCCCTGCAATAAACCGCAACATGCAGTGGCGCTACGGGTGCCCCTGCGGATCGGTCAACCGGTGCAGGCGTCGTCCCGCCGCCTGCGCCACCCCCAGCGTCACTGATTTGCGACGCGCCGCAGGCAGCCGTGTTTCCGGTCCGGTTTGCAGCAATTCGCCGCCATAGGCATCGGCAAGGAACAGGCCATGCCCGTTTGGCAACACCTCGCGCGGGAAATCCGGCCCGACCGCCCAGAAGAAACGGTCGCACCACGGCAAGTAGCCCTGCCATTTCTGATCTGCCCGAAAATCCGCAAGGCTGGATTTGCACTCTACAATCCAAACTTCGCCCTTTGGCCCCAAACCCAGCACATCTACGCGCAACCCGCGTGTGACCGGGTATTCGCAGATCGGGACAAAGCCCAGTCCATCAAGCGCGCGGCATACGCCACGCGCCAACAAAACCCCCGGTGCTGCGCCAAATTCCGCCATATCCGGCACGATGAACAAAACAAGAACTTTGGTCAAGGCCGGAATGGCGCTTGAATGCCGGGCAAACGCACATTACCTGTTGTGGTGGCAGGTTCTGCTCTTCTCGTGAGTGGCCCTTTTCCAGTGGCCTATACGCATGTCCGAGGGGGCTGGCTCTGACACGGTCCTGGCCGTGTTATCTGGCGCCCACCTGAACTTCAGGTTCTCGGAAACTCACGCCGCCACGGTCGCTGCGGGCCTGCCACGTTTACCGCCGCCCCTCTTGGGAAGAAATACGGATCGGCACCGGGTCAAAACTGCGGATGGGCGTGCCGCGATCATCATCATCGTCATCATCATCTTCGTAGCCCATGCGCATGATGCGTATGGCGAATTGCACACCGGCAAAGACAAGCCCGTTGAAGAAGAAGATCAGGAACAGGCCCAAAAGCCCGTCGCTGGAATTGAACACCAGATGGCCCAGATTGCCCACATTCATATAGAGCAGAATAGCGGTAAACACCGCTGACAGGCCGAACCCGATGGCGATTTGCTGGAGATAGACTTTCACTAGCTTAGGCATTGTCGCGCCTCCTTCGCTATTCCTTCAGATACGCCTTTCACCCATAAAAGCAAGGACCGCCACCCTTCCGCAGCGGTTTGCGGCAAGATGTCGCCCGCTCGTCACGTCGCTGTTACCGAACGCATCTATCCGAATGACATCCACAATACGGGAGTTTGGATATGACCCTGAAAACCACCCTTATCGTTGCTGGTCTGGCGGCCAGCACCGCAACCGGCGCGCTTGCGCAGGACATGGTCGGCGGCCTGACCTATGGCCCGCGCCCCTTCTACCTGATCGACCGCATGGAAGATGGCCCGCTAAAGGACAAGCTGGCCTCGTGCATGGCGCAAACCCCAGCCGCATCCAAATTTTCCATCGGCCACCGTGGCGCGCCCCTGCAATTCCCCGAGCACACGCGCGAATCGAATATTGCTGCCGCGCGGATGGGCGCGGGCATTCTGGAATGCGATGTAACTTTCACCGCCGATCTGGAACTGGTCTGTCGTCATGCGCAGAACGACCTGCACACAACCACCGATATTCTGGCAAGCGATCTGGCAGAGAGGTGCACAAGCACTTTCAGCCCCGCGAATGGTGACACCAACGCAAGCGCCGAATGCCGCACCAGCGATATCACGCTGGCCGAGTTCCGCACGCTGACGGGCAAGATGGATGCTGCCAACAATCGCGCCACCACGGTTGAGGGTTACATGGATGGCACCGCCAAGTGGCGCACCGATCTGTATTCGGTTCAGGATGGCCAGTTGATGACCCATGCCGAATCGATCGCGCTGTTCGACGCGCTGGGTGCGGATTTCACGCCAGAGCTGAAATCGGCGTCGGTCGAAATGCCGTTCAACGGGTTTTCACAAGCTGATTACGCGCAGAAGCTGGTCGATGAATATGTCGCCGCCGGGATCGACCCTGCCCGCGTCTGGTTGCAAAGCTTCAACCTGGATGACGTTAAGTATTGGGTCGAAAACACGCCCGAATTCGGCGCTCAGGCCGTCTATCTGGATGACCGCTATGAGGCATCGGACGATGACGAGGGGCTGATAGACCCCAACGACCCCGCCACATTCAAACCCACGATGCAGGAACTGGCCGATATGGGCGTGCAGTATATTGCCCCGCCCATGTGGATGCTTCTGACGCTGGACGACAGCGGCAACATGGTCGCCAGCGCATACGCCAAGGCCGCGCAAGAAGCTGATCTGGGGATCATCACCTGGACGCTGGAACGCTCCGGCCCGCTGACCGCTGGCGGCGGTTGGTATTTCCAGAGCGTGACAGCGGCGACCGACACCGATGGCGATTATTTCACAATCCTGCACGCGCTGCGCGAGGAAGCGGGCGTTGTGGGTGTGTTCAGCGACTGGCCTGCCACGACGACCTATTACGCGAATTGCATGGGCCTTTAAGGCCAATCATCGGGGCGTGCGGGTTACTGCGCGCCCCCCTCCCCCTGCCTGCGCGGGCGCGGCCGCGAGGGGATTTCAGCCAGCAAGCCACCGACGCCCATGGCCATGATATCGGCTGCCGTGACGGTCAGCCCGCAAATGATCCGCTCCATCACCCAATCGGCCCCGTTCAGTGCGGGGCTTTTGGCGCATCCGGGCAGGCCAATGACAGGGCGGCCATTCAGATCGCCCAGAAACAGCAGGTTGCCGGGGTCCACGGGCATACCGAAATGCGCCACCTGCCCCCCGGCCCGGCGCAAGGCTTCGGGCGCGGTGTCATGCATGTCGGATGTGGCAGAGCCGGTCAGGATCAGAACCAGCGGCGCATCGGTTGCGCGCAGGGCATCGGCCAGAGCATCGGTCTTGTGATCGACCAGGCGCGCGCGGTCCATCGCAACGCCCAGCCGCGCCAAACGGTCTTGCGTTACGCGCGCGCCCTTTTCACCGGGATCAGCCCCGCCAGCGCGGGTCAGGATCAGCGCCGCGCGGGCGATAACTGGGCGGCGCAGGCGCAACGCATCGGTCGCCGCCTGTGCCGCCTGTTGAACGGCCTTCCCCGCCACCGCATAGGGAATAATCTTGACCGTGGCGACCATTGTGCCGCGCTCGACACGCATCAGCGGCGGCAATGTGGCCAGCGTGATCGCCGGGTCCACGGCATTTACCGCATGAACTGCCGGCGCATCCAGCGCGACAAGCCCCGGCCCATCGGCCACAATGTTCACGCGCCCGGTGCCAACCGCGCGCAAACTTAGCCCAGCGTCTGCGGGCACAAGGGCGCGTGCCACGGCAAGCGCTGCGTCATCTTCCGGCATGTCGGCAGGGTCTGGCTGGGCCACGACCACCTCGGCCACTCCGGCGGCGCGCAGGCGCGCAATCTCCGAAGGTCCAAGCGTGCAGCCCTTGCGCAAACGCCCATCGGGCAGCGCCCGAGAATGCGCCAGCACCGCGCCGTGTGCCAAAGCCAAGGGAACCGGTCCGAACCTCACTTCGCGCCCCGCAGCGCTAGGGTGATCTGCGCCAAAGTGGACACGGCAATCTCTGACGGTGTGCGCGCGCCGATATTCAGGCCCACCGGCGCGTGAATACGGGCCACATCGCGGTCATCCAGCCTGGCATCGCGCAATCGCTCCAACCGCTTGGCATGCGTGCGGGTCGAGCCAAGGCAGCCCAAGTAGAACACCTCAGAGCGCAAGGCCGCGATAATCGCCGGGTCATCCAGCTTGCTGTCATGCGTCAGTGTCACGACCGCGGTGCGGGCATCAAGGCCGATCGCGTCCAAAGCCTCATCCGGCCAGTCGCGCGAGATCGTGACACCCGGAAAGCGCGCGTCGGATGCAAACGCATCGCGCGGGTCTACCACCACCGGGTCATAGCCTGCCAGCCGCGCCATCGGCACCAGCGCCTGCGCGATATGCACTGCGCCCACGATCACCAGACGCAAAGGCGGGTTGTGGATGGTTATCATCTGCCCGGCCTCGTCCGGGCCGGATCGGTCGGCGCGGAAGCGGTCGGTCAGCCCCGGCGCGTCCGGCCCAACAAGATGGCGGGTAAAACTGTCAAGATCGGTCAGTAACGCAACCGGGCGTCGCGCCGCGCGTGCTGTCACCAGATCGGCCAGCATGTCAGGGTGCAGTGCCGGGGCATCCGGCCCGATGGGTTCGACCAGAATGCGAATCGTGCCGCCGCAGGCCAACCCGACCTCGAAGGCGGTTTCATCGGCCACGCCATAGGTCAGCAGGCGGGGCTTTCCGTCTTGCAAAGCCTCCATCGCCTCAAAGACCACCGCGCCCTCAACACAGCCACCGGAGACGGAACCCATCATCGTGCCATCGTCGCGGATAGCCAGTTGCGCGCCGGGCTGGCGCGGCGCAGAGCCCCATGTCTGCACCACGGTCGCCAGCGCAACCCGCGCGCCGGATTGCACCCAATCCAGAGCAATTTCAGGGATGGTGTCGTGATCTGTTACTGTCATAGCCCCTCCGCTTTGGTGCAGATTGGCTGATTACGGCCCGCAGCGCCAGTTGGACAATGGCCTTAAAAGCGCGCCATTTTGCTGCGCTGCAAGATGCGTTCGGCTTTGCGCGCGGCAGAGCAGGCGACACGCCGGGATTCGCATTCGTCGGAACTGTCCTTGCAGATCTTCTCCAGCGCCTTGCAGGCCAAGGCTGCAACCACCGCATTATGGGCGAGCACAGGGTCTCCGTAAAGTGTCTCCAGGGTTGTATCGTCGAACATGGTTCGCCCTCTCTTCGAGAACCTGCCGCTGACCCTAACACGAGAATCACGCTTTGTGACTGATCTGAATCAAATTTCTGCCAACTCCCCCCAGCGCGCGACCAAAAGCGCAAGGACGGCGGCGTAGATCATCAGGCTGGCCAGCAAAACACAGACATGCCAGATGGCGTAGTGATAGCGCAGCCGTGTCGCCAGATAGAATATCACGCCCAAAGTATAGACCGCGCCCGCCGCAAGAATCAGCGCCAGACTGGACAGCGGCAAATTGCCCCAAAGCTGCGGCAGGATCGCGACGCCCGCCCAGCCCATGCCCAGATAAAGCGCAATTCCAAGCCCGCGAAACCGCACCGGGGAATAGAGTTTCAGCGCAACCCCCGCACAGGCCGTCAGCCATAGCAGAGCAACAAAACCACCCCCCTGACCGGGGATCAACGTCAGCGGTGTGTAGCTGCCTGCAATTTTCAGAAAAATCGCGCTGTGGTCCAACCGCTGATAAAGCCAAGACAGCCGTGCCTCGCGCAGCAGGTTGAACAATGCCGAGGCCCCGATCATCGCCGCCAAGGCCAGACCATAAATTGCGGTTGTCCAAAGAAGCTGCATCTCGCCGCCCTGCAACGCGACCATGACCGCGATGACCAGCAACAGGGGCACGCCAAAGCCTACCAGCACCAAGCCCGCGACATGAATACCAGCATCCAGCCGGGTTTCAGCAGGCGAATAGCTGTCGCGGTGGTCAAGTATCCAAGCCATGCGCGGTCCTTTCCTGTAATAGTCTAACCCTCAAACATGGCCTGACCATGACAAGCCGCTTGCGCACCCGGCTTGATTTTGCCCACAATTCGCCATAGCCCCGTAAAGCGAGCGCACGCAAAGGATACGCAGGGTCAATGACGATACATCTTTACAAGGACGATCTGCCCGACGGGCTGGACATGGGCGCGGTCGTGGCCATTGATTGCGAGGCGATGGGGCTGCATCCGCATCGCGACCGACTATGCGTGGTGCAATTGTCAGGCGGGGATGGCAACGCGCATCTGGTGCAGGTGTCATTGCCGATAAAACCGGCGCCGAACCTGTGCCGCTTGCTGGCCGATCCCGATGTGCTGAAACTGTTCCATTTCGGGCGCTTCGACATTGCGCTTATGGCGCATAGCTACGGCGTGACCTGCGCGCCGGTTTATTGCACCAAGATCGCCTCGAAACTGGTGCGCACCTATACCGACCGGCATGGGCTGAAATACCTGCTGTCGGAATTGCTGGGCGTGGACATCTCCAAGCAGCAGCAAAGCTCGGATTGGGGGGCTGTCACGCTGACGGATGCACAGCAAACCTATGCCGCCTCTGATGTGTTGCATCTGCACCGGCTGCGCGACGCGCTGGATGCGATGCTGGAACGCGAGGGCCGCCGCGATCTGGCGCAGGCCTGTTTCGACTTCCTGCCAACCCGCGCCACGCTCGATATTGCGGGCTGGCCCGACACCGACATCTTCGCGCATTGATGAACGCGGCCCTGCGCGAGACACTGACACGCGTGCTGCGGCTTGGCTTGCCGTTAAGTGCGCTGGTCTTGCTAATGACCGTGTTTCTTGTCTCGCGCTCGGTGGACCCCACCCGCGCGCCGGGTGTGGCGGGTCTGGACCCCGAACAAATGACGCGCGAACCCCGCATTGCCACCGCACGCTTTGCGAGCGTCACGGATGACGGCACCGCACTGACCATTTCCGCAGGATCCGTCCGCTCGCAATCCGCAGCCGTTGGCACCGGCCCGCTACAACTGAATTTCACCGACCCCGAAGGACTGCTGCGGTTTCCCGATGCCAGCAGCGCAAGTTTCGATGCCGCAACTGCCATTCTGGACGAGACCGCAGGCGTGCTGACCGCCCAAGGGCCGGTCATGCTGGAAAATTCCGACGGTTATGTGCTGGAGTTGGGCGCGCTGACAGCCATGCTTGACCAGACCCGGCTGACCGGCACAGGCGGCGTAGATGGTCTGGCCCCGGCAGGCACCATACGTGCCGACGCCTTGGAACTCACCCGCAGCGGTGGGCCACAGGGCGGATATAGGCTTGCCTTTACCGGCAATGTCAGGCTGTTATACACGCCAGAATGACCGGAGGAGCAGACTTGCGCAAATTCGCACATATCACCCTCGTGGCAGCCTGCCTCGCGACGACTGCCCCGGCGGCGTTCGCGCAAGGCACCAGCCTATCTTTCTCTGGGCTGAACGCCGTGCGCGGCCAGCCGGTCGAAGTGCGCTCGGACACGTTGACGGTCAACAACACCACAGGCCAGACGACGTTTTCAGGCAATGCCGTGCTGGGACAGGGCGACATGCGGCTCGCCGCGCAGACCATCACGGTGGTCTATACGCAGGGCGACACCACGCGGATTTCGCGGCTGGAAGCCTCTGGCGGTGTGACGCTTGTGACCGCCGTCGAAGCGGCCGAAGCCGCGAACGCGGCCTACGACATTGATGCGGGCACCGTGCAGATGAACGGATCGGTGATCCTGACACAAGGGCCAAATGTGCTGTCAGGCGACCGGCTTACGGTAAATCTGCGCAGCGGACAGGGCCGCCTTGAAGGCCGGGTGCGAACCATCATCCAAACCGACCGTTAATCGCCTATGACAACGCAAAACGGCCAAGACGCGCTGGACGTGTCGCAGCTTCAGAAAAGCTATGGCAAACGGATGATCCTGCGCGACATCTCGCTGCATGTCTCTCCGGGCGAGGTGGTGGCGCTGCTGGGACCAAATGGTTGTGGCAAGACCACCTGTTTTTATTGCATTGCCGGTATCGTGAAACACGAAGGCGGCACCGTCCACCTGAACGGAGAGAATGCCACCGGGCTGCCGCTATTTCGGCGTGCGCTGATGGGTCTTGGTTATTTGCCGCAGGAAATGAGCATCTTTCGCGGCCTGAGCGTGGCGCAGAACATCCTGTCGGTGCTCGAAATCCGCCTGAAAGACAAGGCGGAACGGCTGACCGCGCTGGACCAGTTGCTGGCCGAATTCTCTATCACGCATCTGCGCGACGCGCCCGCGCTGGCGCTGTCGGGCGGCGAACGTCGCCGGGTAGAGATTGCCCGCGCCCTTGCCGCCAATCCGCGCTACGTGCTGCTGGACGAACCTTTCGCCGGGGTGGACCCGATCGCAGTGGGCGAAATCCGAACGCTTGTGGCCGATCTGAAGACACGCGGGCTGGGCGTGCTGATTACCGATCACAATGTGCGCGAAACCCTCGCCATCGTAGACCGCGCTTATATTCTGCATGATGGCTGCGTGCTGCGTGCGGGCACCCCCGCCGAAGTGGTCGCCGATGAGGATGTGCGCCGGGTCTATCTTGGGCGCGATTTCCGGCTGGACAGCTTTGATACCTCTGATTGAGTTTTTCACCCTGCCCTCAGCGATCCGTTGACAAAGCCCCCCGATCTGTCGCCAAATACCTGAACTGATGCGACGCGCTTACGGCACCCCTCGCCGCACCGCGCGCCGCGACAGAGCAGTATGACCCAAGCGGGGCGGCCTCCGCGCACCCCGATAATCAGGAAGGAATGGCCCATGCGCTATCAGATCAGCGGCAAACAAATCGACATTGGTGATGCACTGCAAACCCATGTGAAGGCCGAGTTTGGCGAGCTGGTCGAAAAATATCAGCAGCGCCCGACAGAGGCCCTGGTGGTGTTTTCCCGCGATGCGCATAACATGGTTTGCGAAGCCACGCTGCACCTGACCACCGGGCTGACGGCACAGGCACGCGGGCAGGCACATGACATCTACGCCGCCTTCGAATCATGCCGTGAAAAGCTGGACAAGCAGTTGCGCCGCTACAAGCGCCGCTTGAAAGACCATCACCGCGACCGCACGACCCCGGTTGAGTTCGGCGGTGGATCATCGTACGTGCTGGCCTCAAGCGATGACGAGTCGGCGGAAGAACCCGACACGTTGCAACCAATGATTATTGCCGAGATGGAGACCAAGATCCCCTCCTTCTCTGCCGGGGAAGCCGTGATGCAGATGGAACTTGCCCATGCGCCCGTGCTGGTGTTTCGCAACGAACGCCATGGCGGCCTGAACGTGGTGTATCGCCGCGAGGATGGCAATGTCGGCTGGATCGACCCACAGCAATAACACCCCACCCTGAATGACCCGCCGCGCCATGGGCCTTGCGCCCCGGCGCGGCATTTCATTATACCCGATCGGAGACAGCCTATGCAGATGTCAGAGCTTCTGGATGCAGATGCCCTACGTGTCATCGGATCGGCGACCAGCAAGAAACGCCTGTTCCAGACATTGGGCGATATGGCGCAATCGGTTTACGGCCTGTCTGGCAGCGCCGTGGTCGAAGCCTTGCAGGAACGCGAGAGCCTTGGGCCAACCGGTGTGGGCCACGGCGTGGCCCTGCCGCATGCCCGACTGGACGGGGTGGACCGGGTGCTGGGTGTGTTCCTGAAACTGGACCGCCCGCTCGATTACGGGTCGGTCGACAAAAGCCCGGTCGATCTGGTCTTCGCGCTGTTTGCCCCGCGCGATGCCGGGGTGAACCACCTGAAAGCACTGGCATTTGTGTCGCGCACCCTGCGCAACCCCGCGATCTGCGAGAAATTGCGCGCTAATGACGAGCCTGCGAAATTCATCGAGATCTTGTCAAGCGAAGCCGCGACGAAGGCGGCGTGACAAGCGGTCAGCACCGCATTCAAAAACGCAAAGGTCGCTGTAGTAATCGATAAGGATTACCTTTCTTGACAATTATTTTTGACTACATAGACCACGATACAGTTATTTCTGTAAGTGATAGGAGAGTAACATCACAATATAGAGTCCACAGCGAACTATTTAACAAGTCAATTTTTTGCACGACGCGATCTGGATTCTTACATATTTCATTCACTGGACTTGCTGAAATCAAAGGCATTCAAACCGACTTTTGGCTTGCGTCAAAGATTTTGCGTAGGCGCTTGGATCCAAGAGTTGTGCTATCAACCCAGAGACAAGAACAAATCTCGCTGTTACAATCACCAAATCAAGTGCGGAACGCGATTGTGAGAGCAATCATGCATGAAGCATCAAAAAACAGAATTTTAAGAGAACATGGCGTCGAGATTATTACCTCTGGACTTACACTTTTCCGGGGGTCTCTAAAACCAGATTTTCTGATCATTAAGACCAACAAGCAAGGTGAATTCGTGTTTAATAAGAGGCTAAGGCCAAAGCGGGCGCCTCCAAATGGGTATGTTCTTAACGCATCAGGCGGATGGGATATAAAATATCCAGAATTATGGAAGAAAGCTTGCTGTCAAATACGGGAAATTCGCGAGGCAGGTTTGAGTTCGCTAAGAATTGTAGATGTTCTAGTTGCCACTCTACAGGCTTTTTCAGAGAAAACTCCAACAATCGGCGGCAATGCAGTTGCGACAATCACCAGAATATCTGAGAGGAAAACACAAGTAACTTATTCAGAAAAATATTCTACCAAAAAAGTGGATCCAATAGCAAGAATTTTAGGCGCCGCAACTCCCGCTTTCACACCACTTTTTATTTCTCCAACGTCAGTGAAAGGGCCGATAGCTGTAACAGGAGCACCATTGAGAACTTTGCTTTGGAGAGTAGCCGGCGAGGAGCATTGGGCTGAAATAGCCCCACCGCCTGGCGGAAACTATTTTTGGATGGGTTCATATAAGAGATAATGGTGAGCGAGCTTAAAAGCTTAAAATGGGAACCAAAAAATACAATATCTGAGTTTTCTTAATCGTAGCTGGCAGGGTCTTTAGCAAAAAAGGCCGCAGCATCCGCTGCGGCCTCTCTCTTTCCCGAACCGATCCGCGAAGGATCAGTCGCGGTCCTTGAGCGCGGCGCCCAGGATGTCGCCCAGGCTTGCGCCTGCGTCCGACGATCCGAACTGTTCCACGGCTTCTTTCTCCTCCGCGATCTCGCGCGCCTTGATCGACAGATCAAGGCGGCGGGCTGGGTGCTGAAATTCGGGCCTGCCAGTCTTTCTGCCATCGCAAATTTGCCGTCGATTCAGAGTCGCATCACAAAAGATCATATGTATAGTCCTATCGAGCCTTGAGGGCGGCTCGATGATCTTGGGAGGGATTATGAGCCATTCAGACCGTCCGTGGACCGCGTATTACGGCCCGTCCATGCGCTCCAGGATAGAGGCCGCACAGTTCCGCACCATAGGCGACATGGTCCGCGCAGTATCGCACCTGTATAGTGATAAAACAGCGTTTACGGCCTGCTTGCCCAACGGCATAAACGGCTCCCTTACCTTCAAGCAAGTCGACGAGATGTCCGACGGCCTTGCAGTCTATCTGCGTGAAGCCGTTGGCCTCACGCAAGGCGACCGCGTTGCCATACAGATGCCCAACGGTCTGTCTTTTCCAGTGGCAGCCTTTGCAGTCCTGAAAGCGGGCTGCGTCATCGTGAACGTCAACCCGCTTTATACGGCCGAGGAAATGGCGCATCAGTTTGCGGATTCCCAACCACAAGCCCTGATTGTCGTGGACATTTTTGCCGACAAGCTGACCCAAGCCCTCAAGGGGCATCAGATCCCCAATATTATCGTCACTCAAGTGGCAGAGTTTTTCCCCGCCATTCCACGCGGCATTGTGCGGCTTGTGCAAAAACACTGGGACCGCACGCTGGCCCCGATCACCTTGCCGCATATCCGGCTGCCCGAGGCGATCGAGGCGGGACGTCAGATAAGCCAGCGCAAGAGCATTACCGTTGAAGGATATAGCAGCGTTCTGTCGCCCGATGACATCGCCTGCCTGCAATATACCGGTGGCACCACGGGCGTCGCGAAGGGTGCAATGCTGTCCCATGGCAACCTGATGATAAACATGGAACAAACCATGGAGATGATTAGTGATGGCGTTGAAAAAGGTCGAGAGGTCGCGCTGACGGCCCTGCCGATGTATCATATCTTTGCGTTCACCGTGAATCTGCTGGGGTTCTATTACCTTGGCGCACGCAACGTCCTGATCCCCAATCCCCGGCCATTATCCAACCTCAAACGCGCATTCGAAAATTATCCGATCACGTGGATGAGCGGTGTGAATACGCTGTTCAACGGGCTCAGCAATGAAACCTGGTTTCTGGACACCCCCCCAAAACACCTCAAATTTGCCTCTGCCGGCGGTATGGCGCTGCAAAGTTCTGTGGCAGAGTGTTGGAAAGAGGTCACTGGAAAGCCTGTGTTGGAAGGGTATGGGCTGACGGAAACCTCGCCTGTGATCACCTTTAACCCACTTGGCAAAACCCGCCCGAATTCCATCGGTATCCCTGTGCCGTCGACCGAATTGTCATGTCTGGATCAGGACGGCAAAGAGGTGCCGCGCGGCGAGGCCGGAGAGCTGGCCGCGCGTGGGCCGCAGATCATGAAGGGGTATTGGAACAAACCCGAGGAAACGGCCAAGACCATGCGCGGTGACTGGCTGCTGACGGGCGACATCGGGGTAATGGACGGGGACGGTTATTTTTCCATTGTGGATCGTAAGAAAGACATGGTGCTGGTATCCGGCTTTAACGTCTACCCCAATGAGATTGAAGACTGCCTTGCGCGCCACCCCGGTATCCTTGAGGCGGCGGTGATCGGCGTGCCCGATGGCACATCGGGCGAGGCAGTGAAGGCCTTTGTCGTGCTGCGCGATCAGACGCTGACCGGGGCGGACATTCGTGCCTTCTGCAAGGAACATCTTGCCGCGTACAAAGTCCCGAAGACGGTCGAATTGCGTGCCGATCTGCCGAAATCGAATGTCGGTAAGATCCTGCGCAAAGATTTGCGCGCCGAAGAAACCGCCTTGCGCGATGCGTCCTAAGGTCACTGATTACAGGTAGATTTTCAAAATGGTCGGACCACTCGAACAGGCAATCCTCGCGCTCATGATCTTTGTGATCATGCTGGGCATGGGCGCGTCCCTTACACCGCGCGATTTCATGCTGGCTCTTAAACGCCCTTACGGGCTGATTATTGGCGTGGTGTCGCAATACGGGTTTATGCCATTGATCGGATTTCTACTGGCGCTGTTGCTGCCCGTATCGGACCCGATCAAAATCGGCATCCTGATAATGTCCTGTATGCCCGGCGGCACAACGTCCAATATTTTTACCTATTTTTCAAAGGGTAATCTGGCGCTTTCGGTATTGATGACTGTGACATCGACCGTCGCAGGCGTGGTGATGATCCCTATCGTTTTGATCCTTTATGCAGGCGCATTGGACGTGGATATCCCGCGCGAGAACATCATCATTACGTTGATTCTGCTGCTGGTGCCTGTGGGTATCGGCATGGTCCTGCGCAAATTCAATGCCAACATTGGCGCAGTCATCGAGTTTATGGGGTCCATGTTGGGTGTCTTCTTCATCGTGTTCTTGGTGGTGTCCTGGATTCCACGCAACTTCAGCTTTTTGCTGGAAACCAACTGGGCGACATATGTGGCCACCATCGCGATCGGCGCCATCGGGATTGCGGTTGGCTATCTGTTCGCAAAGGTTCTGAAACTGCACCCTCGCAATGCGCGCACCGTGGGCCTAGAGACGGGGATCCAGAACGGTCCATTGGCCATCGCCATCATCGCCTTCACCTTTTCGGGCGCCGAGCAGCAGGCGATCAACGCCGTGCCCGTCCTTTATTCACTGTTCATTGTGATCATCGCGACGCTCACCACCCTCTATTTTCGGCGCGCCAATACGGCAGCGGAACAGAAGATGCCTGACGGGTTGCTGTAGGCACGCAGAGCTATAGGCACAAAAAGTGAACCGGCCCTTTGCATCAGATTGATGCCGACATTGCGTTCGCCACCACCCCCGACATTCGCGGCAAAACAGAAAGTTGGGAAGTTTGGGCTGACTGCTGTCCCGGTATCGGTTATCGAACCGAAAAAGGCCGCAGCTTTCGCTGCGGCCTTTCTCTTTCCCAAACCAATCCGCGAAGGATCAGTCGCGGTCTTTGAGCGCGGCGCCCAGAATGTCGCCCAGGCTTGCGCCTGCATCCGACGATCCGAACTGTTCCACGGCTTCTTTCTCTTCCGCGATCTCGCGGGCCTTGATCGACAGGCCAAGGCGGCGGGTCTTTGCGTCCACCGAGGTGACACGCGCATCGACCTTGTCACCAACCTGGAAACGCTCTGGGCGCTGGTCAGCCCGGTCGCGTGCCAGATCCGAGCGGCGGATGAAGGCTTTCATGTCGTTGTAGATGACCTCGATGCCGCCATCTTCGATCGAGGTGACTTCGCAGGTCACGATCGAACCACGCTTCACGCCTTCGACAGCTTCCGAGAAGTTGTCATTGGCCAGTGCCTTGATCGACAGCGAAATCCGCTCTTTCTCGACATCCACTTCAGAGACAACCGCCTGAACGATATCGCCCTTGCGGTATTCCTGAATGGCATCCTCGCCGCGCTGATCCCAGCTTAGGTCGGACAGGTGCACCATGCCGTCGATATCGCCGTCCAGACCCACGAACAGACCGAATTCGGTGATGTTCTTGACCTCGCCCTCGATCTGGGTGCCGGTCGGGTAGCTTTCGGCGAACTGCTCCCACGGGTTGCGCAGAGTCTGTTTCAGGCCCAGCGAAACACGGCGCTTGGCGCTGTCGATCTCCAGCACCATGACTTCCACTTCCTGCGAGGTGGAGACGATCTTGCCGGGGTGCACGTTCTTCTTGGTCCAGCTCATTTCCGAGACATGAACAAGACCTTCGACACCGGCTTCCAGTTCGACGAACGCGCCGTAATCGGTGATGTTGGTCACGCGGCCTTTATGGACGCTGTCCAGCGGGTAGTCACGCTCGACCGAATCCCACGGATCGGCTTGCAGTTGCTTGATACCAAGCGAAATGCGGTGGGTTTCCTTGTTGATCTTGATGACCTGCACCTTGATCGTTTCACCGATGGTGACAACTTCGGACGGGTGGTTGACCCGGCGCCATGCCATGTCGGTGACGTGCAGCAGGCCATCGACGCCGCCAAGGTCCACAAACGCACCGTATTCGGTGATGTTCTTGACCACACCATCGACGGTCTGACCTTCGGCCAGTTTGGCGATGACTTCGGCGCGCTGTTCGGCGCGGCTTTCTTCCAGAATGGCGCGGCGCGATACGACGATATTGCCGCGGCGACGGTCCATTTTCAAAATCTGGAAAGGCTGCTTCAGACCCATCAGCGGGCCAGCATCGCGCACGGGGCGCACATCGACCTGAGAGCCGGGCAGGAACGCCACGGCACCGCCCAGATCGACGGTAAAGCCACCCTTGACGCGGCCAAAGATCGCGCCTTCGACGCGGGCTTCGTCGGCATAGGCTTTTTCCAGCTTGTCCCATGCGGCTTCGCGGCGGGCCTTGTCACGGCTGACAACGGCTTCCCCGCGCGAGTTTTCGACGCGCTCCAGGAAGACCTCGACCTCATCGCCCACGGCGACAGAGGGGGCTTCACCCGGATTTGCGAATTCTTTCAGATCGACACGGCCTTCCATTTTGTAGCCGACGTCGATGATGGCTTGTCCAGCCTCGATTGCGATGACCTTGCCGGTCACGACACTGCCCTCAGAGGGCGTGTCCATTTCGAGGCTCTCGTTGAGCATTGCCTCGAAGTCTTCCATGGTTGCTTTAGCGCACATTCAGATCAGGTTCCTTTGTTCATGTTTCTGGCCAGACGGTTGACTCCGCCGGTCTTGGGTTGGCACCAGAAGGGCGTGCCGACACGCCGCGCGGGGAACAAAAAACACAAATGCGGGTCTGGGCATTGGCCCGACCCTGTTCCAGTTGCGCAAAAGGCATGACAAGCCCCCTGATTGCGCGTGTCCATAAGGGGTCAGAGCCGCTATGGCAAGGGTTCGAGCGCGAATTCGGCGCAACGAGCGAGCGTGGACTACAGGTTTTCCAGCATTTCGGCAATCCGCGCGGCCTCTGCCGCCATGCCCCAGGGCGCGCGCAGCACTGCCATGCCGGACCCAATCATCCGGTGGCCGGGGCGCGCGGGTTTGAAGCGCGCCTCAAAACAGGCGATTTCGGGCATCTCGGCACGCAAAGCGGCGGTCAGGCTGGCATGCGGGCCATCGCGCAGGATGGGAAACCACAGCACCAGCACGCCCACATTCCATTTGCGCGCGATCTGGCCCAGCGCGCGGGGCAGCGTAACGTAATCGGCCTTCACCTCGTAGGACGGGTCCACCATCAGCACCCCGCGCCGGGGCGTGGGTGGGCACATGGCCTGCGCCATGTCCAGCCCGTCGCGTTTATAAACCCGCGCGCCCTGCCCGGCCATGGCGCGGCCCAGCGCGTCATGCTCGGCGGGGTGCAGCTCTGCCAGCGTGATCCGATCAAACCCTGCGCGCAAGCAATGCGCGGCAATCAGGGGTGAACCGGGATAGGCATTTGGCCCATGCGCAGCGCGCGTCGCGGCCAGCGCACGCATATAAGGATGGTCGAGGGCGAATAGGCTTTCGGCGCAGGAAATGCCCGCCGCCGCTTCGCCGGTCTTCAACGCTTCCGGCGCGCCAAGGTCATACAGCCCGCGCCCGGCATGCGTTTCGATATAGGACAGCGGCTTGTCCTTGGCGGTCAGGTAATCCAGCAACCACGCCAGCAAAGCGTGTTTATGGACATCGGCCAGATTGCCCGCGTGAAACCCGTGTTGATAGGACAGCATGCTAACAGCGCAGGCTATCGGGGCCGGTATAGGCCCCAATGTCGCGGGTTTGCAAACGCCCGGCCACCAAGCGTGTCGCCAGCACGCGCCGCCACTCGCGGTCGGCCGTCACGATTTCCAGCCCTTGACCGCAGTCGAACACGCCGCCTTCAATGTTGGGCGCGCCGTAGCGATGGTTGGTGTGTCCATCGGCACTGGCTACAGGTTCAACCCGCCAAGACTCACCCGCTCGCCAGACACGGATCACCCGCAACACCCGCGCCAGATGCGGGCGGTCGACATAGGCGATTTCCATGCGCCCGTCGCCGTCCAGATCGGCAATACCCGCAATCGCCAACCAGCGGTGGCGGGTGCCGATGGGGGTATTCCAGACCAAGGGCGCCAACGCCCCGTCGCGCAATCCCCAGACCATGACCTGCGCGCCTTGGTCGAAGATCGAAACAACCGTCACCACCTCTGGCGCGCCATCGCCATCCAGATCAGCAAGGCGCGGCGCGGTATCCTCAAAAACCTGACCTTCCAGCCGCACGCGATAGCTGCCTTGTGCTGTCGTCACCTCCAGCCCGGCGAATTCGCCATCGGGCAATGCCCCATGGCCATATTCAGCGCTTGGGGTGACATAACGTGCCCCGGTGATGATCTCTTGCGCAGACGCCGGGGCCGCGAAAACCAGCAGGCAAACAACAAACCGCCACATCACGCGCGCGTCTCCAAGCGTTCGGCAATGACCTCTTTTGCGGCCTCAATAGCCTGTGCCACGGTCATTTCTGTCGTGTCGAGCAAGATCGCGTCCGGCGCGGCCAGCAAAGGTGCGTCGGCCCGGCCAATATCGCGCGCATCACGGGCGCGGACCTGCGCCAAAACCTCTTCGTAGCCGCCTTGCTCTCCCGCTTCCAGCCAGCGGCGGCGGGCACGGGTTTCGGCACTGGCGGTGACAAACAGTTTCACCTCGGCCTCGGGGCAGATGATCGTGCCGATATCGCGCCCATCCAGAACCGCACCGCCCGCGCGCTGCGCGAAATCGCGCTGAAACGCCACCAGCGCCGCGCGCACCTCTGGCAGCACGGCAACACGGCTTGCGGCCTCGCCCGCTGCCAAGCTGCGCAACCCATCGCGCGCCAGATCATCCGAGGACAGGTTCCGCGCCGCAATAATCGGATCGCCGCCCTTCATGCCGACGGCCCGATACAGCAACCCGGTATCCAGATGCGCAAACCCGAACTCGCGCGCAATGGCGCGGCTGATCGTGCCTTTGCCAGCTGCGGCGGGGCCATCTATTGCAACCGTGAATGACATTTCGATACCAACTTTCCCCTAGGCATTTGCAATTTCCAGCGGTCAAAGCGGCAGAAACCGCTGGTTCTGGAATATGGTGTGCATGGATATGCAGATTGCAGTAGCGCGGCTTTTACGCTTTGGTCAATGGCAAGACGCACACCGTAGCAGAGTGAAAAATGCCAGCAACTTCGAGCTTGGGGATCGAATGCATATCGGATGCAATCGTTCACCCGACAAAACTCATCGACTGGGCGCCCGAAAATATGAGCACGGGCGTTCAGACGCGTGACGGACAGTTCTTGACATCAGCAAACCTGACGCGCCTGGATCAGACCGGAAACCGCTACGAAGCCCAGCGTCCCGCACTGGCGGCAGACACAAAACACGCCATTGAAAAGGGCTTTTTTGCTGGAATGCTGGACCACCGATATGGTCATTTCCTGCTTGAAAGCTTAGGCCGACTTTATTGCCGGGATGACTTTCCCGATTATCCGGTCGTCTGGTCCGCACGCTGCGATGTTGCGCAGCAGGGCTTCCAAATCTGGCAGTCTCAGTTGCTCGATTTACTTGGCGTCAAAGGCCCACATATTTTGGTGACTGAACCGTGCAGCGTTTCCAGGCTTATGATCGCGCCAAGCGGCTACGTTATTCAGCATGAGTTCACTCAAGCACAGCAGAGCTTTCTCGCAAAGGTGCCCTGGCGTCCAGAACGCGGCAAAAAGACTTGGCTATCTCGCCGAAACCAAACGCGGCGCCCCGTTCCCGGAATGTCAGAGTTTGAAGACACATTGCGCGCCGAGGGTTGGACGATCATCGCGCCAGAAACGCTCTCCGTTCCCAAACAACTGGAGGTTCTTGCACGCTCCGAAAGAATCGCTGGACCTATTGGCTCTGCCCTTCACAGCTTGATTCTTCTGAAAGACGCCGATGGGTTGCAAGTAGATCTCTTCGTGCCCGAGCCATTTGGCACAGAGGCCCGGATGAACCAAAATTATGTCACGATTGCGCGCGCCAAGGGGTTCAGGCAGGCTGTGCATTTCATTCCGAACGCAGATTACGTGGCACGCCAAAACATCAGCATGTCTGATGTTATCTCTCGGCTGCAAAGCTGTCTTGCCTGACCTATTTTGCAATCCGAAACGCCACAGACGCTCTGGCTGAGGCGGCACGCCCAAGAGAGTTCCGACTTTAACCGCCCGTATGGCTCATGTGGCGGGTCATCTGTCCGTCCACGGCCTGGCGCGAATAGTCGAAATCATGGCCCTTGGGTTTGCGCCCGATTGCGGCGCGGATGGCACCTTCCAACGGTGCGTCACTGTCCGACGACCGCAATGGCGCGCGCAGATCGGCCATATCCTCTTGGCCAAGGCACATGTAAAGCTCCCCTGTGCAGGTCAGCCGAACGCGGTTGCAGCTTTCGCAGAAATTATGCGTCAGCGGCGTGATGAAGCCAATTTTCTGCCCCGTCTCCTCCAGCCGCACATAGCGCGCCGGGCCACCAGAACGCTCTGCCAGGTCGGTCAGCGTGTAGCGTTCCGCCAACCGCTTGCGCAGGTCCGAGAGCGGCCAATACTGGTCCAGCCGGTCCTCATTGCCCAGATCGCCCATCGGCATGACCTCTATCCAGGTCAGGTCCATGTCGCGCGCGGCGCAGAATTCGGTCAGCGTAAAAAGTTCGTCCTCGTTGAAGCCTTTCAGCGCCACCGCGTTCAGCTTGACCCGCAGGCCCGCTGCTTGTGCGGCGTCAATCCCGTCCAGCACTTGGGCCAGCTTGCCCCAGCGCGTGACATCGGCGAATTTCTGGTCATCCAGCGTGTCCAGCGACACATTGATACGCCGCACCCCGCATTCGGCCAATTCACCCGCGAATTTGCGCAACTGGCTGCCATTGGTGGTCAGCGTCAGCTCTTTCAAAGCGCCACTGTCCAAGTGGCGGCGCATGTTCTGAAAGAACGTCATGATCCCCTTGCGCACCAAGGGTTCGCCCCCGGTAATGCGCAGCTTTTCCACCCCCAACCGAATGAAGGTCGAACACATGCGATCCAGTTCTTCCAGCGTCAGAAGTTCCTTCTTGGGCAAGAAGGTCATGTTTTCCGACATGCAATAGACGCAGCGAAAATCGCAGCGGTCCGTAACAGAGACGCGCAGATAAGAAATCGGGCGGGCGAAAGGGTCGATCAAGGGGGCTGTCATACCGGCAAGGTAGCCACTGCCCCGGCCACCGACAAGAGGATATGTGATTGCCGCGCGACAGCATAGGTATTAACCTACCCAGCATGAAATCTAGCATCATGCTTTTTTGTGGGATCGGTATTCTGGCGGGCTGCGCGCTGGCGCCGTTGGACAGGTGGAACCCGAACACACCGGGCACAGCCGACATTGTGGTGGCGCGTCCCGATTCTGAGACCCCGCGCCCGCAAGCGCGCCCCGACCGGGGTGCCGATACAGAGGGCTCTTCGGACCTCGCTGCCAACTCAAGTGCAGGCCAAAGCGTTGCAGGGCTGGGCGAAACGCTGGCTAACCTTGGCAGCCCGACGGAACCGGGACTATGGCTGCGCACGGGGCTGGTCACACGCGTGCAGCAAGGCCGGGTCGCGCGCGCCGATGGCAACGGCACGATCCGCGTGGAACTGCGTCCCTCTGGCGCGGCCCCAAGCGCGGGCAGCCAACTATCACTGGCGGCATTTCGGGCGCTCGATGCCCCTCTGACCCAGCTTGTGAAGCTTCGGGTCTTTGCGGAATAACGCAACCCGCCCGCGTGGAACCACCGCGCAGTTGAGCGATCCAAACACAGGCCACGGGCCACCCGGGCACGGCTTCGCTCTTGCCCTGCGCCCAGATCAGCCCTAAGCCTTGCGACATGAAACTGCTTTTTCTTGGCGATGTGATGGGCCGCGCGGGCCGCAACGCGATCACCGGCTGGTTGCCGGTGCTGCGCAAGGCTTGGGCGCTGGATTTCGTTGTGGTCAATGGCGAGAACGCAACCGGCGGCGCGGGCCTGTCACCGGATCATGCCAAAGCGCTTCTGGCGGCGGGCGCAGATTGCCTGACGCTGGGCGATCATGCTTTCGACCAACGCGCCATGCGCGAGTTCTGCGCGCAGGAACCGCGCATTATCCGGCCCCTGAATATCGCGAAATCGGGCGCGCCGGGCCATGGTGCGCATGTGTTCACCGACGGGCGCGGGCGGCGTGTTCTGGTGGCGCAGGCACTGGGCCAAGTGTTTATGAAACAGCCCTATTCCGATCCGTTTTCAGCGGTAGAGCCCGTGCTGCGAGCGCACCCACCCGGTGGCAGAGTGCAGGCCAGCCTGATCGACATCCACTGCGAAGCCACATCCGAGAAAACCGCAATGGGCCATTGGTGCGACGCGCGCGCCAGCGTGGTCGTGGGCACCCATACCCATATTCCCACCAGCGATGCGCAGATCCTGCCCGGCGGCACCGCCTACCAGTCGGACGCGGGCATGTGCGGCGATTACGATTCGGTAATCGGCATGAAGAAAGACGAACCCATGCGGCGCTTCATCACCGGCATGGCACGCGCCCGGTTCGAGCCGGCCATGGGCGTTCCCACGCTCTGCGGGCTCTATGTCGAAACAGACGATGCCACGGGCCGCGCCACCCGCACCGAGATGGTGCGCGCGGGCGGGCGGCTGGCCGCGTCCGGCCCTGCCCCGGTGGATCTGCCCGCCATGACAAATGGCGCGGCCTGACCACGGCGCATAGTCCAGACCGCTGGATTTTGGCCTGCTGGGGTATCTTCGCAGCGCCTATGGCGGGCCAATGCGCATTGGGCTGGACCGTGCTGCGGGAATATCCCCCGGCCAACCCGCCATGGCGCTTGCCGGACAAGCAGTTGTGCGCCCAAAGGCAGGGCACAGCGGCGCATAATCAGGCAGGCTCTTGCGCAGCCTCTCGACCTTTCCGCGCGATTTGTTAGGTTGGGTGTACAGGCAGAAGGATTTGACATGCGCAGGCCCGTCATCGGCATAATCGGCAATTCTCATCTTATCAACGACGAATACCCGGCGCATGCGGGCGGGGCGATGAATTCCGAAGCCGTGGCGCAGGTATCGGACGGCATTCCGCTTCTGGTGCCCGCTGACCCGGCTTTGGTGTCGGTAGAGGAGTTGCTGGAGGTCTGTGACGGTTTCTTGCTGACGGGCGGCCGCCCCAATGTCCACCCGGAGGAATATGGCGAGGATGAGACCCCCGCCCATGGTGCATTCGACCGCGCCCGCGATGCGATCACCCTGCCGCTGGTGCGCGCTTGCGTGGAACGCGGGCAACCGTTTCTTGGGGTCTGCCGTGGGTTTCAAGAGGTCAATGTCGCTATGGGCGGCACGCTTTATCCCGAAATCCGCGATCTGCCGGGCCGCATGAACCACCGCATGCCCCCCGATGGCACGCTGGAAGAAAAATTCGCCCTGCGCCATATCGTGCGCTTTACCCAAGGCGGCGTGTTCCACCGTCTGATGGGCGCGCCAGAGGTGATGACCAACACGCTGCACGGCCAAGGGGTAAAACGTGCAGGCGCGCGCATTGTGATCGACGGGCACGCGCCTGATGGCACACCCGAAGCGATGTATGTGGACGGCGCGCCGGGCTTTACCCTGTCGGTGCAATGGCACCCGGAATGGCGCGCGGGCGACGACCCGGTGTCGCGCCCCTTGTTCGAGGCATTCGGTCAAGCCGCCCGCGCTTGGGCCAGCGGCGCGCGGGAATGGCGGCTGAGTGCATGAAACTGAAACTGGGCATACTGGGCCTTGCTATTCTGGTCGGTGCAGGGTTCTGGGCCATGAGCGGACAGCAGGCGCAAAGCGTCATGGTCGATGTGACGGTGCCAGAGCTGAGCGCGCCGGAACAAAAGGGCGCAGCGCTCTTTGCGCAAAACTGCGCAACCTGTCACGGGGAAAATGCAGCCGGCAAGGACGGCGTCGGCCCGCCCTTGGTGCATATCATCTACGAACCCAGCCACCATGGCGACGGGTCTTTCTACGTTGCCGCCCGCATGGGCGTGCGCGCGCATCATTGGTCTTTCGGAAACATGCCCGCACAGCCGCAGATCACGGATGAAGACGTGGCGAAAATCGTAGCCTATATTCGCGCATTGCAGCGCGCGAACGGGATATTCTAACTCGGCCGCCGCGCCTTGACCGCGCTGACCGCGTCCTGATTGTCATGCAGGAATTGCACAATATGGGGCGCCACCGCTTCGGGCGCCTCTTCATGCACCAGATGCCCCCAATGCGGTAGCGCCAGATGCGTGGCGCGCGGCATTCGGGCTGCGGCCTCGGCAGAGACGCGCGTTGGAACCGCCTTGTCGCCTGCCGCCGTCATCAGCAGTGTCTGCACCGCGATTTGTGGCAATCGCTCCAATAGCGGTTCCAACTGCCACTGCGCCATCATGCCAAGCGTGCCTTCGATGTGACGGGTGCGGCTGACAAGCCTGCGATACATGTCGACCCCCTCGGCGTCGAGCGGCGAGCCCATACCCGCGAGCAACCGCGCCACTTGCGGACGCGACGAGGACAGTTTCGTAACCACCGCCGCGGCAAAAGGCCCGGTCGCCATGGCCCGCGCCAGCTTGGGGAACAGCCAGCCCGCAAAACCGTCAAACGGACCAAGCGCGGCATTTATCCCCACCACGGCGCGGGGCGGGCGCGGCATGATTTCGGCCATGCGCAACGCCACCGCCGCACCCGCCGAATGCCCGATAATGGCCACGGGCCGCCAATCCTGATCCTCGCATAAACTGCCCAGATCATCGGCCATGGCATCCAATCCCAGCCGCATATGCCCGCCCGCCCGCGTATAGCCCTGACCGGGCAGGTCGGGCAGGATAAGCCGATAGCCCGGCAAATAGGGTAATAGCCGATGAAAGCTGTGCCCGGACGCCGCAGCCCCGTGCAACAGCAACACATCCGGCCCCTGCCCCACGGTCTGCACATGCCAGACATGCGGCCGACACCGGATCATCCGGGAGCGTTCGCGTAAGGGCCAGTCGGCAGGAAGCTCGTTCATCATCGCCTAACTTCCCAAAGCCGCGCCAAGCGTCGCGGCCATCGCGCGCGCATCGGCGCGGGGCAACACGATCCGCGTGGCATTCATCGTCGCGGCCAACTCTGACAATTGCGGCTTGGGGCGCAGGCTGGTGTCGATAACCAGCGCCGGGATCGCGCGGGCCGCGATCGCGCGGGCCAGCGTCATCGCGTCCTCTCCGGCCTGCGCGCGGTTGGCGGTGCCATCCAGCGCGATATTGCCGCGCCCGTCGGTCAGAAAAGCCAGCGTCGGCGACATGCCGCGCCCGCGCGCCTGAAGCGCAGCGTCGAATGCAACCTGCATTGCGCCCGCCAAGGGGGTCGCCCCGCCACCGGGCAAGCCCGCCAGCCGCCGCTTGGCCTGCACCAAGGATCGCGTGGGCGGCAGCGCCAGTTCTGCCGTGTCGCCGCGAAAGGTCACCAGTGCCACATGATCGCGGGCGGAATAGGCTTCGGCCAGCATGATCTCGACCGCGCCCTTGGCTTCGGCCAGACGGGCAACTGCGGCAGAGCCGGAAGCATCGACCACGAAGATCAGCACCCGGTCAGTGCGGTCGCGGTAGCGTTTGATGCGGATATCATCCGGCATCAACAACAAGCGCCCGTCGGGCGCATCGGGCCGCGCGGCGCGGCGCATGGGTTGCCAAGGTGCTGCTTGGCGGAGGGTGGCGATCACATCGACACGCGCACCGGACCCCGGCTTGCCGGGGCGTGACGGAATGGGCCGGCCCCGCGAGATGGATTTGCGCACCGCCCCCGCGCCGCTATTGCCTGCGGCTGCGCGCGCGGCTTTCGCCGCTTGCAACCGCGCCAGCAGGCCGGGCGGCAGCGCGGCAAAAGCCGCATCAATCAGCAGATCATCCGGGATTTGCGGTTCCGTGCTGTCACGGTCGCGCCCCTCCTCGGGGTCGTTTTCGGGTGGCTCCGGCGGGGGCGGCGTTTCGTCGGGCGGCGCATCATGCGGAAGCGCGCGCGCGCGTTGCGCCAGCACAAGCTCCACCCCCACGCGCAAGTCACCTTCTGCCAGCGCTTGCCCGCCGCGCCACGCAGCATGCGCGCGCGCGGCCATCAACGCCAACCAGGGCGCGCGCAGGCTGTCAATGGCAAGGCCATGCGCCACGCGGGTTAATTGTTCCAACGCATCGGGGCTAAGGGGGATCGCGGCAAGCCGCGCTTTCGCGGCGGCAATGCGCGGCGCGTCAAGCTGTAGATCGGCGCTATCTGACCATCCAAACCCGTCAATATCCAAGAACAGCGCCAAACGATCCGCAAGAGGTTGCGGCAGCCCCTCGCCGTCCTCAGCGGCCTCATCAAGCGCGATCAGCGCCAGACCGGGCCGCGCATCGAGCGCCTGCCCCAGCCGCACCGCAAGCCCTGCCGGGCATCGCTCTGCCATCGTGAGCGTCAGAAACCCGTCGCGGGACAACAGCCCCACATGGCGTTGCAAACTGTTCAGCGCCAGCGTGGCCGACAGGTCCAGCCCGCCCGACAGCGCATCCTCTGGCATGAAGGGATGCAGCTTGCGCGGGGCCAAGGGCGCCAGCGCGCCCAGCACGCAGTCGCGCACCGGCCCGGCACGCCCGCGCAGCCACAGCCCACGCAAGCCCTTGGGGTCAATCGCCAGCAGGTTTAGCGCAAGACCCACCTGCGCCCAAGGGTCAGGAGGGGGCGGCGGTCGGTGCGACCCGCTGGTGTCGTCGAAGGGTGTCATATGCAGGGCGACATGCGGGGGGCGCTGCCCCCCTGCACCCCCCGGAGTATTTTTGGCAAGATGACGCCAAAGGTCATGGCAGCACTTCGGCCAATTGCCGGGCAACACGCGCGGTCGACCCTGCATCATCAAGCGGGTCGCGGCGCAAGCGATGACGCAGCGCCATGGGGGCTGCGGCGCGGATATGGTCGCGGGTCACATCGGGCGCGCCCTCATAGGCGGCAAGCGCGCGGGCGGCGCGCAGAAGCGTCAGTTCACCGCGCAACCCGTCAGAGCCAAGTGCAAGACAGACCGAGGCCACGTCATGCAGCACGACATTGCTGGTTTTCAATTCGGGCAAAGCAGCGCGCGCAGTCAGGATGCGGTCGCGCAAGGCGGCATCTTCAGGCTGCCACTGGTCCATGAAGGTGGCGTGATCGTTTTCATAAGCGTCGCGGCGGCGGATAACTTCGATCCGCGTGTCGATGTCGTTGGGGCTTTTCACCTCCACTGACAAACCGAACCGGTCCAGAAGCTGCGGGCGCAACTCGCCTTCTTCGGGGTTGCCGGACCCGACCAGCACAAAGCGCGCGGGGTGACGGATGGACAGCCCTTCGCGTTCGACCACGTTCTCGCCCGATTGCGCCACGTCGAGCAGCAGATCGACGATGTGGTCCTCCAGCAGGTTGACCTCGTCAATATAAAGGTAGCCGCGATTGGCGCGCGCCAACAACCCGGCCTCGAACGCCTTTTCGCCACGGGTCAGCGCGCGTTCGATGTCGAGAGCGCCCGTCACGCGGTCCTCTGATACGCCCAGCGGCAGGTCCACGACCGGCGTGGGGCGGTCGACCATGGACGTGTCAGTGACCTGCGCCCAATCGGGGCAATCCTCTGGCGTGGCAGAATTGCAAGGGCAGCCCGCAACCGCGCGGATCGGCGGCAAAAGCGCGGCCAAGGCCCGCACAGCGGTGGATTTGCCGGTGCCACGGTCGCCAAACACCAGCACACCGCCGATTTTCGGGTCAATGGCAGTCAGCACCATCGCGGTTTTCATCTCATCCTGGCCGACGATGGCGGCAAAGGGAAAAGGCGTCATGCGGCCTCCTGTTGAATGGTCTGCGCAAGGGGGTCATGTCCCTGCCATGTGCCCGCCGTGCCGATCAGCCGGAACCGGGCGTAAAGTTCTTCGTTGAACCAACCCTCATCGCGGACAGCACGGATGGCCTCTGCATGTGGGCCACGGCGCGCGAAAGCGGCCATGCTGGCGATATCGGGCCAGACAGAAAACGTGACCTGATGCAACAGCGGCACCTCTCCGATGCCGATCTTGAACATCACGTTCGGGTCAGACCCCACCTTGGCCGAGATATCCGGCACCCGACCCCAAAAGCGCAAGGCGCGCGCGGGTTTGACGGTGGCGCGGGTCATCGCCGCGACTGGACCTGTCACCTCTCCTGCGGGTTGGAAGGGACGCTGCCCGCCCCAATGGCCCCGAACGGATGCAGGCTCCATGTAGAGTGTGTATTGTTCATCTGCACGCGCTTGCCACTTGGCGTAAGGGTTCATCGCAAGCCCTGCGCGCGCGGCCCCCATATCTTCCCAAGCTGACAGAATTGCCCAGACACCCCAATTGGGGCGTGGCGTGAACCCTTCGCCCGTGCCGGAGCCACACAGCTTCCAGAATGCCAGACCCGGCACACGCGGCAAAACCAGCCGCGCAGCCCCCATTTGCCCCAGCACCCAAAGGCGCGAGAGCGGGCTGTCAAACCGGAACAAGCTGAGTGTGACCGTCTGCATGGTCGATTCCATCCTAAGACTTCTGAAAAAGTCTGTCACACATGTTAGACAGAGTAAAGCAACAAATGTAAACCTTGATTGACACTTCTGGGCAGTGTAGGCTGAGGTCAATGAAAAGGCACGGGAACCGACCATGACTGATTCTTCTACGCCCTCACGGGCCATCGTGATCGGGGCGGGGCTTGGCGGATTGGCCAGCGCCATGCGGCTTGGTGCCAAGGGCTATCAGGTCACGGTTATCGACAAGTTGGACCGCGTTGGCGGGCGCGGGTCGTCCATCACACAAGGTGGCCACCGCTTTGACCTTGGCCCAACCATCGTGACCGTGCCGCAAGGGCTACGCGATCTGTGGGCGGCCTGCGGGCGCGATTTTGACCGCGACGTTACGCTTAAGCCCATGAAACCCTTTTATGAAATCCGCTGGGACGATGGGTCGTCATTCCGGTTGCACGCCGACAAAGCCGCGACTGAAGCAGAGGTCGAGGCGCTCTCTCCCAGCGATCTGAATGGCTTTCGCAAGTTCCTGTCAGATGCCGAGGATCGCTATTGGTTCGGCTTTGAGGACCTTGGCCGCCGCCCGATGAACGAACTGTGGGAGCTGATAAAAGTGCTGCCGCGCTTTGTCTGGCTGCGCGCAGATCGCTCGGTCTATGCCCATGCTGCGCGGCGCGTGCGTGACCCGCGCTTGCGGTTCGCGCTGTCGTTTCATCCGCTGTTCATTGGTGGCGACCCGTTCCGCGTGACATCCATGTATATCCTTGTCAGCCACCTAGAGAGCCAATTCGGCGTGCATTATGCCATGGGCGGCGTGCAGGCGATTGCGGATGCCATGGCGCAGGTTATCCGCGACCAAGGCGGGCAGTTGAAGATGTCCACGGAAGTCGATGAAATAACAGTGGAAAATGGTCGCGCATCTGGCGTGCAGCTGGCCGACGGCACGCAGCTTCGCGCCGATGTCACCATCTCGAACGCCGATGCCGGGCACACCTATACTCGCCTGCTGCGGAACCGGTCGCGCCGCCGCTGGACCGATGCCAAGGTCAAGCGTCAGCGTTGGTCGATGGGGCTGTTCGTGTGGTATTTCGGCACGCGCGGCACGCGGGACATGTGGGCCGATGTGGGCCATCACACCATCGTTGTCGGCCCGCGCTACCGCGAGCATATCAAAGATATATTCATCCGCGGCAAGCTGGCGGAGGATATGAGCCTCTATGTTCACCGTCCATCCATCACCGACCCATCGGTTGCCCCCGATGGCGATGACACCTTTTATGTTCTCAGCCCTGTGCCACATCTGGGGCATGATAACGGGGTGGATTGGGCGGTCGAGGAAGAGCCCTACCGCCTCAAGATGCTCAAAATGCTGGAAGACCGCCTGCTGCCGGGCCTGTCACAGCACCTGACGGAAAGCCTTGTTTTCACGCCCGAAACCTTCCGCGACCGGTATCTGTCGCCGCTTGGCGCGGGCTTCTCGATAGAGCCGCGCATTCTGCAAAGCGCCTATTTCCGGCCGCATAACGTGTCAGAGGAACTGCCAGGCCTGTATCTGGCGGGCGCAGGCACCCATCCGGGCGCGGGCGTGCCCGGCGTGATCGGCACCGCAGAGGTGATGGGCCAGCTTGTGCCCGACGCACCCCGCCCCATGGCGCCGCCTTTGCCCATGGCTGCGGAATGAGCGCCGAAAGCGATCTGGCCGAATGCCGCGCGGCGATCCGAACCGGGTCACTGTCCTTTCACGCAGCGTCCAGACTGCTGCCTGCGCGCGTGCGCGACCCGTCACTGGTGCTCTACGCGTTCTGCCGTCTGGCCGATGACGCCGTGGACGAAGGCGCAGCCCCCGTGCAAGCGGTGTTGCATTTGCAAGACCGGCTTGACCGCGCCTATGCGGGCCACCCCTTCAACGCCCCGATAGACCGCTGCTTTGCCCGCATGATAGAGGCGCACGCCCTGCCCCGCGCCTTGCCAGATGCGCTGCTGGAAGGGCTGGCATGGGATGCCGAAGACCGCACCTATGACAGCTTGTCGCATGTGCTGGACTATTCCGCCCGCGTCGCCGCCGTGGTGGGCGTTATGATGTGCGTGCTGATGGGCGTGCGCGACCGCCACCGGCTGGCGCGCGCCTGTGATCTGGGGCTGGCGATGCAATTGACCAATATTGCCCGCGATGTTGGCGCAGATGCCGGTCTTGGGCGGATCTACCTGCCGCGCGACTGGTTTGCGGATGCCGGGGTCGACCCGCAGGCGTTCTTGCGCCGCCCGGCCGCGACGCCCGAAATCCGCACCATGACCGACCGCCTGCTGCGAGAGGCCAACCGCCTCTATCTGCGCTCGGAACCCGGCATTGCCGACCTGCCGCTGGCCTGTCGCCCTGGCATTTTCGCCGCACGGCACATTTACGCAGGTATCGGCGGGGCGGTGCGCGCGCGCGGATATGACAGCGTAACGGGCCGCGCCCATACCGGCAAAACCCGCAAACTTGGATGGCTGGCATTGTCGGGCCTTCGCGCGGGCCTCAGCACCATCCAACCGCGCATGGCCACGCTTTATGCAAGCGCTGCGCCCGAAGTCAGCTTTTTGGTCGATGCAGCCGCCGGCCACGCCCCGACCGGCCGCTCCGACACGCTGATAAACGCGCTTACCCGGCTGCGGGCGCATGATATTGCACGCCGCAATGCGCAAATCGGCCTAGACCAGCGCAGCGCATGACTTAGGTCTGACCAAATACCAAGCAGACCAACTGCGCCCGCAAGGGCGCTCCAGTAAAGGCTTGCCCCCGCAAGGGGGCGCTATTAGGTCAAGACCACTTGATCAGAAAAGGTGCGCGTATGGACTGGATGCTGTTTTTGACCTTCCTCGCCGCCTGCGGCGCGGCCGGAGCGACCGGGGCCATGTTCGAGCCGGGCACATGGTATGACAATCTGGACAAACCCGTCTGGACGCCGCCGGGCTTCATGTTCCCGCTGGTCTGGATCACGCTCTATATCGCCATGTCCTATGCTGCGATGCGTGTGGCACTGATCGACGGCTCGCAGCAGGCGCTTGCCTTCTGGGCCATGCAGATCGCCTTTAACACGCTCTGGTCGCCGGTGTTTTTCGGGCTGCGTCGCATGCGCGCGGCAATGGTCATCCTGTGCTGTCTTTGGGTGTCCGTCGCGCTCACAGTGGTCAGCTTTTACCTGCTCGATCCGCTGGCCGGCGCGCTGATCGCACCCTATCTGCTCTGGGTCACGATTGCCGGGGCGCTGAATTTCTCAGTCTGGAAGCGCAATCCACAATTCGCCTAGCGCGCTAAAGCATATCGCGCAAAACGGGTTCCCGGTTTCGCGCGATATGCATTACATAAGGTTCGAGTGGTCGCGTGAATGCCAGTGAAAGCGACACGCGCTAGTGATTGAGCGATGCTTCGGCCAGCGCGCTCGCGCGCTCGGCCCCGAAAATCTGCGCCGCGTGGTCGCGCAGGTAGATCCGCAGCCACGGCGTGAAGCGTTCCGGGAAGCGTTCGATCACCGCGTTCAGGGATGACAGGTTGATCCAGTCGGTATCGGACACTTCATTGGGGTCCGGCGAGATGCTCAGCTCGCGCATCGCACGTGCCGTGTAGACCTGCACCAACTCATGCTCGATCATATCGCCGCCGACATCTGCGCGATATTCGATCTCTGCCACATGGCGCAGATGCAACCCTGTAATGCCCATTTCTTCGTTCAGCCGCCGGTTGGCGCAATCGAGATCGGATTCGCCCCAATGCGGATGCGTGCAGCAGGTATTCGTCCACAAGCCCGGTGTATGATATTTATGATCGGCCCGGCGTTGCAGCAACACGCGGTCGCCCTCCGTCACAAAAACCGAGATCGCCTTGTGCTTCAGCCCGCGCCTATGCACGTCCAGCTTGTCCAGCGCGCGCAATTCGCCGTCTTCCCATGCGGGGATCAGACAGCTCATGTGAAATTCGGGCGCACAAGCCCGCTTAGATGCAACAGGTTCTTCACACCAATGCGCAGATGCGCCATGGGGCGTGCGGCGACCAGTTTCTTGTTCATATACGCCTCGAATGTCAGGCGCTGCACGTCGATATCGTGGCATAGGCTCACGAACCGCTCGCGCCGGTCATCGGATTTGTAATAGGCATCCTGCATCGAGCGCAACACCTTGAACACGGTTTTATGCTCGCGCATGAACAGCTTGCGCGCCAGTGCCAGATCCTTGGGCTTGCCAGAGGCCAGAGCCGCTTGCGCCGCCGTGGCCGCCACTCGGCCCCCGACCATCGCGTAATAAATCCCCTCGCCAGAGCTTGGAGCGACCACGCCCGCCGCGTCGCCAGCCAGCACCACGTCGCGGCCATTGTCCCAACGGTCCATCGGGTGCAGCGGAATGGGCGCGCCTTCGCGGCGGATCGTCTCGCATCCGCTCAGGCCAGACATTGCGCGCAGATCGGCGGTGGCGGCTTTCAGGTCGGCCTCTGGCTTTTCCGTGCCCATGCCAACCGAACAGCTTTTGCCATGCGGAAACACCCAACCGTAAAAGTCGGGCGAGATGCGACCATCATAGATCACATCACAGCGGTCGGGGTTGTATTGGTCATTCGCAGGCGGCGCCTTGATGATCTCATGATAGGCAATCACATAGGGAATTTTATCGCCGCCCGGCACTTCGGCGCGGGCCACGTTCGAGCGCGCGCCATCGGCCCCGATCACCAGCTTGGCCGGGCTGCGCCGTTCGTCTTTCGACGCCTTGTCCCGCCAAACGACATGGGTGCCGTCCGCGTCCCGCTCGATGCGCAGGAAAGTGCCGGTCAGACGCTCGGCCCCGTGCGCGGCGGCGCGTTCGCGCAGGAATTCGTCGAAATGCTCGCGGTCAACCATGCCGACAAAGCCGTTCTCAATCGGAATATCCACCGCGCGCCCGGTAGGCGAAATCATCCGCGCCGTGGTGATCTGCGCGACCACTTGGGACATGGGAATGTCGAAATCGGCAATCGCGCGCGGCGGGATCGCCCCACCACATGGCTTGATGCGCCCAGCCCGGTCCAACAGGGCCACCTTGTGGCCAGCGCGCGCAAGATCATCGGCTGCCGTTGCGCCCGAAGGGCCACCGCCCACGATAAAGACATCATATGTCATGGTTTATTCCCCCGGAACCAGCAGCGCCGTGGCGCGCGGTGTCATGATACGTGCGGCCAGATAGGCGGACGCGATGAAAAGAGTGGCCTGGAACAAAAACACCGCACCAAACGCATCGGCCACGGGCATCAGGCTGCGCGCAACATCGACAAGCGCCGCCCCCGTCAGCCCGCCAAAGCCCGCCGCGATAGCTTGCGACGCGCCCCACAGCCCCACGCGCGCACCTTCGCGCTTGTCCGCGCCCTCGCCTGCAAGCTGCATCATCGACCCGATGGCCGCGACCGCGAACATGCCGTTGAAGAAGCCAAGCGCCACAACCAGCGGCACCAAGGGCAGCGCCCAAAAACTGGCCCCGGCAATGGCGATCAGCATCAGCGCCGACCCGGTGCAACCTGCCATGACCCAAACACGCAGACTGCCCAAGCGAAAGCCCGTTGCCGCCACGCCGACCAGCACCATGCCTAAGAACACGCCGCCATTCTGCGCGCCCGACATGGAGGTGGATTGACCGGGCGTGAAGCCAAAAACCAGCCCTGCATAGGGCTCCAGGATCAGTTCCTGCATGAAATAGGCGGTCATGGACAGGAACACGAAAAAGGTGAAATGCCGCGCGCGGGTATCGGCCCAGATGTCGCGGATGCCATCGCGAAAGCTTTGTGCGGGCGGGGCTGGGCGTGCGATGACGCGCCGCTCTATGCCCCAGACCGCCAGAATGGTCAGCGCGACCGCGCCAGCACAAATGACAGCCACGACCGCCAACAGACGCGCGTGGCTGTAGGGGTCCAGAAATTTACCCGCCGTGATCGCCGTCAGCGCAATGCCCGCGATCATCATCAGCCATGTGATGGTGGCTGCGGCCGGACGACGGTGTTCGGCGGTCGCGGTGGCCAACAACGCCAAAAGCGACGTGCCGGATGCGCCGACGCCAAGCCCGATGACGGCATAGGCCACGACCGATACGGCCAGACCCAGCGCCAAGTTGCTTTCCAAAAGCGGAATGGCCAGCGTGGCACCCACGCCACCCAGCGCCAGCACCACCATGCCCGCGATGATCCAGCGTGTGCGGTTGCCGCCCTGATCGGCCAAATGGCCCCATTGCGGGCGGGTGATCTGCACGCCGTAATGCAGGGCAACCAGCGCACCGGGCAGAACCACGGGCAGCGCCAGTTCCACCACCATCAGGCGGTTGAGGGTCGAGGTCATCAGAACGACAATCGCGCCAAGCGCGGCCTGCACCAGCCCAAGGCGGAAAATTTGCAGCCAAGACAATGTCATGCGGGCAGTCCTTGAAGTGCGAAAGCGGCCACCATCATGCCCAGAACATAGGGGCCAACGCCGGTGCCGTTAAACCATGGGGCCAGTTTTGCCGGGTCGGTGCGCCAGCGGCCCAACGCCCAGATTTGCACGCCAACGCCAAGCGCAATCACGGCGGCATGGATGGGTTTGCCCCAAATCACCAGCAGACAAACCACGACCAGTTGCGCCAGCACCATGACAGTGCCCGCGACGGTCGCCGCATTGACCGGGCCAAGCGTAACCGGAAGCGAACGCAGGCCCATCTGGCGGTCGCCCTCGATGGCTTTGAAATCATTGATCGTCATGATGCCATGCGCGCCAAGGCCGTAAAGGACGGCCACCGCGACAATCTCGAACCTTGGTGCTCCTGCGGCGATGACGGCAGCGCCGGTGAACCATGGCAACGCCTCATAGCTGAGGCCCACAAGCCCCGGCCCCCACCAGCCCGAGCGTTTGGCGCGGATCGGTTCCACCGAATAGGCCCAAGCGGCCAGCACGCCAATAACGGTTGCGCCAAAGCCCCAAGGGCCAAGCAACCAGCCGACGCCCAGCGAGAGCACGCTCATCGCCAGCGCAATATAGAGGCCCCAGCGCCCCGGAATACGGCCCGACGGGATCGGGCGGTTGGGTTCGTTGATGGCATCCACATGCCGGTCGCACCAGTCATTGGCGGCCTGCGACATGCCGCAGACAATGGGACCGGCCAGCAGAACGCCCAAGACGACAAGCGCCCAGCTTTCAGGCCAGACACCCACGGAGATGATGCCGCACAAATACGCCCACATGGGCGGGAACCATGTGATGGGCTTTATCAGCTCCAACATGGCGGCGGGATGCGGCAGGCGCGCTGGTATACTATCGCTTACAGTCATGGTGTAAATCTTGCCTGTCAACCTTGAGTCGCGCAAGTGTAAAGTTGAATTGACACACCGAAAGTCCGCTCAGAGGCCCCGCATCAGGTGCGGGGCGCGATGCGAAAGATGCAGGCGGGTGCGCCCATGGCGGTGCAATGCTCTTCCACGACATGGACATCAGGCCAGACCAATGCGTCGAACAGGCGTTCGAACACGGCGGCGTGCCAATGGCAGATGGGCGCTTCGGCGGCATGCTGCGCCAAAGGGTTGTCGCGGATTTCCACGCGCAAAGGGCCATAGCCCAGCACCCGAAACGCGCCGGACCCGGCAAAGGTCCAAGCGTGCTTGGTGATGGCCAGTGCCAGAAGTCGCGCACCCAAGGGCGCAGGCAGGACCCGAATTAACCATTTCGCAAGCCGCGGGATGCGGTGCGCCAGAATGTAATCCCCCGTTGCCAACCCCGCCGCGCGCTGAATATCCGGCGCGCGGTCGGGCAGGAACAGGCGCACGGCGTGATGCAGACGCGCGACCTCGTCCTCGGGTAACATACCGGCATCTGGCGGGGGCTCTGCCACGCCCGCGCGGTGCAAAAGCGCGCTACGCAGGCGTTCACCGATGGCATCATCCAGCACCGGCAAATGTTGCAGGATCGCGTTTGGCCCGATCCGTGCCCTGTCTTGAGTTAGGGCAGCCATGGCCACTCACTCCGCCGGTTCTGTGCGGGTCGCGCTCGCGCCGTTGGGCATTTTGAAACTTCGCGCTTCATCCATTTGCTGACTGCCGCCACCGCAGGCCTTCGCCGCGTTGCGTTCCACCGCCCGCGCCTTGCCTTGGGCGCGCAACGCGTCGCGGCGTTCCTGCGCCTTGCGCTTCTTGTCGGCGTGGTCTTCCCAATCGGCCATTTGCGCATCGGCAATGGTGCGGGTCATGTCGAAGCCGAAGGTCACGTCATCGCGCGATTTCATGCTGAAATAATCGGTCTTGCCCAGATCGTAGAACTGCCGCTGAACCCCGGCCTTCAGGAACGCTTTCAGACAGCCCAGCAAATACTTGCGCCGGTAGCCGGTGCCGCGCCACGGGTAATGGAACAGCGCCTTTTTCATGTAGAAACGGCGATAGTTCTTTAGCACACCTTCCAAGAGCGCCCCGCGTGTCATGGCGGCAGGCTTCATGATGGGGGTCACGAAGTTATACTTGGAATAGTCGAACACCTCGACCTGATCGCGCAATTCTTGAAACAACGGCGTGAAGGGCCACGGCGTATACATCGCCCAGTTGGCCAGATCCGGCTGCCAGTCCCACGCCATCTGATAGGTTTCTTCCAGCGTTTCGGGGGTCTCGTTGTCCAAGCCCACGATGAATTGCGCCTCGACGAAAATATCGGCCTCGCGCAACAGGCGGATGGCTTCCTTGTTCTCGGCAACCGTGGTTTCCTTGTTGAACACATCCAGCTTCATCTGCGCGGCAGCTTCTGTGCCAAGCGACACATGTACCAGCCCGGCCTTGCGGTAAAAGCCCAGCAAATCCTTGTCGCGCATGATGTCGGTCACACGGGTATTGATGCCCCATTGAATGCGCTCCGGCAGGCCGCGGGCGATCAACTCTTCGCAGAACTCAATGAATTTCTTCTTGTTGATCGACGGTTCCTCATCGGCCAGAATGAAGAAGCCGACGCCGTGGTTATTGACCAGATCTTCGATCTCATCGACGACCTTTTTGGGGTCGCGCACGCGGTAATCGCGCCAGAATTTCCACTGGCTACAGAAGGAACAGGTGAACGGACAGCCCCGCGCCATGTTGGGGATGGCCACTTTGCGGTTCAGCGGGATGTAGATGTATTTGTCCCACTCAAGAATGGACCAATCGGGTTTGATCCCGTCCAGATCCTTGACCGTGGGGGCGGCTTCGGTCGCGGTGATCTCGCCTTCATTTGCAAAGGCCAAGCCCTTGATCTTGTGGCGATCTGCGGGCCAGCGCCCCTCTGCCATCGCGTTCATCAGGTTGACGATGATCTCTTCGCCCTCGCCGCGCACGATCACATCAATCCACGGTGCTTCGGACAGCACTTGACGGAACATGAAAGTTGCATGGATACCGCCCAGAACGGTGTGGGCGTCCGGGCAGACATCTTTGGCAATGCGCAGGCATTCCTCGGCTTCATAGATCGACGGGGTGATTGCGGTGGCGCCGACCACATCGGGCTGCAATTCCGCCAGTTTTGCGCGCAACTCATCGGGGCCGACATGGTTGGTCATCGCGTCGATGAAATGGATGTCGTCAAAGCCATTGTTTTTCAACGCCCCGGTCAGATAGGCAACCCATGCTGGCGGCCAGTTCCCGGCAATCTCGGCGCCGCCGGAATGATAGTTCGGGTGAATGAAAACGATCCGCATGTGGCGACTCCCCTGTGTGTAAGTAGAAGTTTACACATGGAGTGACAATATTAATTGACACAGATCAACTCTGACGCAGTTTTACAAAAAAGACCGCGAAACCCCGCGTCAATCCTCGTCGCGCGACAGCATGTCGTATTTGCGCAGCTTCACATAGAGCGACTGGCGCGACAGGCCCAGCATCTCTGCGGCGGCAACGCGATTGTTGCGCGTCAGCTCGATTGCGGTTTCGATGCAGATCTTTTCAATGACATTGGTGGTTTCGGCCACGATGTCTTTCAAAGTGCTTGATCCGACCAGTTCCATCACACCGCGCATATCTGCATCTTGCGCGCCCGCTTCATTGCGCCGCGCCACGGCGCTAGAGGCATTCCGGATCACCAGCGCCAGAACCGGCGACAGGCGGTCATCCAGCCATGTCGCAGAAATTTCGGCGGCAACAGTCGCGTCGAAATCGGTTTTCAGCTTGGTGGAATACATGCGCAACTGGCCCGCGCGCTGCGCGTTTTCCAACAGCACCTTCAGGTCTACCACGCCGCGCGCCAGGAAGTCGGCAACGGACCGCCCCTGCACCGCCGATGGGTTGGACACATCTGTCAGGTTCAGGAAAGTTTCGTTCGCAGACAGAATATTCCCATCGCGGTCGGTAAAGACCATCGCATCGGGACCACGATAGAACAACTGGCGCAGATTCGCGACCAGCTTGCCATCTGCGACCGATCCCAGTTCCGGATCGCTCAGCCGCACAAAGACCAGTTGCTCCCCGGCCGCGCGGAACAGTTTGGACGACAACAGCAACTGCCGTTGCGAAACCTTCAGCTCCACCTCTATCGGGCCGGGCGTGTCCATTGCCAATGGCGAGGTCAGCGCCGACATCAACTCGCCGCGTCGACGCCCGTTGAACCGTTCGGCAAATGGCGTATCAAGCAGTTCGGCCCGCGATGTGCCGAACAACGACGCTGCATTATGGTTCAGGTCAACGATTGCACCAGTCGTGGCAGACACAAGCGCCACAGCGTCCGACGTGAAATCCATCAACAGCCGGTAGCGCGTATCAAGCTCGCGTTGAGATTCGTAATCCTGCTCCAGTGCGATCTGCGCATTCATGAGCTGCTGCTGCATCTCCATGACCGGGCGTTGATCCTGCCCCAGAAGCAAGACCTCATCGCTTTGGCTGACCCAATGCATGGCGTAGCGCACCGGAACCCCGCCGCTGCCAACGCCCTTGTGCACAAGTTCAACCCAGCGGAACGGCGATGCCTCTCCAGATTGGGCACGAGCGGACAGATCCTCGCAGCGCGCCCGGAATCTGTCGGCGGAATCGCCGTCCAGCGACGCGGCGAATGCCTGGCCGATCCATGACTTCACCACACCGGCAAAACCAGAGTCCGGCTTTGCCACGGCGGCACGCACCCGACCATCCTGCCCGATAACAAGCGACACATCGGACAGCGTTGCCACCACAGATGTAACGACAGGGTCCCTTAGAATGGGGACCGCGCCGTCCGACTGAAAATTGGCACCATCATTCGACACGTGCGACTTGCTCCCATACTGGGTCTACCCAAGGCAAACCGTAGTTTGACGTCCTGACTACTCTGCAGCCTGCGCCTTATTGCTAAAGCCACATACTGCAAGTGCCTTGGTCACATCAGAAGTCGCCATGTCGGCACCGACATGGTTGGCCAAGGCCTTGAGATCCATGTCATCCTGCAATTCTTTCAATATGCCGCCACCCAAAACAACCGGTAGATCGCCGAGCGGCAACCGACGAATTTTCTTCACCAATTCAACGCAAGACGCAAGGCAAGAACGGTTTGAGGCAGAGACAAAAACGGCATCGAAGCGATTGTTCAGCAGTTTCTGCTCCAGCAGTGACGAGTTGGGGACAAGACAGACACAAACAGATACACCGATCCGGCGCATCTGATTGGCCGCGACCATCGCCCCGAGCGTGTGCTGCTCGCCACCGGGCAAGGCCAACAGAACGCGCGGGCCGCCGGGGCCACCAACGCTATCCGACACCCAGGCTCGCCCAAGTTCGCGCAACAAGGCCTGCAAACGCGACATACGCAGCGTGGCTTGCAGAATATCCAGATCACCCTCGTGCCACTCATTGCCGATCCGGCTAATGGCGGCAGGGAAATATGTATCGATAATTTCTTCGGCAGCGATACCGCGGCGCTTCATCTCATTATACAGAGAGCCCAGCGGTTCGGTATTGCCGTTCAAGGCATGGCGCAGCAGCAAGCTTAGCACATCATCCTGCGGAACACCGGTTTCAATTGGGGTGTTGCGCCGCAGCTCCGAAACGACGCGAAGCGCGAATTGCGTCAGCGCGCCACCAGAGCCGCCATCGTCCCGCCGATCTGTCTGGCCGTGATGATCCACATCGTCCTCACAGTTCGCTCCAGGCGTCGGTTCGATCATCGAAGAGCGCAGAGCATTGTCAACTTCAAGTCTCGCAGTTGACCAAAAGAATGTCAAAAGAAACTTACACCAATTCCAGCAGCATTCCGAAACGATCAGATTATCCCGCTACATGCCTCTAGTAAAAAGGGGTTTTCGGCGCATTTTCGTTCAATATGCCAGATTTTCCAGCACTGTTAGCCCGACATGAGTGATTGTAAGTTTTAATTGACACTTTGCCAGAGAGAGCAGTAACATCACCTCATGGAATCGAGAAGGGAACGGCAGATGGGCGCGGCGACAAGCCACAAACCACTCTACACCGCAGAGCAGCGCGCGCGCCGCGATGCCTCGCGTTGGACCTTGGTGCAAGGCATTCTGGCCCCGGTGCAACTGGTGATCTGCCTTGTCTCTGCCGCGCTGGTCATCCGCTACCTGATGACGGGCGAAGGCTATGGCCTTGCGACCGCATCCGTCGTGCTCAAGACCATCGCGCTTTATACAATCATGGTGACTGGCGCGATCTGGGAAAAAGAAGTGTTCGGCCAATACCTGTTTGCCGAAAGCTTCTTCTGGGAAGATGTCATCAGCTTCGGGGTGATCGCGCTGCACACGATTTATATTGCCGCGCTGTTCGCAGGCTCCATGGGTCCGACCAACCTGATGATCCTCGCGCTGATCGCTTACATCGCCTATTTCGTCAATGCCGGGCAGTTCCTGTGGAAATTGCGCATGGCACGGCTGGGCGGCACGCTGGAGGTGACAGCATGAACGCCCCCCTCGACACAGGCTGCCGCGACACGCCGGTTCTGCGCGAACGCGGCCAACGCGAAGTGTTTTGCGGCCTGACCGGCATTATCTGGCTGCACCGCAAGATGCAGGACGCGTTCTTTCTGGTTGTCGGCTCGCGCACCTGCGCGCATTTGTTGCAATCGGCGGCAGGCGTGATGATCTTTGCCGAACCTCGTTTCGGCACCGCGATTCTGGAAGAAAAAGATCTGGCTGGCATGGCCGATGCCAATGCCGAACTGGACCGCGAAGTCGCGCGCCTGCTGGCCCGCCGTCCCGATATCAAGCAGCTTTTCCTTGTCGGCTCTTGCCCGTCAGAGGTTATCAAGCTGGACCTGTCACGCGCCGCCGAACGGCTGAGCGCGCAGCACGGGCCAAAGGTGCGGGTGCTGAATTATTCGGGCTCTGGGATTGAAACCACCTTCACCGAAGGCGAAGACGCCTGCCTTGCCGCCCTCGTGCCGTCCCTGCCCGAAACGCAAGCGCGCGAACTCTTGCTGGTGGGCGCCCTCCCCGACGTGGTCGAAGATCAGGCGCTCGATCTCTTGGCGCAGATCGGCATCTCGCCCGTCCGCTGCCTGCCCGCCCGCCGCGCTGAAGACATGCCCAGCATCGGCCCGAACACCGTCTACGCGCTGACCCAGCCTTTCGCCGGCGACACTCATGCCGCCCTGCAACGCCGCGGCGCGCGCCGCATCCCGGCCCCCTTCCCCTTCGGCGCAGAGGGCACAACGCTCTGGCTGAAAGCCGTCGCCGCCGAATTCGGAATCGCGCCCGAAAAGGTCGACCAGGTCGTCGCCGCTCCGCGTGCGCGCGCAGAAAAAGCCATCGCCGCCGCCGCGACCACACTGCGCGGCAAGCGTATTTTCTTCATGCCTGACAGCCAGTTGGAACTGCCACTCGCGCGCTTCCTGACCCGCGAATGCGGCATGGAAGCGGTGGAAATCTCTACCCCCTATCTGCATGCCGATCTGCACGGCCCGGAACTCGACCTCATCGCCAAAGGCCCGGTCATCTCCGAAGGGCAGGATGTGGACCTGCAACTCGACCGCGTGCGCGCCACGCGCCCCGACCTGACCGTCTGCGGCCTTGGCCTTGCCAACCCGCTCGAAGCCGAAGGGTTGGCGACCAAATGGGCGATCGAACTCGTCTTCACGCCTGTCCATTTCTATGAGCAGGCCGGTGATCTGGCGTCCCTCTTCGCGCGCCCCCTGCGCCGCCGCGACCTTCTCGCGCGCCAGCATCCCAACCGTCTGGAGGCCGCCGAATGACCGCCTCTTTCATCCTTGCACAAATATCCCTGGGTCTGGGGCAGCGCCCCAGGAATCAGCCATGAAGCTCGCCGTCTGGACATATGAAGGCCCGCCCCATGTGGGTGCAATGCGCGTCGCCACAGGCATGCGCGACATGCATATGGTGTTGCACGCGCCGCAAGGCGACACCTATGCCGACCTTCTCTTCACCATGATTGAGCGGCGCAACCACCGCCCGCCCGTCAGCTACACCACCTTTCAGGCGCGTGATCTGGGCGCCGATACCGCTGGCCTGTTCAAGAATGCCTGCCAAGACGCCTATGACCGGTTCAAACCCGAGGCGATGATCGTGGCGGCATCTTGCACGGCTGAACTTATTCAGGATGATCCCGGCGGTCTGGCCGAAACCATGGGGCTGCCCGTGCCTGCCATTGCGCTGGAATTGCCCAGCTACCAGCGCAAGGAGAATTTCGGCTGCGACGAAGCGTTCTTGCAGATCTGCCGCACGCTCGCCAAACCCATGACCCGCAGCGAGCGTGTGACCTGCAACATCCTTGGGCCGACCGCCTTGGGCTTCCGTCACCGCGACGATCTGGCCGAAATCACCGGCCTGCTGTCCGAAATGGGGATAGAGGTCAACGTGGCCGCCCCCATGGGGGCCAGCCCGTCCGACATCAAACGCATGGGGGCGGCGCATTTCAACGTGCTCCTTTACCCCGAAACCGCCGAATCCGCCGCGCGTTGGCTGGAAAAGGAACATGGGCAACCCTTCACCAAAACAATCCCCATCGGTGCCAACGCCACCCGCGCTTTCATCAATGAGGTCCGCACGCTCGCGGGTAGCGCCCTGCCCGTGGACGAATCGCGGCTGCGCCAGCCGTGGTGGGCCGCCAGCGTGGACAGCACCTATCTGACCGGAAAACGCGTGTTCCTGTTCGGTGACGGCACGCATGTGATGGCGGCCGCGAAAGTGGCCCGCGACGAGATGGGCTTCGAGGTTTGCGGCATGGGCTGCTACAACCGCGAACAGGCCCGGCCCTTGCGCGCCTTGGCGAAGGAATTCGGCCTCGAGGCCTTGATTACCGACGATTACCTCGATGTCGAAACCGCCATCGAGGCCGCAGCGCCAGAGATGATCCTCGGCACCCAGATGGAGCGCCATATCGGCAAGCGTCTGGGCATTCCCTGCGCCGTCATTTCCGCGCCCGTCCATGTGCAGGATTTCCCCGCCCGCTATTCACCCCAGATGGGGTTTGAAGGCGCGAATGTGCTGTTCGACACATGGGTCCATCCGCTGGTCATGGGGCTGGAAGAACACCTGCTGCACATGTTCCGCGACGATTTTGAGTTCCACGACGATGCCGGCCCCTCGCATCATGGCGGACACGCGCCCCGCGCCGAGGTCAGCGCACCCGCCGCCCCTGCGGCAGCGGCGGTCGCGGGCTCGATGCCCGCGGCAGACGCCCCCCCTGAAGCGGTCGCCGCGGCACAAGACAACGTGGTCTGGCTGTCATGCGCAGAGCGCGAGTTGAAAAAAATCCCGTTCTTCGTGCGCGGCAAGGCACGTCGCAACACCGAAAGCTATGCTACCGAAAAAGGTCTGCGCGAAATTTCGGTCGACACCCTCTATGAGGCGAAGGCGCATTATGCTCGATAGTCAGCACATCCAGCCCGAACCGTATCGCTTCGTCGTTGTCACGCTCGACGCGCATGCGGCTGGCCCGGCAGAGCGCATCCTGCCGCGTCTGCAAGCCGATTTTCCGGGGCTGGAAGTGTCGGTCCATGCCGCCGCAGAATGGGCCGAAAACCCCGAAGCGCTGGCGCGGGCGAAAGCCGCGATCAACGCCGCAGATATCGTCTGCGCAAACCTTCTGTTTATCGAAGAACACGTCCTTGCCTGCCTGCCCGAAATGCAGGCCGCGCGCGCGCGTTGCGATGCGTTCGTCGGGGTCATTTCCGACCCGCAGATCGTGAAGCTGACCTGCATGGGCGATCTGGACATGGCCAAGCCCGCCACGGGCATTGCCAAGATCATGAAAAAGCTGCGCGGCGGGGGCGACAAATCCAAGCCTGCCTCTGGTGCGAAGCAGATGAGCATGCTGCGCCGCTTGCCGAAAATTCTGCGGTATGTCCCCGGCAAGGCGCAGGATCTGCGGGCCTGGTTCCTGTCGATGCAATATTGGCTGGGCGGGTCCGACGACAATATTGAATCGATGATGCGTTTCCTGATCGGGCGCTATTCGAACCGGCCCGACTGGGGGCAGGTCACAGCCGCCGCCCCCATCGATTACCCCGAAGTGGGCCTGTATCACCCTGACCTGCCCGAACGCATCACCATCAACCCCGATGCCCTGCCGCGCCCTGCGAACAGTGTCGGCACCGTGGGCGTTCTGCTTATGCGGTCTTATGTTCTGGCCAATGACACCGCGCATTATGACGCCGTGATCCGCGCGCTGGAGGCCAAAGGCCTGACCGTGCGCGCCGCGTTTGCCGGGGGGCTTGATGGCCGCCCCGCGATAGATGCGTATCACAAAGGGCAGGTCGACACGCTTTTGTCGCTGACCGGGTTTAGCCTTGTCGGCGGCCCTGCCTATAATGACAGCCCGGCTGCGGTGGAAACTCTCAGCGCGCTGAACGTGCCCTACATGGTCGCGCATCCGCTGGAGTTTCAGACGCTTGGCCAATGGGGCGGGTCGGGCACGGGCCTTGGCCCGGTCGAGACCACGATGCTGATTGCGCTGCCCGAGATTGACGGCGCGACCAACCCCACCGTATTTGCGGGCCGCCATGGGGCCGAAACCTGCACCGGCTGCCATATGGCGTGCCACGTCACAACCGGATCACGCGAGATGGCACCTTGCCATGAGCGGATCATCTCGCTGGCCGAAAAGACCCTGCGCATGGTGCAATTGCGCCGCAAGGAAAATGCCGCCAAGAAGGTCGGGATCGTTCTGTTCGGCTTTCCGCCCAATGCGGGCGCGGTCGGCACCGCCGCATATCTGAGCGTGTTTGAAAGCCTGTTCAACACCCTGACCCGCATGAAGGCCGAGGGCTATACCCTTGATGTGCCTGAAGATGTCGGCGCCCTGCGCGAGATGGTTCTGAAAGGCAATGCCGCGCAATATGGGCAAGAAGCCAATGTCGCGGCGCATGTCACCGCAGATGAGATGGTCAGGAACTGCCCGCCGCTTTCGGCCATCGAGGCGGTCTGGGGCCCGGCCCCCGGTCGCATCCAGTCCGACGGGCGCGGCGTGTTCATTCTGGGCCACCAGTTCGGCAATGTTTTTGTCGGCGTGCAGCCCACCTTTGGGTATGAGGGCGACCCGATGCGCCTGCTCTTCGAACGCGGCTTTGCGCCGACGCATGCCTTCGCCCAATTCTATCTGTGGCTGCGCAATACCTATGCCGCCGATGTCGTGCTGCATTTCGGCATGCATGGCGCGTTGGAATTCATGCCGGGCAAACAAGCGGGCATGGGCGCGCGCGATTGGCCCGACCGGCTTATCGGCGAGATGCCGAATATCTATCTGTATGCTGCGAATAACCCCTCTGAGGCCTCGCTCGCCAAGCGCCGTTCTGGTGCCGTGACGATCACGCATCTGACGCCGCCGGTGGCGCATGCGGGCCTGTATAAAGGCCTGCAAGAGCTGAAAGACAGCCTGCAACGCTGGCGCCGTGTCGAAGAGGACGACGCAGAGACTCGCGCCGATCTGGAAGCCTTGATCGCGGATCAGGCGAAGGCGCTGGATATGACCGGCGTGCCCGATACGCTGTGGCTGAAACTGCTGGAACTGGAAGATGCGCTGATCCCCGAAGGCCTGCATATTGTGGGCCGCAAGATGGATGCAGCCGCCCGCGCACATCTGCTGGCGCAGGTCGATTGCGACGATGCCACCCGCGCGGCGATGGACTTGGCGCTGCAGGGCGATCACGAGCTGGACGGTATCATGCGCGCGCTGAGCGCCGAGTTTATCACTCCGGTTCCGGGCGGGGATTTGATCCGCGCGCCGCAGATCGTGCCGACGGGGCGCAACATTCATGCGTTCGATCCGTTCCGCATGCCCACCGCCTTCGCGCTGCGCGAAGGCCGCGTGCAGGCGCAAAAACTGCTTGACGCGCACCCAACCTTGCCACGGTCCGTGGCGATGGTGCTGTGGGGGTCGGACAATATCAAATCCGATGGCGGGCCGATTGCGCAGGCGCTGGCGCTGATCGGCGCAACGCCCCGTTTTGACGCATATGGCCGCCTGTCCGGCGCCGACCTGATCCCGCTCTCGGACCTTGGTCGTCCGCGCATTGACGTAGTGATGACCCTCTCGGGTATTTTCCGCGACCTGCTGCCGCTGCAAACCCGCCTTCTGGCCGAAGCCGCGCTGAAAGCGGCACTGGCGGATGAACCCGCATCGCAGAACTTCATCCGCGCGCATGCCATGGCAACCGCGCAGGAATTGAACATCCCGTTGGAAACTGCCGCTTTGCGGGTCTATTCCAATGCCGAGGGCGCTTACGGGTCGAATGTAAACGCATTGGTCGACAGCTCCACCTTCGGGGACGAAGACGAATTGGCCGATGCCTACCAGACCCGCAAAGGGTTTGCTTACGGGGTAAACGGCAAACCCGTCGCACAGCCCGATTTGCTGAAATCCTCGCTGTCGCGCGTGGACATGGCCTATCAGAACCTTGAGTCGGTCGAATTGGGCGTCACCACGGTGGACCATTACTTCGATACGCTGGGCGGCATTGCCCGTGCGGTAAAACGTGCGCGCGGCGGGCAGGATACGCCGGTCTATATTGGCGACCAGACACGCGGCGCGGGGCAAGTGCGCACATTGCGCGACCAGATCGCACTGGAAACGCGGTCACGCGCGCTGAACCCCAAATTCTATGAGGCACTGCTGGAGCACAAGGCAGAGGGCGTGCGCCAGTTGGAAGCGCAGGTCACGAACACGCTTGGCTGGTCGGCCACGACCGGCACGGTAGAGCCATGGGTCTATCAGCGCCTGTCGGAAACTTTTGTGCTGGATGAAGCCATGCGCAAACGGTTGGCAGACCTGAACCCGCAAGCCAGCGCGCGCATGGCGGGCCGTCTGATCGAAGCATCGGAACGCAACTACTGGCAACCCGACGCCGCCACCTTGGCCGCGTTGCAAGATGCCGCAGACGAGATCGAAGACCGCGTGGAAGGGATTGCCGCCGAATGAGCCGCCCCGCCACAATATCGCCAGCTTCGGCCCGTGGGGGCCAGCCCCCACACCCCCGGAGTATTTTTCGCAAGATGAAGGGAAACACGCTATGAGCCCCAAAGACGAGATGCCAGACCTGAAAGGCCGGGACGGTGAAGGCTCGGTGCAAGTGCATCTGGACCCCGCCACCAAGATTGAAGGTGCCACGGTGTTTTCCATCTATGGCAAGGGCGGGATCGGGAAATCGACCACCTCCTCCAACCTGTCGGCGGCGTTTGCCAGCATGGGCAAGCGCGTGTTGCAGATTGGGTGCGACCCCAAGCATGACAGCACCTTTACCCTGACGGGCAAGCTGCAACCCACCGTCATCGACATTTTGAAAGAGGTGGACTTCCACCCGGAAGAATTGCGCCCCGAGGATTTCGTGACCGAAGGCTATGGCGGCGTGATGTGCGTGGAGGCCGGCGGCCCGCCTGCGGGCACGGGCTGCGGCGGGTATGTCGTGGGGCAGACAGTGAAGCTGTTGAAGCAGCATCATCTGCTGGATGATACCGATGTGGTGATCTTTGACGTGTTGGGCGATGTGGTTTGCGGCGGCTTTGCCGCGCCCTTGCAGCATGCGGACAAGGCCGTGATCGTGACCGCCAATGATTTCGACAGCATCTATGCGATGAACCGGATCATTGCCGCTGTGCAGGCGAAATCGGCCAATTACAAGGTGAGGCTGGCCGGGTGCATTGCCAACCGCTCGAAGGCCACCGACGAGGTGGACCGGTTCTGCCGCGAAGTGGGGTTCAACCGCATTGGCCATATGCCCGACGTGGATGCCATCCGCCGCTCGCGCCTGAAGAAAAAGACGCTGTTCGAAATGGATGCCGACGAGGATGTTCTGGCCTGCCGGGCCGAATACATGCGGCTTGCGCATGCTTTGTATAACGGAACAGAGCTGACAAGCCCGGCGCCCTTGCCCGACCGCGACATATTCGAGTTGCTGGGGTTCGATTGATGCGCGATCTTGCCCCGTCCAGCGCCAGCTATGACGCCACGCGCCACCGGGTCGCCAGCTATTTCGATGGCACGGCGACGCGGGTGTGGGAACGTCTGACCTCGGATGCGCCGGTCAGCCGCGTGCGCCAGACGGTGCGCGAGGGGCGCGATACGATGCGCGCGTTGATGCTGGCGCAACTGCCGGAGGATTTGCGCGGCGCGCGCGTGCTGGATGCCGGGTGCGGCACAGGGGCGGCAAGTGCGGAATTGGCCGCGCGCGGCGCAGATGTGGTGGCGATTGATATTTCGCCCAAGCTGGTCGAAATCGCGGCGTCTCGTCTGCCCGAAGGGCTGGCGGGAGCCGTGGAGTTTCGGGCGGGCGACATGCTGGCCGCCGGCTTGGGCCGGTTCGACCATGTGATCGCGATGGACAGCCTGATCTACTACACCCGCCCCGATCTGGAAGCCGCGCTGGAGGGGCTGTCGTCCCGCGCAAGCCAAGTGGTGTTCACGGTCGCGCCGCGCACGCCGCTGCTGATGGCGATGTGGAACGCGGGCAAAATCTTCCCGCGTTCGGATCGCTCGCCCACCATGATCCCGCATGACTGGCGGCGCATGAACGTCACGGGCCTGGGCCGCGTAGGGCGTGTCTCTCGCGGGTTTTACATTTCGGAATGTCTGAAGGTGCAGCCATGATTATCGGCAAAAGCACGATCAAGGGTCTGAGCGGCAATTGGCTGCCCTTTGCGGATGCGGCCAGCGAAGGGCTGACGCTGCGCCAGATCTGGCGAATGAGCCTGTTTCAGGTCAGTGTCGGCATGGCCACGGTGCTGCTGCTGGGCACGCTGAACCGGGTGATGATCGTGGAATTGTCGCTGGCCGCAAGCCTTGTCGCGATCATGATCGCGCTGCCGGTGCTGATCGCGCCGTTCCGCGCGTTTCTGGGGTTCCGGTCGGACAACCACCGCTCGGCCATTGGCTGGAAGCGCATCCCCTACCTGTGGTTCGGGTCGCTCTGGCAGTTCGGCGGCTTGGCCATCATGCCCTTTGCGCTGATCGTGCTGAATGGCGACAATGTCTATGATGTGCCCTTCGCGGGCGAGGTTCTGGCGGCGCTGGCCTTCCTGATGACCGGCCTTGGCCTGCATATGACGCAAACGGCAGGCGTGGCCTTGGCCGCGGATCGCGCGACCGATGAAACCCGCCCCCGCGTGGTCGCTTTGCTATATGTGACTTTCCTTGCTGGCATGGCGATTTCCGCGCTGATCGTAGGCTATTTGCTGCGCGATTTTTCCGAATTAACGCTGATCCGCGTGGTGCAGGGCTGTGCCGTGGTCACGCTGGCGCTGAACATTCTGGCACTCTGGAAGCAAGAACGTGTCCGCCCCATGACCCGCGCCGAACGCGAGGCACCGCGCCCGTCCTTTAGCGAAGCGTGGAACGATTACATCAAGGGCGGGCAAGCGGGCCGCTTGCTGGCGGTGGTGTTCGTGGGCGGGTTGGCCTTCAACATGCAAGACGTGCTGCTGGAACCTTACGGCGGCGATGTGCTGGGCCTGTCGGTCGCGGCCACGACCACGCTAACGGCCGTCTGGGCCGTGGGCGCGCTGATCGGGTTTCTTTGGGCCGCGAAGGGTTTAGGACAAGACGCCGACCCGTTCCGGCTGGCCGGCCGGGGCCTGCTGTTCGGGATTCTGGCCTTTTCCGCTGTCATCTTCGCCGGGCCTTTGCAGTTCGCGCCCTTGTTCTATGCGGGCGCTTTCGGGATCGGGCTGGGCCTTGGGTTATTCGCCGTCACCACATTGACCGCCGCCATGGAAATGCCGCGCCGGGGTGTGGTTGGGGGCGGACTGGCGCTTGGCGCCTGGGGGGCTGCGCAAGCAACCGCTGCCGGGCTGGCCACCATCATCGGCGGGGGCTTGCGCGACACGGTGCAAACGCTGGCCGATGCCGGGCATCTGGGCGCAGGGCTGATGACCCCCGATATCGGCTATTCCGTCGTCTACCACCTGGAGATCGGGCTGTTGTTCCTGACCCTTATCATCCTCGGGCCGCTGGTGCGGACCCGTATACTGACCACTGAACCTCGTAACCAACGGATCGGCCTTGCCGATTTTCCGACCTGACCTGAAACGGAGGACTACCCATGGATACCCCATATGGCTGGATATTCTTTGGCAATTTCGATCTGGCGCTAATTTCGCTTTATGCCTTCTGGCTGTTTTTCGCGGGGTTGATCTACTACATCCAGCGCGAAAACCAGCGCGAGGGCTACCCGCTGGAAAACGACGATGGCAGCTTGGCCGGGTCGAACCTGTCGGTGCCCGAACCCAAGACCTTTTTGCTGCCGCATGGTCGCGGCGAATACAAAGCCCCCAATGCAGAGCGTGAGGCCCGCGATCTGGCCATGGCGCGCACCTCGCAATCTGGCGGCTTTCCGTTTGCGCCCACGGGCGACCCGCTGAAAGACGGTGTTGGCCCGGCCGCTTGGGCCGCGCGCCGCGACGAGGCCGAACTGGATGGCCACGGCCACGCCAAAATTCAGCCCATGGCAAAGGTTGGTGAATTCGCCGTGTCCGCCGGTCGTGACCCGCGCGGGTTGATGGTGATGTGCCACGACCGCAAATCGCCGGGCAAAGTGAGCGACATGTGGGTCGACGTGCCCGAGCAGATGGTCCGCTATCTGGAAGTGACGCTGGATGATGGCGGCAAACGGCTGGTGCCGATGACATTGGCCAAGATCAAGGCCGACCGCGTTGTCGTCAATGCGCTGGACAGCGAAAGCTTCAAGGGCATTCCGACTATCGCATCGGACGCGCAGATCACCAAGCTCGAGGAAGAGAAGGTCTCTGCCTATGTCGCGGGTGGCTACATGTATACCGGCGACAAGCGCGTCAGCCAAGTCAGCGCGATCAAGCAGATCATGGCCTCTCCGGCCTGATCCGATACGACCTATAAAAAAATAAGGAACCGGCCCATGTCACATGATGATTTCGCATTCGAACCTGTTAAAGGCTTGCCAGAAAGGCCGCCTGAACACGAACACATCCTGTGGCAGGGCCGGCCCGATACTTGGGCGCTGGCGAACGAAGCCTATAAGATCAACTGGATCACCGCTTATTTTGCCGTGGTCATCGGCTGGCGGGCCAGCGTTGGCGCTGTTGAAGGCGGCGCTGCGGGCGCTTTCGCCTTCGGCCTGCCCTACACCATTCTCTGGGCGCTTGGCATGGCAGTTCTGCTGCTGATGGCATGGGTTCAGGCGCGCAGCACCGTCTACACCATCACCACCGCACGGGTTGCCATGCGGATTGGCGCGGCGCTGACCGTCACGCTCAACCTGCCCTTCCGCCAGATCGCCAATGCTGATCTGAAACTGCGCAAATCGGGCGTGGGCAGCATTTCGCTGGAAACCTTGGGCGAAACGCAGTTTTCTTACCTTATCCTCTGGCCACATCTGCGGCCCGGCCATGTGAAAGTCACCAAACCCGCATTGCGCTGCATCCCCGATGCCCAAAAGGTCGCGGGTATTCTGGCAGAGGCCGCCGAAGCGCGCGTCAGCCAGCCCGTTGTCGAACGCAAACCCACCAAGGCCGCGCCGCAAGGCGGTCTGGTCGCCGCCGAATAAGGAGCGCGCCTCATGTCCAGCACCGATAACGGCGGTTTCAAACCCGGCTTCAAGCGCGACGACAACAATGACATGATCCCGGTCGGGCTGATCCGCGCAATGTTCGCGCTGGTTGCAGTGACCTTGGCGCTTGTCACCTACGCGTCCGTCACGGGCCGCGAAAAGGCCGCGATCCCCGCCACCGCCCCGATTGTCGAGCAATGGTCGATCCAAATGCTTGGCCACGATGCGCAGGCCGTCACTGTCTTGCGCGCCGATGGCAGCGTCTTGGCTGACATGGATCATGGCGGCTTTGTCACGGTTATCCAGAATGGTCTGATGACCATGCGCCGCCGCCACGGGATAGACCCGACCCTGCCCATCGATATTATCCGGTTCGAGAATGGCCGTCTGGCCGCGATCGACCCGCTCACCGATTACCGGGTGGAGCTGACAGTGTTCGGCCCGGAAAACTACGCAGCTTTTGAAGCGATGCTCCAAAAATACTAAGACGACAAGACGACCCATAAAAAAACTAAGGGAACCCTCAAATGTCACTCTTCACTCGGAAAGTCGAACACGTCCCCTGCACCGTAGAGGTCAGCCACCGGTTCGAGGCGCTGCATGCCCATGTGCGGTTCAATGACGGATCGACCATCAACCCCGGCGACGAGGTGCTGGTTCAAGGCCCGCCCGTGCTGGCCGCATGGGGCGAGGTTATCGTCGAGGACCGCACCGCCGTCATTACCCGCGCCACTGCGCTGGAACGGCTATGGACCCGCCTGACAGGCGATTTTGAAGTGATGGAACTCTGCGAGTTCTCATTTTCCGAGGAGATCACGCTATGAACATGCACGCCACCACCCATGACGAACTTGCCGCCGAAATGGGCGACCGGTTCGACACCGACGCGATGGCGCAGGAATCGACCCTGCTGAACCCGCGTTTCTACACCACCGATTTCGACGAGCTGGACCGCATTGACGTGACGCCTGTTCGCAAGGAATGGGACATTTTGATCGCGCAGATGAAAGCGGACCCCAACAAGGGCCATTTCAAGAAAAACGCCGATTGGGATGAGGTCGACTGGGACGGGATGGAGCCAAAGCTCAAGCGCGAATTCATCGACTTTCTGGTGTCCAGCTGCACCGCCGAATTCTCTGGCTGCGTGCTGTATAAGGAAATGAAACGGCGCGGCAACAACCCCGATATCTGCGAGCTGTTCAACTACATGGCCCGCGACGAAGCGCGGCACGCAGGCTTCATCAACGACGCGCTGCGCGAAGCCGGTGTGGCCGTTAATCTGGGCTTTCTGACCAAAGCCAAGAAATACACCTATTTCCGGCCCAAATTCATCTATTACGCGACCTACCTGTCGGAAAAGATCGGCTATGCGCGCTATATCACCATCTATCGCCACCTGGAGCAGCACCCCGAACAGCGCTTCCACCCGATCTTCAAGTGGTTCAAGGAATGGTGCAACGATGAGTTCAGCCATGGCGAGGCCTTCGCCCTACTGATGCGCACCGATCCCAAACTGACGACCAGCTTTGCCAACAAGCTGTGGATCCGGTTCTTCCTGACGGCTGTGTTCGCCACCATGTATGTGCGCGACCATGCGCGGCCCGAATTCCACAAGGCGCTGGGCGTCAATATCGACTGGTATGACCAGGAAGTGTTCCGCAAGACCGGTGAAATCGCGAAGCAGGTCTTCCCGATGGAGCTGGACATTGACCACCCGGCATGGATGCCGACGCTGAAAAAGATCGAGCGGGCCTTCCGCAAGATGGAAGCGGCCGAAAAGCGCGGCGGCATGGGCGGCAAACTGGCGAAATGGTCCGCCATGGCCAGCGCAGGTATGGGCTTTGCACGGCTGTATGTGATGCCGGTGAAGAAATCGACCCCGCCCGCCTCGGTCCGTCTGGAACCGGCATATTGAAACTGTTGGGTGCGTGATGGTTGCGCACCCCACCCCTGACAGGAGCGCGCATGTTCGAAACCCCTTGGATCGCTGCACTGGCTGCGCTGTTCCTGTGGTGGTTCGCCACGGGCATATTGCTGTGGCGTGTGCACGCGGCGGACCGGGGCGGGCCTGACAGCCATGTCTGGTCGGTCATCCTGTCGCTGCCTTTGTTCGCGGTGGGTGTGTTGGGGGTGAATGCCACGCTCACTGACCCCAGCGCGCAAGGCGCGTGGTTTGCGTTCCTGTCGGCACTGGCAATCTGGGGCTGGGTGGAACTGGCGTTCTTGTCGGGGATCATCACCGGCCCGAACACGCGGGTCTGCCCGCCGGGGCTGGATGCGCGCGCGCGGTTTCTGGCCGCGTTCCGCACCGTGGCCTGGCACGAAACCGTGCTGGTCGTGGTGCTGGTGTCACTGGCCTATGCGGCATGGGGCGCGGCCAACCCGTTCGCACTCTGGACCTTCGCGCTGTTGTTCTTCGCGCGGGTCTCGGCCAAGCTGAACCTGTATCTGGGCGTGCCGTTCATCAACACTGCCTTCCTGCCTTCACCGCTTGTCCATCTGGCCAGCTACTTCCGGCCCGGCCCGGTCAGCGGCTTCTTCCCGGCCTCTGTCACGCTTCTGGCGCTGGGGTTCGGCTGTTTCCTCGAACGTCTGTGGCGCGCGCATCAGGCCGGGGACCAAGGCGACATCATCGGCTTCACGCTACTGTCGATGCTGGCCGCCCTCGCATTGCTGGAACATTGGTTCATGGTCTGGCGTGTGCAAGACGACAAACTCTGGCGCTGGATGATTCCAGCCCCGGCAAATGACAAAACAAAAACCTGAATAACGACCGAGGGGATACCCAGATGGACTTCAACGCCCATTTCAAAGCCACGTTGGACACGCTGAAAAACGAAGGCAATTACCGCATCTTTGCCGAGGTGGAGCGCCAATGCGGCAGTTTTCCCAAGGTCCGGCATTTCAACGGCGATGACGTGAATGAAGTGACCGTCTGGTGCTCGAATGATTACCTTGGCATGGGCCATCACCCCGACGTGGTCGATGCCATGGTCAAGACCGTGCAGAATTGCGGCACGGGTGCCGGCGGCACGCGCAACATTTCCGGCAACAACAATTACCACCGCCTGCTGGAAGAAGAACTCGCCGACCTGCACGGCAAGGAAGCGGCAACGCTGTTCACATCGGGCTATGTGTCGAACTGGGCCGCGCTCAGCACGCTTGGCGCGAAAATTCCCAATGCGGTGATCCTGTCGGACGAAGGCAACCATGCCAGCATGATCGAAGGAATCCGCCATTCACGCGCCGACAAGGTGATCTGGAAGCACAATGACTGGCGCGATCTGGACCGCAAGTTGAAGGCCGTGGGCGACCGTCCAAAGATCGTGGCCTTTGAGAGCGTCTATTCCATGGATGGCGACATTTGCCCCATGCGCGAGATCGTCGAAGTGGCCGAGGCGCATGGCGCGCTGACCTATCTGGACGAGGTCCACGCGGTCGGCATGTATGGCCCGCGCGGTGGCGGCATCTCAGAGGAACGCGGTCTGGCGCACCGCATCGACCTGATCGAAGGCACGCTTGGCAAGGCATTCGGCGTGGTCGGCGGCTACATCACCGGCACGGCGGCGATGTGCGATTTCGTGCGGTCCTTCGCGTCGGGGTTCATCTTTACCACCGCCCTGCCCCCGGCCGTGGCAGCGGCCGCGACAGCCTCTATCAAGCATCTGAAACAGTCGGACGTGGAACGGCTGGCACAGCGCGACCGGGTGGCAAAACTGCGCGCGCGACTGGATGCGCGCGGCATTCCGCATATGGCCAGTGACAGCCATATCATTCCGGTCATGATTGGCGATCCGGTCAAATGCAAAATGCTGTCCGATATCCTGATGCAGGATTGGGGCGTGTATGTGCAGCCCATCAATTACCCCACCGTGCCCAAAGGAACCGAACGGCTGCGCATCACGCCCGGCCCGTTACATTCGGATGCAGATATCGAGCACCTGGTCGAAGCCCTCGCATCGCTTTGGAAACAATGCGCGATTGCCCACGCTGTCGCCTAATCGTGGCTTGACTCGCACAGGCTGCGGGTCATGTATGGCACTGGGAAGTATAAAGGGAGTAACTTGCCATGAAATTTGTAACCAAAGCCGCCATCGGTGCTTTCGCGCTGACCCTGTCCGGCCTGCCCGCCTTTGCACAGAGTGCTGAAGATGGTGCGACCGTGTTCCAGCGCCAGTGCCAGAACTGTCACAACATCGTAGACGACTCGGGCGAGGTTCTTGCCGGACGCCCGAACATGCGCACAGGCCCGAACCTGTATGGCGTGGTTGGGCGTCAGGCTGGGATTATCGACGGGTTCCGTTATGGCGATGACCTTGTTTCCGCTGGCGCCGAGGCCGGGCTTGTCTGGTCGGAAGAAGAACTGATCGCCTACCTTCAGGACCCGCGCGGCTACCTGCGTGAGAAACTCGACAACAACCGCGCGCGCAGCCAGATGGCGTTCCAAGTGCGCTCGGAAAGCGATGCAGCCGACGTGGCAGCCTATTTGGCCACCTTCGGCGCCCCCGAGGCAGAAGAAGCCCCCGCAGGCTGATCCCGCCACGCGACTGTTGCAAACAAAACCCCCGAACGCCTAAGTCGTTCGGGGGTTTTTTCGTTCCGTAATAGACAAAGTCGGACAATGGCCCGAATTGTATCTAAAACATGTCATAATTCGCTGGGATAACAGCACCGGCCACAAGGGATTTCGCGTTATGGACATTGCTTTACATCTGGGTGCTCATCTGACCGATGATGGACGGCTGCGCGGCTGTCTGGAACAAAATCGGCACATGTTGCAGCGTGCCGGCATCGAAGTGCCGGAAGCAGCACAGTTTCGCACCAGCATTCTGGATGCGGTCAAGACCCATGCTCAGAGCGGGATTGCGCCGGATGCGGGCGACATGTTGCTGGACAGCATTGTCACCTCGGACAATACCGAACGGCTGGTGCTGTCGAGCACGCGGTTTCTGTCGCCCTTGCCCAGTGCGGTGCGCCGTGCGCAATTTTGCCCAATGGCGGAACCGCGTATGAAAGGGCTGCGCGCGCTTTTCGCGGATCATAATGTGTCGCTGTATCTGGCCATCCGCAACCCCGCCTCTTTTGTCCCGGCTCTTCTGGGGGCAGTGAATGACGAACAGGCCAATGTAATCCGGGGCGATCTGGAACCAACCGCGCTACGCTGGTCGGACCTTGTGCGCACCATCCGCGACCAGTTCCCCGAAGCGCCAATCACCGTCTGGTGCGACGAAGACACGCCATTCCTGTGGGAAGATGTTCTGACAGAAGTTTCTGGTCATAAAGACGGCCAACCGCTTGCCCATGTCTATGACTGGTTCGACACTGTCATGGTCGAAGGCGGCGCAGCAAAACTTGCCAGCTATATGGACAACGCCCCGCCGATGGAACGCAGCCAACGGCAACGGGTGATCGCGGCCTTCCTCGACAAGTTCTGCGACGAAGACAAGATCGACATTGACGTTTCAACAACCGGTTGGTCCGAAGAGACGGTGGACCTGCTGTCAGAACTTTACGATGAAGATGTCGCCACCCTCGACGCGATGGACGGGGTGACGCTGCTTCAGCCCTGACCGCGCTCAGACCATGCCGAGCGCGGATTTGTATAGCTCCAGAACCGCTTCTTCCTCGGCGATATCATCGGGCTTGCGCTTGCGCAGCGCTATGATCTTGCGCAACACTTTGGTGTCGTAGCCGCGGCCCTTGGCCTCTGCCATGACCTCTTTTTGCTGCTCGGCTATATCTGCCTTCTCGGCTTCAAGATGTTCGAACCGCTCCACGAACTGGCGTAGTTCTTCGGCGGTTACATTATAGGCGTCGGCAGCAATGTCGGACATGGGGTATGGCCTTTCCGGTGGCTTCTGAAGTTGCTCTGGCCTCGGTTTGCCCAATCAGGACCGCGCATGCAAGAGGCAAGACTGCCACGCCGCAGCGCGGTTTCGACTTTGCAAAATAGTTTTCATTTGAAAGCAGAAGCCGGTCTGCTACCCTCGTTCAAACCAGCAAAGGCGGTGCAATGCCCGATCAGACAGCCAAGGAACTGCGCAAATATGAGAAATCCTTGCCGATTTCACTGCTGCGCGCCCGCGAGGCGACGACACGTTACTTCAAACCCTATATTGACCGTCACGACCTGACCATGCCGCAATGGCGTGTGCTGCGCGCGCTGGCCGAAGAGGAAGGGCTGGATGCGCGGACGTTGTCGGAACGCTGCGTAATCCTGCCGCCTTCGCTGACACGGATATTTCGTAGCCTGACCCAGCGGGGCCTTATCAGCCAAGTGGATTGCTCGGATGCCCGGCGTCATCGTGTGACCCTGACCGATACCGGCCGCGCGCTGTTTGTAGAGGTGTTGGAAGAATCCGAACCTGATTACCAGCGCCTTGCCGCCGCCTTTGGGCCAGAACGGTTAGAAAGCCTGCTGAACCTGCTCAGCGAGCTGCGCGACACTGTCGAAGACCTGAACGCAGAGGATGCGCAGGACGCAGCAGAACCGCGCCGCAAACTGGCCGCCGCCCGTTAGAATGAGTTGCGGTTCCGGGCTTTCCGCCACGCGCTCTAGATCGGGGCTTGCGCCCCGGTTTCCTTGACCGCTTCCATCACAACATGGGTCGAGGTCGAGGTAATGCTGGGCAAGCCAGAGATGTGATCTGCCAGAACACGCCGGTATGTCGCAATATCGCGCGAGCGCACCTTCAGCAGGTAGTCGAATGCCCCGGCAATAAGATGGCATTCTTCTATCTCTGGCACCTTGCGCACTGCCTGTTCGAACGCGCTGAGCGCGCCTTCGCGCGTGTCCGACAGCTTCACCTCGACAAAGGCGATATGTGCCGCGTCAATCTGGTGCGGGTCTATCAGCGCGCGATACCCTAGAATGACACCCTGCTCTTCCAGACGGCGCAGGCGCGCTTGCGTGGGGGATTTGGTCAATCCAATCCGGTTGGCCAATTCCGTTACACTCACGCGGCCATCTACTGCCAGATTGCGCAGAATCGCATGATCGAAGCTGTCTAGCTTGATGCGGGTCATTGTTTTGCTTTTCTCTGAAAATTCAGCCAACTTGGCTGTTTAAAACCATAAAAAAGCGAGAATTGAAACGAAATAATCGCCATATTCAGGAAAATTGGTAATCAAGCCACACGGAGCGTGCGATGAGCTTTTCTGTTCCTGAAAACATATCACATAACATCTTGCGCGACGAGAGTGCAGAAACGGCCAAAGCTATAGCCGCAACTGGCCTTGACCCGCAGGCAAGGCAACAAATCAGCGCCCGCGCGGCCGGGTTGGTGCGCGACATTCGCAGCAGCGATACGCCCGGCCTGATGGAAGTATTCCTGGCGGAATATGGCCTGTCCACATCCGAAGGCGTGGCTTTGATGTGTCTGGCCGAAGCCCTGTTGCGCGTCCCCGATGCCGCAACCATCGACGACCTGATCGAAGACAAGATCGCGCCCTCGGATTGGGGCCAGCATCTGGGGCGGTCTTCGTCCAGCCTTGTGAACGCGTCCACATGGGCGCTGATGCTGACGGGTCGCGTGCTGGACGAGCGCGGGAAATCCGCCGCTGCCACCCTGCGCGGGGCCGTCAAACGGCTTGGGGAACCCGTGATTCGCACTGCCGTGGGCCGCGCCATGCGTGAAATGGGCCGCCAATTCGTGCTGGGCGAAAGCATTGACAGCGCCATGACCCGCGCCGCCAAGATGGAAGCGCGCGGCTACAGCTATTCCTACGACATGCTGGGCGAAGCCGCCCGCACCATGGACGATGCCAAGCGCTATCATACCGCCTACGCCCGCGCGATCCGCGCGATAGGCGCGCGCGCCACCGGCAATGACATTCGCACCAATCCGGGCATTTCGGTCAAGCTAAGCGCCTTGCACCCACGGTATGAGGTCGCGCAGGAAGACCGCGTTCTGTCCGAACTGGTGCCGCGTGCGCGCGAATTGGCGCGGCTTGCGGCGGCGCTTGGCCTTGGCTTCAACATAGATGCCGAAGAAAGCGACCGTCTGGCCCTGTCATTGAAGGTTATTGACCGCGTGCTGGATGATCCGGCGCTGGACGGCTGGGACGGCTTTGGTGTCGTGGTGCAAGCCTACGGCCCGCGTGCCGCCGACACGATCGCGTGGCTGGCCGCCAAGGCCGAAAGTCTTGACCGCAAGCTGATGATCCGGCTGGTCAAGGGCGCCTATTGGGACACGGAAATCAAACGCGCGCAGGTCATGGGGCTGAATGGCTTTCCGGTGCTGACCCAAAAACCCGCAAGCGACGTGAATTACATCGCCTGCGCGCGGCAATTGCTAACCGCCCGCGCCCGGCTTTACCCGCAATTCGCCACACATAACGCCCATACCGTCGCTGCCGTGCTGCATATGGCCGAGAGCATGGGCGTAGACCCTGCCGATTACGAATTCCAACGTCTGCACGGCATGGGCGAGGCGTTGCACGATATCGTCCTGAAGGCCGAGGGCACGCGCTGCCGCATTTATGCGCCGGTGGGTGCACATAAGGACCTGCTGGCCTACCTTGTCCGCCGCCTTCTGGAAAACGGCGCGAATTCGTCCTTCGTCAACCAGATTGTCGATGAGAACGTGCCCCCGCAAGAGGTCGCCGCCTGCCCCATTGCAGCACTTGACGGCATCGGCGGGCTGAACCCGAAACTCGCCAATGGTCCCGATCTGTTCGGAGCAAACCGCCGCAATGCGCGCGGTTGGGATCTGACCGATGCGCGTGATCTGGAGGATATTGCAAAGGCGCGCGGCCCTTGGGCAGACGCCACCTTTACCGCCGCTCCGCTAATCGCGGGCACGACCACAGGCGGCACGCCCTATGACGCGCGCAACCCTGCCCGGCCAGAAGATTGCTTGGGCAGCGTCACCCCGGCCAGCGCGGAAGACGTGCAGACCGCGCTCCATGCCGCGCGCGAATGGGCCACGGATGCGGCCACGCGCGCCCGCGTCTTGCGCAAGGCCGCCGACCTTTATGAAGACCATTTCGGTGCATTTTTCGCCATCCTTGCGCGCGAGGCCGGCAAAAGCCAGCTCGATGCCGTGGGCGAATTGCGCGAGGCGGTCGATTTCCTACGCTACTATGCGGGTCAGGCCGAAGCCCTTCAGCATCCGGCACGGGGCGTCTTCACCTGCATCAGCCCCTGGAACTTCCCGCTGGCCATTTTCACCGGCCAGATCGCCGGAGCCTTGGCCGCGGGCAATGGCGTGCTGGCCAAACCCGCAGAACAAACGCCCATCACAGCGCATTACGCGGCCCAGCTTTTGCTGGCGGCTGGCGTGCCGCGTGACGTGTTGCAACTGCTGCCGGGCGATGGCGCGACAGTCGGCGCGGCGCTCACCTCGGACCCGCGCGTGGCGGGCGTGGCCTTCACCGGCTCCACGGAAACCGCCAAACTGATCCAGAGCGCGATGGCCAAGCATATGGCCCCCGGCGCGCCGCTGATTGCGGAAACCGGCGGGTTGAACGCCATGATCGTCGACAGCACGGCGCTGCCCGAACAGGCGGTGCGCGACGTGCTCGCCTCGGCGTTTCAATCGGCCGGGCAACGCTGTTCGGCGCTGCGTTGCCTCTATGTGCAAGAAGATGTGGCCGAAGAGTTCGAGCGAATGCTCTTTGGCGCCATGAATGAACTGCGCCTGGGCGACCCGTGGCATCTGCCCACAGATGTCGGCCCCGTGATCGACGCAGAGGCACAGGCCCAGATCGCCGATTACATTGCCCAATCCCGCGCCGAAGGGCGCGTCCTGCACGAGCTGACCACCCCGGCAGAGGGCCATTTCATCGCCCCCGTCGCCCTACGCGTGCGCGGCATCCACGACCTGACGCGCGAGGTCTTCGGCCCGGTCCTGCATATCGCGCGCTTCAAAGCCGCCGATCTGGACCGCGTTATCGCCGATGTGAACGCCACCGGCTACGGGCTGACCTTCGGGCTTCACACCCGCATTGACGGGCGCGTGCAACATGTGGTGGACCGCATCCATGTGGGCAACATGTATGTCAATCGCAACCAGATCGGCGCCATCGTCGGCAGCCAACCCTTCGGCGGCGAGGGCTTGTCAGGCACCGGGCCAAAAGCGGGCGGGCCGCAATACCTGGCGCGCTTTACCGTCGCCAAAACGGGCAGCGTGGCGCGCCAACTGCCCGCCCTGCCAAGCGGCAGCTTGGCCAAAGCCCTGACCAACCCCACCGAAACCACGCGCGCAGAACACAGCCTGCCCGGCCCAACCGGCGAATCAAACCGCCTGCGTGACGTCACACGCAGCCCGCTGCTATGCCTTGGGCCGGGGCCTGAGGTTGCGGCAGAACAATGTCGCGCGGTGCAGGCGCTTGGTGGCCGCGCCGTGGTGCTGGACGGCATCCCACCAGACCTCGACCGCGTCGAAGGTTTCTCCGGCGTGCTCTATTGGGGCGATAGAACCACGGCCCGACAGATCGCACAGGCTCTGGCGCGGCGCGAAGGTCCGATCCTGCCGCTGATAACCGACAGGCCCGACCGCGCCCATGTCGTCCTGGAGCGGCACCTCTGCGTCGACACCACCGCCTCTGGCGGCAATGCCCAGCTTTTGGCAGAGGTCGCCGCCTGACCCGTTCATCCTTGCAAAAATATCCTGGGGGAGGCCGGCCCCGGCACGGGGTCGGTCGGGGGCAACGCCCCCAACCGTCCGCATCCAGATACCCTAACGCGTGATTTTCACGCCTTCGCGCCCAGCAAGGTCGGTAAAGAACTGCCAAGCCACCCGGCCCGAGCGGCTGCCCCGCGTCGCCTGCCACTCGATCGCCTCGGCGCGCAGGCGCTCAGGGTCAATCTTCAGGTCATAGGCGGCGCAATAGCCCTCTATCATCGCAAGGTAATCATCCTGATCGCAGGCATGAAAGCCCAGCCACAATCCGAATCGATCCGACAGCGACACCTTCTCTTCCACAGCCTCTGCCGGGGCAATCGCAGAAGAGCGCTCATTCTCGATCATGTCGCGCGGCATAAGGTGGCGGCGGTTCGACGTGGCATAGAGCACCACGTTGTCGGGCCGCCCCTCGACACCTCCATCCAGCACCGCTTTCAGCGATTTGTAATGCTGGTCATCATGGCTGAAGGACAGGTCATCACAATACAGAATGAACCGCGCCTCTGGCGCGTGGCGCAGCATGTCCAGCAAGCGGCCTATGCTGGGCAGGTCTTCGCGCTGGATTTCGACCAGCTTCAACCCGGTTTCCGGCATCTGAGCGATCACTGCGCCATGCACGGCCTTGACCAATGACGACTTGCCCATTCCGCGCGCACCCCAGAGCAGCGCATTATTCGCCGACAGGCCACGGGCAAATTGCTGCGTATTCGCCAACAGGGTATCGCGGGCGCGGCCAATGCCGACAAGCAGGTCCAGATCGACCCGGTTTACCTTGGCGACAGGGTGCAAACGGTCCGGGCTGGTCTGCCAAACGAAGGCATCGGCCGCAGTCAGATCCGGGGCCGCACCCGGCGGCGGCGAAAGGCGCTCCAGAGCTTCGGCAATCCGCGTCAGCGTGGCGTCATTCATGGCTTACCCGCCTCGTCAGGCTGGTCATCATCTTCATCCTCATCCAGCAGCCCTTCGCGGCGCAAGCGCTCGTTGCGCGCTTTCTCGACACGGGCGACCAGCCAGATCGACACTTCATACAAGCCGTAGACCACCACAAACAGGATGATTTGGGTGATGACATCGGGCGGCGTCACAAGTGCAGCCAGTGTCAGAATGCCCACGACCGCCCATTTGCGTCCGGCTTTCAGGCCAGCTTCGGACACAAGCCCGGCCTTTCCCATCAAGGTCAGCAAAACCGGCAGTTGAAAACACATGCCGAAGGCGACAATGAAGCGGATCGTCAGGTTCAGGTATTCCTGCGCCGACCCTTGGAACACCACCGACAGGGGTGCCGCTGCGGTCGGGTCATCTACCATCGCCTCGCCACCTGCACCAAATTGCTGGAAGCCAAGGAAGAAATCATAGGCCAGTGGCGTGACCACGTAGAACGCAAAAGAGGCGCCAAGCAGGAACATCAGCGGCGACGAGATCAGGAACGGCAAAAACGCGCCCTGCTCGGAGCGATACAGGCCGGGTGCGACAAAGCGCCAAAGCTGTGTTGCGATCACCGGGAAGGCCAGCATGAAGCCCCCAAGGAAAGAGACCTTGATGGCGACGAAGAAACCTTCCTGCGGGCTGATAAAGATCAGGTCGCAATCTTGCCCGCGTTCGGCCAATGCAGTGCACAAGGGCGCTGTCAGAAAGTTGAAAATCGGCGTGGCAACCGTGAAACACAGCACCATTCCGACAACGAAAGCCAATGCCGATTTTATCAGCCGGTTGCGCAGCTCTGCCAGATGCTCGATCAGCGGCGCGCTGCTCTCGTCAATGTTGTCCTGTTGGGCATTGCTCATGTGGTGCTGTCCGTGCCGCCCTTGGGGCGTGTTGCAGCAGGCTGTCCCTTGGCGTCATGGCCCAACGGCTCCGACGCGCTGGCAGGCGTTGGCTCTGCATCCGGTTTTGCGGCATTCGGCGACGCTTCGGCAGATTGGGCGGCGTCCGGCTTTGGAGCTGCCCGCTTTGCGGCGTCGCTGCGCATGTTATCCATCTCGGTGGCGATGCGGTCAATCTCGTCCTCATCATCGCCGGGCGCAGAGGGTTTCTTGTCCTTGGAGCCGGGCGCGGGATCATCCTTGAGCGGGTTCCAGTTTTTCATCTGGTTCAGCTCGTCCAACCCCATCCCTTGCGGGTTGGTCATGCCGCGCAGATCGCGCGCCACGTCTTTCACGCCGGTCTGGTCTGCCGCATCCTCCATCGCGCGCGAAAATTCACGCGCCATCGACCGCGCCTTGGCAGTCGCCTGACCCAAGGTGCGAAACATTTTAGGCAGGTCTTTCGGGCCGACCACGATCAGCGCGACGACCCCTATGACCAGAAGCTCTGTCCAGCCAAGATCAAACATGCCGACACCCCTGCCCGCTTGCGGATTTCATCGCAATACCCGTCCTGTCCGCGGCGATCAGACCCGGTCCTTGCTGCTGTCCTTGTCAGTCTCGGGTGTGACATCGCGCGCGGTTTTGGCGGCGTCGTCATCCTGCTTCTCAATCTCTTCAGAGCCGTCCTTCAGACCCTTCTTGAATGAGGTGATGCCCTTACCGACTTCGCCCATCAGCGCACTGACCTTGCCACGCCCGAACAGGACAAGCACGACAACCGCGATGATGATGAAGCCCGCTGGGCCGATATTGTTGAGCATGTCATTCTCCCTTTGCCGGGCCAGCATGTGACGGACCCGAACCCATCGTATTCCATTTATGGATTAACACGCCCTAATCAAAGCCCCAAATTGCGCCAAGCGACAAAAACAGCGGGGCCTTGCCTGTCTTTGGCTTATTCTGCGGCCTGCAAGGCATAGGCGCGCATCATATCTTCGGCACCCTGAACGCGGTTGCGCCCACCTTCCTTGGCGGCATAAAGCCGGGCATCGGCAAGGGCGATCAGGCCATCGCGTGTGTCGGTCTGCTCATCCATCGTGGCCACGCCAAGGCTGGCGGTAAAGCCGACATGGCGGTAATCGCGCACAACAGCGGCCTCGACGACAGCGCGCAGCCGTTCGGCAATATCCAGCGCGGTCAGGTGGTCAGCCATGACCAGCACGCCGAACTCTTCACCGCCAAGGCGCCCAAGAAGGTCGCAGCGGCGCAATTCGGATTGCACGACATGCGCCACCGCGCGCAGCACCGCATCGCCCGCAGCATGGCCGTGGACATCGTTAACGGCCTTGAAGTGGTCAAGGTCGAACATAATCAGGCTACACGGCCGCCCACTGCGCTGATAGGTTGCGGCCGCGCGTCCAAGGTCGGACATGAAAGCACGGCGGGTCAGCGCCTTGGTCAGCACGTCCAGATGCGCTTCGGACCACAGCGCGTGTTGTTCGGCCACCAGCACGGCGAACCCCGCCAGCAGGTGCGAGGCACCCGATTCGAATTGTTCGGCATAGGCCCGCAACATGCCGAAACGACGGCCTTGCGTGACAAGCGGGTGTTCAAAGCAGGCCAGATGCTCGTCAGCCGGAGGGCGCGGCTCTCCATCCAGTTGGATGGTGACATGCCGCGCGCCGATGGTCTGGCGGATCAGATAGAAGATGGTGTCATAATGCCCCGGTGCGGGCGCATCCGCATCTGCAAACTCGGGCATCTGTGCCAAGTTTGCGGGCTTTTGAGGGCTATGCATTGAACTGCTCATGACGACACCTGTTTGGTAACGTCATCCTTTTTGCGCTTAACCATGAACTGGGCAAGGCGGGAATGTGGCAAGAACTTGTTAACCTTAACCATTGTCTGATGGGGCGCGCTTTCGCAGAGCCGATCAGTCCCGGTGGCGCAGCGCCCGGAACCGGGCTTGCTGGCGATCGGACCAATGCACATGCAGCACCGACTCGGCGTCGCCCTGTGTCTCGGCCTCTACCACACCCTGTTCGTAAAGCCATGCGCGCAACCGCCCGTCGGCATGGGTTAGCGTGACCGTATCATGGTGGCGCGCGTCATCAAGCTGTGCCGTGATGGCGCCAAACAGCGCGTCCAGTCCGGCACCTGTCAGGGCAGAGCCGACAAAAACGCCCTCGGCACGCTCTGCCTGCCGGTCGACCTGCAACCGGGTCGCGTCGTCAAGCTGGTCCGCCTTGTTCCACAAATCGATTCGCGGAGTATCGTCGTCCACGCCAAGCGAGGCCAAGACCTCTGCAACATCGGTGGCCTGCACTTCGGTCGAAGGATGGGCAATATCGCGAACATGCAGGATCAGATCGGCTTCCAGCACTTCTTCGAGGGTCGCGCGGAACGCAGCGACCAAAAGCGTGGGCAAGTCAGAGATGAAGCCCACGGTATCAGACAGGATCACATTCTTGCCCGTTGGCAGACGCACCGCCCGCATGGTCGGGTCGAGCGTGGCAAAGAGCATATCCTTTGCCATGACATTCGCACCGGTCAGGCGGTTGAAAAGCGTGGATTTTCCTGCGTTGGTATAGCCGACAAGCGCCACCACCGGGTAAGGCACCTTGCGACGTGCGGCGCGGTGCAATTCGCGGGTTTTGGCGACCTTGTCCAACTGGCGGCGCAGGCGGGTCATCTGCTCGTCAATGGCGCGGCGGTCAGCCTCTATCTGGGTCTCGCCGGGACCGCCGACAAACCCCAACCCGCCGCGTTGGCGTTCAAGGTGGGTCCATGCCCGCACCAGCCGCGTGCGTTGGTAGCTGAGCGCGGCCAGTTCGACCTGCAACACACCTTCGCGCGTGGCAGCACGATCGGCAAAGATTTCCAGAATCAGGCCGGTGCGGTCGAGCAGCTTGACGTTCCACGCCTTTTCAAGATTGCGCTGCTGCACCGGCGATACCGGACCGTCTATCAGGACCAGTTCAATCTCATCCGCTTCCAAAGCCTGCCGCAGCTCTTCCAGCTTGCCCTTGCCAAATAATTGGCCCGGATGGGCGCGCGGCAGGCGCACGACCTGCCCGCCCCGCACATCCAGCCCCGGCAACGCATGGGCCAGCGCCATAGCTTCTGCCAAGGCGTCCTCCGGCTCTCGCGGGCCGGGTTTGTTTTTAAGTTCTGGATGCAAGACGAACGCGCGAGTCAGGCGTTTGCCACCCTCGCCGCCCAATTCCGTCAGGTCGATCAATTCGCGAGCGATCAGCCTTCACCCTCGTATAGAGAGATCGGCTGACCCGGCATGATGGTCGAAATCGCATGCTTGTAGACAAGCTGGCTTTGCCCGTCGCGCCGCAGCAGCACGCAGAAATTGTCAAACCATGTGATCACGCCTTGCAGCTTGACCCCGTTTATCAGGAATACCGTAACCGGCACCTTGTTCTTGCGAACATGATTCAGAAATGCATCTTGCAGATTTTGTTTATCGCTGGCCATGCGCTTGCCTTTTTGTCAGGGCGGTTTGCTATACGCAGAGAGCCTCGTCTCCCCATTTGCCCAGTATGAAACGGCTTGTGCGAAACTTCTAGCCCTGACGCGCACAAATTTGCCCCATTGGCGAAATTTGCAAGCCGTTTTGCGCGCTTAACGCCCCAGCCTTGGCCAAAGCACCGACAACAGCATCAGCAATTCCAGCCGCCCAAGGATCATGCCCAGCGCCATGATCGCGCGCGCGGGGTCGCCCAGCGCCGCGTAAGATAGTGGCTCTGGCCCGGCGATCTGCGCCAAGGGGCCGGTGGTCGTGATCGCGGCGCTGGCATAGATCAGCGCATCCTCCAGCGGATGACCCAGCAGCACCAGCGCCATAACCAGCGCCGACAGGGTTAAGATGAACACCATCAGAAACAGCCAGGCCGAGAAAGCGCCTTCGCTGCGCAAACCGCGCAAGCGCGGCCCATCGCCGCCCATACCAGAGGGATGGATAAGTTTCTCGGCCTCGTGCTTGGCCTGCCAAAACAGCGCGAAACCGCGTAGCAGTTTCAGCCCACCCGCTGTGGTGGCAATTCCGCCACCCAGCATGGCCAGCCCCAGCAGCACGATGCCGGCAGGACCAGCATAGGCTGTCAGATCGGGCGCGCCAACGGTGCTGACGAACCCCGCCGTGCCCAGAAAGGACAGCGCGGTAAAGCCGGTGCCCCACAATTCGGCCAGGGCGCGTCCGGGCGCGGCGGCCAGCCCACCCGCACCATTGATCGCCCAAAGCCCGAATGTCACGATGGCCAGCAGCAGGGCCGCAAAGCGCAGTTCATCATCGCGCCAGACTGGCCCCGAATCCTGCGGCACAACCGCGCCGGGCCATCCGCGCCGCGTCAGGGCCAACCCCAGAAAAAGCGCAATCGCCAGTTCCTGCGCTATGCTATCGACCATGCCCCAATGCGGCACGATCCCAGAGGTGGACAGGGTAGACATGGCATAGACCAGCCCCACCAAAGGCGGCACGCCTTGCACAGACAGAACCACCCACAGCAAGCCCGTCACCCCGGCATAGGCGGGTGCGATCAGCCGAATATGCGACCAAAGGCGGCTTAGGTCGGCTTGCCCCGCGTCAACCCCGATCTGAGTCGCGCGCATCTTGCGCGACCAGTCGGGCAACGTGCCAATGGCTTGCGAGCGTGCGGTCACAAGGTCATAGCCCCCCATGTTCATCGGGGCCAACAAGGCTGCCGCGTAGACCAATACGAACAGCCCACCCAGCCACGCCGCCATCGCGCGCCAGACCAGCAGGCTGCGCGGCATATCCGGGTCAAGCACGGTTGCGCCCGTGGTGGTAAAGGCGGCGACCATTTCGAACCAGGCGTCGAACAGCGGCAGACCACCCGGCGCGGCTTCTGTCACCGGCAGCGCCATGAACAGCGGGATCACCAGGTAGGACGCGGTCAGAATGTAGAACGGGTGCGCCAGTGGACCGGGCTTGCGCTTTAGATTGCGCCGCGACAGGTAAATCAGGCCAGCAATGCTGCCAAGCAAGCTGGCGGAATACAGAAACGCCCGCGCGCTTTCATGTTCGCGCAGGGTAAAGCCCAGCGCGGCGGGCAGAATCATCGCCCCCGCCGTGACGGCCATCAACACGGCCATGACCGTCGTGCCGCGCGCGCTGTCTTTCATCGGCGCCCCTTTCGGCTGTCGTCGCGTGGCCTGCCTGCCGGATGCGGCGCCACGGCGGTCAGAAATGCTCTAGCGCGACCTGCAACAGGGCATCGACCTGCGGCACGTCTTCGGTCAAGGCAAAGACAACGACCTGATCGCCCTCTTGCAAGACCATGCGACTGTTGGGTTTCATGAATTTTCCGGCGCGCAGCACCCCGATCAGCAAAGCCCCTTCCGGAAAGGCAATGTCGCGGACCGCGCGACCCGCAATCTGGGAACTGCTCAGGACCTTGGCCTCGATCACCTCGGCCTCGCGGTCGCCCAGCATGTAGACGGACCGCACCAGCCCATGCCGGATATGGCGCAGGATGGAACTGACCGTCAGCGCTCGCGGGTTTATATAGGCATCCACGCCCATCGCATCGGCCAGTGAAACCATGCCCGGATCATTGACCAGAGAAATCGCCATGCGTGCGCCCATGCTTTTCGCACGCACCGCCGCCAGCAGATTGGTGCGGTCGTCGTCGGTCAGAAGCAAAACCGCATCAGTTTTCGAGATACGGGCTTCGTCCAGCAGGTCGGCATCCATCGCGTCGCCATGCAGCACGATGGAGCGCTCCAGCGCGTCGGCGGCAATTTCCGCCCGGACGCGGTCGCGCTCTATGACCTTGACGCGCACGCGCTCTGGCTGGCTTTCAAGCATCCGTGCCACCGACAGGCCAACATTGCCACCGCCGATGACCAGCACGCGTTCCTGCTTCGGGGCTTCCTTGCCGAACACCTCGAACACCCGCGAGACATCATCGGCATCCAGCAATAGGTAAACCGCATCGCCTGCGAAAAGCTGGTCTTCGGGTTCCGGCGCGAACATATGGCCCCCGCGCCGCACCCCGGCCACCATGACCCGCAATGTCGGAAACAGTTCTGACAACTGTCGCAACGGCGTGTTCAGCACGGCACATTTGTCATCCAGCACCAGCCCCAGCAGCAAAGCCCGGCCGTCGAAGAATTCATGAACATCGAAAGCCGACGGATAGGCCACCCGCTTCATCGCCGCCAGCGAGACTTCGCGTTCGGGGCTGATGATAACATCGATGGGCAGGTGTTCGCGTCGGAACAGATCGGAATATTTCGGGTCCAGATATGTCTGGGCGCGCAAACGCGCGATTTTCTTGGTCACGCCAAAGACGCTATGCGCGACCTGGCATGTCACCATGTTGACCTCGTCGGAATAGGTCGCGGCGATGACCATATCGGCGTCGCGCCCGCCCGCCTGTTCCAGAATCGCAGGATAGCTGGCAAAGCCAGTCACACCCTGCACATCCAGCGTATCGGTCGCCCGGCGCACCAGAACGGGGTTGTTATCGACGATGGTGACGTCATTACGTTCGCCCGACAGGTGGCGGGCAATCTGCCAACCCACCTGCCCTGCGCCACAGACAATGATCTTCATGGCCCGCGCCCCTTGGTTGCGGATATGGAAGCCCCTGATGTGCCAGCCCGCGCGCGGGCTTGCAAGGCTTTAGCCTTTGGCCGACAGTCGCGCGGTGTTCACGCCCAGCGATTTCAGCTTGCGATGCAGCGCCGAGCGCTCCATACCCACGAAACTGGCGGTGCGGCTGATATTGCCGCCAAACCGGTTGATCTGTGCCAGAAGGTATTCACGCTCGAACAATTCCCGCGCCTCGCGCAGCGGCAAGGTAGCCAGTGATCCCGACAGGATCAGACCGCGCCCGCCTTCGTCGGGCACACTATCGGCCTGAAGGTCGGAAATCTCTATCGGGCGCCCCGCATCGCCCAGGATCAGCGCGCGCTCTATCATGTTGCGCAACTGGCGGATATTTCCCGGCCAGGACAGCGTTTGCAGATGCGCGCGTGCGCCATCATCCAGCACGCGGCGTGGCAAGCCCTGCGCAGCATGCAACATGTCAATGAAATGCTCTGCCAGAAGCGGAATATCCTCGCGGCGTTCTTCCAGCCCCGGCACGCGGATCGGCACCACGTTCAGCCGGTCATGCAGTTCCTGCCGGAACAACCCATCGCGCACACGGGCGCCCAGCTCTTGCGTTGTCGCGGACATAACCCGCAGATCGACACGCACCTTGTCAGCACCGCCGGTGCGGATGAATTGCTGTTCTACCAAGACCCGCAACAGCTTGGATTGCGTGCCCAGCGGCATGTCGGCGACTTCATCAAAGAAGATCACGCCCCCATGCGCCTGCTCCAGCAAGCCCGGCTCGACCCCGCGGTCAGGCCCTTCGCGCCCGAACAGAACCTCTTCCATGCGCTCGGGTTCGACCGCCGCCGATGTAACCGTCACGAACGGGCCAGAAGCGCGGTCCGAATTCTCATGCACGAAACGGGCGGCCGCTTCCTTGCCGCATCCGGGCGGGCCGGTGAACATAAGCCGCGCGTTAGAGCCAGTGACCTTCTCCAACTGCCCGCACAGCGCCCGGTAAGCGGTGGATTCGCCCAGAAGCTGCGCCGACCCGACCTCGCGGCGCTTCAGGTCCAGGTTTTCGCGGCGCAAACGCGAGGCTTCCATCGCGCGCCCGATCACCACCATCAGCTTGTCGATGTTGAAGGGCTTTTCGATGAAGTCATACGCACCTTGCTTGATCGCAGCCACGGCAATTTCCACGTTGCCATGGCCAGAGATGATAACAATGGGAATATCCGGGTTCGACCGCTTGACCGACATCAGAATGTCGATCCCGTCCATCTTGCTGTCCTTCAACCAGATATCGAGGATCATCAACGCCGGCGGCTCTGCGTTGACTGCCGCCATCGCTTGATCGGAATCGGCTGCAAGCCGGGTTGTAAACCCTTCATCTTGCAAGATTTCCGAAATCAGCTCGCGGATATCGCGTTCGTCGTCGACGATAAGTATGTCACCCATAAGCGTTACCCATATTCCTGTGTGTCGTCTGAAATCTGAACGGCGGCCAGCATTGGCAGCCTGATATCGGCCATCGCGCCGCGCCGGGGCGCACCATCGGGGCCGGTGGCATCCGTCAGCCGCAAAGTGCCGCCATGTTCTTCTATGATCTTGCGCACGATAGACAGGCCAAGCCCGGTTCCTTCGGCGCGGGTCGTCACATAAGGTTCGAACAGCCGGTTGCGGTCCTGCGGCAAGCCAATGCCATTGTCGGTAATGGTAATGTGCAACTGGTCGGGGGCCGCATGCATGACCACGCCGATCTCGCCACTCGGGCTGGCGGGGTCTTCGGCATGGCGGCTGGCGATTGCCTCTCCTGCATTTTTGATAAGGTTGGTGAAGGCCTGCGCCATCATCGTATCATCGACTTCGACCACCACCGGGTCGGCAGGCAGCGACAGGGCAAAGGCAATCTCTGGCTGGCCACTTTCTTGCAACAGCGTGCAATCGCGCAAGATCGACACAAGGTCATGCGGGCGGCGATCCGGTTCGGGCATACGTGCAAAACGCGAGAATTCATCGACGATGCGGCGCAGGTCATTGGTCTGGCGCACAATAACCGTTGTCAGTTGCGACAGACTCTCGGCATCCTCTCCGTCCAGCTTGCGACCGAATTTTCGCGCAATCCGTTCCGCTGAAAGCTGGATCGGCGTCAGCGGGTTCTTGATCTCATGCGCGATACGGCGGGCAACGTCGCCCCAAGCGGCCATACGCTGGGCGCTAACCAACTCGGAGACATCATCGAAGGCAACCACATAGCCTTCCAGCCGCCCATCGCTGCGGCGCCGCTCCGCAAAGCGCACCAGCACCGTCTCCAACCGTCCCGACCGCACCAAGCGCAATTCCTCTTGCACGCGGTCTTGCCCCGGCGGCGCGGCGCGCAGTCGCTCGATAAGGGGTAGAAATTCGGGCGCGATTTCGGACAGATCGGGCGATTCTGACGGGTCTGAGGTGACGTCCAACAAAGTTTCCGCCGCTCGGTTAATGAAGGCAAGCCGTCCCTCGGCATCCAACCCGATCACACCCGCAGTCACAGAGCCCAGCACCGAATCGAACAGCCGCCGCCGCGCATCGATCTGGCGGTTGTTTTCCAGCAGGCGTTCGCGCTGCCCCTTGAGCTGACGGGTCATCTGGTTGAACACGCGCCCCAGAAGCGCCACCTCGTCATCATCGCGCATGACACGCACCTGCACATCCAGATCGCCCGCGCCGACCTGTTCGGCGGCCTCGACCAATCGCCCGACAGGACGCGCCAGCCGCTCGGCAAAGTTCAACCCCATCCAGACAGCGGCAAGAATCAGGATCAGCGCGAAACCAAGATAGAGCGCGCCGAACTGAAACAGAATGCGCCCGCGATCCTGTTCAAGTTGCTGATAAAACGCCACAGTTTCGCGTGTGTCATCCAGCAGCGCCAGGATCTCACCATCGACCGCCCGCGAGACATACAGGAAGCGGTCAAAATACTCGCCCAGCGGGACCAGCGCGCGAAACTCGTTCAAGGGCCAATCACGGATCAGCACCACACCATCGCGCGCAGCGCTGATATCCCCAGCACTTGGCGGGACATAGTTGAACCGGTAGGACCGCTCGCCCCGCGCCCGGATTTCGCCAGTGCCGTCGATCACAAAGGCCACACGCAACCCACGCTGCACGCGTGCCTGTGCTTCGGACAAAAGGTTGCGCAACTCGCCCTCGCCCAACATGGGAAAGACCCGTCGCGCGGCATCCAGATAGTCTGCCAAATCCTGAGCGTCTGCACGCAGGTCGCGCTCTTGTTCGAACTGGTAGGCTTCGGCGGCGGCCAGAGAGTTGCCGACCACGCGCTGCACCCGATCAGAGAACCATCCCTCCAGCCCGACATTGAGCGTGATGGCGGCAAAGACCGCGACCGTAATCGTGGGCACCATTGCAATCGCGGCAAAAAGCGTGGTCAGCCGCAGATGCAGGCGCGACCCGGCGCTGTCCTTGCGTCTTGCGGCCACAAGCCGGGCCACGCGCACCGCAACCAGCCCTGCCACCAGCAACATGTAGACAAGGTCGGCCAGCAACACGAGCGCCAAGCCGGACGTGCTGAACACGCCGTCCAATGGCCCCAGCGCCAGCAGCGTCAGCAAGACCAGCAGCGGTCCCGCCAACACCAGCGCGACCGTGCCGCCGGTTGACCTGCGCCGCTCGCGCAGGCCCGCCAACTGCCCCAGCATGCCAGAGTAGAACGCCGCTTGCCCCAATGAACCCCCGCTTTTCACCAATATGCCGGGGCATTTCCCCCGATTATGTGGGGATTGTGCCACAGGGAATGTGGTAATTCTACATCAAACTCGGCGCATCAGGCCAGCTTGCGGCGGCGCGACACCTCTATGTCAAGTTCGGTAATCTTCTTGCGCAAGGTGTTGCGGTTGATCCCCAAAAGCTCGGCGCAACGCGCTTGATTGCCGCCGGTAGCATCAAGCGCAATCTCAATCAGCGGCACCTCTATTTCGTGCAAAATCCGTGCATATAGCCCCGGCGGCGGCAGGTCCTGCCCATGCAGGTCGAAATAGCGCTTCAAGTGGCGGGCCGCCGATTCGGACAAAGATTCGCCGCCGATATCCTCGCCCACAGCCATTGCCGAGGGCTGGCTTTTAAGCGCCAGTTCCATCTCTGACCGGGCGATATTGGGGTCTTGGCCGGTCAGGGTAAGCCGCCGCAGCGTGTTCTGCAATTGGCGCACATTGCCCGGCCAGGAATAGCCGCGCACCAGTTCCAGAGAGTCGGGTGACAGCGCGCGCAAAGTCGCGCCATCATCGGCGGCCTGTGACAGGAAATGCTGCGCCAGCGGTTCCAGATCGTCGATCCGTTCGCGCAGCGCAGGCACGGCCAGCGTGACCCCGCTTAACCGATAATACAGGTCTTCGCGCAGGCTGCCTTCGCTCATGCAATGGGCAAGGTTTGTCTGCGCGGTGGCCATGATGCGCGGGCCATCATCGGGCAACCCGTCCAAAAGCCGCGCGACCCGCAACTGAGCTTCTGCCCCATAGGACGCCAGCTCATCCAGCAACAGCGACCCGGAGCGCACACGCGACACCAGCGCCTGCGCGGCATCCGGGCTGCGGAAATCCTCTGCCGTGGCCGAAATAAAGGGCTGCCCGCGCCGGTCCGACAGGTCATGCAAAGTGCGCGCGATCAGCGATTTTCCGGTGCCGGATTCGCCCGTAATCAGCACCGGCATGCTGGAATTCATCACCCGCGCGATCAGGCGATACAGTTCCTGCATGACCGGGGTGCGCCCGACCAGCGGCAGGCCTTCCATGCTGGACATGTCGCCGCGCGGTGCGGGTCTGGGCAACAGGTCGGCCTGCGCCGACGCCGCGACGAGTTTGCGGTTCTTCATGGCCGCGCCTGCGCGTTTCAGCAGATCCGGCAGGTCGAAGGGCTTGGGCAGATAATCATGCGCATCCACCTCGTTGGCCTGAATGGCCGTCATGATGGTGTTTTGCGCTGAAATCACGATGACTGGCAGATCGGGGCGTTCCTGGCTGATTTTCGGGATCATTTCGATCCCGTTGCCATCAGGCATCATCACATCGGTAATAACCAGATCGCCGCGCCCTTCCTCGACCCAGCGCATCAGCGTGGTCAGGCTGGAGGTGGCATGCACCTTGCATCCCGCGCGTGTCAGCGCCTGGGTCAGCACCGTGCGGATGGTGCGATCGTCATCGGCAACCAGAACAGTGCCATCCATCAGGAAAGCTCCTTTTGTTGTGCGGTGCGCGACCCGGCTTCGGGAGCGCGTGGCAGGGAAATTCGAAACATCGTGCGTCCGGGGCGGCTTTCGACCGACACCCAACCGTCATGCGCCGAGATAATCTTGGAGACCAGCGCAAGCCCCAGCCCGGTGCCGTTCTCGCGTCCCGACACGAACGGGTCGAACACTTCTTCGGCAATCTCGGGCGGCAAGCCGGGGCCATCATCAACGATTTCAACATGAATTGGCAGCGCCACCTCTTGCCCACCGGCCGCACGCACGCGCAAGGATTGCTCAAAGAACGTGCGAATACGGATACTGCCGCCATCTGGCTGCGCTTGGGCCGCATTCTTGAGCAGGTTCAGAAACACCTGCAACAATTGGTCGCCATCGGCCCAGACCGGCGGAAGCGACGGATCATAAGCATCACGGATGCGCATATGCGCGGCAAAGCCCACTTCGGCCGAGCGGCGCGCGCGTTCCAGAATGTCGTGAATATTGATCGCGCGACAGATCGGCGGACGCTGGTTGCCGAATTGCTCGACCTGGTCCAGCAGGTTCACGATCCGTTGGGTTTCAGCCACGATCAGGTCGGTCAATTCACGGTCCTGCGGGCCAAGCCCCATAGACAGAAGCTGCGCCGCCCCGGTAATCCCCGCCAGCGGGTTTTTGATTTCATGCGCCAGCATTTGCGACATGCCGATGGCAGAGCGCGCGGCGTTGCGGATACCGTCCACCTGCCCCAGTTTGCCCGCAATTTCGCGCGGGGTCACAAGCATCAGCACCAGATCGGGCCGGTCCACCATCGGCGCAAGCTGAATCGAGCATTGCACCGGTGGGCGCATACCGATGATAAGCGCGGCATCATTGATGAACACCGGCGCACGGTTGTTGCGGCAGCGTTCCAGCGCGCGGTCGATCTCTGCATCGACCTCTATCAGGCGCACAAGCGGGCTGTTCAGCACAGCGCGGCGCGACAGGCTTAAAAACTGTTCTGCCGCAGGGTTGCAATCGGCGACGCATTCGCGCCCGTCCACCTGCCCGATCATGAAAGAGGGCACTGGCAAGGCCGCCCAGATTGTGCCGGTGGCGGGGGGCGTCATGCTGCGGCCTCTTGATCGGGGGTTAACAGGTCTGGAAGCAGCGCCAGAACCTGTGCCGGCGCGGTTGCAGTCAGCACCGCCCGGCGCGCAGACGCGCCGCCGCCTGCGGCTTCCGCGTACCAGCCCAGATGCTTGCGTGCCACGCGCAGCCCAAGGTCGCGGCCATAAAAGCCAAGGATCGCCTCGTAATGCGCGCCGACCAAGGCGACCAGATCAGCCCCTTGCGGCGCAGGCAGCACGGGCTGGCCAGCCAGAACCGCCGCGATCTGCGCCAAACGCCAGGGGCGCCCCTGCGCGCCGCGCCCGACCATAACGCCAGCCGCACCGGATTGCATAAGCGCCTGCCGCGCCGCGTGCGGCGAGGTGATATCGCCATTCGCCACGACCGGAACATTCACCGCCTGCACCACCGGGGCAATCGCCGACCAATCGGCCTGTCCTTTGTAGAACTGGCACCGGGTGCGGCCATGGATTGTGACCATCCGAACGCCCGCCCCCGCCGCGCGGCGGGCAAGTTCCGGCGCGTTCAGACAATCGTCATCCCAGCCCAGCCGGGTCTTGAGCGTGACCGGCACATCCACCACGCCCACCACAGCATCGATCAGCCGCAGCGCGTGGTCCAGATCGCGCATCAGCGCAGAGCCGGACAGCCCGCCCACGACCTTTTTCGCAGGGCAGCCCATGTTTATGTCGATGATCCGCGCGCCTTGACCCGCCATCATGCGCGCGGCTTCGGCCATCCAATGCGCCTCACGGCCCGCAAGCTGCACGGCGGTCTGCCCATCCGCGACCCCAAGTTCTGCCTTGGCACGGGTCGAGGGGCGGGCGCGCACCATGTCTTCACTGGCGACCATCTCCGACACCACCAAAGACGCGCCGAAACCGGCGACCACCCGCCGGAACGGCAGGTCGGTGATCCCGGCCATAGGGGCCAGAAGCACAGGGCAACTTGTGCCCACATCAAAGGGGAACAGAACAGTCATCGAAGGCAGCAGCGGATATGGTTCATGCGTGAAGAAATAGCCGCAAGGCCGGGCCAAGTCCAACCCAACCCATGCATTCTTGGCGCATTTTTCATCATGCGCTTATTTTTTAGGCAAATAATATGGGGGCTCGCGCGCATTGTCAGCAAGCGGCGGCTGCGCGTATAGAAGGCAGAACAGGACCGAGGGGCGCATGAGCAATTCCACCGCAGCTATTATCGTTGCCGCAGGGCGTGGCACCCGCGCGGGCGACGGCCTGCCCAAGCAGTGGCGCTTGCTTGGCGAAGGCTGCGTGCTGGACCATACGTTGGACGCCCTGCGCGCGGGCGGGCTGACCCGACTGGTGCTGGTATTACATGCCGACGACATCGCGCGCGCGGCGTCACTGGACCTGCGCGGCGTGACGATCGTGACGGGCGGAGCGACGCGCACCGCCTCTGTGCGGGCCGCGCTCAATGCCTTGGCGGCAGACCCGCCTGACCGCGTTCTGATCCATGATGGCGCACGCCCCTTCGCCTACCCTCGCGTGATTGGCGATGTGATCGCCGCTCTGGGCCGTAATCCCGCCGCAGCCCCGGCCTTGGCCGTGGTCGATGCGCTCTGGCGCGGGGCAGATGGCGCGGTCGGCGTGCCTGTGCCGCGTGACGGGCTCTATCGCGCGCAAACCCCGCAAGGCTTTCATTTCGCGCCCTTGCTGGCGGCCCACAAGGCTTGGCAGGGCGACGCGCCCGACGACGTCGAAATCGCCCGTGCCCATGGCCTGCGCGTGGCGCTGGTCGCGGGCTGCGAGGATAACTTCAAACTGACCTACCCCGCCGACTTCGCCCGCGCAGAGGCGATACTGCAACGAAGGACACCGCAGATGACCGATATCCGCCTTGGCAATGGCTATGATGTGCACCGCTTTGGACCCGGCGATGGCTGCTGGCTGTGCGGTGTCAAGGTGCCGCATGATCGCGCGCTTCAAGGCCATTCCGATGCGGATGTGGGCATGCACGCTTTGACCGACGCTATTTACGGTGCGCTGGCCGAGGGCGACATTGGCCGCCATTTCCCGCCCTCGGACCCGCAATGGAAAGGCGCGGCGAGCCATATCTTCCTGCGCCATGCAATAGAGCTGGCCCGCGCGCGTGGGTTCAGGCTGGCCAATTGCGATGTAACGCTGGTCTGCGAGCACCCCAAGATCGGACCGCACGCGGGCGCGATGCAGGCGGCCTTGGCCGAGATCATGGCGGTCGAGGTCGGGCGCATCAGCGTGAAGGCCACCACGTCGGAACGGCTGGGATTTACAGGGCGGGAAGAGGGCATCGCCGCGATTGCGACGGCTTGTCTGGTGGCGGGGTAGCGCACAATGCCCCACGTCTTCGACATGCAACTTGGCAAGGTTCAGATCCCGGTGGAAATGCCCGACTGGAACGAGCGCTACATGAACCCGGCCCGGGGCGAAGAGGGGGGCCAGGCCGTCCATGCCTGGCGCGATGGCGCGCGGAAATCTTTGCCCGAGGAACTGCCGAAGGTGCTTGTCGCGGACAAGCCCCGCAAGTCCTGGCCCGATGCGTTCACCGGCATGAACGGCATATACGTCGTCTCCGGCCGCGCGAAGGATGTGATCGAGCGGTTCGATCCCGATCTTCACCAGTTCTTCGAGGTTCCCCTCCGCACCAAGCGTGGCGTCGAGATCGAAGGGCCGTGGTTTATCATGAACGTGACCGTGCGGCAGAACTCCATCGTCGTCGAGAAATCGCGGGTCCAGATGAGTACGAGAAGGCCGGACAAGCTCAATTCGTTCTGGGTCAATTCGACCACCAAAGACGTCGTCGTCGACACCTCTTGCCTCGCTCCGGATATCCATTTCTGGAGGGAGTCCCGCTTTTCAGGAAGCCTGATGGGCTCGGACGCCTTCGTGGCGGCGCTGAAGAAAGCGGGCGTCAAGTTCTTCCCGTCCTACCCCGCGACCAATCTCAACGACCTGAAGACAGGTTGAAAGATGGCCACGGGCACAAGGCGCGCGCCGTCCGGGTGACCGCCCATGCAGAAGGCATCGCGCAGCGCGCGGATTTGTGCTGTAAGGGCGGTTGAACGTGGGGGGGCTGCCCCCCGAAGTATTCGGGGCAAGATGAAGGGGACTTGGACATGCGCTTGACGAGCATGATCACAACATTCGGCGGCGTGGGCTACTTGCGCCCTGCCCCCGGCACATGGGGCAGCGTGGCGGCGCTGCCGGTGGCTTGGGCGCTACATGTTCTGGGCGGGTTCTGGTTGCTGTTGGCGGCGACATTCGTGGTCTTTGCGCTTGGCTGGTGGGCCACCATTGCCGAGACGCGAGAGACGCCCGATGCCGACCCATCCGAGATTGTCATCGACGAAGTGGTGGGCATGTGGATCGCGCTTTGGCCGGTGTCCTTGGGCGCGATGATGCAGGGCGTGGACGTGACAGCACTTTGGCCCGGCTGGGTCACAGCGTTTCTGGCGTTTCGCGCCTTCGATATCTGGAAGCCCGGCCCGGTTGGGCTGGCAGACCGGATGCACACGCCTTTGGGCGTAATGCTGGACGATGTGGTCGCGGGCTTTCTGGCGACGTTGGTCGTGGCCGTGGCAGCGGTGGTCAGCCACGGAATGATGGGCGCATGAGCGCGGGCGCGGTGTTAGAGGCGGCGCGCGCGCGCGGCGTGATGCTGGCGACCGCGGAAAGCTGCACTGGCGGGTTGATTATGGCCGCGCTGACGGCGGTGCCGGGGTCATCCGACGTGGTGGACCGTGGGTTTGTGACCTATTCCAACGCGGCCAAATGCCAGATGCTTGAGGTCGCGCAAGCCACGCTCGACGCGCAGGGCGCAGTGTCTGAAGACGTTGCACGCGAGATGGCGCAAGGCGCGCTGGTCCGGTCACAAGCCGGGCTGGCGGTGGCGGTGACAGGTATTGCCGGGCCGGGCGGATCAGAGCACAAGCCCGAGGGCCGGGTGTGCTTTGGATTGGCGGATGCAGAGGGCGTGGTCACGGAAACGCTAGAGTTCGGCGCAATCGGGCGCGACGCGGTGCGCGCGGCCACGGTAGACCATGCGCTGGCAATGGTGCTGAGACGGTTGCGGGCTTAACCGTAAAGCGCCTTGGCGCGGGCCTCGAACGCGCCGACGACGCGGCGCATGGCCTGATCGAACACCACCCCGATGATCTTTTGCAGCATGGGCGATTTGAATTCGAAATCGACGTGGAAATCGACAACGCAGCCACCATCCTCGGCATCCTGCACCGTCCAACGCGACACCATATGCTTGAATGGCCCATCCAGATAGGCGGTGTCGATCACGCCATCCTGGGGAAACAGCCGCACCCGGCTGCCGAAGCGCTCGCGAAACACTTTGAACGAGATCACCAGATCAGCTTCCATCTCCTCGCCGCCATCGATGGGCTTGCGCGACCGGATGCGCGCGGCAGCTGTCCATGGCAGAAATTCCGGGTAGCGTGCCACATCCGCCACCAGATCATAGATCTGACGGGGCGTGTAGGGCATGTGGCGGTGTTCGGTATGGGTGGGCATGCGCGGATCGGGCCTTTTGTCTGGGCAGGACATGTCTTAGACTTGGCGTGAAAAATCAAGGGGCCGAGATGTCGCAAAAACCCTATCAGATCGACCAGATGATAAGCGCCAAGCAAATCGCCGCGCGGGTCGAGGAGTTGGCGGGAGAGATAAGCCGCGAATTCGCCGCCACCGACAAGCTGGTTGTGGTGGGCTTGCTGCGCGGGTCATTCATATTCATCGCCGATCTTGTGCGCGAGATTGACCTGCCGCTGGAGGTCGATTTTCTGGAGGCGTCGAGCTACGGCAACAGCACCCAATCCTCACGCGAGGTGCGGGTGCTGAAAGACCTGACCGGCAAGATCGCCGGGCGCGATGTTCTGGTGGTCGAGGACATTGTCGATACCGGCTTTACCCTGCACCATGTTTTGCAAATGCTGCTGGCGCGCAACCCAGCCCGGCTGGAGGTTTGCGCATTGCTTGACAAACCCTCGCGCCGCGAGGTCGACATTCGCGCGCGCTGGACCGGGTTCGAGATACCAGACGAGTTCGTCGTAGGTTATGGCATTGATTATGCACAGAGAAACCGCAACCTGCCCTATATTGGAAAAGTGCGCTTCGTATAATCCCGGCGATCACGCGTGCGTGTGTTTGAAACGTCACGAATGCAGGCTAGGCTTCTCACCTCAGTAAGACACGAGGAGTTTCGAGATGGCATTTTACAAGATAATCACCGGTGCGGCGCTTGCGGTTGCCCTGGCCGCCCCGGCACTGGCCCAAGACAACCCTAGCGTGGCGGCCCGTCAGGGTCAGTTCAAGCTATACGGTCATAACCTGTCAGTTGTGGGCGGCATGGCGCAGGGACGTATGGAATATGACGCCGCGATGGCGCAGACTGCGGCCGACAACCTGTTCCACCTGACCCGGCATGACCAATCACGGCTTTGGCCAGAGGGGACCGATTCGTCTTCGCTCATCGAAACCCGCGCGAAGGCGGAGATATGGGAGAATCTGGACGACTTCACCGCCAAGTTCGTTGCCCTGCAAGAGGCGTCTGTCGCGCTGCAAGCTGCGGCGGGCAATGGGCTGGATGCGCTGCGCCCTGCCGTGGGTGCGCTCGGCCAATCCTGTGGCGCCTGCCATGAGGATTATCGCGAGGAAAGCTGACGCTGATCTTGCGATTTTAGATATGCGGGCCGTTCCAGTGCTGCCTGTGCGGCCCGCATGCACAGTTGAATGCATTGTTTGACGGGGCAAGATATGAAACCGGCGGTATATGGTCTTTTGGCACTTGCGGTTATCGGCGGGGTCACTGGCTGGTTCATCACCCGCCCCACCGCCCTGCCCAGCACTGTGTCAGACCGGCTGACTGGCGATGCAGAAGCGGGCGAACGCGTCTTTTTGGCGTCGGGCTGCGCGTCCTGCCATATGGGCACAGACGATGGCGCAGACCCAAAGCTGTTGTTGGGGGGCGCGGCATTCCAGACCCAGTTTGGCACTTTCTACGCACCCAATATCAGCCCCGACCCGGACCATGGCATCGGCGACTGGTCGCAAGCGCAGTTCCTGAATGCCGTGATGCGCGGGGTCTCTCCCGAAGGGCAGCATTATTTCCCGGCCTTTCCTTACACGTCCTATACCAAGGCCGACCCGCAAGACATGGCGGATCTATACGCCTACATGATGACCTTGCCTGCGGACGCAACGCCGTCGCGCGCGCATGATGTGGCCTTTCCGTTCGACATCCGCCGCAGCGTCGGGCTGTGGAAGGTGCTTTACATGAACCGCGATTGGGTGGTGACGGGCGATCTGACAGAGCAGGAAACCCAAGGCCGCTACCTGGCCGAGGCGCTGGCCCATTGCGCCGAATGCCACACGCCGCGAGGTGCTTTGGGCGGCCTCGATCGCGCGGCTTGGCTGGAAGGCGCGCCCAACCCATCGGGCAGCGGGCGCATTCCGCCCATCTCCGGGGCAGATTTCACATGGTCCGCATTCGACATCAGCGCCTATCTGGAAACCGGCTTCACGCCGTCCTTTGACGTGGCTGGCGGGTCGATGGCCAAGGTCATCGCCAATCTTGGCCAGCTCGAGAAACCCGAACTCGACGCGATAGCCGCCTATATTCTACGCGCCGCGCAGCAGTAACCCATTTGCCACGACATGGCCCGGATCATGCCTTGCCGGTGGCCCTTTTCACGCCCATACTACGCGACATAGCGTTTGCACGACGGAGCCATGTCAGAAAATCAGAAAACCATCACGCCACTTTCTGCGCGCCTCAGCTTTGGCGAGAAATTCCGGCTGCAAACATGGCTCATGGGCATCATCGCCTTCGCGGTGGTGCTGTTCTTGCTGGTGCAGGCAAAATTCATCCTGATTTCGCTCGCCATTGCGATCATCCTGTTCTCGCTGACCTCGGATGCGATCAACTCGATCCAGAGCATGAAGATCGGTAATTTGCGGGTCACGAACTGGGTCGCGTCGGTGCTGGCGGTTGCCTTGATCGCGTCGGGACTGCTTACCATGGCCGGGCTGGTGATTTCGCAGATCAACACGGTGCTGACCACCACGCTTGCCTATACAGAGGACGCGCAACGCGCCATCGCGCGCATGTTTGCCTGGATGGGTGAAGATGTCGAAGCCTCGGTCCTGGCCACCGTCCGCTCGATAGAAGTGTCCGGCTATTTGCGCTCGGCGGCCGGGCAAGCGGGGACGCTGTTGTCGCAGGTGGTGCTTATCATCCTGTTCGTGGGCTTCCTGTTTGCCGAACGCGTCTGGTTCGGCACAAAGCTGGAAAAACTCATGAGCGATGAAGCGCAGGCCCGCAGGGTCAGTGCGATCATCGGCTCCATCATCCGGCGTGTGAACCGTTACCTGCTGGTCAAGACATTGATTTCGGCGGTCACAGGCGGGTTGATCTTTGCTTTGCTAAGCGTGTTCAATCTGCAATTCGCGCTGGCCATGGCACTCTTAACCTTTGTGCTGAACTTCATTCCCTCGGTTGGGTCCATCATTGCGACGCTGGTCGTGACATTGGTGGCATATATTCAGGTTGCAGAACCCTCAACCGCAATCCTGATCTTTGTTATCGCAGGCATGATCCAGTTTTTGCTGGGCAACGTGATCGACCCAATGCTCATGGGCCGAACGCTGCGCCTGTCCTCCTTCGGGATCATCATCTCGCTTGCCTTCTGGGGCGCGGTCTGGGGCGTGCCGGGGATGTTTCTTGCCGTGCCCTTCATGGTGGCCGTCATGATCGTCTGCTCGCATATTCCAACCGCAAGGCCGGTGGCGGTCCTGTTGTCGCGCGAAGGGTTGCCGGAAGAAGAATTCCCCCTTCCCCAATCCGCTGATACGGACACGGCGGAAGATGACGGTTACGCAAAGGCGGTCGGGGCGGAATAGGCTTAGCCTTTGGCGCGGCGCAGCGCGTCTTGCAACACATGCACCCGAATGGCAGAGGCCAGCCCCATATCGCCGCGCGCCGCGTCTATTCTTGCGGCCAACGCGTTCAGCGCCACGCCGTCACGCGCCGCAATCGCACAAAATTCGCGCCAGAATGCCGTTTCCAGCGACACCGAGGTCCGGTGCCCGCGCAAGGTCAGCGAATGTTTGACCGGGCGCGCAGTCATGGCTCGCGCTTATGGCCGTCCAGATGCGCACGGGCTTTGTCCGATTGCGCCTGCTCTGCCTGCTTTAGCGCGCGACTGCGCCCATGACGGGCTGCATTTTCATCCCCCGCGCGGCGCTTGGCATCACGGGCGCTCTGTTTTCGGATGGTCCGCAGGTTGATGATCTTGCTCATGTCGCAAAGACTAGCCGCGCCCTGACCCATCGGCAACGCTGTTTTCAGTGCCGCGCGCGGCAGGATGCTCCGCCCCCCAGATTGCGGCGGCATCGCGGGCAACAAGTTTGCGTTCCGCGGCGTCCAATTGCGCCAGCGCGCGGCCCGTGTCTCCCGTCCGGGCCAGCGCGCGCGCAAAGACCTTCTGCACAGAGCCGGGACGCCATGGCAGCGCCGCCCCTGCCAACCAATTGCGCAATTCGGGCGGCAGACGGTCAAAATCCTGCATCGGGTCGCGCGTCCGGATTTTCGCGCGCAGATTCGTGCGGCGGTTACGCGCGCTCATGCGGCCTCTACCCGGCGCCAAAGCGGGAACGGGTCCGGCAGGTCCGGCAGGCTGTCCGGCCCCTGCGCCTGATGCTCGGGAAGCAAGCAGGCGTCCAGCGTGGCTTTCAGCGCGGCCCAGTCAATCCCTGCGCCGATAAAGACAATTTCCTGCCGTCGGTCGCCCCACGGCTCCACCCAATGCGCCGCCATATAGCTGCGCGCGGCATCGTGGTCGGGCCAGCGATCACGCGGGACAGCGGCCCACCAAGTTCCCAAGGGCTTGACCGATGAGAGTGCCCCCGCAAGCGAGAATTCCGCAACCCAGTCGGGCCGCGTGGCGATCCAGAAATGCCCCTTGGCGCGGATCACACCCGGCAGTTCACCATTCAGCACCGCCATGATCTTTTCCGGCGCGAAGGGACGGCGCGCACGGTACACATGGCTGGAAACGCCATATTCCTCGGTCTCGGGCATGTGATCGGCAAAACCATACAGCTCTTTGGCCCACATCGGATGCTCATGCGCGGCCTCGAAGTCGAACAGCCCGGTGTTTAGAATTGCATCCGCGGCAACATCGGAATGGTCGGCTTCATAAATCCGTGCATCAGCGTTCAAACTACGGATGATCTTGCGCGCGGCATCCGTCCGCTCTGGCCCGGCATCATGCACCTTGTTCAGGATCACCACATCGGCAAACTCAATCTGCTCGACCAGCAGATTGACCAATGTGCGGTCGTCATCTTCGCCCAATGTCTCACCCCGGTCACGCAGAAAATCATGGCTGGAATAGTCGCGCAGCAGGTTCACCGCATCGACCACCGTGACCATGGTATCCAGCCGCGCCACGTCGGACAGGCTGTCGCCGCCTTCATCGCGAAAATCAAATGTCGCGGCCACGGGCAAAGGTTCGGAAATTCCGGTTGATTCGATGAGCAGGTAATCAAATCGTCCCTCGGCGGCCAGTTTGCGCACCTCTTGCAGCAGATCATCGCGCAAGGTGCAGCAGATGCAGCCATTCGACATCTCGACCAGCGTCTCATCCATGCGCGAGAGCTCGGTTTCGGCGCGCACCAAATCGGCGTCGATATTGACCTCTGACATATCATTGACAATGACCGCCACGCGCAGCCCGTCGCGATTGTTCAGAACCCGGTTCAGAAGCGTCGTTTTCCCTGCCCCAAGGAACCCTGACAGGACGGTGACAGGCAAACGATGGTCGCGGGGCATGGCAAGATCCTCAACTTGAAAATGTTATGTTATCATATAACACTTTAAGGTGCCAAGACCACCCGGCACGGGAAGAAATTTGCCAAGAAACGCTGTTCGGTTTCCGCAAAATGCGTTATGATTGCCCTATGTCGATCAACAAATTTCGCAAATTCCTTTACGCATTGGCCAAGTATTCTGGCGATGCGCAGGCCATAACCTCGAAACGCAAAGGGGCCGTTTCACGGCGAATTGGGCGCCGCATTGCGGGCAAAGTGACTGGTAAAGCCTTGGGAAAGCTATTCAAATAGCTTGGTGCCATATGCTCACAGTGGCTGCGTTGCTTCGCTGTTTGCTGATATGAGCCCATATTCACCCAAGGCCTTGAGCATGTGACAACCTTACACATCTGCCAAGTTCCGTGCCACAAAGTGATCGTTCGATGAGGAAAAAGGCGGTCAGGGTCGGCCGCGTCATACACTCAGAGAGTAGACTGCCAAGATTTGCAAACATGCCGGACAGCGGCCTGCGATCAACCAGGTCAGCAACTTCCAGCACCACCGGCATTGCAAAATAAGAGTCTTCAAAGAAGAGCGGCGATATTGGTTCGCCCCGCAAGGTGCTGGCCTTGCCGTGACGCGAAACGAGTCTCCTATGGGCGCTGTTGTGGAACTCTGACCGTCGCTTAGCCATCTGTCGCAATTGAGCCGTGCCCGGAACGCTCACCGTTCGATCATAAGTGACCTTGCTCAGTGCCGGCGAAGTTTATCGCCATCCGACCAGTGCCGAAACCGCCTGCCATGCTACGACCTGAAAGCCCCGAGCTATCAACATATCTGGAAAGGCTTTGGCGTCAGCTCAGGCGTAGGCGCCCAAGTGTATGTCGCCACATAGGTCGATCGGGTCGGCACAGGTTCTTGCGCCGTCATTGCAGTGGCGCTGGATACATGCTGGCGTAGGATGCGCTTACCCGGAAACTTCTGGCTCTGGGGCCGCCGATGGCGCCAGTATTCTCCGAAATGATCGGCAGCTTTCCTGGCTCTGTCTAGGGAAATCTTTGGCGTTCTCGCGCGCGACATGGTGCGATCCGAGGCGAAGTGTAGTGACAACTCAGTTCGCTTGGAACACCACAGCTAAAGAAAAAACATGCCGCCTTTTACGAACGTGAAATCGTCGCGAACTTGGCCTACAGCTTATAGCATTGGCTAAAATCCAAAGCGTTACCAACATGTTACCATGATAAATGGTGCCCGGGGGCGGAATCGAACCACCGACACGAGGATTTTCAATCCACTGCTCTACCCCTGAGCTACCCGGGCACGGGTCTTGTTTGAGGGACTGTTTCAAGCCTGCCTCTGTGGGTAGCGGTGTATTATGTCAGGCGGGTTTCACTGTCCAGAGGCAATTCGAAAAAACTACCGCGATTCAGGGGGCTGCTGAGCATCTCCGTCAGGCGTGTCATCCTCGGCATCTGTCAGAGGCACGGGGATTGCGTAATCCGCCCGTAGCCAACGGGCCAGATCGACATCGGCGCAGCGGCGCGAACAGAAGGGGCGATACTCTGGCACCGCCGATTTGCGGCAAATCGGGCAGCTCATGACAGCAGCACCGACAGCGCCACACGGTCGCGTTTGCGGGTCAGTTCGAAATTGCCCAAGGGTGTGAAGCCCGCCAGCACCGTATCGCGCCCATCGCGTTTGAAAGCGGCGCCCAGCACCTGTTCCAGCACCTGTTTTTCGCGTTTCGGGTAGGGGGCAAGATCGATCACCACCTGCCCACCAAGCCCGCGCAGTCGCAATTGGCGCGGCAGGGCGCGGATCGCGGCGATATTGGCTTTCAGCCCGGCAGCGGGGCTGGTGTCGGGGCCCGTGTTGATGTCGACCGCGACCAGCGCACGGGTGGGTTCGATCACCATTGACGCCCCATGCGACAGCCCCACTTCGGCGCGCGTCAGCTTATAAAGCGCGTCATCTACCCCGTGCCGTGCGAAGCTGCCAAGGCTGTCATCCAGCGTATCAGCCGCCGCCCAGTCGCGCCATGCAAGTTCATGCGCGCCGGGCGCGGCCACAAGCAATTCGGGCTTACCAGCGGCATCGGCCAGCACGTGTTCGGCAAGGCTGCGCATCTGGAGAATATCATCGGCGATCGTGGCCTCATCGGCCTCCAGACAAGCAGAGCGCAGGATAAGGCCAAGGCTCTCCCCGGCCCCATCCATACAGTCGCGCGCCAGCGCATCCAGATCGGCACGCAGCGCGCCGTCATCAATCTGGCGCGAGATGTTCAGCCCCGGCGCATCGGGCGTGACAATCGCGTAGCGGCTTTTGAACAGCAGGCGTGTGGTGACGGGCACCGCTTTGCCAGCTTCGGCCAGCCCTGTCACTTGCACCAGTATCGGGTCGCCGGGGCGCAACCCTTTGGTCTGGCGCAGGAACCCGCTTTGGCCGTCGGGCAGATCGACAAACGCGCCGCCCATACCCTTCACGGGCCGCCCAAACTTGCCACGAAACAGCGTTTCCGGCGGGATGACCCAGTCGGGCGGGTCGATGGTGAAATCTTCCAGAACGCCATCAACCATCTGCGCCGCAGCTTGCCGCGTGCCGATCTGGTCCAGCGCGATTGTGCTACCCTTCATGCGCTCCACCTGTAGCCTGCCGCGCGCAGAAGCGTGGCGGTTTCGGCGGCGGGCAGGCCCATCACGCCGGTATAAGACCCCTGCATCCACGGGATAAAAGCCGCGCCCAGCCCTTGGATGGCATAGCCCCCCGCCTTGCCCTGCCATTCGCCAGACGCAAGATAAAGGTTCACCTCGTCATCCGACAGGCGTTTCATCTTGACGACACTAAGCTGCGTCCGCGTCCAGACACGATCCCCAAGCCTGAGCGCGACAGAAGTGATGACATCATGCCGCCGCCCCGACAGCTTGTGCAAAAACGCAGCCGCTTCGCCAGCATCGCTCGGTTTGCCCAAAATGCGCCGGCCCAGTGCAACGGTTGTGTCGGCACATAGCAGCAGGTCATCCGGGTTGGTGGTGAGGGCGTCCAGCTTGGCGCGGGTCACGCGCTCGCAATAAGGGCGCGGCAGTTCCGCCTTGTGCGGCGTCTCGTCTATGTCCGCTGCCACCACGCCATCGGGCGTGATGCCAAGCTGCGCCAGAACCTCTAGCCGTCTTGGGCTGCCAGAGCCGAGAATCAGGCGCATGGCATTACTTGAAGCGGTAATTGATCCGCCCCTTGGTCAGGTCGTAGGGGGTCATTTCCACCTGAACCTTGTCGCCAACCAGAACACGAATGCGGTTTTTCCGCATCTTGCCTGCCATATGCGCATTGATCTCATGGCCGTTTTCCAGCTCGACCCGAAATGTCGCATTAGGCAGGAGTTCTCTGACGACACCGGGAAATTCGAGCAGTTCTTCCTTGGCCATGGTCACTCCGTCCGTTATGGGCGCGCGTTTGCCGCGCGTGCGCTGCTAGATGCGCGCATTGTGGCGTTTTTTCAAGCCAAATATGCAAATAGGCCGATGCTAGTCCCGCCCAAGTCGGATTTTTTGCTCTGGCCAATGGGCGTAGTTCAACACCGCACCGTTGCGCCGCACCTTGTGGATGGCGCTCAGATCGATCTCTGCCACCGCCCAGCCGGGAGCGTTGAGCGCGGTTTCGGCGATGATCCCGTTGTCCGGAAGGCCCGTGTCGGGCGGGCCATAAATGGCCGCGGCACCGGTATTCGCATCGACGGCCGGGCACCACTCTGCCGCACCCACTGTAGGAGCCTGCACGACGATGCATTGGTTTTCCAGCGCGCGCGCCATCGCGCCGATCTTGACGCGGGTGTAGCCCGCCACCCCTTCGGTGCAGGAAGGTGCGAGGAGGATCTCTGCCCCGGCTTCGGCCAGCGCGCGACCCAGCAGCGGGAATTCCGCGTCATAGCAAATCAGGATACCGATGCGCCCCAAAGGGGTGTCGAACACGCGCAAGCCGTCTTGGCCGGGGGCAATGTCCCAGTCCTCGCGCTCGAAGCGGGTCATGATCTGCTTGTCCTGATGGCCGATCACGCCCTCTGGCCCGTAAAGCGTGGCGCGGTTCACGGGCCGCGAGGCCCCGGCTTGCGCCGGGGCGGACGCACCAAGGATATGCACGCGGTGCTGTGCGGCCAGGGCGCAATGCAGATCAGTCACGCGGGGGGCGTGGCGCATGACCTCTGTCAGCGCGGCTTCCAGATCGGCGGCAACCGCAGCCCCGCCAAGGCTGGCCAGTTCCATTGATCCATATTCCGGGAACACCAGCAGATCGGCCCCGGTTGCGGCACCCGTGGCGACCCAGTTGGTCAATTTGGCGGCGTAAGCGTCCCAATCGGTCAGGAAATCCAGCGGGTAAGCGGCGGCTGCGAGTTTCATAATCGGCGCATCCAGACTTGCAGGGGCTTCGCGGTCTCCGCATCCTCGCCAATATCGCGCCATGTGAACTGGGCCACGACACCCCGCAGGGGCGCATAGCCGCGCTTGCGCCAGAACCCGTCGAGCGGGCGGTAGCCTTCGGGCCGCGCTGGGTGGTCGCTCGCGCGCTGCACGCTGCAAAAGGCGGCGTGGCTTAGGCCCAAGGCGCGCGCTTGATCTTCGCGCAGGTCGAAAAACCTGTGCCCCGCTCCCTGCCCCCGATACTCTGGCAGCAACACCGATTCAGCACAGTAGAACACCTGTTCGGGGTCATGGCCGGTATTGTCGAACGCCGCGCGAAATTTTGGGTCGGCATCGACCATCGGCAGGCCGGTCGCGGCGCCCACCAAACGATCACCATCAAACGCCGCCGCAACAATCGCGCGCGGGTTGTCACGGTAAACCGCCAGATATTCGCGCTCATAGGCCAAATCGCCGTCATAGAGATATGGCCAGTCGCGGAACACCCGGATACGCAGATCCGCCAGCCCGTCTATGACCAGGCCAATCGCCGCACCCGTCAACGCCTCATACCGCAAGCTCATACCGAAACCTGTGCGATCCAGTCTTGCAGGTTGTAATAGGTCGTCACACGGGTAATCTTGCCATCCCGCAGCGCGAAAAACGACCCGGCGGACAGGACATATCGCTGCCCGCGCGCCTCTGGCAGACCCGGATCGGTTTGCAGATATTCACCATGCACCACGAATTCCGCCGCCGCGCGGCTGCCGTCCCCTGATGCGAAAATCACCATATCGCGCAACTCTTCGCGGTAGCTGACGCCCATATGGCTGCAAAATTCGGCAAAGGCCACGCGCCCGCACCGGACCTCGCCTTGGTTGACATGGTGTTCCACATCGTCGGACACCAGCGACAGCATGGTGTCCGTGTCGCCCGCGTTGAAGGCGGTGAAATACTGCTCGATTACATCGCGGCTCATAAGGCTACCCTTCGGTCGGCGGCCCAAACCGGGCCAACAGGCGTTGCTTGATCTGGTCACGGGCCTGACGGTAGGCGGTCAGCTTGGCGTCGCGCGTCTCTCCCAGCCCTGACGGGTCCATGATCGGCCAGTATTCTACGTCGATATGGGCAAAGCGTGTAAGCTCCAGCGCCTGCCTTTGGCTTGCAGGCGACAGCGCAATAATCAGATCGAAGCCGCCAAGGTCATCGCCCCAATCCATCATCTCTTCAAACGAGCGCGAACGATGGCGCGCCAATTCGACCCCGTCTTCCAAGCTGACGGAAATGGAAAACCCGTCAATCTCGCGGTCTGAATGCACACCCGCCGACTGGACATAGGCGCGCTGACCATAAAGCTTTTTCATGAACCCCTCGGCCATAGGCGAGCGAACGGAATTATGGTCGCAGCAAAACAGCACGGAAGAGGGGAAACCCGTGCTCATTCAACCCCCGAAATGCAGCACGCAGACCAAGGTAAACAGGCGGCGCGCGGTGTCTTTGTCCAGATCCGCCTTGCCCTCCAGTCGTTCCTGCAAGATGCGCGCGCCCTCATTGTGAATACCGCGCCGGGCCATGTCGATCGCCTCGATCTGACTGGGCGGAAGGGATTTGACAGCTTCGAAATAGCTGCCGCAAATCTGGTAGTAATCCTTCACCACCTGCCGGAACGGCCCAAGCGACAGGTGCATCTCGCTGACCGTCTCACCCGCGTCATCGCGCAGGTCTATGACCAGACGCCGCTCGCGGATTGCCAGCGTCATGTGAAATGGACCCTGCGGTGCATCCTGCCCGTCGCGGCCCAACAACGTAAAGCTGTTATCCTCCAGCAGGTCGAACACGGCGACCTTGCGTTCCTGTTCCACCTCTGGCGTGGGCGTCGGCAGCCCGGTGTCGTCGATCTCTATCTTGCTGATACGGCTCATGGTCACTCTGGCAAATCATCCTTGACCCAGAGTGTTGCCCCACGCGCCCGCGCGGCGCAAGGGGCATTGCCACGCATCAGGCGTCCAGGTTCTCCACACTCAGCGCGTTACGCTGGATGAAGTCGCGCCGCGGTTCGACCACATCGCCCATCAGCTTGGTGAAAAGATCATCGGCTTCGGCCAGATCATCGACCTTCACCTGCAACAAGGTGCGCGCTTCCGGGTCAAGCGTGGTTTCCCAAAGCTGGTCGGGGTTCATTTCCCCCAGCCCCTTGTAGCGTTGCAACGACAAACCCTTTTCGCCTTCGGCCAGAATGGCGTCCAAAAGGTCTACCGGGCCGTAAATCGTTTGCTTGCGGTCGCGGCGCACCAGTTCGGCGGGCTTGGCATAGGTATCTTGCAGGCTTTGTGTATGGGTCGCCAGACGCCGCGCCTCACCCGAGCGCAAGACCTGCCCGTCCAGCCGGCGCACCTCTTCCACACCGCGCAACACGCGCGACAGTCGCAAGCCACCATCCTGCGTGGGCCGCCCCTCCCAACCGCGCTCATATTCGGCGGCAATCAGGTCCAGTCGTGCCGCCACGCTATCGGCCAAATCCTGCGGACGTGCGGCCAGGGATTCGGCCATCAGCGCACCTGCAATGGTCGCCTGTTCCAGAATATGCTGCGGATAATGTGTTGGAAACGCCTCCAGCGAGCGGCGCACAGCGCGCGCTTCTGTCACGATGCGCGCAAGGTCTTGCGCAACAATTTCCTCACCCGTGGCCAGACGCAGAACAGCACCCTCAACCCCTTGTTCGATCAGGTAATTTTCTAGCGACGGCTTATCTTTCAGGTAAACCTCGGACTTGCCACGCGCGACCTTGAACAAGGGCGGCTCGGCAATATACAGATGCCCCGCCTCTATCAGTTGTGGCATCTGCCGGAAGAAGAAGGTCAACAGCAGCGTGCGGATATGCGCGCCATCGACATCTGCATCGGTCATGATAACGATCTTGTGGTAGCGCAGCTTGCCAAGGTCGAATTCATCGCGGCCGATGCCCGTGCCAAGCGCAGTAATCAGCGTGCCAATTTCCTGACTGCCCAGCATCCGGTCAAAGCGCGCTCGCTCCACATTCAGGATTTTGCCGCGCAGGGGCAGCACAGCCTGGTTCTGTCGCGAGCGCCCCTGCTTGGCGGACCCGCCAGCGCTGTCACCCTCGACCAGAAACAATTCCGATTTTGCAGGGTCACGTTCCTGACAATCGGCCAGCTTACCCGGCAGGCTCGCCACGTCCATCGCGGTCTTGCGCCGGGTCAACTCGCGGGCCTTGCGCGCCGCTTCGCGCGCCAAGGCCGCCTCGACTATCTTGCCGACAATGCCCTTGGCATAGTTCGGGTTTTCTTCAAGCCACTCCGCCAGCTTTTCGTTCACAAGGCTTTCCACGGCGGGACGCACTTCAGAACTGACCAGCTTGTCTTTGGTCTGGCTGGAAAATTTCGGGTCGGGCACTTTCACCGACAGCACACAAGTCAGCCCCTCGCGCGCATCATCGCCGGTAAAGCTGACCTTTTCCTTCTTGGCGATCCCGCTCGATTGCGCATAGGCGTTGATCGTGCGCGTCAAGGCGCCGCGAAAGCCTGCCATATGCGTGCCGCCATCGCGTTGCGGGATATTATTGGTAAAGGGCAGCACATTTTCATGGTAGCTGTCATTCCACCACATCGCCACTTCCACGCCAATACCGTCACGCTCGCCGTTGATGTAGATCGGCTCAGGCATGACAGGGGTCTTTGACCGGTCCAGATGGCGAACAAATTCGCGCACGCCGCCTTCATAGAACAACTCCGTCTTCAGCGGTTCCGCCGGGCGATGATCTTCCAGAATGATCCGCACACCCGAATTGAGAAACGCCAATTCGCGCAGCCGGTTTTCCAGTGTCTTGAAATTATACTCAAGGTTTGAAAAGGTCGTGGTCGAGGCCAGAAACCGCACCTCGGTCCCGGTCTTGCCTTGGCTATCGCCGACCACTTCCAGATGGCGCACCGTGTCGCCACGCTCGAACCGCGCGATATGCTCTTTGCCCCCGCGCCAGATCCGCAGCTCCAGCCAGTCCGACAGCGCATTCACCACCGAAACGCCAACGCCGTGCAAACCGCCCGATACCTTGTAGCTGTTCTGGTCAAACTTGCCCCCCGCGTGCAGCTGGGTCATGATAACTTCGGCCGCCGAGACCCCCTCTTCAGTGTGAATATCGGTCGGCACCCCACGCCCGTTATCCATAACAGACACCGAGCTGTCGGCATGGATAATCACGCTGACGAAATCGGCATGACCGGCCAAAGCCTCGTCAATGCCGTTATCGACGACCTCATAGACCATGTGATGCAGGCCCGACCCGTCATCCGTGTCGCCAATATACATGCCGGGCCGCTTGCGCACGGCATCCAACCCCTTCAAAACCTTGATGGAATCGGCACCGTATTCGTCGATCTTCTGGGCTTCGGCAGACATGCATATTCATCCTTGATTAGCTGCCCCACTTATAGGCAGTTCAGACAGGATTGTCACGCACATGACACAAGATTTAGCGGTTTAGACCCGCATTTACCCCATTCATCCTTGCCCAAATATCCTCAGGGGGTGAATGAGGGCGACAGCCCCCAGAGGGGGCGCGAGCGCCCCCTAGCCCCCTTGGGCAATCCCGATCAGCGCATAGGTCAGTTGCGCGGCGGTGAAGTCCCACACATCCGCGCCTTCGATGGGCGCCAGTTCGACCACATCGATGCCCACGCAGCGTCGTCCCCTCAGCGCCGAGCGCACCAGCGCCAGCGATTGGTAATACCCCAAGCCCCCCGGCACTGGGGTGCCGGTTGCGGGCATCAAGGGCGCGTCCAACCCATCGACATCGAAGGTGATGTAAACATCTTCGGGGAAGTCATCGGCCAGCGTGACCTCGGTGATATTGCCCATGACCAGTTCTTCCGCGTCAATATAGGTCACGCCCAAGTCTTCGCGCAAAGCGGCCTCTTCGGAGGATAGCGCCCGCACGCCGTATTGCGCCAGCGCCATGCCCTCTTCCTCGACCAGAAGCTGCATGACAGAGGCATGAGAATGCCGGAACCCTTGGTAGGCGCGGCGCAAGTCGGCATGGGCGTCGATCTGGACAATCCCGATGCGTCGGCCAAGCGCGCGCGACACACCCATCGCCGCAGCCCATGTCAGGCTGTGCTCGCCGCCCAAAGTGACCGGAATTTGCCCGGCCCGCGCTATTCCTTCGGTGCGCGCGGCCAATGCATCCAGCGCCGCGTCAAGCGGTTGCTCGCAATCGATGGGCGGAGTGGTGTAAATGCCTGCCGCGCAAGGTTCCATCCCGCGCCACAGGCGTTCCAACTGGTCAGAGGCTTCGATCAGCGCGGCCGGGCCGTTGGCTGTGCCGGACCCGTAGGACACGGTTTTCTCCAGCGGCATGGGCACGATCTGGAAGCGCGCTTCTGGTCCACGCTCGGAATTGGTCAGTTCAGAGTTCAGGAAGATCATGACAGGCGGCCTTTGAAGTCACTGTAATCGAATTCACGGATCACGCGCAGCGCATCCGTGTCGCTGTTCCAGACCGCAAGCGCAGGCAGTCTCACCCCGTTGAAAGTGGTGGTTTTCACCATGGAATAATGCGCTTGGTCCAGGAACGCGACGCGCGTGCCAATCTGTGGCACCGCGTCGAAATCATACCGCCCGATCACATCCCCCGCGAGGCAGCTTGGGCCACCAAGCCGCACCGCGCAATCGCCCCCCTCGCCCAGCAGGGCGGGGCGGTAAGGCGCTTCGATCACATCGGGCATGTGGCAGGTGGCGGAAATGTCGAGGATCGCGTTCGCGCCGTCATTCTCGACCACGTCCAGAACTTCGCCCACAAGGATACCGCAATCGAGCGCCACGGCCTCTCCCGGTTCCAGATAGCAGTGCAGACCGGTTTCCTCACGCACGCGCCGCAGGAAGGCGATCAGCCCCTCGCGGTCGTAATCCGCACGGGTTATATGATGGCCGCCGCCAAAATTGATCCATTTCAGGTGCGGCGCAAGCGCGCGGATGCGTGGCGCGATATGGTCCCAGATCGCCAGCAGCGGCGACAAGTCCTGCTCGCAGAGAGTGTGCATATGCAGCCCGTCCACGCCCGCAAGCGCGCTCGCATCAATCTGCTCCAAGGGCGTGCCAAGCCGCGAACCGGGAGCGGCGGGGTCGTATTTGGGGTCATCGCCCAAGGGCAGACCGGGGTTGAACCGCAGGCCCACATGAATCTCGCGCCCCGACGCGTGCAGCACGGGCAAAAAGCGGTCCTTGGCGGCGGGTGTGTTGAAGATGATATGATCGGACAGAGCCGCGATTTCGGGCATTTCAGACGGTTTATACCCCGCCGAATAGGTCTCGACCAAGCCGCCATATTCCTCGCGCCCCAGCCGCGCTTCCCATAGGCCAGACGCGCAGACGCCCGACAGGTAGCGGCTGACCAAGGGCGCGAGGTCCCACATGGAAAAGGCTTTCAGCGCGCACAGCACCGTCGCGCCGGACCGCGTCTGCACATCGGCCAGCACCTTCATATTCGCTTCCAACCGCGCTTCATCGACCACGAAGCAGGGGGACGGCACGCGGTGCAGGTCGAACCGGGCAAAGGCGCCCGGATCGCCCGCGAAGGTCTGCATCGCCATCAGAAATCAGCCGGGGCCGAAAGCTCGGTGACGGTCCATGGCAGCCCGTGTTGGTTCAGCATCTCCATGAACGCATCCGGGTCAAGCTGTTCGGTATTGAACACGCCCGCGCCCGACCATGCGCCGTTCAGCATCAGCGCCGCACCAATGAAAGCAGGCACGCCGGTGGTGTAGCTGACAGCTTGCGATCCGACCTCGCGGTAGCATTCCTCGTGGTCGCAGATGTTCTTGATATAGAACGTCTTTTCGCCAGAGCCATCCTGCGCCGGGCCGGTGATGATATCGCCTATATTGGTCTTGCCCTTGGTGCGCTCGCCCAAGTCGCCGGGGTTAGGCAGCACGGCTTTCAGAAATTGCAGCGGCACGATCTTGTGGCCCTCATAGTCGACCGGTTCGATCCCCGTCATGCCGACATTCTGCAACACCGTGACGTGGTTGATATAGGCATCGCCAAAGGTCATCCAGAAGCGCGCGCGCTCAATTTCGGGGAAATGTGTCACAAGGCTTTCCAGCTCTTCGTGATACATCAGATACATGTTCTTGGGGCCAACCGCCTCGAAATCGAACTCGACCGATGTGGACATGGCGGGGCTTGTGACCCAGCCGCCATTTTCCCAGTGGCGCACTTCGGCGGTCACTTCGCGGATGTTGATTTCCGGGTTGAAATTGGTCGCGAATGCATGCCCGTGATCGCCGCCATTACAATCGAGAATATCGATAAGGCGAATGCCCGATAGATAATGCTTGCGAACGTAAGCGGCGAAAATCGAGGTTACGCCGGGGTCGAACCCCACGCCCAAGGTCGCCATCAAGCCCGCTTGCGCGAATTGGTCCTGCAACTTCCACTGGTGGGAATATTCGAACTTGGCCTCTTCCGGCGGCTCATAATTGGCGGTGTCCAGATAATGCACGCCGGTGCGCAGGCAGGCCGCCATCAGGTCCAGATCCTGATAGGGCAGCGCAAGATTGACCAAAAGCGCGGGTTGCACCGTTTCGATCAGCGCAACTGTGGCGTCCACGTCGTTGGCGTCGACTTCATAGGTTTCAATCTCGACACCCGTGCGCGACTTCACCTCGCGCGCAATCGCCTCGCATTTCGACAGCGTGCGCGAGGCCACGCAGATGCGGCCCGGAAACAGGTCCGGGTTCATTGCCATCTTATGCAGCGTGACAGAGGCAACCCCGCCCGCGCCGATAACCAGAACGTCCTTATTGTCAGCCATGGGTGTGTTCCTCATGTTCGTAATAGGTGTAGCCATTCATCGCGTGGCGATAGGTTTCCATCAGCATCCGCCGTTGCGAGGGGTTCAGAGTGCCATCGCGCACGCCGCGTTCCACGATCCGCTTGAACGCATCCAGACATTGGCGCGGCTCGTATTCGACATAGGCCATCACTTCGGACACCGTATCGCCTTCGACCTCGTGCTGCAATTCAAGCACGCCATCCTCGTTGAAATCTACGGTCACGATATTGGTGTCGCCGAACAGGTTGTGCAAATCGCCCAAGGTTTCCTGATACGCGCCGACCAAGAAAATGCCGATGAAATACCGCTCGTCGGGTCGCAATTCGTGGATGGGCAGCGCATTGCCAATGCCGTGGCCCAGCACGAATTGGTCGATCTTGCCGTCGCTGTCGCAGGTGATGTCGGACAGGACCGCGCGGCGCAGAGGCGTTTCATTCAGCCGCTGCAAGGGCGCGATGGGCACAAGCTGGTCAATCGCCCAGACATCGGGAAGCGACTGGAACAGGCTGAAATTGGCGCGGTAGATGTCGCGATGGGCCGACAGCGCTTCCAGCACTTCCTGCGGCACGTCATCGGGGTTCTGCGCAACCAGATCCTTGATGCGCCCCACGATATACAGGAAAATCTGTTCGGCGCGCGCGACCTCTTCAATGCCGATCACACCACGGCGGAACATGGCGCGCAATTCCTCGCGGTAATATTCGGCGTCGTTCAGGCATTCCTGAACCCGGCGCAGCGACAAATAGCCAGAGATTGCCGCCATGTCCGACAGCATGTGGTGATCGTCCGCTTCCGGCGTCAAGGGTGCGGCGCGGTCGAAATAGCTGGCTTCCAGAATGTCCGACAGCAGCATGGATGAATAGGCCACAATTGCGCGACCCGATTCCGTGACCAGCGTGGGGTGCGGCACCTCGGCCTCATCCATCTGGTATTTCACGGTTTCGACCACGTTGGTGCAATATTCTTCCATCGTGTAGTTCATGGAATTGTCGTTGGCCCGCGCCTCGCCGGTGTAGTCGATGCCCAGACCGCCGCCCAAGTCCAGATATTCCAGCGGCACGCCAAGACGGCGCAATTCGGTGTAGAAGCGGCAGGCTTCGTCCACCGCCTGACGAATATCCATGATCTGCGGCACTTGGCTGCCCAGATGCGCGTGTTGCAACACAAGGCAATCCAGCATGTCGGCGTCGCGCAGCTTGTCGATAAGGTCCACCACTTCCTTGGTGGTCAGCCCGAATGTAGAGCGGTCGCCGGAACTGTCGGCCCAATTGCCCGTCACCCGCCGCGTCAGCTTGATCCGCACGCCCAAAGCGGGCTTTTCGCCCAGCCGCTTGGCTTCGGCAATAACCGTGTCGGCCTCTCCCGGCGATTCGATGACCAGAACGCAGTTAATGCCGGCCTTGCGCGCCAAAATGCCAAGGCGGATGAATTCGGCATCCTTGATCCCGTTGCAGATCAGCAGCGCGCCCTTGGGCAGATCGCGCGACAGCGCCAGAATCAGTTCCGGCTTTGACCCGGCTTCCAGCCCAAACTGAAACGGACGGCCATAATCCACGATCCGGTCAATGACCTCTGCCTGCTGGTTCACCTTGATCGGGAACACGCCGCGATAGGTGCCCTGATAGCCGCTGGTTGTGATGGCGCTGGCGAAGGCTTGGTTCAGATGTTCCAACTGGCGGCGCAAAAACGCGCCCACCCGCACCAGAACCGGCGTGTGCACACCGCGTTCGTGCAGCTTGTGCAGCAGGTCGGGCAGGCTGGCGGGTGTGTCACCCGGCCTCTCGGGGTTCACCAACCCCAGATCACCGTTCTCCATCCGGGCGAACATACCTGCCCCCCAGCGATGAATACCGTATTCTTGAAAGACGCGATCTGGCATGAACCCTCCCCTTCTGCGTGGTGGGATAACGTGAAGCGCCCGCATAGGAAATCCATGTGACAAACGCAAGAAATTCCGCGAATTTCATGGCAATTCAAGACTGGGGCAAGACTGGGGGTAGAATGCTGATTTCGGCCAATCTGGGGTTTTTATTCACCGACCTGGCCCTACCGGACCGGGTGCGTGCGGCACGCAACGCGGGCTTTGACGCGGTCGAATTTCACGACTTGCCCAAGGGGACCGATCTGGAAGTGCTGCGCGCAGCCTTGGGGGACATGCCGCTGCTGGGGCTGAACACCTTCATGGGGCCAAGCATGGGCCGTGCGGCGCGGTCGCGCGCCGAATTTGCCGATGATTTTACAAGCGCCGCACATGCCGCCCAAGCCCTTGGTGCCCATGCCATTCATGTTGTTGCGGGCATGGATGGCGATCAGGCCACCTACCTGCACAATCTGGAACACGCGCTGGCCCGCACCCCCTGCCGCATTGTCATAGAACCGATCAGCGCAGCGGGCTATTTCCTGTCGGGCTTTGCGCAAGCCGACGCGATTCTCGACCATGTGGGCGACCCGAATTTGCGGATCATGGCGGATTGGTTCCACTTGCGCGCCGCGCATAGCGAAAGCCACGCGCTGGATATTCTGACCCGGCTTTGGCCGCGCATTGGCCATGTCCAGCTTGCCCGCGCGGGCGACCGTGGCGCGCCCTGCCCCATGACCGACCCCGAAATCGCACGCCTGTTGCCGCATCTGCATGCGCTGCATTGCGCGGCGATTGGCTTGGAATACCGCCCCGATATTGCCCCAACCCGCAGCTTTGCCGACACAATCGCCGCCCTTCGCGCCTGAGCGCGTTGCAAGCCTCGTCCCAAGCGGCTAACAGGCGCGAAACCGCCAGCCTGAACGGAGTGCCAGACATGACCCACCCCTTGCGCCTTGGAATTGCCGGGCTTGGCACGGTCGGCACCGGGCTTGTGAAACTGGTCCAGAACAATGCCGCGCTGATAGAGGCGCGCGCCGGCCGTCCCATTGTCATTTCCGCCGTTTGCGCCCGCTCACGCTCGCGCAATCGTGGCGTCGATATCTCGGACTATGCTTGGGAAGATGACCCTGTTGCGCTGGCCCGGCGCGACGATGTGGATGTCGTGGTCGAGTTGATGGGCGGCGAGAATGGGCCCGCCAAGGCGCTGACAGAAGCGGCCATTGCAGCGGGCAAAGACATTGTCAGCGCGAACAAGGCACTTCTGGCGCTGCACGGGCAAGCACTGGCCGAAGCCGCCGAAGCCAAGGGCGTGGCCCTGCGGTTCGAGGCAGCGGTCGCGGGCGGCATCCCGGTCATCAAATCGCTGATGGAAGGGCTGGCAGGCAACAAGATCACCCGCATCAAGGGCGTGATGAACGGAACCTGCAATTACATCCTGACCCGGATGGAAGACGCGGGCCTGCCCTATGACACCGTGTTCGAAGAAGCCAACCAGCTCGGCTATCTGGAAGCCGATCCCACGCTGGACGTGGGCGGCATTGACGCCGCACATAAACTGGCGCTGCTGGCGGCCATCGGCTTTGGCGTGCAGCCCAATTTCGACGCGATCGAGTTGGGCGGGATCGAGAAAATCTCTATCGAGGATATCCGCGCTGCCGCAGATATGGGCCTGCGCATCAAGCTGCTGGGCGTCGCACAGATGACCGGGCGCGGGCTGGAACAGTCGATGACGCCTTGCCTTGTACCTGCCGACAGCCCTCTGGGGCAGCTAAAAGGCGGCACAAACATGGTCGTGATCGAAGGCGACGCGGTGGAACAGATCGTGCTGCGCGGCCCCGGCGCGGGCGAAGGCCCGACCGCAAGCGCGGTCATGGGCGATGTGATCGACATTGCGCGCGGGCTTCGTTTGCCGGTGTTCGGCCAACCCGCCGCCACTTTGGCACAACCCATCGCGGCCCGTGCCACCGCTTCGAAACCCTTCTACCTGCGCATGACGCTGATGGACAAACCCGGTGCGCTGGCCAAGGTCGCCGAAGCCTTGGGCAATGCGGGCGTGTCGATCAACCGGATGCGCCAGCAAGGCCATGCCGATACCCGCGCGCCGGTCTTGGTCATCACCCACAAGACCACCCGTGACGCCATCGACCATGCCGTGGCCCTGTCGCTGAAAACCGGGGTCGTGGTGGGCGACCCGGTCGCTTTGGCCATCGAAGAGGACTGAGTCCCATATGTCGCAGGCACGTCGCTGTTAGCGCACCCAGTCACACCAGCCCTTGTGGATTGGGGGCCAGAGCCGCTAGAGCTTTGACAATAATATCTTGTCAGGGACCGACCATCATGACCACCATTTCCGATTTCCAGGACCGATTGCTCTCGCTTGGCCTTGCCCGCGTGTCGGAAGCGGCCGCCTTGGCCTCTGCCAAACTGGTTGGGCGCGGCGACGAAAAAGCCGCCGATCAGGCCGCCGTCGACGCGATGCGCACCCAGTTGAACATGCTCGACATCAAGGGCCGCGTTGTCATCGGCGAAGGCGAGCGGGACGAAGCGCCCATGCTGTATATCGGTGAGGAAGTCGGCACCGGCACCGGCCCAGAGGTCGATATCGCGCTGGACCCGCTGGAAGGCACCACGCTGACCGCCAAGGATTTCCCCAATGCGCTGACCGTGATCGCCATGGCCCCGCGCGGGTCGATGCTGCACGCGCCCGATGTGTATATGGACAAGCTGGCCATCGGCCCCGGCTTTGCCCCCGACACGGTGACGATGGACATGTCCCCTTCCGAGCGCGTGCGCGCTTTGGCCAAAGCCAAGGGCTGCGATGCCTCCGACATCACCGTTTGCGTGTTGGAACGCCCGCGCCACGAAGACATGATCGCCGATATCCGCTCCACCGGCGCCGCGATCCGGCTTATCATGGATGGCGATGTGGCTGGTGTGATCCATTGCGCCGAAGCGCAATTGACCGGCATTGACATGTATATGGGGTCGGGTGGCGCGCCCGAGGGGGTGCTGGCGGCATCCGCGCTGAAATGCATGGGCGGACAGATTTATGGCAAGCTGTTGTTCCGCAACAACGATGAAATCTCGCGCGCCCGCCGCGCCGGGATCGAAGACTTGGACAAGGTCTATACCCGTGACGAGATGGTCACAGGCGATGTGATCTTTGCCGCAACCGGCGTGACGGATGGGTCCATTGTGCAGGGCATTCGGACAGAACCGGGTTGGGTGACGACCGAAACGCTGCTGATGCGCTCCAAGACCGGATCGCTGCGGCGGATGACCTATCGCTCGCCACTTTAAGCGCGGCACAGGGGGGCGCTGCCCCCGCCCGGCCCGTTCCGGGCCGGACTCCCCCGGAGTATTTGAGGCAAGATGAAGATGGATTGCGCTTTGGTCTTGATTGACTTTCAGGTCGGGTTCGAAGACCCGGCCTGGGGCGCGCGCAACAACCCCGACGCCGAGGCAAAGGCCGCGCGGCTTTTGACGGCGTGGCGCGCCACTGGCGCGCCCGTTGTGCATGTGCGCCATCTGAGCAAGACGCCGGGCAGCCCGCTGAGCGGGACCGGCACCGCGTGGATGCCGGCGCTTGCACCACTGGAGGGTGAAACATGCGTCGAGAAATCGGTAAATGCGGCCTTTATCGGCACCGGGCTAGAGGCAGCGTTGCGCGCTCAAGATGTGACCGATCTGGTGATCGCGGGCCTGACCACACCGCATTGCGTGTCCACAACCTGCCGCATGGCGGCGAATCTGGGGTTTCGGGTAATCTTGGCACATGACGCCTGCGCCGCCTTTGCTGCCAATGCCGATGAAAGCTGGCAGGGCACTTCCAAAAGGCACCTGACACCAGATGCGATCCATAACGCAGCGATCAGCCATCTGCATGGCGAGTTCGTCACCGCCCGCGCAGTCACGGATATATTGACCCAATGACGGAACCGCGCGCCTTTCTTGGGGTCGAGAGCTCTGCGCTTGGGCGCCGCTGGGTCGGCCCGGATGTCGCGCGCGACCGGCAGGCAGAGGCGATCTGGCAAGCGACCAACCTGCCGCCCGCCGTCTGCGCCATTCTGGCCCGCGCCGAGGTCGCGCCCGAGACAGCACAGGATTATCTGACACCGTCTTTGCGCGCACTACTGCCGGACCCGCGTGGCCTGAAAGAGATGGAATGCGCCGCCACGCGCATTCTGCAGGCTGTGACCGGGCGCGAACGCATCGCAATTTTTGCCGATTATGATGTGGACGGGGCCTGTTCGGCGGCGCTGCTGCTGGACTGGCTGGCGGCCTTGGGCCGTGGTGCCACGCTTTACGTGCCCGACCGCCTGACAGAAGGCTACGGACCAAACGCCCCCGCCATGGCAAGGCTTGCCAATGACCACGACCTGATCATCTGCGTCGATTGTGGCACCATGGCACATGAGGCATTGGCCGCTGCAACACAAGCGGATGTGGTCGTTCTGGACCATCACTTGGGCGGGGAAACTCTGCCGCCCGCTCTGGCCATCGTGAACCCCAACCGGCAGGACGAAGATGGCGGGCTGGGGCATCTCTGCGCGGCGGGGGTGGTGTTTTTATTACTGGTTGAAGCGAACCGCCAAGGCCGCGGACAAGGCATACAAGGCCCGGACCTCATGACGCTTCTGGACCTTGTGGCGCTGGCTACGGTGGCCGATGTCGCGCCACTGCTGGGCGTTAATCGTGCATTCGTTCGACAGGGGTTGAAGGTCATGGCAAGCCGCAGCCGTCCGGGTTTGCGCACGCTGTCGGATATTGCGCGGCTGGACAGCGCGCCGCGCGCCTATCATCTGGGCTATGTTATCGGGCCGCGGATTAACGCGGGTGGCAGGATCGGGGGGGCCGACATGGGCGCGCGGTTGCTGGCCACGCGCGACGAGGCGGAAGCTGACGCATTCGCCACGAGACTGGACCTGCTGAACACCGAGCGCCGCGAGATTGAAGCCGCCGTGCGGGCCAGTGCCCTGGCGCAAGCCGAAACACGCGGCACGGATAGCCCGCTGGCCTGGGCTGCAGGCGATGGCTGGCATCCCGGCGTGATCGGAATTGCCGCCGCGCGCCTGAAAGAAGCGACCAACCGCCCCGCTGTCGTTATCGCGCTGGAGGGCGAGATCGGCAAGGGCTCTGGCCGTTCGGTGCCCGGTGTCGACCTTGGAGCAGCGATACACCGACTGGTGCGCGAAGGCCTGCTGCTGGCGGGCGGCGGTCACAAAATGGCAGCCGGGCTGACCGTGGCGCGCGATGGGCTAGAGGCCGCGATGGACCGGCTTGCAGAGCTTTTGGCGCAACAGGGTGCCGGCAATGAAGGTCCACGCAGCCTGCGGCTGGATGGCGCGCTGATGCCCGGAGCCGTCACGCCGGAACTTGTCGCTCAGTTAGAAGCCGCCGGCCCGTTCGGAGCCAGCGCCCCTGCCCCGCGCTTCGCGCTGGCCAACATGCGCATCGAAAACCCGCGCCGCATGGGGGACACCCATCTGCGCTTTCGGTGCAACGGAGGCGACGGCACGCGGCTGGATGTAATCTGCTTTGGGGCTTTCGACAGCCCGCTTGGCCCGCTGATAGCTGCCCGTCAGGGCAGAAACTTGCACCTCGCCGGGCAGGTTGAAATCAATTTCTGGGGCGGGCGCCAGACCCCGCAACTCCGCCTCGAGGACGCGGCAATACCCCGTGACACAGGCTAAAAATTTTCCTGTCACAAAGCACCACTTTTCACGCGATCCCCTCTTGCGCAGCCCATTCGCTTTGACTAAACACCGCCTCACAACAGAGTGGCCCGTTCGTCTATCGGTTAGGACGCCAGGTTTTCAACCTGGAAAGAGGGGTTCGATTCCCCTACGGGCTGCCACTTCTCCCTTATGGTATTACATATTCGTTTTGTTTGCCTTCACGACCCAAGTCCAGGTATGAATCTAGGGGCAAGCCGGATCGTGGAGCTGTGTCAAACTAGCTCATAAAGCAATGTCGAATATGATCGGTGAAAGTCACGATCCCGGCTGACGTGAACCACATATTTGGCAAACCGGCGTTCAAGAAGACACTCAAGACGTCGGGCAAGACAGTTGCCATAGCCCGCTCTGGTCCTCTCCCCGCCACGTCATTTGCGCTCATCGCTGGGTTGTGCAGGCACGGCCTGCCTTCTGGTGGTATAAGAGGCTTCGATGTTGGCCAGAAAAGCACCTTGGTCCAACGGTTTGCCATGTATTGAGTGGAATAACGCGCGTTCCTGTGGATACAGGCCGGGCTGCGCAGTTATCAGGATACAAGGCAGCGCAGGGTCAATGGTTTGCACTGATTTCGCCAATTGGAAACCGTTCACTTCTGGCATGTCGTAATCGGTTACGATGACAGACCAGAGGGATGGCTCTTCGCGCACAAGCTCAACGGCCTCGCGGGGGTCCGCAGTTGCGATGGCGACACCGCCCTCGGCTTCGATAATGCCACTCAGGATTTCGGTGAAATCTATGTTGTCGTCAACGACCAGCACATTGCAGCCGGCCAATCGGCCCTCTGGCGGCAACATTGACGGCATCGGCGCTGATCGGGCCGCGGTGTTCTGTGTCGGCCAGGCAATGGTGACGGCCGTCCCCTGCCCTTCAGCGGTATCAAACCAAAGCGCTGCATTGTTGTCGGCAACGATCGTCGCGACGATGGGCAATCCCAGACCGGTCCCCTTTTGGCCTTTGGTTGTCATATAACGTTCAAACAGACGCGACCGGATGTCGTCGGGCACGCCGGTGCCGTTGTCTGCAACCTGAAACACGACATAGCTTTCGTTTTCTGAAAAATAGCCAACATCGGGGTCGCGTGTTGGGATCTGGCCCTGTTCGCCCAGCAAAGACAGAACCACCTCTGTCGGTGCTTCGTTTCTGGCCTCGCAGGCGTTCAAGGTCAGGTTGAAAAGAGCCTGCATCACCTCGGTGCGATTGGCCATGACTTTGCGATTTCCAGAAGACAGCTTGGTGTGAAGCCGACAGGAATTCCCGACCTTGGTTTCAATAAGGGACACCACGTCTATCATAGCCTCGCCCATGTCGAGGGCTTCGCGGGTGGAGCTTTTGCGCTCCAGCTGTCCCAGCCGGGCAACAAGATCTTCCATCGCCGCCGTAGCCCTGTTTATGCGCCGTAGGTCGGACCGCGCGCTGGGATCAAGCTGTTTGCTACCTTCCATAAGCGTTACTGTGCCAGCAACGACGGCCACGAGGTTGTTGAGGTCATGAGCGATGGCCGACGCCACCTGCGCCATGGCTTCACGGCGCTCTGCCAGTTGCAAGTCATCGCGCAGCAGGTTGCGCTCGGCCTCTATTTGCTTTCGGCGGGTTATATCGCGCATGACGCAAACAAGTTCGTTGCGGGGCGTCAAACTAAGGGTCGCTTCCATATCGAACGTAGACCCGTCTGTGCGCTGGCCCTTCAATTCGCCCTGCCAGCTTCTGTAGGTCGTCAAATCCACAAAGCCGACGGAATTGATATACTCACGGTCAGCCGGCGGAAGCAGGTCTCTCCAGTCAAGCGTGCTCTTGTCGACATCCTCGGGGATGCCAAACATCCGGTGATGGGCAGGGTTCATGTAGCTGTAGCGCCCGTCTGGATTTAAGATCGAGATACTGTCATTTGCAGAATCGATCGCCGCCAACTGGAGTTCCAGTGCGTCTTTATGCTGCTGCATAATGCGCGTAATATCGGTCTGGACCGCAAGGAACCCTTCCAACTCGCCATCGGTATCAAAGAGCGGTTGGATATCGGTGCTGGCCCAGTAGCTTTCCCCGGAACGCGTAAGATAGGGGATTTCCGCGCGCACCGGCTCATTGTTTTTCATCTCTGTGTCAACAAGCGCGAAAGCACCATCATTGCCATCGCTATAATCGCGCAACGCCTCTGCCGAGTTGAGGCCGCGCAATTGATCCAAAGTCCAGCCCGTCAGGTTCTCAAAGGCCGGGTTGACCCAGGTGATCCGCCTTTCGGAATCGGTTACGACCACGGGGTTCGAGGTCAGGCGGGCGATCTGGCCCAGTCGGCGCAACTCGATCATCCCTCGGTGCTGTTCGGTCACGTCCCGGATCAGAAATACGAAACCCGCCTCATCGGTGCTTACGGCTTTCAAACCCGCCGAAACCATGTACCAATGTGTCTCGCCATCCAGTGTCATCGCCACAATCCGGGGCGGTTTAGCTCTGCCTTGGCACAGGTCATCCATCATAGCGCGTGATGTTGCGGCCACGTCTGGCGGCAGGACGTCTTCGATCAACCGACCCAAGAAAGTTTCGGATGGAATGATCGGGCGCGCACCAAAACCGACGTGGTATCCGACGAAACGCCCGGCCGCGTCTGTTTCCAGCATAAGATCGGGAAGCGCCGACAAGACAGCTGCCATCCTGTCTCTTTGCTGTTCAACCTCGGCCATTACCTTTCTGCTGAGCGTTTCCGCTTCGCGATACCCCAACGCAATGCTGATCGTGTTGGCAAGGGATTCCAGCAACTTGATTTCTGCCAAAGTGTAGGATCGCTTGGACCGAACCGCATCATACCCAACAAATCCGACCAGCGTTTTGTCACGAAACATTGGCATCGCAAGCAGGGATTGAATCTCCTGCGCTGCCAGGGTTTCACGAAGTTCCGATTCTCGCGGCATATCCGCGACGGACGGAATGTAGACAAAATCGCCGTTCTGAAACGCCGGGACCCATTCATCCATGATCTCTATGGGCAAGTCCTGAAGCATTCCGATCATCGGCTCGATACCCGATGCCGACCATTCATGCGTATTGTCCAGCTTGTCCGGCGGACGAATACAAAACACATATGTCCGATCGGATGACGTGAGCGCCCCGGCCTTGGCAAGCGCCTTGTCAATGACACCATCTAATGCCGGGCCGTGCGTACTTAGCAACTCTGTGTTCAGTTGCAGGATTTCGCTCTGCCAATTATAAAGGCGCTCGAAAGCTGCTGGGCTTCGGTCCTCATTATCGGGAACGGCATATAGTACGATTTCACCGCTCTGGTGTGTGCCTTTGGCAAGCGAAAACCCGGATGACGCTTCTTCACTCATTATGATCCCATTCAGCTGGCCCGCCGCAAATAACGGCCGGACACCCTTATATAGAACCTATAGCACACACCCCCCTGTCAGACCAGCCTGAGGCGCCGCGCTTCTATAACTGCTTGAGTGCGGTTTTTTACATCGAGCTTGCGGCAGATCGACTTCACGTCGAACTTCACAATGCTCTCCGCAAGATCCAGCTTTAGGCCAATTTCTTTGTTAGCCAGCCCTTCGGCAAGATAGCCTAACACCATCACTTCGCGCGGTTTAAGTCCCAGCTCGTTCGTTGGCGGCGAAAAATACGACGCGGTGATTGCTGCCGGAACAAAAACTTCACCATCGGCGATGAAATTGATCGCATGTTTCAGGGTCTTCAGGGGCAGCGTTTTCGGCACAAAGCCAGCGGCCCCCATCTCCAACGCGCGTTCCATCACGCCATGCCCTGCGACCCCGGAAAACAAAGCCACGCCACCATCGTTGACGGCGATCAGCTTTTGCAAACCATTAAGACCACGTTCGCCCGGAAGATCGTAATCGAGGAGGATGACATCGAAGCGCCCACCTTGATTAATGAGATCGACTGCCTCTTCGGTAGAGGATGCGGTTTCGAGAGTCATGCTCTCGTTATTCGCGGACAGGGCCAGCGAAATCGTTTCGGCAACGAGCGAATGATCGTCTACCAGAAGCACCCTCTTCTTGGGAGTTTTGCTACTCTGTTCGAGACCAACCTGCATCTTTTTCCTCAAGACCCATCATAATTAACCGTCGCCTTCACTTCCCACCCTACATAGGGGCTGGTCGACGAGTTGGTCAATATCACCGGACCGCGAATTTGATCGAATAAATAGGAAAATAATAATATCTTTGTGACCGAATTGCTAGGTAAGGTTCCGCCGATGACATCACAAAACGTCTGCGTTTGCCCTAACAGGCCCAATATGACCAAAACGTGCGACATGATGCATGGCAGCCAACAGGGGGGGGCAGAAACGCTTCCTCTGTAAATATATATATCTTTCGATATAATGTCCAACTTTAGATAAATTATTAATAAAAATATACCTCAAAATTTACAAAATTTCCTGTTATTTTCTTAATATCTTTACAGTATTTATCATCTCATTTGGTTCGCTCGATTTTTGTTCTTAGGTGAGCCCAGAGAAGGCTTGGGTATAACGAGATCACTTGTTTGAGTAGTTCGTGATAATCCCAAGAAATTACTTCCTGTCTGGAACTTCCGCCTCATTCGCCGATCAAAAGGCGGTGCGATGTGGATTTGAACACTGAATGGCGTTATTGCATTACCCACGCCTGAGGCGTGACTGCCCCTTACCGCGCTGACGTCATGCCAGGCGGATGATCTCGGCAGTGCCGAGGGCGTTGAAGCGGTTCATGAGGGCGATGCGGATGTGGATTTCGGCGGTCTGTCGGTTGGGGTCTCGTGCCATGATATGCTCGCCGAAGGATTTCAGGCCGCGCATCTTCGCCTCGATCCGGCTGCGGGCGTGGTATCCGGTCCAGCGTTTCCAGAGCGCCCGCCCATAGTATCGCGTCGCGCGCAGGGTGTCGTTGCGGGCGCGTGCAGCCGGGCAGTCCTCCTTCCAGAGCCGCCTGTTCCTGCGGATCGGGATGATCGGAATGACGTTGCGGTCGATGATAGCCTTGTGGCAGCGGCGTGTGTCGTAGGCGCCATCGGCGGTGATCGTGCCTGTCTGCTCGCCTGCCGGGATCTGGCCGAGCAGGTCGGGCAGCACGGGGCTGTCGCAGTCGCGGCTGGGGGTGAATTCCACCGCTCGGATGTCGGATGCGGCCGGGTCCATGGCCAGATGGACCTTGCGCCATTGGCGTCGGCCTTGCACCCCGTGCTTGCGAGCCTGCCATTCGCCATCGCCGAGGAACTTGATCCCGGCGCTGTCGACCAGCAGGTTCAGCGGGCCATCTGCGCGGCGATAAGGGTCCTGGACGGCCAAGGTCTTTTGCCTGCGGCACAGCGTGGAAAAGTCCGGCACGGGCCAGTCCAGGCCGGCCATTCGCAGCAGGCTGGCCACCATTCCGGCGGTCTGGTGCAACGGCAACTTGAACAGGACTTTGATCGATAAGCAGAACTGTATGGCCGCATCGGAAAACACCGCCGGACGTCCAGGTCGACCGTCACGCGGCGCACGCCAGGTCATGTCCTTGTCGACCCAGATCAGCAGAGACCCCCGCTGCCTGAGCGACGCGTTGTAGCTGGACCAGTTCGTCGTGCGATAGCGGGCGGGGGATGGCTTGCTCATGCACCGCGTCTAACGCCATGGAGTCGCGAAGTGAATCCCTGGTCGTCAGACTTTTGCAACAACGCCCGTCTAAGCTATCAAAAGTTAGTAACTTTCATCTAATGCCTACATTTTCAAACTTATCACCAATAGGCCATTGCTGCCAAGTTGGTATATACAATCTAGAGGAGAATTTCGCGTTGGGTGGAGGGTCCAGGCCATAATCGTGGCCGACTCGGACAAGCCAACTGAGACGCAAGCGAGAGCGCTAAATTAGTACTTTAGGTAATGCATGCTTTCAGGTGAGACAACGCGAATGAAACTCAACACACGACTTCTATAATAGGAAATGCCGTTGCTTGGTATAGGGCTCCGGAAATTGCCGATGCTTTGGCCTAAGCCAAGGCCCGTGCCTTGGTCATCTGTCCGAAGCCTGCCAAGAATTGTTAACATCCGGTTTGGTTACGTCAGGCAAGTTTCTGAAACCTCACGGCATCAGCCCATCACTATCGAGGGAAATGATATGTCTTTTCTAAGACCCCATATCAAACCAGATCATTCCGAAGAATTTCGCGGGATCGACTGCGCGGATAGCCATCCAATCCCCGCCCATCGGCGGAAGCTCGACCGCTTTGGCCTGGTGTCAGAGCGCGATCTGTCTGACCGGATGGACGTCAAAGCAGAAGATGCAACGCTGCCGCGGCACAGGGCTGTTATCGTGGGCTTTCAAGAGCAGGTCCTGTCGCAAGTCGTGTCATATCTGGCAGAAATGCGGATCCGCATCTCTGTGTCTATGTGCAACTTTGTGGAGCTTCATGCCGCTATGGAACATTTGTCAGGGTTTGATCTGATTATCATGAACCTTGATAGCTTTGACGATATCGAGGACGCTATCGAGGCATTGGTGATGTTCAAAAAGGCATATAGCAGTTTCACCATTGTTGCCATCTCAGAGCATGTCAAAGCCGACGATTTTGGCACAAGCCGCCGCCCGATGTGCGACGCGACACTTAAAAGCCCGTTTGGGCCACATCGATTCAAGGATGCCGTGGAAGCTGCGCTGGAAAACCACGCTGAGGCCAACTGTGACGACTCCAAACCATGGTTTACCGAAAGCGTGTCAGCATAAGCTTGGCTGCGCTTTGAGGGAACCGATTTCCTGGAAGCAACTGAATCCTACTGGATAAGTGATGCGAAAGGTCTCTGGCTAAAACACATTTAATATAAACCCGTATTCGCTTTCGCATTTCCGACAGACCATGCCGCACGCTTGGACGGCGTGCATTGGCGCTGGCTTGATGAAATTTTATGCTGCGGCAACGCCGATATTTTGGAACTATGACGGTCCCACTTCCGGTTACTCATGCATGTCTTTTCTATCCCCAGATTTCCAAGACGGCGCCCACAGCAGATTTGACACACTCTCTTTCGAGAGTGAATATCATCTTTTGTATACACCTCTCTCATAATCGCACGAGAAATTTGAACTCTTAGATGGTAATATCACCTATGGCAAACGAGGTTATTATATGAGCGATGTCGTATCAGTAAAGCGCCAATTCGACGATCACACTAATGTCGAACACGGCGCAGAAACCGACCGTTATCAAGCTACGGCGGCTCAGGATGGTGCACGTCACTTCCCCGCCGGTTGGTGGCTGTTGCCCTCTGCCGCGCTCGGGTGTTTTGCTTGGTTTCTGATCTTCCGTGCCATTTGGACATGGCTGGTTTGAAGGCAATCGCCGTCCAAGGCGCATAAGGTTGCGGTATAAGTTGGAAGTCGTCTTGCCTTGCATCACACGCTTTTGCGTGCCCGACACCATCGGAAAATCCTGACGTTTTCGGAGAACTTTTCTGCGGCGCTTGGTCTTTAATGTGTGGCAGCTCTTTTCTGTCGTTCATCACAGGCTCGGTGTGGCAAATTGTTGCGATCGGATGCTTTCACATCATCGACGCCGCGAAAACACGTCCCGATTTCGATATCGTCAGATGCCCCAGCCCAGCACCCACAAACTGACCGCACCCGCCATGATAACGGCTGCATAGACCGGGCCAACACGCAGGCCCAGCGCGCTGCCACCTACCCCAAATGATATTCCGGCCTTCACCACCGTATTGACTGCGGCAGCAATGAAAATCGCCGTCGCGCCAGTCGTGCGTGCCAGATCGTCAGCGACGAGGTTTGAGACCGAGATGGTCAGCGCATCGACATCTGTTACGCCCGACAAGGCTGCGCCCGCGTAAACCCCGGTCGAGCCCATCCAATCCCGAAGTGTCTGGACCGCCAGCAATATAAGGCTTAGCAACGCGCCAAATGCCAGCGCCGCGCTTAACTCGAGCGGGTTATCAAGCTCTTCCAGTGGCCCCTGCCCTTCCTCCGCATGTCTGGTTGGGAACCAGAGCACAGCGGCACCTGCAAACCCGAACCCCGCCATCACGCCCATCGGTATCGCCAAAGGCGCCACCAAACTGGGCTGAAAAACCGCCACAAGCACCAAAATGCGCAGAAACGTCACTGATCCCGCGATCACAATTCCTGCCGCTGCATGCTGGACCAGATCAGTCTGCAAGCGCACCAGCCGTGACAGTGCCAATGTCGTCGAGGTCGAGGAGGCAAGGCCGCCAAACAACCCCGTCACAAGCGGACCAAGGCTTGCCCCACCAAGTCGGATCGCAGCGTAGCCAAAGAAGGACAACCCCGCAACAAGAACCACCGCCCACCAAATTTGATAGGGGTTCAGGGCGGCTCCGGGTCCGTAGCCCTGATTGGGTAAAAGCGGCAGGATCACGACCGACAGCAGGCCAAGCTTCAAAACAGCCTCTAATTCCAGCCGTTTTATGCGCGACACCCATCTGTGCAGCGGTTTCTTCATGGACAGCATAACCGCCGCGATCACCGCGACAGCCGCCGCCGCGGGCATATTGCCCAGAACCGACGCCGCCCCAAGCGAGAAGGCAAGCAGGAATGCAATCTCTGTTGTCAGACCAACGTCATCATCTTCTTTGAGACGCAGCCAATAGCTGACCCCCAGAAGCACAGACAGCCCCAGAAAGGCCAGGGCAAGAACGACAGGTGCCGTAAGGGACGCAAGCCAGCCATTGACCCCACCCAGAAGCCCCGCAAGTGCGAATGTGCGCAGACCCGCGATCCGTCCGCCCTCGCGCTGGTCGCGCTGATGGCGACCCCGCTCAAGGCCAAACAAAAGCCCGATGGCAAGCGCGACCCCAAGGCGCTGAAAGAGTTCGAGTTCATCCATGACCAGAATACTTAACCCGTGGTCTTATGGCGGTGTCAGTCCAGCGCATCATAGCCGATTGCCTCGCAGTCCGAGAGGTCGGAGCCGCCGGCTTCGGACACAGCTTTTGCCAAGTCACGCAGGGCGCTGCGCAGTCCTTCTTCAAGAACGGGATGGTAGAACGGCATTGCAAGCATGTCAGCCACACGCAACCGCTGCTCCACCGCAAAAGCCAGCAGATGCGCCAAATGCTCGGCTGCAGGCGCGCAAATCTCTGCCCCCAAAAGCCGTCCAGTGTCGCGCGTGGCGTAGATGTGGATCACGCCGCCGCTGGTCTGGGCCATGCGCGCCCGCGACTGTTTCGAGAAATCGAAACTGCCTGTTTCAAAGTCACTATCCTTCAGATTGGAGCGGGTCGCACCGACCTGCGCGATCTGGGGTGTTGAAAACACGATGGAAAGCGGCGTGCGCCGTGAAAACCCTGTCCCAGAGGCACCGGGCGCGGCCATACGGCCTGCAATATGACCGTCGTCAGCGGCCTCGTGGAGCAACGCGCGGATGCCGTTCGCGTCACCAGCCAGAAATACCTGATGATCGCCAATCCGAAGGGTGCAGGGGTCAATTTCGGGCATCCCCTTGTCATCAAGTGGCACGTCCAATGTATCCAGCCCAAGGCCGTCGATGTTGGGCCGCCGCCCGATCGCGGCCAAGACCGCATCCGCGTCAAACGCCCCCCCCGCGCCGCTGACGCGAATTGCATCACCCGTCCCGGTCAGGTCGGCTTCGGTGCCAAGATACAGATCGACATCTTCGGCGATCAGCGGACGAAAGACGTCAAGCACCTTTTTATCATCAATCCCGGCCAGACCGTCGACCGCATCGAAGCCGGCCACGTCCAGCCCCAGACGCGCCAGAGCTTGTGCAATTTCAACACCTATGGCGCCCATGCCGATGACCGCGATGCGGCGCGGCAAGTCTTGCTGTTCAAATAAGCTGTCGGTGGTCAGGATACGATCCCCGAACTTGTGCCACGGACCGGGCACCACCGGGCTGCTGCCGGGGGCAAGGATGATCGCGCGCGCCTCGATCTCTGTCCCGTTCACCTCTATCCGTCCGGGACCAAGCAGCTTTGCGCGCCCCGACAACGCACGATCACCAAGCTGTTCCGGCACCGCTTCCGGCCCCTTCACGAACTCATCCCGCATCTTGCGGACCCGCGCCAGCACGGCTGGAATATCGGCGCGCAGCCCCTCTGCCCCACGGATGCCGAATTCCTCAAAAGTGCTGCGCCGATGGAAGGCGTTGGCGGCCTCTATCAGCGCCTTGGAGGGCATACACCCCTCGGCGGCACATGTGGTGCCCCAATGGCCGTCATTGACCACCAGAAAATCATCGGTGTATTGGCGCACTTCGCGCAACGCCGAAAGACCCGCGCTCCCCGCGCCCACAATAACGGTATCGACGTTCATGGGCTTACTCATCCGCGTCGGCTTCGGCCTTGGTTTCATGCTCTGTTCCGGGCGCGTGCTCGGGCGGGCTATAGGTGGTAAAAAGCTTCAGCATCCCAGACCCGGTATTGCGGAAGTTATGAAACGTGCCCGATGGCACGATGCTGACATCACCATCCGCGATATTGCTTTCCACGTCCCCGATTTTGGCCAAACCGCTGCCGGCGACAAAGTAAAGCAATTGGTCGTGCCCGTCATGCACCTCTCCACCAATTTCACCGCCTTCGGGGATCGCCATCAACACTAATTGTGTCTTGTCGCCCGTCCAGAGCACCTTGCGGAACTCCTCATTCTCGAGGGCGAGGGTCACGACGGGCAATGACAATTTCTGGGTTTCGCTCATGTGTCAGTCTCCTTTTAGCGGACTTCACAATATCATCCGTAAATCTTCATCGGTCTTTAACCTTGATCAACCCCATCAGCGGGTTGGCTTGTTAGTGTGGAGCGTGACTGAAGATAAACCCACAAATCGCAAGGAGGTCGCCATGTCCGAACGCGAACAATATATCGAAAAAACCAAGGCGAAAATCGACCAGTGGAACGCCGAGATCAAGAAGATGAAAGCGCAGGTCGATGAGGCAGAGGCCGATGCCAAGATCACGGCCCAGAAACAGCTCGACGACGCCCGCAAGCAGCGCGACGAAGCAGAGCAAAAGCTTAAAGAAATGCGCGAGGCCAGCGATGATGCCTGGGATGACATGAAGTCGGGCTTTGACAAGGCATGGGACAGCATTTCGGGCGCGTTCGACAATGCGATGTCGCGCTTTCGGTGAAAAATGCAACGGGAAAACCGCCGGAAACTCTTTGCGGGCTTCCGGCGGTGTGCCGCCCCTGTTGGCCATCGGTGCTGGCGCAGCAGGAAACCGCCTCCCTGACAGCGCAGACCCGAGAATCACCCGGAATGGCCAGAGAGCAGGACTTAATCACTGGTCTCCCTCCCGGCCTCTTTGACCAGATGATCGACCTGCGCCAGGGTGTTGGTCATAGCTTCATCAAGGCGTTCAAGACCGTCTGTTATTGTTTCGATATCGTCATCACGGATCAAGTCTTCAAGCTTACGCAGTTCGGCGGACAGCGTCCGGGCACCAAGGACATCCGCGAACCCGATCAGCTTATGAACCAGACGACCGGCCTTGAGGTTGTCGCACCCTAACAGGCCGCTGAAATAGTCTCCAAGCCGGAACGCTGTCCTTTCATGAGGGCTGTGTTGTGCGATCGCGCGGCCGGTCGGCGCGGTCTGCGTGTGCGCCAGGGGCCTTTTCTTCCGCGTCACTCAGCCAGCAACCGGGGCAATCTTGTAAGGTTATTGGCGGCCATGGTCAGGATGAACCGCGACCGGACGCGCTCGACGCCGCGATACATGGTTTGGGCCATGCCGCCGATTGTTTTCGCCCAGCCGAACGCCTTTTCGATCTTCTTGCGGTGCTTCTGGGACAGAGCGTAGCTCTCGTGCCGGGTGGTTCGGCGGTCGATTGCTGAATATCTCGATTTCTGGGCGACATGGGGCGTGACGCAGGCGTGGCGCAGGTCGGACACGAACCCCGCCGCGTCATATCCCTTGTCAGCACCCAGCGTCAGCCGCCGGGTCGATCCGGGGGAATGGCGATAAACCATGTCCAGCGCTGCCTT
>NZ_JALZWP010000001.1:0-17948 GCF_023336755.1 Roseinatronobacter domitianus | reverse complement strand
AAACCTGATTTGCGCATCGTCTGTTCTCCTTGTGCTGACGAACGTTACAAGAACAAACTCTCCTTTCGAATGGCCCGGTTTATTGGGGGCAGGTCAGCTCACCCTGGCCTCGCGGCCATGTCGTGCCTTTCTCCTTCTCGGGATCAGGTCACGCCATTCGATAATTCTCCTGCTTTGTCGAAAGCGCCCAGATCATTCGGGCCATCTTATTTGCCAAGGCAACGGCTGCCACCATCTTCGGCTTGCGCGCGACCAGTGCGGCCAGCCAGCGGTTTGTACTGCCGCCTCTGCGAACCACCCAGCGGATTACGCTCGTCGCGCGGAACGCGCGCCTTTGGCACGACGCGCCAACGATCAGCAATCGACGGATGTCAGTCTGCCCCATCTTGCTGACCGATCCCAGTCTGGCCTTTCCGCCCGTTGACCTTTGTCGCGGCACCAAACCCAGCCAAGCAGCGAAGTTGCGGCCGCTGTCAAATGTGTCGAGATCAGGGGCGAATGCCGCGACAGCGCCTGCGGTGACAGGGCCGACACCGGGGATAGAGCAAAGCCTGCGCAATTGCTCATCTGTCTTCGATGAAGTTTCCAGCTCATCGGAAAGCCGGTCAATGACTTCGGTGAGACGCGCAATCTGCTCAACATAGATCGATCCCATGTGTCGGACCGGCGTGGGCAGATCTGTGCTCTGGTCAGCAAGGGCATTCTCGAGCAGCTTGAGACTTGCGGGCCCTTTGGGTGCGACCAACCCAAATTCAGCCAAATGGCCGCGAAGAGCGTTGATAAGCTGCGTCCGCTGTCGAACCATGCACTGATGCGTTCGGAATGCGACAGCACGACCTTGGGTTGCCGCGCTCTTCACTGCCACAAACCGCATGGTTGGTCGCAAGGCCGCCTCCGCAATGGCTTCTGCATCCGCGCGGTCGTTCTTCTGGCGTTTTACGAACGGCTTTACGTAAGCAGCTGGTACAAGCCGAACCTCATGACCATGGCTTTGCGCAAATCTTCCCCAGTGATGCGAGGTGGCACAAGCCTCCATTGCCACGATGCAGGCAGGGTGCTCAGCCAACAGCGTTGCCAAACGCGTTCTCGACACAGCGCGATTGAAAACAACCATCCCATCAAGCCCCACTGCACAGACCTGAAAGCTGCCTTTTGCCAAATCGATCGCCAAAATACTGATCTTTGATGTCATCGATGTGCCCTCCACTAAGCGAATATAGAACCGTCATGGTATCCGATGCCGACGGGTGGGGGCATCCGCTGCATCAGTTCATAGCGCGTCACGCTGCCGTTCACAAATGCGCTCGGCGGTCGGGTGCAGTTTGCGAAGACGGTTCAGATCGTCCCGCATCTATTGGTTGGTGAAGCCGGTGAACCGGTCCAGCTTGGGCGGCGTGATCTGCGCCGTTTGCTGATAACCGGGCAGAACTGGGACTCTCTGGCCAACCCGAAAACCACCATCGCAATGGCAGCCCGCAAATTTGACCCAAGCCCTATTGCTTTGTCAGGGCCGGGAACATTTACTGTTGTCCAAAGGGACTCGCGGTGCCCGGTGTGTTTTGCTGTCCAGCCTGTTGGGAGTGTGCTGTTGTTTCTTGCCCCGCCACCGCGATGTCAGGTGCTGTTACTTGATCTGGAAGACAACGGATTATGCAGCATCTTGCGCCACGAGCTATGGTGGAGTCGCTTTGACCGAAAAACTGTGTGTGCTGGGGCCTCTGCACAAGACGATATGCCAGACGGGCAGGCGGACTGGCTTTTATCAATACTGAATCGGAAAAAGCGCGCGGGTGCGATCTGTGTCGCGCTGCTGCGAAAGCCGAACGAGGATAAGCAAGCCCTGGCTGCCCGAATTGGCGGGATCGATCATGTCGCAGTCATTCCCGATGCGCAGATGCGCAATCTTGCTCCGGTGTTGAACGCGCAGCTTGGGGTTCCGCACGATGCCAGGATTGAAAGGATCAGTCCCAAGCCAAGAGCCGCTGGCGCGCAGATTGTCGCCGCAGCCTTTGCCGCAGTCCGCCCGCATCAATGGATCAAGAACCTGCTTGTCTTCGTGCCGTTACTTGCGGCGCACCAGATCAACTTGGCCGCTCTGGGCCAAGCGTTGTTGGCCTTCCTCGCCTTTTGCGCTGTGGCATCTGGTGTCTACCTGTTGAATGACCTGATGGATTTGGGTGCGGATCGGCGCCACTTGCGCAAGCGCAGGCGTCCCTTCGCGAGTGGGGCTTTGCCCTTAAACTGGGCACCAGGACTGCTGCTTGGCACCTTGGCCCTTGGGGGCGTGCTGGGGGCGTTGGTTGGGCCGCAATTTCTTGCAATCCTGGTCCTTTATGCAGGCATAGCAACAGCATATTCGTTGGGTCTGAAGCGTCTTGTGATTGCCGATATCACGATTTTGGCAGGGCTATATACTCTGCGGATCGTGGCAGGAGGCGTCGCCACGGATATCAGGTTGTCGATCTGGTTGCTGGCCTTCTCGATGTTCCTGTTTGTTGCGCTCGCGGCAATCAAACGGCTTGCGGAACTGGTCGAGATCGACAGCAGCCCGCAGGCCCGTGTGCCGGGGCGTGCATACCGCACCAACGATCTGCCCTTTGTTGCAACGCTTGCTGTGGCCTCTGGGCATGTCGCGATTTTGATCTTGGCGTTGTATATCAATTCGGCAGATTTCATGCTGCTATATACGACCCCCGCTGCATTATGGGTGGCGTGTCTGGTGCTGTATTTCTGGACCATGCGGCTTGTGTTGATGGCCTATCTCGGGCAGATCATCGACGACCCCATTGTCTATGCGGTGCGCGACATTTCAAGTTGGACCTGTGCTGCAATACTGGCGGCTGCGGTGATCTTGGCAAGTGTTGAGCAGCCCTCTCTGCCATGGGTCAGCCAATGACGCAGGCCGAATTGACCGGCTGGGGCCGTTTTCGACCCGTGGCGACGGTGCTGCACACGCCTCGCACGGCACCCGAAGTGGCAACGTTGCTGCAAAGTGCCAATCCTGCCATCGCACGCGGCAACGGGTTGGCCTATGGCGATAGTGCGGTCAGTTCAGGGTATACGATCAGCACACGCCGCATGAACCGCATGCTGCATTTCGAGCCCGAACATGGCCTTCTGGAGGTCGAGTGCGGCGTCACGCTTGCCGATATTGCCGCGGCCATGTTGCCGCGAGGCTGGTTTCCGCCGGTGCTGCCGGGTAGCGGCGCCGTGACCGTCGGCGGGGCAATCGCGGCGGATGTCCATGGAAAGAACCATGTGCATACGGGCAGTTTTCGCGGCTGCGTTGTCTGGATGGATGTCATGGACAAGAACGGCAGGGTAAGGCGCTGTTCGTCAACCGTTCAGCCGGACTTGTTTGACCACACCTTGGGCGGAATGGGGTTGACCGGCGTTATATTGGCTGCCTGCCTGAGGTTGGCACCGGTAGAGACTGGCTGGATTTGCCAAGAACAGGTCACAACATCGAATTTCCGGCACACTGTGGCAGAGTTGCGCGCGGCCCGTGCCGCGCCCTATGCCGTGGCTTGGCTGGACGGACTGACCACCGGGGCTTCCTTTGGGCGCGGGGTGGTCATGAAGGGACACCATGCGCGCTACGACGATCTACCCGCCACGCTTGGTTCCAGAACGCCGCGCGATGCCCCAAGCACGCGATTGCGCTTCGACTGGCCAAAATGGGTTCTGAACACGACCAGCATGAGGGCCTTCAATGCCCTGTATTTTTACCGGGCAAGCAAGCGCACCGCGCCACAACTGGTTGATTGGCGCAGTTTCTTCTTTCCGCTGGATGCGATCGATCTTTGGCCGCGCGCTTATGGAAGCCGTGGTTTGCTTCAGTTCCAGTGCGTGCTGCCCCATGATACTGCCGAGCCTGGGCTGGAACACATCCTGCGTGCGACGCAAGAGGCCCGTTGCCCGCCCTTCCTGGCTGTTTTGAAGGAATTGGGCATGCAAGAGAGCGCGTTTTCATTCCCGATGCCGGGGCTGACTTTGGCGTTGGATTTTCCAGCCAGCCCGGCGGCGCTGAAAGTATTGGACAGACTAGATGCAATCGTGATCGAAAACGGGGGGCGGGTCTATCTTGCCAAGGATGCCCGTTTGAAAGCGGGTATTCTGCGCCAATCGGACCCCAGAGCAGATACCTTTGCGGCCTATCGCTCCGAGCAGGGTCTAGACGCACACTTCCAGTCCGCGCAATCAAAGCGGGTGCAGATATGACAGCGAGTGGTGTTCTTATCCTTGGTGCCAACTCGGACATTGCGCGGGCCGTTGCCCATGTTTACGGCGCGGCAGGGTATCCGCTGATGCTGGCCGGGCGCGCGCCCGAGCGTTTTGCGCCGGACATGTCCGACCTGCATTTGCGCTACGGGGTGCCTGTAACCGTCCACGGGTTCGATGTGTTGGAAACAGACAGCCATGCCGCTTTTGTTGCCAACCTGCCTGTGCTGCCCGACATCGTTATATGCGCCGTGGGGCTGCTGGGAATACAGGCGCAGGCGGAAACGGATGCAGACCATATGAGCCTGGTCCTGCGCAGTAATCTGGAAGGGCCAGCCAGCGCATTGTCGCAATTCGCCGCCGCCTTCGAGGACAGGGGCAGCGGCGTTTTGGTGGGCATTTCCTCGGTTGCGGGTGAACGCGGACGGGCCAGCAACTACACCTATGGCGCGGCCAAGGCGGGGTTCACCGCCTTCCTGTCGGGATTGCGCAACCGGCTTGCGGGCAAGGGTGTGCATGTGGTCACGGTGCTGCCCGGATATGTTGCAACCCGCATGACCGAAGGGATGGCGCTTCCCGCCCTTTTGACGGCGCAACCCGAAGACGTTGCCCGCGCAATTCGTCTGGCTGTGGACACGCAGCGCAACATCGTCCATGTGCGCCCCATCTGGGCAGTTATCATGGGCGTGATACGCCTGATCCCCGAACCCTTGTTTAAGCGGATGAAACTGTGACCGATACCGGTAACCCAGCGCATGCAGCCGTGACGACATTATGGCGTGACGCGGCACGGTATCGCCGCGCGGTATGGCTTTTGGCTTTGCTGGCGCTGGCGCTGCGTGTGTTCGGGCTGAACTGGGATGGAGGACGCGGCTTGCACCCGGATGAGGGAAACCTTGTGCGCGCGGCTTTGTCCCTTGGTGTCGAGGGGCGCCTGCTTCCTGAATTCCATGCCTATAACGACCTGGCCCTATGGCTTCCGCGCCTTATCTCGCTGCCATTTTGCGACAGCAACGATGGCGCTTGCCTGACACTGGTTGCGCGCGCGCTGTCTGCAACCTTGTCTGCCGTGCTGATCTTGCCCGGTGCGGGGGTAGCCTTTTTGCTGGCCAGCGCGGACGGTAATATTCAGGCGGGGCGCATTGCAGGGCTGGTGGCCGCCGCGGCCTTGGCACTGTCGGCACCGTTGGTTCAATGGGGGCATTTTGGCACGACCGAAAGCGCCATGGCGCTGCTCGTCGGGTTGGCGTGGTTTCTGGCTGTGCGTTGGCAGGCTGGACAAATGACCGACCGCGCCTTCGTGCTGAGCATGGCCGTTACTTTGGGCGTTGGCTTTGGGTTCAAGACCACCGCGCTTGCCGTTGCGCTTTTGCCCGTGCTGGCACTGGCGTTAAGCCCGCGCGCCCCGGTGATACGCCTTAGATTGGGCGTATTGCTTGGCGTGGTCGCACTTGCTCAAGGCCTTGCCTTCGCACCCTCTGTCATCTTCGCCACAGAACCGTGGCTGGCCGTCATGCGCTTTGAAGGCGGTGTCGTAGATGGCAGCGTTCCGGTTTTCTGGACCGCGCAATTCACGGGAACGTCGCCCGTGGTGTTCCAACTGGGTCAGCTTTGGTCGATCACTCAAGGGGCCGGTTTTGTGTTGGCCTTGCTGGCGCTTTTGCTGATGCCGCGCTCGGGCTGGCGGATGGCGCTTCCCGGCTTGGCTTTTGCGCTGGTCTATGCCGCGCTGACCTTTGGTTGGCATGCAAAATTCACCCGATACCTGGCCCCACTTTTGCCCATTGTTCTGATATTGGCTGGCGTTGCCATCGGGCGCATGGCGATGGTGCTGCATGCACGCAGCCCGCTTGCCGCTGGTCTGGCTGGGCTGGGACTGATGGGGCTGGCGGGTTTGGACATGGCCAGTGCCTATGCAAAGCCCGATCCGCGCCTGGCCATGGAAGCCGTCATAGCGAACCAGATCCCCCCCGACTCTGTCATCGCGGTGGAGCCTCGGGACTTGGCGCAACTGGCAGGGCGGCGCAGCATCTCTTTGCCCTTGGCGAACCCCGACCTGACGCCGCAAGCCTTGGCAGAGACCCTTGCGCAAGCCGATTGGCTGGTCGTCGCCAGCCGACGGAACTGGGAGGTGCTGCCGCGACAGCCTGGTCGGCCCGCTGCGATCTGCGCCCATTACGCAGGGCTTGTGGATGGAACGCTGGGTTTCTTCCCCTATCATCGCACGTACCGCGTGGGGCTCTTGGGGCGGCTGTTTGGTCCTGGCCTGCGGGCGGAGGAAACCCGCGCCGTGTTTGACCGACCAAATATGATCCTGTTTCGCAAAACCGAGGGTCTTGGAATCGAAGAGTTGACGAACCGGCTCTCTGCGGTCCGACCGTCTGTCGACTGTGCTCTAAGCACTCTTGCGCGGGTTTTAGGGGGCGGCGCGTGATGACAGGAAGCCTGCCTATGGCCGACATTTTGTTGGTTCTGCGGCTATTCGCGGTTATGGCGCTGGCCACGTTCATCGCGCGCCCACTTGCGCTTCGGTTGGTGCCATGGGGGGGCGGCTGGATCGCCGCGCTGCTGCTGTCATGGCTGGTCCTTGGATGGGTGCCCTGGGTGCTGGCCGCGCTGCGCCTTGTGCCCTTCGCACAGGCCAGCTTGTCAGGCTTGTTGGTTCTTTTGGCTCTGCGCTTTGCGCTCGGCGCGCCGGCTAATGGGCGGATCAAGGGACGGATCAGCGAACGGGCAGGGGGGGCATTGCCGCTTTTGCTGGGGGCCGCCGGCCTGTTCTGGCTTGGTCTGGCGCAAAGGCTGGAAAAGGCCAGCCTGTCGGGGCTGGAGAAATTTACCAACATGGCCTTTGTGTCCAGCGCCATGCGCAGCGATGTCATGCCGCCCGCCGACCCTTGGTTCGCGGGCGAGCCGGTGAACTACTATTATGTTGGACAGGCGATGGTCGCGGCTTTGGGCAACCTGTTGGGAGCGCGTGCCGATCAGGTTTACCAACTGGCCATGGCCGTGTTGTTTGCGTTGACCGGGCTTGCAGTCTGGGCAATCACGCTGCGGCTTGCGCGCCCTGCCGGGATATGGACCGCCCGCGTGATGGCTGGCTTTGCTGCGGCGATCGTACTTTATGGGGGCAACCTGCATTCGGCGCTCTATACGCTTTTGCGCCCGCTGATGCCTGCCACCAACCCGGCCTTTTACTTTCCCGACTCGACCCGGTTTATCGGCTTTGATCCGCCGACGCAGGACAAGGCCTTTACCGAGTTTCCAGCCTACGCTTTCGCGGTCGGCGATCTGCATGCGCATGTGCTGGCGCTGCCAGTTTTCTTCCTGGCCTTGATGGTGCTGTTGGCCATGGTTGCGGCCACGCGGCGCGGTGCCGCGCCCAGCACGTCCCAAGCCTTGGGCTTTGGATGGCTGATGGGCCTGTCTGCGAGCATCAATTCCTGGGACGTAGCGGTTTTGGGACTGGCCGCGCTTGTCGTCGCTGCAATCTTGTTGAGCCAGTCCAGACGTGGCGGGGCCGACCTTTTGGGCGTGCGGACGGTGCAGGTGGTCGCGGCAGCATTCGTCACTGCTGCACCGTTCATGGGGTGGTTCATGCCCTTTGCATCTGGCATCGAATTTGCCCCTGCGCGTACACCAGTATGGCAATGGCTGGTGCTCTATGGGCATGGCGTTCTGGCCTGTGCGGTCTTTTTGGCGCTTGCCTATCGTGTGCCTGCCTTGCGTCGGCAATGGGCGCTTGCATTTCTGTTTGCGGTGGCGCTCACGGTGCTTATCGTGCCCGAAATCGTGATCGTTCGGGACATTTACGGGCTGGAATATGCCCGTGCGAACACAATGTTCAAGCTGAGCTTTCGCGCTCAGCCGATGCTTGTCATTGCAGCCGCTGTGACCGTGGCCTTTGCGCTGCGTTTGGGGCGGCGTGGTCTGTTCGCCGGGGGCGTGGTGGCCCTGCCGCTCTGTGCGCTGCTGGCCTATGCGCCGCATATCGCGATAGCACCCTCCGCAATTCGCAGCCTTGATGGCTTGGGTTTTCTGGGCGACGAGCGTGCGCTTGTTTTGTCTGCCGCGGGTCTGCCTTTGCAGCCGGGAGAGGCGATCATTGAAGCCTCTGGCCCAGCCTTTGGCCCGACAGCACGCGTTTCCGCCATGACCGGGCAAGACGCTGTGGTCGGTTGGGCTGCGCATCAATGGCTATGGCGAAACGATCCTGTCCGCCCCAATCGACGGGCCGAGGATGTCCGGCAGTTTTACACGACCCCCGATGCAGCATTGCGCTGTGCAATCGCACAACGTTACCGTGTGCGCTACGTCATTCTGGGCCAGGTAGAGCGCGAGTTTTACCCAGATCTGAACGAATCTGGCCTGCGCGCTATTGGCGTGAGTGTGCATGATGACGCAGGCGGGCAGATCATCGCGATCACGCATGAGCGCTGCCCTGCCTAGACCCCACGTGCCTCATCAATCAGACGCCGAGCCAAGGCCCGACCGGCGCGCACGGCGTAATTCGTGCCGCGGTCTTCGGGGTAGATTTGCGCCATGGAGCACAGGTGCAGGTCGGGTGCCAATCCGCTTTCCGGCGGGATCATGGCGCTGTAGTTGCATGTTATCACAGGCTGCGCCCAATGTGCGCGCCAGACATGATGCGCGCGCAGCCAGTCGCGCCGGAACTCTGGGAACATGCGCGACAGGTGCGGCAGGGCATAGTCCAGCACAGCGTCGTCGGTTAAGCTCAGAAGCGGGTCGTCCTGCGACATATATCGTGACAGGTAAACGATGTGTCGCCCGCCATAATAGCTGGCAGGCTGAAAGCGGGTGTGTTCGATCACGCCGACGAAGGGGAAATCTGGGTCCGTTACGTTCAACCAATAGGTCGATCCAAGTGAACGATCCAACTCCAACACCAGACACAGGTTTGCCAGATAGGGGATGGCTGTCAGACGATCCAACTGCGCTGGGCTGGCCCAATGCGCGATCATGCCGGCCACCAGTGCAGGGGCAGGCGTGGCGATGACGGCATCCGCATACAGGCTTTCTGCACCCATCTCCAAGTGCCAACCGCCCGTGTTGCACGGGGTCAGCCGCGTTATTGGCACGCCAAGTCGCAGATCTCCGCCATGTGCGATGATATCTTCTGCCATTGCCTGCGCGACCCGCGCAAACGACCCACGCATATAGGACAGGTTCTCTGCCCCGTTGCGTCCGCGTGATCCTCCCCTCAGCTTCAGCTTGTTCCACATCCAGACCGCGCCGATCTGATCTGCATGCGCACCGAATTTACCCCGGAGCAAAGGGGCCCATAGCGTGTCATAAACACGCTTGCCGCCCATCGAGCGCAGCCAGTCAGCGGCCGTCAGCGCTTCCAACGCGCGCCAGTCGCGCACCCGCCGCGCGCGCAACGCAAGCAAGGCCAGCCGCAGACGGTCAAGAACCGGCAGCGCATGGAAGCGTAGCAGGTCAAGGGGCTTGGACAGTCGCAATGTGGCCCCATTGAAATAAACGCCGGTCAATGTGGCGTCTTGAGTGACCTCCGCACCAAGGCCAAGCTCCTCGATCAACGCTCTCACCTCTTGGTCTGACGTGAACCAATGGTGGTAGAATCGATCCAGTGGCTCGTTGCCCGCCGCCGGGGTAAACGATCCCGCCAGCCCGCCGACATGTGTGTCGGCCTCTAGAACTGTCACTTTATGGCCTGCACGCGCGAGGTCGCGGGCGGCGGACAGCCCAGCGAAACCGGCGCCGATGATGGTGAAATGGCGGGTCAACTTGTCGCTTTCCCGGGTGTCTGCATGGTCCAGACCAGCAAGCAGACAAGCCCGGTCGCGGTGGTTGTCGCCCACAAGACCGCATGAACTACAAGCACAAAGACCGTGGCTTCCACCAGTGGGTTGCCGAGGGCGGTCGTTGCCAGTTGTGCGGCATAGTCGAACGGTCCGATATGGCCCGGCGTGGTCGGTAAAAGCGTGGCCAAAGTGCCCATTGGCAAGGCAAGCCACGCGGCTGCGGGTGCGATCAAACCCGAAACGGCGTGCGCAACGGCGGCGAAACAGGCGCCCTCCAGAACCCAGACAGGCACGGTCCAAGCCAGAATTGGTCGGCGTTGCCCACGTGCTCCCAAGCCTGATAGCGCAGCAGACAGAGGCAACAGCAGCGCATCGACGCGGCTTTGTGCCTTGGGGCCAAGGCGCGCTGCGATGCGCGACAGACCCCGCACGAACCGGCCCGCAAGGTTCGGGTGGATCAACGCCCAAAGCACCAGAAGGCCAATTGCGGCCCCTGCTGCTGCGGCGACTCCTATGGCTGGCCAGCCTGGCTGTTGCGGGGCCAAAAGCCAGATTGCGATGGCGGCAATGCTCATCAGCGCGACCAGGTCCAGCACACGTTCGACGATCACCGTGCCAAGCACAGCACCCGGCGTAACCCCTAACCAACGCCCGAAAGCAAAGCATCGCAGCGCATCGCCCGCCCGAAAGGGGACCAGATTGTTGACCGCCGTCGCGGCCACGAAGGCCACGCCCGCCCGTCCAAAGCCAAGTCCTGGGTTATGCAGGCGAAGCATGATCCGCCATCGCTGCACACGCGCGCCATAGCCGAGTGCAAGGGCGACCGGGGCCAAGGCCAGCATGGCAAGGTCCACCTGCGTGAAGGCATCGCGAAGCGCCGCGAAATCCACAACACGCAACGTGAGCCACAAAAAGAGTGCAGACAGGAACAGCCCGGCCAGCAAATGCGCGGCCTGCCTCATGCCGGGTCGTCCGAGGGGCGCACGTCCTGGCTATGGCCTATCCGGTGGCGCACGACGTAAAGCGGGCGGCGCTGCACTTCGCCATAAATGCGCCCGACATATTCGCCGATAATCCCAAGCGACAACAGTTGAACACCGCCGAGGAACAAAACCGCGATCATCAAGGCCGTCCAACCTTCAACCCAGACAGAGGTAAAAGCCCGCATAACCAACGCATAAACGATCCCCATCACCGACATGAGGACTGTGACCAGACCCAAACCAATGGCCATTTGCAATGGTTTGGTAGAGAAAGACAGCAGCCCGTCCATGGCGTAACGCAGCATTTTGATGAGCGGATATTTGGTCTGGCCCGCGAAGCGTTCTGGCCGGTCATAGGCAATGGCGGTCTGCCGAAAGCCGGTCCAAGCCACCATTCCGCGCAAGAACCGATGGCGTTCAGGCATTGCGCGCAGCACGTCCACCACGCTGCGGTCCATCAACCGAAAATCGCCGGTGTCAGAGGGGATGGGCACTTCAGACAACCGCGACATGACGCGGTGAAAGACGCGCGCGCTTGAGGTTTTGAACCAACTGTCGCCGGGGCGGGACGCGCGGGTTCCATAGACCACGTCGAACCCGCTGCGCCAAGTCGCGATCATCTTCGGGATAACTTCAGGCGGGTCTTGCAGGTCGCAATCCATCAAGACTACGGCGTCGCCCCGCGCAAAGTCTATCCCGGCTGTTACCGCGATTTGCTGGCCGAAGTTCCGCGCAAAGCTGATGGCTTTAACGCGCCCATCTTCGGTGGCAGCTTGCGCAAGAATTGGGAGCGTGCTGTCGCGCGATCCATCATCGACAAAGATAAACTCGAACGTGCAGTCCTTTTGGGTGTCCGCAATCGCACGCAGGCGCGACAGCATTTCGGGCAACACCTCTGCTTCGTCAAGGCAAGGGATCACGATCGAGACCGCTTTGATCCCATCGCGTTGCGAGAGCGCGATGGGCAGGCATGGGGGCGCGTCCTCAAGGCTCACTCCGCGCCCCTAGCAGAAGGTGCAGGTTTCGCCAGGTGTCGGCGTTGGTGTCGGCCACGGTGTCGGTGTCGGCCAAGGTGTGGGCGTCGGCCCTGGCGTTGGTGTGGGCCAAGGTGTCGGCGTCGGACCTGGGGTCGGTGTTGGCCAAGGCGTTGGCGTCGGTCCGGGCGTTGGCGTCGGCCAAGGTGTTGGGGTTGGCCCAGCGGTCGGTGTGGGGCCTGGGGTTGGTGTTGGCCAAGGTGTTGGGGTCGGCAACGGCGTTGGGGTCGGCAACGGCGTTGGTGTGGGGGGGGGCAGGTAGATCGGAATATTTTGGGTGCTTATCGTTGGCGAAAAGCGCGGACGCACCGCCACCAGAGAATTCAGACGCGTTGTGCTGACGCCGACAGAGGCAAAAGGTCGCCAAAGCCCGAAGGTTTCGACCATCAGCATGGTTTCGCCGGGCACAATGATCGGAATGCTCTCATGGAAATTGGGCACCGGCATCTGAGATTCCGCAGTCGCGAAGACCGCGCCAGAACCACCGCCGAATTGCGCCTGCAAATCTGTCAGGTTGTTGTCTTGCAGCAATTCAAGTGCATTTTCGGGGAGGGGTTCCAAGCCCCGTGTCCCATATGACCAATGCAAATGAGGGCGGTTCAGATAATCATCCCAGATGATCCCCGAAACCCGAAGCCGTGTCGGGTAGCGTGACTGCGCCAGCAAATCCAGAGCTTCATTCATCCCCTCCAGAAAGGAAGGGCTGAGAGCCTGAGTTTCGCGTGACAGGGCGTCTGCAATCGTGTTGGCGGCCATTTCGGTCTGGTTTCGCGACTTGAATGCGTCGAAAAATACCACGGTTGCCACCAATGCCCATAGCAGGATGGGAAGCACGATCACCAATTCTACTGTAGCGCTACCTGCTTCACGGGCCCATGCAGCTTTAACCCGGAACAAAATGCGGCGAATATGCAGTTGCAAACCTGAACTGGCCACACCAGCGGTCTTATCCTTGAGCATCTTATGTTTTGCCCCATGGAAGACCCAAACTATACCGTGCAAAAGCAGGACAGGGGTCGGTAACACACTACTACATATTGCGCTAAAGTTACTCCTGCAAACTACTCATGTCAATGCAGGCTGCGCCGACAACCCAGTTCTTAGGTAGGTTCGTTCATGAACGCCCCGATAGAGACAAGCCGGATATCGCCGTCCACATCATTGCCAAGCCCGAAAACCAGCCCTGTCACAGTCAGGAATGGATCAATCGAGGCGCAGACCTTTACAAGCATCATGTCCGGATTTCCGGCAGACGGGTTGAATGCCAGTGTCGGATTGATGTTGGCCGAGCGGTTGATGCAAGTCACCGGGTCATGCACCCCGGCCCAAGTGTTGGTGTTGATCGGACGCAATTCGATGGCAAGGCCGGCTTCGCAATCACTTATCAGCAACGTCCGCTGACAAATTTGCGAGCGGAGACTCGCTATACCGCCCGTCGGAATATTGCCCAAGCGCACTTCCCGCACGGCGATGTCGACGGCCCGGTCCAGAAAGACCTGACGCAACATCACCGCGCCAAAATCGATTGATGAAAACAGAATCGCAAGGACGAAGGGCAGCGCGATCACGAATTCGACCGTGGCCGATCCTGCTTCGCGCAGGCGAAACAAGACCAGATGGCGTGTCAGACGGCTCATTGTGTCAACCTCAGGGTCTGGGTGACAACGTTACTGGCGATAGCGGCAAAGATATTCATCAGGCCGCCGACGCGCGAGTCAAAGAAAAACGAGGGCGCCGATGCGCAGTTCTGCATCAGGGCCGCACCGGATGGGTCTGCTTCGAAAGCGACTGTATAGATCAGAACGCCTTCTCTTTTGAGGTCGCGGCAAACGGCCCGCGTATTTTGGTCTTGGCGGTTTGCGCTGTAGCGGTGGCCGCAGCAATTCTCGCCATCGGTCATCAAGACCATCGCGCGCACCACATTGGGTTCATCCCAGTCGAAGGGGCGGCCATCGTATTCATCATCAATCAGACCCTGATTGATCATGTCGTCCACAGCCGGGCGGATTGTCGGATCAAAAAACATCGCCCCCCAGCGCGCGCCAAGATCGATAGAGGTCACATCGCGCGGTTGAAGCGCGTTGATCGCCGCAACAGCCGGTCCCGCTTCGCCGAGGAAGGGCTGGATCCGCCCCCATGCGTCTTCGTGGCACTCTCGCCGGTACATCGACGCGTTTATCCCGTTTTCGATGGAGTTCCACGAGTTGAAATCCGGACATGCACCGCTGGCACCTGACAGGTTTGAAAAATGGCTGAGCATACTAGACGGGGGCAGCACGCTGGTATCGTAGGGCACGATTGTCAAAGAAACCTTGCGGTCCTCGTTTTCGGACAACAGGGTCTGCGCAAATTGCGATGCTGCCTGCCGCAACTGGATGATGCGGCTGCCACCGTCAAACCCCATGGATCCAGAGATGTCGAGGACCAGGACGATGTCCAGCCAGGTCGAGATCACAGCTTCTGCGGCCGCGGCGGGGGTGGCGACGTCGAAGTCATCAACCCCGATCATTCTGGTAAAGAGCGAAGGCACCGACGCACCCGGAACGGCCCGGACATTGCGCCCCGTCCATTGGCTTTCGGTGATTTCGTATCTGGTGCCCAGTTGGTCTTGCAGGCCTGCGGCGGAGAAATACGATTCCAGCAATTGTTCTGGGGTCGCAAAGCCGTTGGAATCGCCCATCATGGTTGCGGCCAGAACAGCGCGATCCGTAACGCCCTGCATCCGCACGCGCACGGTTTCTGTCCTCATGGAGTCGATAGCAAGCCCTGCTACGAGAAGCATGGTTACAAACACGAACAATGAAAAAACCGTGAAGGTTCCATCCTCGTTCCGGGCAAAACGCCCAGGGTTTGGTTTCAAACAAATTCGAATACGATACTTGCGGCGCAGCATTGGAACACCCTTGCACAAAACACACTCTGTTAATCACGCTAGCCAATTATCGTGGCCTTATTGTGGCAACTTGCGCACCAATCGTGTTTTGTAGCGTGGATCATGCTGTTGAGCGCTGCGCGCGCAGCTTTCTTGCTTTGCACGCGCGGGTGATCTCGGTTTTCTGACAAAGGAAACAGCGCCCAAATCGGGCCAACACGAGGATATGGGTAGGCCATGCACCTTTTCTTTGCGCAATCGCGGCTGATGACGGGTTTGGTGCTGTCTGTGCTTGTGGCGGCGGCACTATGGGTGCGGATTAGCAGTATAGGATGGGATGGGTATGCCGGGCTGCATCCGGACGAGCGGCATCTTTTGTTCGTTACACAGACAATACTGTCTGCCCTTGCGGACCCCGCCTATGCTGGCTTGTCATGGTATGAGTGGTGGTATTCCGACCAGTCGCCTCTGAACCCGCATCTTGGTGCCGCAAGCTATGTTTATGGCGAAGCCCCGCTGCTGGCGGGGGCGCTTTTGGCGCGCGCCTTGGGGACGACAGACTGGTTCGCCGTTATGCCCGTGGTTCGTAGCTTGTCATCGGTGGTCGATGTAGCGACCATGCTGGGGGTCTTTGCCGGGGCGCGTTTGCTGGCAGGGCCGGGATCGGCGCTCGTTGCGGCGGCGCTATATGCAGCAATGCCGAGCGCGTTACAATTGTCCAGCTTTCACACCGTCGATGTCTGGCTGGCTGCGGCCTGCACGGGTGCCTTGGTGCCGATGATCGCTCTGGCTCGCGGGCAGGGCAACGTGCTTGCCATGGCCACGATTGCAGGTGGTTTCATCGGTCTTGCGATGGCCAGCAAGATTACAGGTGTTTTGATGCTGGCGCCTGGTCTGGTTGCCTTGGGGCTGGCGTGGCGTGGCGGACTAACCGCGCGTCAGGCTTTGGTTGCGACGGCCTGCGCCGTTTTGGCCCTGGCGATTGTGTTCAGACTGACAAACCCGTTTGCTTTTATGGGGCCGGGGCCTTTGGGGGTGGCGCTGTCCCAAGACTACATCACGGATTTTACCGGCTTGGCCGATGTGACGGCATCGCCCGATTTTCCGCCGAACTGGCAATGGATCGCGGGATATGGCCCGCTGCGACTTGCGCGTGATTTCGCGCTGTTCGGGTTTGGTCCTGTTGCTGCCCTGCTTGTGCTTGGACTGTGGCGATCCGTTTGTGCCGGGACTATGGTCGCCTTGGGAGTTGTGGGCGTGTTTGTTGCCCTTACCGCGATCAGTTCAGTCGCTGCCTTGCGATATGGGGCGCCCGCGCTGCCAGCTTTGGCCATTGCGCTTGCCCCGGTCATAGCGCGATTGGGTGGTTACAGCATCATCGCGGTGCTGGTGGCCGCTCTCTATTGGGGGTCGGGAATGGTGAGGCTGCATGACGGTGCGCATCCGCGCCTTTTGGCGTCGCATTGGCTATGGGCCTTGCCGCGCGGCACGATCCTGACCAATGAAACCGGCTGGGACGAGCACTTGCCCACCATTGTGCGCCTACAGGGCGACGAACGACACCGCTGGCCGGACCATGACGATTGGTTCACGATGCAGGTTCTAGACATTACCGACCCGGACACTCCGGCAAAAGCCATTCGCTGGGCAAACATGTTGGCGCGCACAGATGTGCTGATCCTGTCTTCGGATCGGCAATCGGCGATCATGCCACGCCTGCCAGAGCGCTTCCCCATGACCACGGCCCATTATGACGCATTGTTGTCCGGGCAGGCTTGCTTTGCGCCGGTTTTGGTTCTTGATCGCGGCTATCCGCTGCCATTCTGGTCGCTGCCCGACCATTGGGCACAAGAGCCCTGGCGGGTCTACGACCATCCAATCGTGCGGATATTTTTGCGCGAACCCTGCTTTTCCGAAGAGAGATATGCAGCCTTCTTACAGGATGCATTGCGCAATTAGGTCCAAATGCCGCCTAATTTCAGCCGTTTTCGAAGCTCATGCACGAATATCTTAACAAGTAATTTCGGAGCGTTCATATGAGTTGCAAGCTGTACTCGGATTTCGTCATCGACGAAAATGGCGGTGTGATCTTGGACTGGACGGTCATGGGGGCGGCTATTATCGGTCTGGGGATCGCAGCTGTTGCGGCGGTGCAGACAGGTCTTATCGGTGCAGGCGGTCGAACTGCCGGCTCTTTTGCCGCAACAACAAGTCCATTTACAGCTGCGGTCTTGGGATCCGGGGGCGATGTCCAGATAAATGATGTGAACGGAAGCTACATTCCAATCGCGACGGATCAGAGCATGTTCATGTCTTATCTGTATGAACTTGCGGATAAGTCCAGGGACGACCTGTCGTCGCTTTACCGCCAGTATATCGATCAAGCCACGGCTTTTCTACGGGCGGGCGACTATGAAGTGGCGCGCGCCAGTCTTGATGTTGCGGGCGCGATTTCCGAAGTGATGAGCGATTATCGCTATCCTGTGCCCCAAACCGATCCGTCGTTTGAAGAAATTTACGGAGCACTTGTTGGCGAAGGCGAGGACCTGAAAGGGCTTGCGACTTTGGACCCGGTCAAAGATATTGCGGTCGACACCGTGTACACCCCCATCCCTAGCCGGTGAAATCGTCCCGTTTCGACAGGGGGTGAGAAAATGGTGTTGATTTTCACCGGGAACTGACCCCACAAAATCAGAAATTGTCATTGAGAATTGACCCATGTGCAACTTTGCCCCTGCGCAACGCAGTCGCGGGCATCAACAGTGACAGACATGGGGTTTTACCAACAAAGCCATGTTTTGTTGTTGAATATCAATGAGTTTGGCGCCTTACCCCGCGCACCCTAACAGGCCGCTGAAATAGTCTCCAAGCCGGAACGCAGTCCTTTCATGAGGGCTGTGTCGTGCGATCGCGCGGCCGGTCGGCGCATTCGGCATGACCGTCCGCCTGGGTCAGGTCGCCCTGCACGACAAACCCGTGCCGGTTTTCCATCAGCGCATGTCCGATGAAGCAAAGCATCGCCCCGGTGCCGGGTGATTTCTTGTAGAGCCGCGCA